>JAYVTC010000078.1:0-66615 GCA_043774745.1 Cyclobacteriaceae bacterium | reverse complement strand
TTTTGCTTTGGATAATAACGTATCCGATAATCATCCTCTACTCCTGCTTTCGATGCGGCAATCGTTACGGCATCTTCAAAATTACCCAGCACATCAACCAAGCCTCGTTCCTTTGCCTGTGCACCTGTCCACACGCGACCAGAAGCAACTTTTCTCAATTCCTCCACAGGCATGTTTCTGCCTTCCGCAGCTTTTGTGGTAAATGAATTATAAATTTCCTCGGTCTTTTTTTGCCAAACTGCTTTTTCAACATCTGTTAATGGGCGCGTGATGGTTACTAACTCTCCCACTTCACCCGTCTTTACTTCATCAAAGGTTATCCCGATTTTATTATCCAGAAAACTACTCACATCAAACAACACGCTAAATACTCCTATGGAACCCGTGATGGTTGTAGGCTGTGCTACAATGGTATCGCATCCCATGGCCAGGTAGTAACCTCCCGATGCTGCGTAATCAGACATTGAAGCTATTACAGGTTTTACTTTCGTAGTCAATATGATTTCGCGCCACATGATATCCGATGCCAATGCACTTCCTCCTGGTGAATTAATTCGAAGTACAATTGCTTTTACACGATCATTGTTGCGCGCTTTTCTTATCTCTTCAGCAAATGAGTCAGAACCAATCACACCATTTTGAGCCTTACCAGGTAGTATGTCTCCATCAGCAACAATTACTGCAATTTCATTTTTAGAGTCATCATACGTTGAAAAACTCTTCTTATACTTTCCGAAATTTATAAAGTTGATATCTGCATCTTTAGCCAAACCCAACCGCGTTCTCAACTCATCCTGCACCTGATCAAAGTAGAAAAGAGAATCAACTAATCCAAATTGAAGAGCGCTTCGTGTATCTGTCACGCTCATCTTATCCGCCATTCGTTTGAGGTCATCATAACTGATATTCCGTGTCTCTGAAATATCAACCAGCATCGTGCGATGCAAATCAGAAATTAATTCGTTCAATTGAAGTCTGTTTTCATTGCTCATCTTATCAAGCATGAAAGGCTCGACAGCACTTTTAAAGTCGCCCACTCTGAATATCTGTGGTTTGATCTCTAACTTATCAAACAATTTTTTAAAGAAAGAAACCTCTATTGAAAGGCCGTTAAATTCAATTTGCCCTTCTGGATTCAAATACACTTTATTCGCAGCAGATGCGATGTAATACGCTTGTTCAGTATAAAGTTCACTGTAGGCAATAATCCACTTGCCTGATGTTTTAAAATCAACCAGAGCATCGCGAACTTCCTTTGCTACACCATAGCCACCCATGAATATGGTAAGATCAAGATATATTCCCTGAATTTTGGAATCTGTTTTGGCATTTGAAATTACCTTTTTAAAAGGGAGTAGCCCTAGCGAAGATTCTGCCCCTGGTATTGGCAATCCTTCCAATGGATTATCAATTTCGTTTTCAGAAATCGGCACATCCAGTTTAAGGAGTAACACCGAATTATCGTCTACAACAGTTGTATTTTCATCTCCCGATATTCCGGAAATTAATGACATGAAAATTACGATTGACAAAACTATAATTAAACCCAGAGCAACGAAAGAGCCCAGGCAGGATGCAAAAAAAGTCTTTATGAAATTCATCAGCAGTAAAATTTTGAAGTGCAAAATTACTCAATCGAAACTGGTAATAAAATCCTTTGCTATCTTTCCACCCATATGAAGAATAATGAGGTCTTTATTGCGCTGGGTTCTAATCTTGACGATCGTGCAGAAAATCTAAAAAAGGCGATTCATGAGATTGAATTGACTATGGGGGCCATTATCAGACAATCTTCTGTTTACGAAACAAAACCGTGGGGCAAAACCAATCAGTCCGATTTCTTCAATCAAGTGATACTCGTTCATTCTAATAAATCTCCGGAAGATTGCCTCATCCTATTATCTCGCATTGAAAAACAGATGGGGCGAAAACGCGAAGAGAAATGGGGTGCCCGTATCATCGACCTTGATTTACTGTATGTAAATGGCCATGTTATTGAAACTAATAAACTATCTCTTCCACATCCATGCATAGCTCAACGAAGATTTGTGTTGACACCCCTGGTGGATATAGCACCTGACTTTATTCATCCGCTGTTACAAAAAAATCAGAGGCAACTCTTAAGTGAGTGTCCCGACTTATTGGAAGTAAAGATTTTACAGGCTTGACACTTCTACGTGTGGCGCGATCTTTTTTACTAACCCTTGTAATACTTTTCCCGGGCCGCATTCAATAAAAGAAGTGCCTCCATCGTTCACCATATTCTGAACAAGTTGAGTCCACCGCACCGGTGCCGTTAACTGATCCATCAAATTTTTCTTAATCACTTCAACATCTATTGAAGGACGAGCATTTACATTTTGATATACCGGACAAATAGGGGTCATGAATTTGGTTGACTCAATGGCTGCCGCTAATTCTTCTTTTGCGGGGTTCATCAACGGTGAGTGAAATGCTCCGCCCACTTGTAGTGGTAATGCTCGCTTTGCACCGGCTGTCTTCATTTTTTCACAGGCAATTTCAATTCCTTTCATGGAACCGGAAATCACCAATTGGCCAGGACAATTATAATTTGCTGCAACAACAACTTCTTCAGTAATCGAAGCGCAAATCTCTTCTACCTTCTGATCATCAAGTCCCAAAATAGCTGCCATGGTAGAAGGGTTAATTTCACAGGCATGTTGCATGGCCATTGCTCTTTTAAAAACAAGTTGCAATCCATCTTCAAACGAAAGTGTCTTGTTGGCAACCAATGCAGAAAACTCACCCAAAGAATGTCCAGCTACCATATGGGGGTGCACAGCATCTTGTGATAATGCCACCGCCACAGAATGTATAAATACGGCCGGTTGTGTTACCTTGGTTTGCTTTAATTCATCGGCACTACCATTGAACATAATGTCAGAAATCTTAAAACCTAAAATAGAATCGGCCTGATCAAACAATGATTTTGCTATCGCACTTTTTTCGTATAACTCTTTACCCATTCCGGCAAACTGCGCACCTTGACCAGGAAAAACAAATGCATTCATGATAATTCAAATTAGTTTAAGATTCGAGTTTACAGGTTCAGAAAATAAGATCAAAATTTTGCAGTGAAATCAATTGACAAAGCGTGCTTTCATCTCCGGTGTGGGTATCATGCACTCCTCTTTTTTGCCAAACCATCGGTAGCGATTTTTAGCGATCCAATTATATACAAAATCACGAATAAATAAAGGCACTATTTTAAATGCATACATCGCGGGCCACATTCCGTCCAGTATACGTGCTATCTCTAAAGCTGCGTTGCTTTTTTGAAACAATTGTCCATTCTTAATGAGTAACACACTATTGAGGGCTGAGGAAGGGAGGTTGAATTGCCTCATTTGTTCTGCTCCATAATCAGATTGCAGTGATGAGAATTTTAATTTTGACTTAGCGTCATGCTTAATGATAAAAAGAACAGAGCCATTGCACAGATTGCATACGCCATCAAAAAGCACTACAGGTTTATCACTCAGCGCACGATCTGAACCCATCCTTTTATTATTTGCCTTTGGCTTTTCGGGTCAACAACATCAAAAATTACTTCGGCACTATAGTAATATACTCCAGATGAAAGCTCCTTTCCACTGTTGTCGCGACCATCCCAATCAATATAAATATTACTTTCACTATCAGATTTGTTGGAGTACACTTCTTTGCCCCATCGATTATATATGGTAATGCTGACTTTCTGAACAAAGCGTGCACAGCGCCTCTTCAAATCCTCAAAATCAACTGGTGCGCCACAAGGCCCCAATCCTTCTTCATCAACACTGACGCCATCACTAAATGCACTGAACTTTTCATTGCAACCATCACCATTGGGTGTGAAAACATTGGGTAATTCGTAATATGGACAGTTATCAAAGCAGAAGGGTTCGCTAAACTTACTCACATTTCCGGCACGGTCTACTGATCTTATTTTATAACATGCGGCAAATGATGGCAAGTTGGTATCGATAAAAAATGTATCGCGAACCAGCGGAATATCCAAAGAATCAAAAATTCCATCTACTGTACTGCTCTTATAAATTCTATAGCCTTGTATATCTTCCCGGCACACAGCATCGGCAGGACGATTCCATGTTAACGTGTTACTGAAGACATTGGCACCACAGGAATAATTTTGAAAATATTCCTCGCAATCCAATGCTTCTATTGCCAATGTTGGCGTGCACGGAGGAACATTATCATTAGGGCGGGCACAAACAATTTGCGAGAAATTATTTAGTGGTTCATCAATAAGCGGATTGCCATATGCACCACGTGTCATTACCCGATAGCAATAGGTTTTCGTTTCATCTAACCCCTCATCTACATAAATAAACTGTTCCTGATTTACGTCTACGCTATCAAACAATACTAATTGTCCCTCAGTAGCGTTGGCTGGCCCACGATAAATCAGATGGCGTGGATAATCCTGCGTTTTATTTGACCAAGGCACATCGGCAAACCATGTCAATGCGATTTGCAAAAATTGAGGACTTGCCTCTAGTCTTACCGTTGAAGCCGTTGGTGAAATGTCTATCTTAGTTCCATTGTTGTCATAAGCCACAACACGATAATTATAAACTGTTTCCTGTGTGTTTAAACCTGTGTCTACAAATACTGTGTCTACACGCTTACCCGGGAAAGCCGGAGTTAATTTTATATCACCGTTGAAACCTTCGGCACGAAAAACTTCATATTGATAAGGTGGAGGAAACTGAATCTTGCTTGCTTCGAAAGGAGGTCTCCATTTTATGGAGACTTGCCCGGTAGTTCTATTCGTAATATCAACGCTTACATTGGTAATTACGGGTGCATCTGCCAAAATAGGTGGAAGACATATTTCTTGTGAAACATAACTTTCCCCACCTCCCGGTGACGGAAAAATGGCTACTAATCGATAACAATATTGAGCCCCCACTGCCAAACCCTTTCCCTTGTTGGTATCATTAAACGTAGAGCTTGTAATAGGAACATCAGCAATTTTAGAATATCCCAAAAAGTCAGGGATACCGGTTACGCACTCCGGTGGTGTATAGACAAATTGGTCCACTCTACGCCATACTTGCATGGTAACAGCATTCACCTTACACTTATAATCCTCCCATTGCAATTTCACTGACCTGGCTCCTAAATCGACAACAGGTGGCTTCCACTTAGGTGCAGGACCTACTACACGGATATTCCAGGTTTTGAATTGAACCAATGTTGGACCGTTGGAAGACTTGTCACTGACTTTAAATACAACCTGATAAGGCTGTTCCTTTACATGATCGCATGTGGTTGCCCAGGTGAAACTTAATTTACCTTTAACGCCTGGTGCTGTGTATTGAAACTTTGGAGGGCTTGGTAAAAATTTAGCGGGCGATGGATTTATAGTAAATACCTGTGAGAATGCTTCAATCTTAACACTATCATAATCAGGATCGAAACCGAAAATATCTTGATTGATAATCGTTCCCGCTTCAACGCAAATATCCTGCGGAACCTCCAATTCAGGTCTTTGATTCTTGCAGTCTTCAACAATGATTTGCATATCGCGCACCACATAGCCAATCTGAAGCCAGATGCCATTGACCTTCCTCCACTCTTTTATCAGGAAAGCCACGTTGTACTCCCCTGCTGCCCCCGGTGCATTCCAGAGCAGGGTACCTGTTGTCGCATTAATTGAAAAAGTAGGTTTTCCATTACCATCTTCATTCGCAGACCCATAATCCAAGCCTGCATAAAAATCCTTTGCGTTAGGATCCTGGTATCCGTTTACAAAAACACCTTTATCTCTTTTAGGTATTGTCATTTCATAAGAGATACTGTCTCCATCAGGGTCATACGCTCCGGCATTATGGTAGAATGCGGCACCCGTACAACCCTTGTCAATCGGAGGTACAAGCAATCGTGGTGTGTTACTGCAACCCAGAAAAGGATCAATTATAATTTGTGTTTCAACATAAAAGCGAGTTTCGACAGAGTTGGACATATTCAAGACGCCTGCATTGCGATTGGCTTCCAGATAGCTGATTACATATTTTCCGGGGCCTCCAAACGTATGAGTGGTGGTGAAGGAAACGGTACCTACTTCCGGGCCTAAATCAGGCCTGCGCGTATTTTCTATGGTGGGTGTGGTTAAGGGCTTGCTGCCATCGCCAAAATCTAAAATTCCATCGCCAAATTTTATTGGTGAGCCCGTATCGGTATAAACCGTAATGGTTATTTTAAAGGTAAGATCCGTACAACTTACCCGCTCCAGGGTAATCTCGCCAGCCCGCAAGTGGGTGGCATTGGCACTGATTGAAAAAAATAAGGTGGCAAACAGCACCCCAAACAGACTACGCAGTAAATATGATTTTGCTTTCTTATCCATGCTAAAACTATCCTTCAAAATAAAAACACACAAGAAAGAGAATAGGTTACAAGTAACGATAATTTGTGTGTTTGAAAAAGCCTTTTTCAGCAGATGAACGTCAAATAGATCAAAATATTTGACATTAGTTTACAATTAATATTTGCCTTTATATTGCACCAAACTTTAATTTCATTATTGGATTTATATGAGAGTCGTTGGAGAGATACCACATCCCCAGTTAAAAATCACAATTTTCAATTGGAATAACCGATATTTGATCAAAATGGAAGCTGGTTCCTTTGAACAGACATTTAAAGTGAGCGAATTTGATATCACCTCCGAAGAGGACTTAAAGAAGATGGTTGACGCTGAATTTTTACAAGAAGCTGAGGCCCGGTTCAATGACATGGCCCAATCCCTGCTAAAATCACAACAAAGAAATGGCGTATTTTAGCCGTTTGTGGAATGCCGATACAGCGATTAACTTTGTCCCCCATTTGGATTTACAATTGTGATGGAGATACTGGAAGAAAAGAAGAATAAGAACAAACCTTACAAACCAATACTGGATGGAATTCCAGATTGGCCGGTATATCAACTTAGCAAAAACAGAAAAGAGTTTTTAGAAGAGGTATCGCGTAAATCCATTGAACGCGTTTTAGAACTTCGTCCTACTCGCAAGCAACTTATCGATGAACTCGAGGCAACTGTTTACCGTGAACAAAATCGCATTAAGAGAAATCGCTGGCGTGTGGATCCAAAAGATGATACACGCTTTTGGTCAGAGGTTAAGAAAGGCTTAATCGAAGCAAGCGCCAAGATCAATGATGATTCTGATAAAACCCACGAGGAGATACTGAAACGTATTGTTACGCGCTATGCCAATGAGATTGCTGGAAGTTTTAAACCGAACTCGTATCGTGTAACGCGTGAATTAATTAAATTTTGGTTTTCCCGTTTGCTTAATGGTGCGCGTGTAAAAAAATTCGGAGCCTTCTTTAGAAATCAATATACGCTGCGCGATAAAATTCAAATTGTAGGTAAAGTAAAGCTGTTACGAAAACTGGCAAAGAAAGGAACCGTGGTGATGGTGCCCACACACTTCAGCAACCTCGATTCAATTTTAATTGGTTGGGTGATACATTCCCTCGGACTTCCTGCATTCATTTACGGAGCAGGTCTCAATCTTTTCAATATTAAAATTTTTGCCTACTTCATGAACAGTTTGGGGGCATTCAAAGTAGACCGCAGGAAGAAAAATCTTCCCTACCTGGAAACGTTGAAAATGTACTCCAACCTGGCCATTCAAAAGGGCGCTCATAGTTTATTTTTCCCCGGGGGCACTCGCTCACGGTCTGGGCTTATTGAAAAACAGCTTAAGTTAGGGTTGCTCAGTACTGCCATTGAAGCACAGCGTAACTTATATATGGAAAATCCGGATACCGCGGAAGTGCGGAAAATATTTGTCGTGCCCGTTACGCTCAACTATAATTTCGTTCTGGAAGCACCTGATCTGATTGAAGATTATCTTCACGTAAAAGGTCAGGACAAATATTTTCCAGAGCAGGATAAGTACGGCAGTGTGCAACTGATTAGGTTCATGTTCAAATTTTTTACGAAAGGGTCAAATATTTCCGTTTCTATTGGGCCAGCACTCGATGTGTTAGGCAACTATGTGGATGAGGAAGGTCATAGTATAGACCATCAGGGTCGCCTTATTCATACGAAGGATTATTTTATTTCCAACGGACAAATTTCTGAAGACAAGCAGCGCGAAGATGAGTATACGCGCATGCTGAGTCAGAAAATTGTAAGTGAGTATCATCGCATCAATCGTGTATTTGCAAGTCATTTAGCAGCCTACGTAGCCTTTGAAATGTGGCAGCGCAAATTCCCCAAGCTTGATTTATTCGGCCTGCTTCGTTTGCCGGAAGAAGATCTTGAACTTGATTATGCTGAGTTTCGTGAAACGTTTAAGCGAGTGCGCAAAAGGATTTATGAATTAAATGATGAAGGGAAAGTGTACTTCGCAACACACCTCAAAGGCAAAGTAGATAATGTACTAAAGACTGGAATTGAAAATGTTGGTATATTTCATTTGAAGCGCCCTCTTCTGCTCAACAAAAAAGGAAACATCATCACGAAAGATCTTACTGTACTATACTACTACCACAACAGGCTGGTTGGCTATGACCTCGAGCAGTTTATCTGATAAGCCAGTCGGGGTAATCGGTGCCGGAAATTTTGGTTCTGTCATTGCCAATATTCTAGCCATAAACAGACGCGTGATATTATATGCACGTGATGAAACTGTTGTCAGTTCAATTTTACAAACTCGCATGCACCGGGGTTATCCCATGAGTCCTCATGTTGAGCCCACCAGTGATCTCGCTTATCTGGCTTCTCAATGCGATGTTATTTTTCCGATGGTACCATCAGCTCACTTTCGTGCGATGATGAAAAAACTATCACCTTACCTGCATCCTTATCATATTTTAATTCACGGAACAAAAGGTTTTGACATTACCCTCCCGGAAGGTGAAACCATAGAGAGCATTTCAAAACTGACTCGTGAACAAGTGAAGACGATGAGTGAAGTGATTAAGGAAGAAAGCGTAGTAGTTAGAGTAGGTTGCCTTGCGGGGCCTAATCTTGCAAAAGAGTTAGCACAGCGCCAGCCAGGCGCCACGGTAGTTGCCAGTCATTTTAACGAGGTAATTCAGATTGGAAAAAAGTTGTTGCGGAACGATCGCTTTCAGGTATATGAAAACAATGATATTGTAGGTGTTGAAATAGCGGGTGTATTAAAAAACATTATTGCTATTGCTTCAGGAGCACTAAGTGGTTTAGGTTATGGCGAAAATGCAAAAGGACTTTTGATTAGTCGTGGTGCAGTCGAAATGGTTTATCTTGGGCGAGCGCTAGGTGGAGATTTAAAAGCATTTTTGGGAGTGGCTGGTATTGGAGATCTTGTCACTACTTGCAATAGCCCAATGAGTCGAAACTTTACGGTTGGTTATCGGCTCGCCAAAGGAGAAAAACTTGAGGCCATTTTAGCCGACATGACAGAAATAGCTGAAGGTGTGAACACGGTGCGCATTGCGAAAAAATGTGCCGACCACTATAAAGTTCGCGCACTTATCACCGACAGACTTTATAAAGTTTTATTTGAGGGAATGACCGTAGAAGAAGCCCTTGAGTTCTTAATGAGGTATCCTCTCAACGTGGATATTGACTTTCTCTGAGATTTTACAGATTTGAGATAATTGCTTTCGCTGCTTTCTCTAAATCGTCTTTTGAAGGAGAAAGTTTGGGGCGCGTAAAATTAATATCCCCCATACTATTCATAGGAACCAGATGCACATGTGCATGAGGCACTTCTAGGCCGATCACAGCAACACCAATTCGTCTGCATGAAATTGTTTTCTTAAGAGCAACAGCAACGTGCTTTGCAAACACCATCATATCTGCCAGTGCACGGTCATCCAAATCAAATATATAATCAACTTCTTGTTTGGGAACCACCAAAACGTGTCCTTCTACCAAGGGCATAACATCTAAAAAAGCAATGAAGCGATCATCCTCAGCAATAATGTGAGCGGGTATTTCACGATTAATTATTCGGGTAAATATGCTTGCCATAACTTAATTGACTAAGCCCCTATACTCACAATTTCAAACTCCATGTCACCAGCGGGAGTTTTTATCGTTGCCATATCGCCTTTTTTCTTACCCAACAATCCTTTGCCAATAGGTGACTGCGTAGATATTTTTCCAGCCTTAAGATCAGCCTCCTCCTCAGATACCAACATGTAGGTAACGGAGGCACCATTCTTCTTATTCTTAATTGTCACTTTGGACAATATCGAAACGGAAGAAGTATCAATCTTAGTTTCATCCAACAAGCGGGCTCCACTTAGTACATTCTCCATCTGTGCAATTCTTGCTTCCAGGTGACCCTGCGCATCTTTCGCAGCATCATACTCAGCATTTTCACTTAAATCGCCTTTATCACGAGCCTCTGCAATTTGCTTTGCAATATCAGACCGGCCTTTAGTTTTTAAAGTAGCCAACTCATTCGTCAATCGATCCAATCCTTCTTTGGTATAATAAGAAATCTTTTTACTCATAATGTTTCCTTTTGGTTTAACCTGGTTCTCCTCAAACTTTGTTCAATGGTCAAAAAAGAAACAACGGCCTCCGATGCGGGGCCGTTGTTTAAACCTTTGCAAAAATAATTTTTATTTTGACTATTTCAAATCAAGCCCCTACCAATTCAGGAACCGAAATTTTGATCAGCTCCAGAAGTTCATCATCAAATTTAGCGAGGTATAATGTTTTCACTTTTACTAATTGATCAATGGTGAGTCCTTTAGCTCCTCTTAAATCTGCTTTATATAAACTGGCATTTTCAAAGTCGGCCCCCATTAAATAACTCCCTTTTAAATTTGCTTCCATTAGAAATGAATTCTTGAAATTAGCCTTGATCAGGAACGCATTTTCAAAATGAGCTTTGATCAGAAATGCATCTTTAAAATTTGCTCCACTTGCATAGGAAGCATTAAGATTTGCCTGATTCAAATTTGAATTTTCAAGATTAGTTTGATTAAGTCGCGAGTGTTCAAGATTTGTTTCTATCAATGATGAATTAGAAAGATTTGCGGAATTAAGATTCGATCCTTTCAGATTCACATAATTTAAATTAGTTCGTGACAGGTAACAGTTCACCAGATTTATTTCATGAATTTGGTGTCGATTTAATCGCTTGATATTACCTACTGTTCTGAAGGCAGCTTCATCTGATTCCCAAAGCCTGAAATCGTCAATTTCATCACGATAGGTTCTTATCCGTTGTCGGATCTCACCATTCTGATTAAGCCAGAAAATCAAAATACCAATGATGGTGATGTCGAAGATCATACCATGTGCTTCGACTAAAATTTGCGGCCAAAAATTAGCAAAGTCAGTTAAATAATACTTCAAGCTAAGGCTTATGACCAAGATGGAAACAAATAATAATACCAGGGACGTGGTGAGAATGGGTCTTTCAATAATATGGCTGACTTTGTCCTGAATTTTGAGTTTGAGTCGGTTAAGGGCTGGCATATGAGTTCGTAGGAATCGGATAAAATCTTTTCGATAAATTATATTTTAACCACAAGATAAATGGATTTTGAAAGGTTAACTTGAATAGCTAACCGAAAACATTACATGGGTCTTAAATTAGTTATCTTATAAAAGAAGGTGAATGGTTAGGAAATAAACTCCTAACCCCAGCAGGTCATTGGTTGTAGTAATAAATGGCCCGGAAGCGAGGGCGGGATTAAATCCCAATCGATTAAGTATAAGGGGTGTTATGGTACCAATAAAAGAGGCAAAGACCACGACAAAGAAAAGTGCCAGTGAAACAATCAAATTGAGCGCTTCATGTCCAAAGATTAGCCAGGTTACTCCATAAACTATAAGTGACAGAAAAAAACCATTCAGCAAGGCTACGCTGAAAACTTTTATAAGTCTCTTCCATATTCCCTCATCCACAAATCCTGGATTCACCAGGCTTTGCACCACCAGCGAAGATGATTGAATACCCACATTACCTCCAGTAGCCTGAATGAGTGGAATAAAAAAGGCGATCGCTGTAATTTTTGCGATTTCTAATTCAAAGAATCCCATAAAACGGGCGCTGATCATTCCACCCAATATTCCAATTAACAGCCACGGTAATCGGGCACGAGTGTTTCGCCACACACTGTCATCTTCTTCAACATCCTCAGTTATGCCAGACATGATCTGACGTTCCTCTTCTGCCTGTTCGGTAATTACATCTACTACGTCATCAATCGTAATTCTTCCTACAAGTTGTCCTTGCACATTTACTACGGGAACAGATTCCAGGTCATATTTACTCATAATCTCAGCTACTTCCCTATCTTCCATATAGGTTTCAACCGAAACAATATCACCTTCGCAAATATCTTTAACGATTGTTTTTGGATCGGTCAGAATTAACTTTTGAAGAGAGACTCTTCCTAATAACTTATCCTGATCATCGACCACATAAACTGCGTAGAATTTTGAAACATTCTCGGCCTGTTTTCGAATTTCATCCACACATTGAACTACGGTCCAATAATCTTTGGCTTTTATTAATTCCTTGGCCATCAATCCACCAGCGACATTTTCTTCATATCGCAAGAGATCAATGACTTGAGATTTAAGATCAGGCTCTAATCGCGCAATGATCTCTTCACTCATTTTTATTGGAAGCTCATTAAGAATATCCGCTGCATCGTCCGAGTCCAGGTAATTTACTATGGCCGTAATTTCTGAAGCTTCATAATTTGTGACCAGGAAAGTCTTCCGTGTATCCGGATCGAGGTCGTTAATAATCTTTGACCTGACCTCGATAGGTAGGAGATCTAATACGTATTTGGATTCTTCTCCATTGAATTCGTAAAGCAATGAGGTGATATCAGCAGGATTTACATCACCCAGACTCTCGAGTATAAAAGCATTATCATGCTCGTCCAGTGCTTTCTGGAATCGATCACGAAACTCTTTTGTCAACTCAAATTCGTCAAGCTTCACCTGATTTCTCAATTTCTTTAGTCAGAAAAATAAATTGTTCAACGGACAATTGTTCAGCTCTCTTATCCATCATATCGAGCTTATAAATTGAAGCAGGCAAATTTAGACTTTTCAGTGCGTTGCGCAAGGTTTTGCGCCTTGTTTGAAAAGCCTGCTTCACTACCTTTCGATAAAGCACTTCATCACAATCTAGTTTATCGCGCTTGTTACGCACTAACCTGATTACCGCTGACATTACTTTAGGTGGAGGAAAAAATACTCCGGGTGGAACCTTAAAAAGATATTCTATATCATAAAAGGTCTGAAGTAACACACTCAATATCCCATATGTTTTACTTCCCTCTTTTTCAGCAATTCGATCGGCCACTTCTTTTTGTATCATACATACCACCTGAGACACCTGGTTGCGATGATCTAAAATACTAAAGAAGATTTGAGAAGAAATGTTGTATGGAAAATTGCCAATGATGATCAGGTTTCCAGGAAACTCTCTTTCAATTTCCATTTCCAAAAAATCACCGGAAATAATCCGGTCCTTAAGAGCAGGATAGTGATCGCCCAGGTAGGCAACTGATTCACGGTCTATCTCAACGACCTTAAGATCAATGTCCGGGTTGGTCAAAAGATATTGTGTGAGCACACCCGTGCCGGGTCCAATTTCAACCACATGGTTTACACTTTTTGAAAGTACCAGCGAATCGACAATGCGAAGCGCTATGTTTTTATCCTTCAAAAAATGCTGTCCCAAAAACTTCTTTGGCCTTACCATCCGTAAATTCTATTCTTGGCTTATTGTATGCGCAGCGAAACTACAAAGTATAAATTCAAAACAAGAAAATTACTGTAAATTGCCAATCAGAAGAACTCATCCATCATAATGATACATACAGACAAACCACGCATTGGAATAACATTAGGAGATCTCAATGGTATTGGCCCCGAAGTAATTATCAAAGTATTATCCGATACTCGCTTAATGAGTTTAATGACCCCGATTGTTTATGGTTCCACGAAGGTGCTTTCGTTTTACAGAAAGTTAATGAACCTCGAAGAGTTTAATTATACCCAGGTGAAATCAAGAGGTCAGTTTCTTCCAAAAACCATTAACATAGTGAGTTGCTGGGAAGATGTCATTGAAATACATCCGGGCCAACCCTCTCGCCAATCCGCTCATGCTGCCTTGTTGAGTTTGAAAAAAGCGGTAGAAGAAGTGAAAGAAGGTCTTATCGATGGGTTTGTAACTGGCCCCATCGATAAGAACACGATCCACGGAAATGATTTTCCTTTTCATGGACACACGGAATATCTCACTCAAGAATTTAATGCAGGTGAAAGTCTGATGATGATGGTGAGTGATGCCCTCAAGGTTGGATTGGTTACTGAACACATATCCGTGAAGGAAATTCCGACATTCATTACCAAAGAACGTGTGGAGTTAAAAATACGTCTAATGGAACTCTCATTAAAAAAAGATTTCCTGATCAGTAAACCTAAGATTGCCGTGCTGGGATTAAATCCCCATGCTGGTGACTCCGGCTTGTTAGGCAAAGAAGAAAATGAGATCATTTCACCTGTGATTATGGATTTGAAATCAAAAGGTAAATTAGTGTTTGGGCCCTTTCCTGCAGATGGTTTTTTTGCTGCTGGCATGCATCAGCATTATGATGGGGTGATGGCTATGTATCACGATCAGGGCTTGGTTGCATTTAAAACACTTGCCTTTGAAACAGGTGTTAATTTCACAGCAGGGCTGCCTTTTGTGAGAACCTCACCAGATCACGGAACAGCTTATTCAATTGCCGGAAAAAATCAAGCTAATGAAAACTCTTTCAGGCAGGCTATGTACCTGGCTGCGGAGGTCATAAAAAACAGAAGTTCACAACTCGTAGAAAAATAATGGGGTTTGTGCCTAAACAGAACTTTTTATACGATAATTGGGCTTTTATGCTAGTTTTAAAGACTCGCCTTATCTAAAACCCTATGGATATCGTCACTAAGAAAAAACTCAATATATTGATTCAGCTGGCTGAGGCCGACAAACATTTTGCCAAATCAGAGCGTGAGATGATTTTTAAAATTGCCAAATTCCGCCAGTTTCCTGAAGATGTGGTAAATGCCCTAATTCGAAATCCGGAGCCTATTGATACCCTTGGGGCCCTGTCTATTGATCAAAAGTTCGATTATCTGATTTCCTGCATTGATTTAATATTTGTGGATCAGAAAATTTTTGAAAGTGAGCTTATTTTTAGCCGTGGGATTGCTATAAAGCTCGGGTTCAAAAAGAATGTGGTAGACTACCTGATTGAGAATAGCCCTCAAAAGCCGTTAGATGAGCTCAGAAACAAGGTTTTTCAAGATTTCATGTAGACAATCGGGATAATATTTCCTGTTTGATTCATAAAATTCATTCCCCAAGGGTCTTAAAATCCAATAAATACTAATAAATTTGCCCCTCATTTTAAAACCCTTTGGGTTGAGCAAATGAAGGACTTTTGTGTCAATGTTATCGGGCTCAGTAAGAAGGTTCATCTCTTTGAATTTGATTTAAAAGATGACTTTTTTGAGCGATATGGGAAAGAAGTACTTTCCCGGGGTAATCTTAACGCGAAAGTTTGTTTAGATAAGAGAGAAACGTTCATTGAAGTTGATTTTAAGATTTCGGGTCAGGCAAAACTTATTTGTGACCGTAGTTTGGAACCATTTGATCACCAATTGAATATTGATCGAAAGGTCATCTTCAAATACGGAGAAGAACCACAAGAAGTGAGCGATGAGATCGTGATCATTACCCGGGATCAGGACAGTATTGATTTAGGTCAGTTTATGTATGAATTTATTGTGTTATCAATTCCAATAAAAAAATTACATCCTGATTTAAGAAATGAGGACGAAGATGAATCCGATGTAAGAATCGTTTACTCCACATCAACAGAAAATGAAAAAAAAGAAAAAAAAGAAGAAGATATAGACCCCCGGTGGGAAAAGTTAAAAAAGTTAAAAAAGTAGTTACGTTAAATAAATAAGGTTATGCCAAATCCAAAACGAAAAACCTCGAAAACCCGCAGAGATAAAAGAAGAACACACTATAAGGCTACTGCTAAGCAAATGGCTGTGTGTCCAACTACAGGTGAACATCATTTGCCACACCGTGCATTCTGGCACGAAGGCAAATTATTCTACAAAGGTAATGTAGTGATGGAGAAGGAGGTATTGGCTTAATATGCCATGATCTCATTTACTAAGAAAAAAAATATTTATTCTTGTTCTGCCTCTTCGTGCAAGCAGAGCAAATAGAAGAATGATTTCAAGCCCGGTTGATTTATTCAATCGGGCATTTTGTTTTTAAAATGCTCATTGCAAGAAACCAATTATGAATAAAATCAGGGCAGCAATTACCGGTGTGGGAGGTTACGTACCCGACTACATACTAACCAACAAAGAACTGGAGTCGATGGTGGAAACCAGTGATGAGTGGATAACCTCACGTACTGGCATCAAAGAAAGAAGAATCCTTAAAGGTGAAAATCAAGGAGTATCCGTAATGGGTATTGCTGCAGTAAATGAATTGCTTGCAAAAACGAAAACCGATCCGAAAGAAATTGATTGCATCATCTTTGCCACGGTAACTGCGGATATGACTTTTCCTGCAACGGCCAATATCGTGGCTACCGCTGTTGGTGCCACGAATGCCTTTAGCTATGACATGGGTGCCGCGTGCTCAGGATTTATTTTCGCACTGACTACCGGAGCAAGCTATATTCAATCGGGAATGTATAAAAAAGTGATCGTGATCGGTGGTGATAAAATGTCTTCCATCCTGGATTATACGGATCGCACAACGTGTATCATTTTTGGTGATGGCGCAGGGTGTGTCCTTCTTGAACCTACTACCGAAGATGTGGGTGTGATGGATGCCATCCTGAGAAGTGATGGAGCCGGTGAATCATATTTACATATGAAAGCAGGTGGAAGCCGTATACCCGCTTCTCATGAAAGTGTTGATGCAAGACAGCATTACGTATTTCAGGAGGGTGCTGCCGTGTTCAAGTTTGCGGTGACTAATATGGCCGATGTATCGGCTCAACTTGCTGAGCGAAATCATCTATCAAAAGAAAACATTCAATGGCTCGTTCCTCATCAGGCCAATAAGCGGATTATTGATGCTACTGCCAATCGTGTTGGCATTAGTGAAGATAAAGTGATGATGAATATTGAGCGGTATGGCAATACTACCGCAGGCACCATTCCGCTGCTTCTTTGGGATTACGAAAAGAAATTGAAGAAAGGCGACAACCTCATTCTTGCAGCATTTGGAGGAGGCTTTACATGGGGTGCCGTGTATGTAAAATGGGCTTATAATTCGTAATCACCCATCATCACATTATTAATTGTAATTAAATAATTCATTTGTAAATTAAAGGATAATTATGGCTACCGTTTCTGATTTAAGTAAGGGGAATTACATTCGCTACAATGGTGAAATAGTACAAGTTGAAGAATTACAACATCGTACACCCGGTAACCTGAGGGCATTTTATCAGGTTAAAATGAGAAGTGTAAGAACAGGAAAAATCGTAGAAAACCGTTTCCGTCCTGGCGATGCTGTTGACCAATTGAGAGTGGAAACAAAAGAATATCAATATCTCTATCAGGATGGAGACAGCCTGGTATGCATGGACAATGAAAACTTTGAACAAGTTTATATCGATAAAGTATTACTAGGCAATTCCGTGAATTATATCAAAGAAGGAGTTACCCTATTAATCGCATTTGAAAATGGAACAAATCCGATCACAGCTGAAGCTCCTGCTCATGTTGTTGTGAATGTTACTTATACTGAACCCGGCATGCAGGGTGATACGGCTACCCGCACATTAAAAGCTGCCACCATAGAAACTGGAGCAGAAATTCGCGTTCCGCTTTTCGTTAATACTGGCGACAACATAAAAATTAAAACAGACACAGGCGAATACGTAGAACGAGTAAAATAATAATATGGCTTCTAAAAAAACAACCGCTGTAAAAGGTAACGGAAAGTCCGTTGCTACTCTAAGCGGATCTTCTGAACCCAAAAAACAAACCGAAATGAAAACTTCCGAAATCAGAGACCTGATCGATTTTATTGCACAATCAGGATTGAATGAGGTAGACATTGAAACAAAAGAACTTAAGCTTCATGTCAAACGTGAACCTGATCAAAAAGTATTGAAGTCTTCTACTCAGCAAGTCATGGCTGCACCAGTAGCAATAGCTCCCGCGGCTCTAGCTGCCCCTGCTGCAAATGCAGCTCCGGTAAAAACTGAAAAGCCAGCAGACGCAGTAACTGCGGTAGAAATTAAATCACCCATGATCGGTACCTTCTATCGCTCCGCCAATCCAGACTCACCTCCATTTATTTCTGTAGGTGACAAAGTCACAAAAGGACAAACTGTTTGCATCATTGAGGCTATGAAGTTGTTCAACGAAATTGAATCCGAAGTTTCAGGAACAGTAGTAAAAGCAATGATTGAAAACTCATCACCGGTAGAGTATGACCAGTTGTTGTTTGTAGTTGAACCCGATTAATTCAAGATTTTAAAACGCATTTGCCTTGCCGGCAGAATCTAAATCAGAATGCGCCTATTCATGTTTTAGATTATGTTTTGAATATGGAATATTAAATTTTAAATGAATCTATGTTTAAGAAAATATTAATAGCGAACCGTGGAGAAATTGCATTGCGAGTGATTCGCACATGCAAAGAAATGGATATCAAAACAGTGGCTGTTTATTCTACCGCAGATCGCGAAAGTCTTCACGTTCGTTTTGCCGATGAAGCTGTTTGCATCGGTGCGCCTCCAAGCAAAGAATCTTATCTTAATATACCCCGGATCATTTCTGCCGCAGAAATAACCAATGCCGATGCTATCCATCCAGGATATGGATTTCTTTCTGAAAACGCAGAGTTCTCTGCTGTATGTCATGAGTACGGAATCAAGTTTATTGGACCAACTCCTGAAATGATCAGGGCTATGGGCGATAAAGCGACAGCGAAAGCTACCATGATAAAGGCAGGAGTACCTTGTATACCAGGATCAGAAGGATTACTCGATTCCATAGAACAAGGTATTAAGATTGCCAAGGAAATAAAATATCCTGTTATTGTGAAAGCAACGGCAGGTGGTGGTGGCAAAGGGATGCGCATCATCAATGATGAATCAGAATTTAAGAAAGCGTGGGATGATGCAAAGCGCGAAGCAGGAGCCTCATTCGGTAATGATGGGCTCTATCTCGAAAAATTCGTTGAAGAACCTCGCCATATTGAAATTCAAGTGGTGGGAGATCAATACGGAAAAGTCTGCCATCTTTCTGAACGTGATTGCTCTGTTCAAAGAAGACATCAAAAATTAGTTGAAGAAACCCCTTCTCCTGTGGTTAGTCAGGAATTGCGCGACCGTATGGGTGAAGCTGCGATTAAGGGAGCTAAAGCAATCAACTATGAAGGAGCAGGAACCATAGAATTCTTGGTTGACAAGCATGGCGATTTCTACTTCATGGAAATGAATACACGTATTCAGGTGGAGCACCCGATTACCGAAGAAGTAACGAATTACGATCTGATCAAAGAACAAATTAAAGTTGCAGCAGGAGTACCCATATCAGGTACTAACTACTATCCCAACTTGTTTGCGATGGAGTGTCGTATCAACGCAGAAGATCCCGCCAACGGATTCCGTCCATCACCAGGTAAAATCATTAACCTCCATAAACCGGGAGGTCATGGTGTGCGTGTAGATAGTCATGTGTATGCAGGCTATACGATCCCTCCCAATTATGATTCAATGATCGGTAAGTTAATTGTAACCGGTCAGTCAAGAGAAGAGGTGATTACCAGAATGAAACGCGCGTTAAGTGAATTTATCATTGAAGGAGTTAAAACAACCATTCCATTCCATCTGAAACTCATGGACAATGCCATTTTCAGATCTGGTAAGTTTACTACTAAGTTCCTTGAGACATCCTTTGATTTTTCAGAGTTGAAATAAGACTTGAATAATGAATGAAAAAAGATCTTCAGATGAAGGTCTTTTTTTTGCCCAATTCAAAACAGTGACAAAAATAAAAGAGGCTATCCTTTTTAAGAAAGCCTCCTCATTAATTAAAATCTTATCAGGTTATACGTACTGATTAAGCATAACAGGCATCACCAGCATCAGAATATCTTCTCCCTTTTCTTTTTCAGCAGGAATAATTACACCCGCCTTGTTTGGTGCCGACATATTTAACTTGATCTGATCTGTATCCAGGTTGGTAAGCATCTCAATCAAAAACTTTGCATTGAATCCAATCTCGATGTCTTCACCTTCATGCTCGCAAGAAAGGCGCTCATTAGCTTCATTTGAAAAATCAAGATCTTCGGCAGAAACCTGCAACTCACTTCCTGTAATTTTCAAACGAACCTGGTGTGTTGTCTTATTCGCGTAAATAGAAATACGCTTCAATGATCCTAACAAATCCGTGCGACTGATTGTCATCTTAATTGGATTTGTTGAAGGGATTACATTTTCGTAGTCGGGGAAACGCTCATCAATCAAACGACAGATCATGCGAATGTTTCCAAATTTGAAGAATGCATTTGACATGTTAAAGTCAATGCTCACATCTGTGTTTTCAGTTGGAAGAGTGGCCTTCAAAAGATTCAACGCTTTGCGTGGAATGATGATTGAATTGCCATTATCAGATTTAATGTCAGTTCTTCTATAACGCACCAAACGATGTCCGTCAGTAGCAACGAAGGTTGTATTTTTTTCCCCAAGGTTTACATACACCCCCGTCATGGCTGGTCTTAACTCGTCATTGCTGGTGGCGAAAATGGTGTTGTTTACCGCTCTCGCTAATACCTCTGAAGAGATCGCTGCTGAGAAATCATTTGATACCGCAGGAACCTTCGGAAAATCAGTAGCATTTTCACCCGCTAATTTATAACGACCATTATCAGAACTGATCTCGATGCTATAAGTTGATTCATCAATCGAGAATGTAACCGGCTGATCTGGAAGGTTCTTTAATGTATCTAAAAGAATTCTGGCAGGTACAGCAATACTTCCCTTCTCCTTAGACTCAATCGTGATCTCCGTGATCATGGATGTTTGAAGGTCAGAAGCTGTAACAGTTAAGCTGGTTTTATCTATTTCAAAGAGAAAATTTTCCAGAATGGGCACTACAGGGTTTGTGGTGATTACTCCATTGATATTAGAAAGTTGCTTCAGCAAATAGCTTGAGTTAACGATAAACTTCATTGCAAATCAGTGGTTTGTGGTTGTATAAGATGGTAAAGTTAGAAAGAAAAACCAATCTGAAAAATGTCGTTTTCAAAGGGAAATTATCTCTCAAAATGAGTCCTTTTTGCGGTCAAGCCGGATGAGGTCTTCCCTGCTGATCAGCAATGCCTGACCATCACCAAGTTTACCCAAAACTGTCGGATCTTGTTTAATTGGCGGATAAAGATCGAGGCGATACGTGCGATTGGCAATGTCTGATACTTCGATTGAATAGTAAGGTGTTGTCGCCAGAATGCTATCATAAGCAGCTGATTCTCCTGAAGGTAAATAGCGAGCTGCCTCCACCAACGAGACTGCATCCAAATAATCATTCAACTTGGTTGTGTCTGCATTAGGGTTGCCCTCCAGACCAAAAAATTTGTTTTGAAATGAGATTGCAAAACTTTCTTTCCCATTTCCATCAAAGGAAGCAGTAAGGCGTTTGAAGTTCTGCCACTTGAAATTAAAAATCCGTTTATCACGCCAATCGTAAGAATTCAATTCAAAAATGGCAGCAACATAAACACGATAACCGGGAATTATAACCAAATAAGGGACACCCTCATCTTTAAGTTCAAAATAGGTTTCTGATTTGCGATCATTACCGCCTACTACAAAACTCTTCTGTAAAGTTTCACCTTCAAATAGCTTTACCTCCACCCCGGTTTTATTGATTTGCTGATGAATTGAATCACGAAGGCGTTGAGCAACCGGTCTTCTCGGTTCTGTTTGAAGAAGTGTTGCAAAAAAGACTTTAATCAATTGACGATCGGCTTCGAAAGAATTGTTCACCACCCATTTTGCACCATCAAAATGAAGCTCTATTTGCTGGTTTGATTTCTTTAAAATAACCCGGTCTATCTTGGTTTGATCGGCAACCTTAAATAAATTTTTATCTACCAATATCTTGTCGCTGGAATTTGCAAACAGAATGATCATGATCAGAAATGCTGTCATGGCCAACAGTGAAATCAACAGATATATATTATTCCTTTTTGGCATGACTCAGAACTTCGAGTATTTTAACTTTCTCCAATACGATCTTAAAAATCCAAAAGCAATCACCAGCAACAAGGGCACGAATAAGTTTATCACTTGCCAAAACAATCGCTCTTCCTTAATCTTCTCTTTGTCAAGTGGGCGAATCTTAATTTCTTTATTGCGCGCTTTAATCAAACCATCTTCATCTAACAGATAGGCGATCGAATTCAGTAACAAATCCTGATTGGCAAATGTGTACTGCGTGAACGGATCAAACCCTAATGCCTGAACGGTGCCATCACGTGGGTTTACATCATTGCGGATAATATCACCATCGGCTATCACAATTATTTTTGTAGAGATGCTTTCCTCCAGAAAACTTTTAGCATCGGCTCCGTCCGGAGCAAAACGGTTTTTAAATACAGACGTGAACTTGCCTTCCAACAAATATCCAATTGGTATTTTTGCATCATTAAATTCACCTGATTGTAACTGATTACGTAAATCGTTTACGCCCACTTTTACTGGAGCCACCGCCTTTCGGGAATACTGGGACGAAAACAGTAACGGAGTCTTCTTTACGCCAACAGCTTTAATCGTATCCATGCTGCTGGTGAACTTGAATAAAGACGCATCTAAGTTTCTTGTGATGGGGTGATCTGCATATTGATTAATCAGTGGAAAGAAGGGCCATTCCATTTGCATGATCTGAGGCTTGCCGGCATTGCTCACTACGATAGGATAACGACCCGATACGCGATCTTGAATGAGATCCTGATTGATCCTGACCCCATATTTAAATAATTGATCATCCAGATTTAAATCATATGGAAACGCAAAATAGTTATCGGATGAAGCACTATCCATCACCGCATCAAGTCGATCTAAGAGAAGTAATAATCGACCACCTTTCATTAGGTATTGATCAAGATTGTATTTGTCAAGATTAGAAAACCCTTGCGTTGGTTTGGCAAGAATAAGTGCATCATAGTCGGATAGTTTTTCTTTTGAACTCAATCCAACAGAATTTATATCATATTGTTCACTCAAGGAGTTTTCAAAACTGGCAATAGAAAATCCATTCAATTCTCCATGACCTGTTACAAAACCAACTTTCTTTCTGTCAACATTCGTTAACTTATGAATAGCATTGGCCAGTTCATACTCTACACCTTCAATAGCTTGATTGAGTACTTCCTGAGATCCTTGCATAGCATTTCCCTTTAGAAGCATGACTCCAGTCTCCATACCTCCATAGCTAATAAGTGCTCCCGGAAAAACTAATTTCTCTACGCGCTTTCCGTCTTTATTTTCAATCACATTGCGTGGCGCTATTCCTTTTGAATTGAGTTCCGAAATGAATTCATTGCGTGCTTTTTCGCCCATGGCAAGATTCGGATCCGTAAATGCATACTGAATACGATCATCCGAATAAATTCTAAACTCTTCTAAGGTTTCACGAATTGATTTCTTGAATCGTTCAAAGCCAGGATTGAGTTCCCCTTCCAAATAGACCTCGATATAGACCACATCGTCAAGATTCTTAAGTAAATCCTTAGTCTGCTTTTTTATGGTATATCGCTTTTCTTCCGTCAGGTCAATTCTCACAAAATACCAGGATCCCAAAATATTCAGGATCACCACGAATAATATCGCATTTGCCAACAGGAGCAGGTCGCCAATTTTCTTACTTTGTTTCCAGCTCACTCCTACCATTGCCTGCTGCTGATTACTGTTTTAGTGCCGAGCAAGATCAAACCCGCCACGCTAACAAAATAAATTACACTCCGGCTATCAATGACACCGCGACTCAGCGATTCATAGTGATACAGGATTCCAAATTGCTTAATCATTAAAGCTGCATTTCCTCCCAGGGCAGATAAAGAATCGAAACCCGTATAAAAGATAAACGATAGAAATGCAGCCAATATAAAAGATACAATTTGATTGGTTGTCAGTGATGATGCCAGCATTCCAATCGCGCAAAATACAATGGAGAGAAACATCAAACCAACATATGATCCGGCAACTCCGGCCGAGTCAATGTTTCCAACAGGATTTCCCAACTTGAATATCGAGTAGTAATAAATTAAAGAAGGAATAAGAGCAAACATGACCAATGCAAAGGCTGCCAGGAATTTTCCGAATACAATACTCCAATCACTCAAAGGTTTGGTAAGGAGCAATTCCATAGTGCCCATCTTTTTTTCTTCGGCAAAACTTTTCATGGTGATGGCTGGAACTAAAAAGATAAACACGTAAGGGCCCAATGAAAAGAGCGTATCCATATCAGCAAAGCCATACTCAAGAACAGATGTATCGGTGAACACCCACATCATTAAACCGATGCTGGTTAAAAACACACCGATTACCACATACGCGATCAGCGAATTTAAAAAGCTATTCAACTCCTTTTTAAATACCTGTATCATACTTGTGGATGATTTACGGTAAGTTCTCTGAATATTTCTTCTAACGAACTCTCCTCTTGTCGCAATCCGCGAAGCGATAATGAATGATCCGCTGCAAAACGAAATACTTCACCTCGTAAGTCTACCCCTTCGAGCGCTTCCAAACGGAATGAAGATGCGTTTATCCTATTAAGTTTTTTGAGGCCAGGAACCTGGTTCAGAACTTCTTCATTAACATCCCCCGAAAACTCGACAATGATTGCCAGCGACCTGGTCTGACTTCGCATCAAGTTTTCAACGGTATTGTCCGCAACGATTTCACCAAGATTAATAACGATTACGCGATCACACAGTGCCTGCACTTCTTGTAAAATATGAGTGGAAAAAATCACCGTTTTGTTGGCGCTGATATCTTTGATCAATTTTCTGATTTCCAAAATCTGGTTAGGATCCAATCCCGAAGTGGGTTCATCCAGAATCAATACAGCCGGATCATGAATCAAAGCTTGTGCAATCCCAACACGTTGCCGATATCCCTTTGACAGCTCCTCAATCTTCTTGTTTTGCTCGCGCGAAAGTCCGCACAACTCAATAATTTCAGAACTTCTGTTCTTTAATCTTTGAGATGATATGCCATAAACCCTTCCAACAAAATGCAGGTATTCGTGCACATACATATCCAGGTACAGCGGATTATGTTCCGGGAGATAACCAGTCTCTTTTCGCACCTTCAACGAATGATGCAATACGTCCATACCATCCACCACCACGGTGCCTGAACTGGGTGGCAAGTAGCCCGTTGCTATTTTCATGGTAGTCGATTTTCCGGCACCATTAGGTCCTAAGAATCCAACGATTTCACCTTTGCTGATTTGAAAGGAAATATCATTTACAGCTTTTTGCTGCCCATAATACTTGGTAAGATGTAAGACTTGTAATGACATTTTTCTAGCGGCTGCAAAAGTAAATTTAAAAGTTGACAGTGCATATAGCTTTGATTTAACAAATAATTGAGAAAATAGGTAGTTTACCTAAACTAACTTTGGCTCATTAATTGCCATTGCAGGGAAGTCTGAATTTTAGAAATTTGCATCACATTAAACCTTAACGAAGCATGCGTCTGTCAATTGTTTTACTACTCTGGATCCTTGCTTTTAGCGCTCAGGCACAATCCGGATATAAGATCGATTTTAAAATAAACGAATGGAAAGATACTACGGTCTATCTCGGACATTATTATGGTGAGCAGACCTTAATTAAGGATACGACAAGAAGCAACACCGCAGGTTCATTTTCTTTCGACAGCAAGAATACGCTTTCTCAAGGTGTTTATTTTCTGGTACTGAAAACACAAACAGGCTTCACAAAGATTTTTGATTTTGTAATTGGTAAAGACCAGTTCTTTTCGATGGAGACCTCTTCCTCAGATTATATCAAGAACATGATGGTGAAGGATGACGATGATAATCGACTCTTCTTTGAAAATATGCGATTTAACATGGAGCGAAATGTGGAGGCTGAACCTTTTATTAAAATTTTACGAGATAGCTCCCTTACTGAAGATCAGAAAAAACCGGCTCGCGAATCATTTTCTAAAGTGAATGAAAAGGTTTCGGTATACCTGAAAGAATTGATTGCTAAAAATCCTCAGCTCCTTACCTCACGCCTCCTCAAAGCCAATCAACCCATTGATATCCCTGCTCCTCCTAAAAAAGCAGATGGCACTATCGATTCAACTTTTCAACTTCGCTACTACCGCGAACACTTCTTCGACAACTTTGACCTTGCCGATGATGCCCTGTTGCGTATGCCTCGTCCGGTTTATCAGGAAAAAATTAAAGAATATCTTAATAAGCTCTACGCGCCAATAGCCGATACCATTATCGTAGCCATTGATAAAATGGTGGCCCGGGCAAAGAAGAACCCTGAAACTTACAAATACCTGGTCTGGAACTGTGTCTTTACGTATCAAAATCCTGAAATCATGGGATTAGATGCTGTCTATGTTTCTCTGTATGATAAATACTTTGCCTCAGGCGAAATGAATTACTGGATCACGGACCCGGTTAAGAAAAATCTGAAAGACTATGCTGAAAAACTAAGAGGTAGTTTAGTTGGAAAAACGGGGGCCAATCTGATCATGCAAGATCAAAATTTAAAGTCCCGGTCGATGTATGATATCAAGAGTAAGTACACCATTCTTTTCATCTTTGATCCGGATTGCGGCCATTGCAAGGAGGAGACACCCAAGCTCGTAGATTTTTACAATAAAAATAAAACCAAATTTGATGTTGAAGTCTTTGCTGTTTCGTCCGACACTTCGATGGTGAAAATGAAGAACTTCATGAAAGAATTTAAAACCCCATGGATCACGGTTAACGGCCCACGCACCTATTTACCAAAGCATTATTCAGAATTTTATCATGCCGAGACAACACCAGCCATGTATATTCTCGACAGCAAACACAAAATCATAGCTAAGAAATTGCCGGTAAAACAACTTGAGGACTTCTTTATCAAACATGAAAAATTCCTTCATGCTTCTCAGCCAAAGAAACCTTCGGGAACTTGAGTGATCGTTAAAAAGGGTATTTGAAAGGTTTTTTTAAGTATGTGAGAAAATAAATAGCCTTTGATGCAACTATTTATCCATTCGTAAGTATCTAATAGGGTAAATAAAGAAGACCATGGCACTACTAGAAGCAATTTTCGGAAAGAAGAAGAAAGAATTCAAAGCTTCCTGCAACATCACGAGAGAACCCCTCGAAAAGGGTTTCGGATATTTACTCACAACAGCTCAAATCATAACCTCCAAAAAATACTGGGACATGGTGATGACAGAACCCGAAACCATGTCTTATACCATGTCACATTTTAACAATCAGAGCAGTGGCACACAGATGCGCGCAATGATTTTCGAAAAATACGCGACTATTTCAAAACCATGGATTGTGTCTGATTCGGTGATCAATTATTTCGAGGTGGACAAAAATGAAGCGAGGGCCAATGCCAAAAAATGGTGGGAAACAGAAGGCACTTTCACTCCTGCCAATGTAGGGCCTGCTAATCAAACGCTAAATGAAACCGCATTCTCTCATTCTAAGGATTATGCGATCCTGGAGGCCGGCAGCAAAAAAGTGAAAGGCTAGTTTTTACGATCTATCGTAAATCGAACTAAGTCAGCCAGCGAAGTTTTGTAATTTGAATCTGGTATCTCATCAAGGATAGCAATTGCTTTTTGATAATATTGTTGCATTACTTCTTTGGCATATTCAATGCCGCCCGATTTTTTTACAAATTCTATTACTTCCTTAACCTTTGATGAATCCTCACTTTTATTTCTAATGATATTTATGATTCTTCGCTTCTCCAACCAGGAGGATTTTGAAAGGGCATGAATTAAAGGAAGTGTCATCTTTTTCTCCTTAATGTCAATCCCTAACGGTTTACCAATCTCATCGTCTCCATAATCGAATAAGTCATCTTTAATTTGGAAGGCCATGCCTACATGCTGGCCAAAATCTTTCATCTTAGATACAACTACTGCAGAGGCCCCGGATGAACTAGCACCAACCGCACAACATGAGGCAATCAAAGAAGCGGTCTTCTGACGAATGATTTCATAATAAATTTCCTCTTTGATATCCAGTTGTCTGGCTTTCTCCATTTGCAATAACTCTCCCTCACTCATTTCCTTAACCGCTTCTGTACAAATAGAAAGCAGTTCATAATCCTTATGTTCCATCGCAAGAAACAACCCTCTCGTGAGAAGAAAATCTCCTACCAAAACTGCAATCTTATTCTTCCAAAGAGCATTGACAGAAAAAAAACCTCTCCGATAATTCGAATTATCGACTACGTCATCGTGCACGAGGCTAGCCGTGTGAACCAGTTCAATCAAAGATGCCCCCCGATATGTTGACTCATTGATTATTCCACATGCACCAGCGCTCAAAAAAACAAACATAGGGCGGATTTGCTTGCCCTTTCGTTTTACGATATAGGTCATGATCTTATCAAGCAACAACACACGGGTTTTCATGGAAGACTTGAATTTCTGTTCGAAATCTTCCATCTCCCTCTCGACCGGTGCTTTGATAATATCTAATTGCCTGGACATGAACTGCAATAATAAGCAATGATGGCAATTAGTAAGAAGAAGTTTGCTCAATACAACTAAGTTTTTCAAAAAATATTGGCTACTAGCCATCAACTCCTTGAGTTATTAGTATTTTCGGGATTATGAATGCCTCTGATAAATACTGGGAACAGATCATCTTTGCATTGGCGGTTTTGATCGTCTCCTTCATTGTGTCACGCATTCTGCGATACATTATAGGAAGATTCATACGGGGTGCAGCCAAGAAACTCAATGTTGACCCAACACGCTATAATTTTTTTAAAAATGCTGTAGACTTCATCATTTTTTTAATTGCCTTCATCATAATCTTCCGATCTATTCCGGCATTCAGAACCGTGGGGACCACACTGCTTACAGGAGCCGGAGTGCTGGCAGCCATTGTTGGTTTTGCTTCACAATCAGCATTTTCCAATATTATTAGTGGATTTTTTCTGGTGATTTTTAAACCCTTTAGCGTTGGCGATCGCGTAAGAATAGGACAACTATATGCCGGAGATATTGAGGATATTACATTGCGTCATACGATCATTAAAGATTTTGAAAACAGACGCATTGTAATACCCAACAGCATCATCAGCAATGAAACCATTATTAACTCTACGTTAACTGATGAAAAAACCTGCATGTTTATAGAAATTCCTGTTTCCTTTTCTGCTAACCTTAATAAAGCAATATCCATCATACAAGAAGAAGCTACACGTCATCCATTTTGCATTGACAACAGAACAACAGAAGAATTGACCAAAGGTGATCATTCAGTAATGGTTAGGGTTCTTTCTTTTGGAGATTTTGGTATTCTGCTTAGAGCCTATGCGTGGGCAACCTCGCCAAACAATGGGTTTGATCTGAAATGTGATTTGAATAAATCAATCAAGGAAAGGTTTGAAAATGAAGGCGTAGAATTTGGTTATCCGGTACGAGTATTGATCAACAAATAGGATATTAAAGTAATGAAATCCAGTAAGGGAAGTCGCAAAGCTGCACTGCATAAAGTAACGGAACGCCTTACCGGTGAATTCAGGGCAAACCAGGACCCCAAGGTTGGCGAAAAGATTATCGTAGAATTAATTTCATTTGATGAGGAATCGGTTTTGATGGAAGATAATAAGCCCATGGCTGACTTATTGTCGATGTGCAATCTTAATCTTAAAAATTGGATTAACGTTGATGGACTTTCCGATCGTACCCTCATCGAGCAGATTGCTAAGAAATTTGATCTGCATTATCTGCTCATCGAAGATATATTGAATGTAGACCACCAACCCAAAACAGATGAACTTGATGATCATCTGTTTTTGACCATGAAGATGTTTTATCGCTTTGATGACGAGAAAATAGAATATGAACACATCAGTTTTGTATTAGGTAAAAATTATCTCCTATCCTTTCAGGAAAAAGAGGGTGATATTTTTTCAGGCATCCGAACACGCATCAAGCAAGACAATGGCATAATACGGAAGCGCGGCACCGACTATTTGTTATATCGGTTAGTGGATACTATCGTGGATAGTTATTATACTGTATTGGAGAAAATAGGAGAGCAGGTTGAATCGATTGAAGAAAATATTTCAAAAAATCCCACCGTAAAAGACTTTCAGCAAATTCAGAAAATCAGGAAAGAGTTCATCTATCTGCGAAGAGTAGTGTATCCATTGCGTGAAGCGATCAATAAAATCGTTAAAAATGAAAATGGATTTATAGATGAAAATAATGAAAAGTATTTTGCCGATGTGTATGATCATGTGATTCATCTCATCGACTCGCTCGACACCTATAAAGACCTCACCTCTACGATGATGGACTTATACATGAACACCATTAACTATAAAATGAATGAGGTCATGAAATTGCTGACCATCATCACCACGATATTTATTCCCCTTTCATTTATTGCCGGCATATATGGAATGAATTTTCAGCATATGCCTGAACTAGGATGGGAAAACGGCTACTTTGGTGTGCTCGCCATAATGGGTGTGATCTTTATTCTGATGATCGTCTACTTCCGATATAAGAAGTGGTTCTAGCTTTTACTTTCCATGAATCAACCGAACTTCTACCATTTCAGGTAGTGTCTGAATTATTTTTAGGATTTTTATCTTATAGTTGAATAATTCGAACTCCTCCCCTTCTTTTAAAGCAGGGTGCTCATAAGTGAGTAAGCCGGCCAGGGTTTCATATTCTTCTGCTTCCGGAAAAGGCACTTCCAAAAGTTTATTGATGTCATGTAAAGAAGATTGTGCCGCAATTTGAAATGCATGCTTCTCAAGAGGTACTACGATCTGTTGCTCCTGATCATGTTCATCCTGAATATCACCAACCAGTTCTTCTAAAATATCCTCCAGTGTTACCAAGCCAATTATTCCTCCAAACTCACTTACCACAAAAGCCATCTGAGTCTTTCTGCGTTGAAACTCACGCAGCAATAAATCAATGGGCTTGGTTTCCGGAATAAAGTGAACCGGCCGCATGATATCTTTCAATGATTTTCCGGAATTAGTAATATGAGATGCCACAATATCCTTGGAGTGTACTACGCCAATAATCTCATCCTTAGAATTCTCATAGATGGGATAGCGTGAATAACCCTCTCTCAAAACGATGTTCACCGCCTCCTCAATAGTGGTTTCCGCTTTAATCATACTCATTTTCATGCGCGGAATCATCACTTGTCGGGCCACACGATTATCAAAATCAAAAACATTCTGAATTAATTCCCGCTCTGAAGTTTCAATAGCACCGCCTTCTTCGCTTTCAGCAATAATTAATTTGAGTTCTTCCTCAGAATGTATATCAGTTTCACTCATTGGTTTGATGCCAAATATTTTGAGAATCAGGTTTGCCATTCCATTTAACATCCAGATAAAAGGCCGGAAAACAAAATAAAATATGCGCAATGGAATGGACACCCGCAAGGTGGTAGAGGCCGGATAGCGGATGGCTATGGATTTAGGTGCTAACTCTCCAAAAACAATGTGAAGCACTGTGAGCATCGCAAATGCAATAGGTATAGCAACACTATGTGCGGCCGATTCACTCATCTCAATTCCAAAGGAATTCATCAGATTAAGAACGATTTGTGACATAACGCCTTCACCAATCCAACCTAAACCTAAGCTGGCCAGGGTAATTCCCAGTTGAGTAGCTGCTAGAAACCCATCCAAGTTATTGACGATTTTTTTTGCTGCCTCTTTTGAGAGATTGCCTTTCTCCAAAGCAATTTGAGAAGATCTGACTTTTACGATAGCAAATTCAGCCGCTACAAAGAATCCGTTCAAAAAGACAAGAAAGAGAGTTATAAATAAATCAAAGGTCATATTCGGTTAAACCGCAAATTTAAAAAGATTTAGGGGCAAAAAATGTCTTATTTTTTTTCATGTACCTTTTGAGCCGTTAAAGAAAAGATTCTATCTTTCAGGGACCCAAAACTACCCCCCCATGCTCTCTTATTTCTTTGAAGGCCTCACATTTCAGTTTTTAGACCTTTTTATCGGCTTTGCGATTCTTATTAAAGGTGCTGATTATCTGGTTAACGGTTCTTCGTCAATTGCCAAAAAGAACGGGATTTCTAACCTTGCTATCGGACTTACGGTGGTCGCCTTCGGTACTTCTATGCCTGAGTTAATAGTCAGTTTATTGTCTGCCATTGACGGTAAGAATGATGCTTCCTTCGGAAATGTAATAGGAAGCAACAATTTTAACCTGCTGTTCATTCTAGGTATTGCAGGCTTAATATACCCGCTTGTCGTTCAGCGCAATACTGTAAAATACGAGGTTCCACTTTCATTACTCGCTGCGGGTATTCTGTTTTTGTTAGTCAATGATCGCCTCGTATGGGGTGGAGAAAGTGATATACTGAGTCGTTTTGACAGCATAATTCTGTTAGTGTTTTTTGTCGCCTTCCTGCTTTATATCTATCGCACAATGAAAAATACCAACGACTTTGACCAAGGCGAACAAATCAAAATCTACGGAACAGGTATTGCCATCGGGATGATTGCCCTCGGCCTGGTAATGTTAATTGGCGGTGGCACCACTGTTGTAAATAGTGCGACTACTATTGCAATGCATTACGGTCTAAGTGAAAAACTGATTGGCCTCACCATTTTAGCGGCTGGAACATCCCTGCCAGAGCTGGCGACATCGTGCGTGGCTGCGTATCGAAGGAACACCGATATTGCCATTGGTAACGTTGTGGGGTCAAATATCTTCAATATCTTCTTTATTCTTGGAATCACGGGCATAATTAACCCAATGCCTTACAATATTTCCATGAATTCAGATCTTTTGGTTTTAGGAGCATCCACTATTGTATTGATGATCTTCATGTTTACCCTCAATACCCGAAAGCTCGACCGCTGGGAAGCCTTCTTGTTATTATTAAGCTATTTTGCCTATACCATCTTCTTGGTTATGAATGATTAGGGTCGGCTTAATCATTTTTGCCATTTTTGCGTTCGCCCTTTTAATAATGAGTGGCTGTGCCGGATTAAAGGACCTACCAAAATATCAATTACAAAACGACTACTATTTATTCAAGCAATCCGGTGCTAAACCAGTAGAAGTTTTTATTGATGCTCAAGAGGATACCTTAATAATAATTAACACCAACAAAACACCCGTTACTGTCAATCCAGGGCAGGATGAAACTCTTATAAAAAAGAGTTTTGATGTTGATATCATGACTGTTCTGTTCAAATACCGCCCAATAACAATGGATTTTCCACGGCAACTCAATTCAACCTTTAATGGAAACTTATATTTCGGATATCGGATTGATCAGTTCAGGGTTCATTTTAAAAATACACCTATTGGTACTAAAAGAGAGATCAATCACCGTGCACTTACGTTTGGCGCATTCACCGGAATGGGTACCGCTGCCATCGACAACTAATTACCGCACTACAGACGAGTATGACGGGCTTGTACTCACCCGAGGAATTGCGGTCATGATCGGTGTTAATAGTTTGACGGTTGGGATAGGTGCCGGTTGGGATTATTTAACCGATCGCGATAAGGACATCTGGATCTATCAAAATAAACCATGGTACGGGTTAACCCTTGGATTGAATTTGAATTAACCGCTACTCTCCCGCTTCCTCCATTTAACCATGAATAAAGAACTTGTAAAAGCAAGAGTCCTTGCTGTGTTGATTGTTCTCACCATTATTGGAGGTTCATCCGTACCTGGCAAAAATATCCCGGAAGTTTTTTCCTTTACGCCTGATAAGCTTATCCATTGCCTGGAATATGCCGTGTTGGGATTCTTTTTATTCCGGTGGCTACGGTTGGAGTATGTTTCAAACACGCTAAGCAGGATCAGCTTAACCACTTATGTTTTAGGTTCATTGATAGGCGCCATCGATGAAAATTATCAACGCTTAACACCAGGGCGATCACCCGATTTCTGGGATTGGTTATTGGATTCGGTAGGTGTTATTTTAGCAGTCATCCTGATGAATTACCTGGCCAAAAGAAAGTCTCAAAAAGTGAAATAAAAAAAGCTCCGATGTGGAGCCTTTTTTTATTTGATGGAATCAGATTAGATCTTCTTCTCTAATTCTGTGATTTTCGCTTCCGCTTCCTGCTTACCAAGTGAAAGGGCTTTCTTGTATAATTCAATCGCCTCTTTCAATGTTTCTTTTTTCTTCTTAGGAGCCAATTTAGTGCGGTTGGCAGCTTCTTCAACAGCCTGTGCACGTGCAAAGTATGAATCAGCCTCGCTCACTTTGCTGGCAATCATAAGCTCTTGAATTTTTGCTTCAATCAAAGCCAACTCTTGCTGCTTAACAATGATTTGGGCCTCTTTATCATTCAGTTCTGCTTCCTGCAAACCTACCGTAGTAATAAGGTTTTGGTTTTCATTGCGCAGTTCATCAACGTGCTGATTCAAAGCAGCAATCTCCAGATTACGAGCCTCCAAATCAGCTTTCAATTTTTTAATGGTTGATGTAAGAGCACTATTATTACTCTTTGATTTCTTCAATGTGCTTTCAAGGTTCTCAATTTTGCTTTGAGTGTCTTTCACATAATTATTGATGTCCTTCATGCGTGCTGTGTAATTTTCATAGGTAGTGCCCTCTACCATATTCACGCGAAGAACCTGACGGTTTGCATCAATAGAGTCCATCAGAACGCTCACCTCTTGTAAAGTGGTCGCAAACTGTTGACTGGTTTGCAATTCAACCTTTAATGAATCTACTTGAGATTTTAATTTTTCAGCCTCACCACCACAGCTCATCAGGGTGGCGCCAATGACAACTATAAAAAGAATGTTTTTTACCATACGGATGTTAGTTTAAGTATCTCAAAATTACATGTTTAAATGCTATACATGATCAAGAACAAAATATTTTTTCAAACACAGCGAATTGTTTCGACAAGACGTAACTTGCGCCAAATTTAAAGTAAGAATTCCCTTTAAATGCCCAAATTAATTACCACGCGCACGCGTATCGCAGACTTGGGCAAGCCCCGCATCATTGTTATTGGTGGTGGATTTGGTGGTTTGGAAGTCATTAAAGGCCTCGAAGGTCTTCATGCCCAGGTCGTCCTTTTTGATAAGTATAATCATCACACGTTTCAACCCTTATTGTATCAGGTTGCCACCTCCGGTTTAGAAACGAACTCCATTGTTGCACCGTTTCGCAAACTCTTTGGAAATCAATCTGACTTTTACTTCCGGTTAGGCGAAGTAAAAAACATAAAACCTGAAGAAAATTACATTGAAACATCGATCGGTGGGGTTAAGTATGATTACCTGGTAATCGCCAGTGGAGCTACTACTAACTTCTATGGCATGACGGAAGTGGAGAAAAACGCGTCCTCCATGAAAACCATTGTTGATGCTACTAAACTTCGTAACAAAATAATCAGACAACTTGAATATGCGCTCCTGACCAGTGACGAAGAGATGATGAACAGTTTAATGGATTTCGTCATTGTAGGCGGTGGTCCAACAGGAGTTGAACTAGCTGGTGCGCTTACCGAGTTAAAGAAAAACGTATTCCCTAAGGATTACAAGGAATTGGATATGCGCCAAATGGATATTCATTTGGTAGAAGCTTCCCCCCGCTTGCTTAATGGAATGTCAGAACAGGCAGGAAAAAAAGCGTTAGAGTTCTTACTGGAGATGGGCGTGAAAGTGCACTTGGATACAGCCGTAAAATCCTATGATGGCTACGAAGTAGTATTAAGCAGCGGTGAGAAATTGATTTCCCGTTCGCTCATTTGGGCGGCCGGTGTGAAAGGCAATCCCGTTGCCGGACTCAATGCTGAGGTAGTTACCAAAGGAAATAGGATTGTGGTGGATGAATTCAACCGCGCGAAAGGGTATGAAAATATTTTCGCCATTGGTGATGTGGCCGCGATGGAAGGAGATGAAAAATTCCCTAAAGGTCATCCACAAATGGCACCACCAGCGCAGCAACAAGGTAGATTGGTTGCAAAAAACATCAAAAACATTATTAACAAAAAACCACTTACTCCTTTTCGCTATTTTGATAAAGGATCAATGGCCACTATTGGCCGCCATAAAGCTGTGGTTGATATGAAGGGCATTCGATTTCAAGGATTTTTTGCCTGGTATGTGTGGATGTTTGTGCATTTGATGTCGATCGTTGGATTTAGAAATAAAGTGTTTACTTTTTTTAGCTGGATGTGGAATTACTTCTCTTACGATAAGAGCAACCGATTGATTATCGGTCGCAATGAAGAAAAAATAATACAAGAAGAAGTTAAAAACTAACACTTCTAAAATAATATGGATTCTAAAGATTCGCGTCTTCATAAATTATCAGCAGCTGGGGTTTTGGTTGCCATGGGAATTATTTATGGAGACATAGGCACGTCTCCTATATACACGCTTCGTTTTATTGTTGGGCATCACGCGATCACAGAAGATTTAATTCTGGGAGGATTATCCTGTGTTTTCTGGACGCTTACACTCATTACCACCATCAAATATGTTTACCTCGCATTAAGTGCCGATAACAAAGGTGAAGGTGGAATTTTTGCCCTGTATGCATTAGTGAGAAGATATAAGGCAGGATGGGTAATTTTTCCTGCAATTATAGGTTGCTGCACCTTGATTGCCGATGGTTTTATCACACCGGCCATTAGTGTTACCTCTGCGGTCGAAGGCATGCGGTCATTGAATCCCGATATTACCCAGCAGACCATTATATCCATCGTCATTGCTATTCTGCTTGCCTTATTTGTCTTTCAACAATTTGGAAGTAGTGTGGTAGGAAAAACATTCGGGCCTGTCATGCTCGTTTGGTTTGTGTTCATCGGATCAATTGGAGCAGTTCATCTCGCTGGAAATCTTTCCATACTCAAAGCCATTAACCCCATGTATGCCGCTAACCTCTTATACGAATATCCAGGTGGCTTTTGGATTTTAGGTGCCGTCTTTCTCTGCACGACAGGGGCAGAAGCATTGTATTCTGATTTGGGCCACTGCGGAAAATCGAATATCCGTATGGGATGGGGCTTCGTAAAAGTTTGTTTGCTGCTAAGTTACTTTGGGCAGGGAGCCTGGTTAATCGAACATCAGGGAACTACGCTTGATGGTGTGATTCCTTTTTTCGAAATCATACCCAAGCCGTTACTTATATTTGGAGTGGTCATCGCCACCATGGCGACAATCATTGCCAGCCAGGCATTGATCTCAGGAACATTCACTTTGGTGAACGAGGCGATGAAATTAAAATTATGGCCCAGCACACGCGTGCGTTACCCAAGCCAGATGAAAGGACAGATCTATTTACCGGCCATCAACTGGGTGCTCATGTTTGGAAGTATTTTGGTCGTCCTTTATTTCCAGGAATCCGATGCCATGCAATCGGCTTATGGTTTAGCGATCACCTTTGATATGCTGATGACTACGTCATTGCTGGTTTACTACTTTACTACTTCAAAAAAATCAAGAGTTCGATCCAGTATTCTGGCTTTAACTTTCTTTACCATCGAAGGTGCTTTTCTGGTTTCAAACCTGAGCAAATTTAGTCATGGAGGTTGGTTTTCTTTCACCATAGCGGGATTCTTCTTCGTGATGATGTTTATTCTTTATAATGCACGCAGCTTGCGCGATCGTCATACAGAATTTGTGGATCTAAAGCATTATGTGCAACTCATTACGGATCTGCAAGCCGATAAGTCTGTTCCCAAAGAAGCCACTAACCTGGTGTACATGGCCGTTGCCAATAGCAAGCGCTATATCGACTCAAATATTATTTACTCGATTTTTAAAAAACGTCCTAAACGCGCGGATGTCTATTGGTTCGTGCATGTCGATACGGTTGACAGCCCTTATACTTCTAAGTACTCAGTGGATACCATCATTCCACGAAAGTGCTTCTTTATTCGCATTAAACTTGGATTTAAGGCAGACCATCGTGTTAATCTTCTTCTCAATAAAATCCTGCATGATATGGCAGAGAGTGCAGAGATCGACTTGATCAGTCATTACGACTCACTTCAAAAGCACAGCATGCCGTCTGACTTTAAGTTTGTCATTCTGCATTCATTGGCCTCGGTGGATAGTGAGATTTCAAACTTTGATAACTTAATCATACAAGGCTATCGCTTTATCAAGAAACACAGCCTGTCAACAGAAGAGATGTATGGTCTTGAATTAGCCAACGTGGAAGTAGAAAGCGTTCCGATTATGGTGGGGCCTCCCGCCAAGGTGCGCATCAAACGAGAGAAAGAAGAAAGCGAACGCGAGAAGGAAATGCGCTATCATGGCGACTGATCGGAAGCGGACGCATACGTCCATTAATGATCGGGCACTCAGAACTAAATCATTGAATCCGTACTAAAAAGCTAGATTATTGGTTGGCACTGATTTGGGATAAGGCATCTCAAATAGATATGTCATGTTTCAGAATTATCTAAAAATTGCCCTTCGCAATTTGCTAAGAAACAAAGTTTACTCCTTCATCAACATCTTTGGTCTTGCCCTTGGCGTGGCATGTTGCCTGCTGCTCACGCTGTACATCCAAGATGAATGGAGTTACGATAAGCACCACAAAAATCTCGAAAACATCTATCGCATCGTTACTCAATTTGAATCCGAACGAGGTGTCGACAAGCAAGGGACGACTTCTCCCCCAATCGCCTTAGCCATGATGGAAGAATTAAGTGAAGTAGAAGCAGCCACACGTGTCATGAATCCTCCTGGAGTATCACAAAATCTAATTAAATATGGAGACAACATATTCTATGAAACCAATGGCTTACTTGCCGACTCCACATTATTTGATGTTCTCACTTATGAATTTAAAGAAGGAAATCCTTCCAAAGCGTTAACCGATGCAAATACGGTAGTAATTTCTGAAGCATTGGCTAATAAATTATTTGGCAACGAACCCGCGCTCGATAAAAGCATCATCATCAGCCAGGGAGGCCCTGAAGAAAATTTTAAGATTACCGGTGTCTTCAAAGAAAATACCAAAAGTCATATCTCTGCTAATTTTTTTGTTTCCATGTTGAGTTCCGGATGGGCCGAATATGTGCGATCCGATGCCGCTGCAAATGAATGGGCAGGACAAAATTTCATGCCTTCCTACCTCAGATTGATCAACGGTCATGATAAAAAGGAAGTGGAAAAAAAGATGAATGGCGTGCTGAATAAACATGGTGCAGAAGCCATGAAGGCCATGGGAATGAAAAAGACGTTGGCCCTTGAGCCGGTAAAAGACATTTATCTGAAATCAGATTTCGGACGGACCCCTCGCATTAAATACATCTATGTAATCGCATCCATTGCGTTTTTTATTCTCCTGATCGCCTGCATCAATTTCATGAACTTGTCTACCGCGAAGGCTACCTGGCGCGCTGCCGAGATTGGTATCAGAAAAGTGATGGGTGCATTCCGCAGTTCAATTATAAGTCAACTGTTAGGTGAGGCTTTGGTTATCGTTGTTATCGCAATTCTTTTGAGTATAGTCATTCTGCAGTTAAGTCTTCCTTTTTTTAACCAAGTAACGGGAAAGTCCATTTCATTTGATGGGGGTAATATTCAATATATCATTCTTGCTTTGATCGGTATTACCATCCTTACCGGATTAGTAGCGGGTAGCTATCCGGCATTTTATCTATCATCCTTTCAGCCCGCTAAAGTATTGAAAGGAACATTCAATATGAGTAGTTCATCTAGTTGGATCCGTCAAGGTCTTGTAGTCTTTCAATTTATGATTGCCATTACATTGGTCTGTGGCATGCTTGTGATTTCCGAACAATTGAAATTTATGCAAGAGAAAGATCTGGGTTTTGATGCTTCAGCAAAAATCGTATTACCTCTTCGTACAAAAAATGCCCAGGAACACTATTCAGCATTAAAGAAACAATTGGAAAACAATAGTTCCATAGAGAAAGCATCCGGAACAGAATACATTCCCGGCTCTCGTATTCTAAGTGACAGAAATTACTATAGTGAAGGCGGCAATATGGATAAAGCCATCATGCATAGAAGAAACAGGGTGGACGCAGGCTATATGAATTTATTAGCTATTAGACTCCTTGCAGGTCGTGATTTCTCTGAAATCCCACAGGAAGAAAGTAGTAACAACATCATCGTCAACAGAGTTTCAGCAATGAAGCTTGGCTTTTCTCCTGAAGAGGCCGTAGGTCAGTCAATCCATTCTGATTGGCGAGGTCAAAAGAATACTTTTCAAATCATTGGTGTGATGGAAGATTACCATCAAACATCCCTCAAAGAAGAAATCACACCAATCATTTTTGAGATGTCTGCCGAAAGACAACAATTTCCTTTTCTCATTGTTAAAATTAGCACAGCCCACTTCAAAGAAACTACTGCTTTACTTGAAAAGACATGGAAAGAACTCGTGAACGATACACCTTTTGAATATTATTTCCTTGACGAAGCCATTCAAAAACAATATAGAGAAGACCAGAAAATATCACAGATCATTTCCTCTTTCACCATCATAGCCATGATCATTTGTAGTCTCGGACTTTATGGACTTTCCACCTACATGGCCGAAAGAAGATTTAAAGAAATTGGCGTGCGAAAAGTGATGGGCGCCAGCATGGGTCAGATCGTTACCATGATGTCAAAAGAGTTTGTACGATTAGTGTTAATTGCTTTGATTATATCAGTGCCTCTTGCCTGGGCTATGATGAATAAATGGCTCACCGGTTTTGCCTATCACATACCGATTAGCTCTACGATTTTTATCTATGCAGGATCTGCTGCTTTGCTTATTGCCTTGATCACCGTGAGCTTTGAATCCATTAAAGCGGCCTCCGCCAATCCTGTAACTTCCTTACGAAATGAATAACCTGACTATCTCATAATAATAAATCTATGCTTAGAAATTATTTTAAAATCGCCATTCGCAGTCTTCTCAAAAACTCGGTATACTCATTCATCAACATCACCGGGCTCTCTATTGGCATTGCCTGTTCGGTGTTGATTCTCTTGTGGGTCTCAGACGAATATTCGTACGACCGCTTTCATACCAATTACAATTCCATCTATAAATTATATCAAAGTCAACAATGGGCGCAGGGCATAGGAACAGGAAACTCCATGCCCTTTCCAATGAAGGAAACGATTAAAGAAAAATCAAGCCAGATCAAGCATGTGGTAATGACCAATTGGGGCGAAGGCAACATGCTTCAGGTGGGAGAAAAGCGTCTCAATAAACTTGGATTGAGTGCCAGCGAAGACTTCTTTAAGATGTTCACCTTTGATATGATAAAGGGTGATCCAAACACCGCGTTGTCAGACCCATCTTCGATTGTGATTACCGAATCAACTGCCAAAGCTTTTTTTGATGACGAAGATCCCATCAATCAATTGATCAAAGTTGACAACGGGCAAGAATTGAAAGTATCCGGAGTGATCAAAGATATTCCTAAACAGTCTTTCTTCAATTTTGAATACGTACTGCCCTTTGCGTACTATGAAGCTACCCAAAGCTGGGTGCGCTATTCAAAGGATAACTGGAATAACAACTCCTTTCAAATGTATGTGCAACTTCAACCTGAGGCTACTGAGGCGGAAGTAAACAACAGCATTCAGAACACTATCAAAGACAACAATCCGAAAGCGCCCACCGCTAAATTATTCCTCCATCCCATGAGCAAGTGGAGGCTCTACTCCAATTTTGAAAATGGAATAAACTCCGGGGGTATGATTGAATACGTTCGATTATTCATTGCCATTGCCATCTTCGTTTTGGTGATTGCCTGCATCAATTTTATGAACCTGGCTACTGCACGAAGTGAAAGCAGGGCCCGTGAGGTAGGCATTCGCAAAAGTGTTGGATCCAGGAGAAAAGAATTAATATTTCAATTCCTTGGTGAATCAATCATGATCACCTTCATTTCATCCATGTTGGCCATTGTATTGGTCGAGCTAGTTATGCCAGCGTACAATCTCATGGTGAACAAAAATATTTCTATTGATTACTCCAATCCTTGGCTTTGGTCCATTGCGATTGGATGGGTGTTGATTATTGGAATTTTTTCGGGAAGCTATCCTGCTTTTTATCTTTCATCTTTTCAGCCAGTAAAAGTGCTGAAAGGAAAAGTGAATGTTGGTAAAGGTGCCACTACACCACGCAAAGTATTGGTGACCCTTCAATTTGGCTTCTCCATCTTTCTGATCATTGGCACCATCGTGATTTATCAGCAAATCATGCACGTGAAAAATCGCGACATGGGTTATGATCGTGAAAACCTGATGCAAATCTGGACGAATGGAGAATTAGAAACCAACTTCCAGACAATACGAGAAGAACTGGTGAGAACCGGTGTTGTTCAATCCGTATGTAAAAGCAACAGCCCTATTACTTCCATCTTCTCCAACAACGAAGTGCAGTGGGAAGGCATGCCAACAGACCAACGTGTTTCCTTTGCCACCATCGCTACGGAATATGATTACACTGAAACCATGGGCATAAAAATGCTTGAAGGGCGCGACTTCTCCAGAGATTTCAAGAGTGATTCCATGGCAGTAATTGTAAATCAAGCTGCCGTAGACCTGATGGCCATGAAAAATCCTATCGGACAAAAAATAAAATATAACAATCGGGATCTTGAAATCATTGGCGTGATGCCTAACGTGGTCATGGATTCCCCCTATCAGCCGGTGGAGGCCATGACATTAATTTTTGATCGCGACTGGAGTAGTACCATAACTATCCGGTTAAATAAAACAGATAAGTTGGGCGAATCCATTGACGTTGTTGAAGGTGTATTCAAAAAACTTAATCCAACGTATCCGTTTGAGTTTCGTTTTGCCGATACTGACTTTGAGAAAAAGTTTTCAACGATTAATCTAATCAGCAGGCTCGCTACTATCTTTGCTTCATTAGCCATTATCATTACCTGTCTTGGTCTCTTTGGTCTTGCTGCCTTTACGGCAGAGCAACGAACTAAAGAGGTAGGTATCCGCAAAGTAATGGGAGCATCTGTTTCAAGTTTAGTGATGCTGATCTCCAAAGATTTTTCCAGACTAGTGATTTTAGGGTTCTTTATTTCAGGACCAATTGCCTGGTGGTTTTTAAATAATTTCTTGGAACGCTATCCGTTTCGTATAAATATTATGTGGTGGATATTGCCACTGGCAGGAGCAAGCGCATTGCTATTGGCGCTGATCATTGTAAGTACGCAGGCATTGCGTGCCGCCAGAGCCAATCCTTCGCAGAGTTTGAGAAGTGAGTAGATCAAATAGTATATATACTTCAGATATAGAGGAGACTGTTATGAAGTCAAACTAATTAATTCACTGTTCATGTTTAGAAACTACTTAAAGATCGCAATCCGAAACCTTCAACGAAACTCCGTCTACTCGTTCATCAACATCGCTGGGTTAGCCGTAGGTATTGCCTGTAGCATCCTCATCATGTTGTGGGTATGGGATGAAGTATCCTACAACCGGTTTCATAAAAATGCCGATCGCCTGGGGCAGCTATGGGTTCTTAATGAGTTTAGTGATAATATCAGTTCGTCACAGGCAGTACCACTCCCCACGTATGAATTTTTCAAAACCAATGACAGTCGGATAAAAAATACGTGTCTCGCGCATTGGCCATACAAACATCTCCTTGCGGTGGATGAAACCAAGATTACAAAGACAGGCCAATTTGCCAGCCCCGAGTTTCTCACGATGTTTCAGTTTCCATTTGTTAAAGGATCAGCATCAACGGCATTGAATGATGCTTCTTCTATTGTGATCACAGAGTCTCTGGCAAAATCTTTATTCGGAGATCAAGATCCCATCAACCAAACCGTGCGCTTAGAAAACAAATACGATTTAAAAGTAACGGGTTTATTAAAAGATCTTCCATCGAATTCATCATTTGATTTTGAATTTCTTGCCTCATGGGCCATCTATGCTAATCAGGATTGGGCAAAAAACAAAAATGATGCATGGGATGATCAGTCGTTCCAGGTTTTTGTTGAATTGCAGCCGGATGCCAGCATGGAAGAAGTAAATGGCAGTATCAAAAATGTGATCCGTGAAAAATCAAAAGATGCTAAAGCTGATTTGTTTATTCATCCACTCACCGATTGGCGATTACACTCCACCTTTGAAAACGGAGTTCAAACCGGTGGCATGAGTGATTACGTGAAGTCCTTTTCACTGATTGCCCTCTTCATTCTCATTATTGCATGTATCAATTTTATGAATCTGGCCACAGCCCGCAGTGAACGAAGAGCGCGCGAAGTAGGCATTCGTAAATCCATTGGCTCAAGACGCAGAGAATTGATTGGGCAGTTTCTGGGTGAGTCCATCATGATTTCTGCCATTGCTTTTTTCATGGCGGTTGTCCTTGTAGAAATATCCCTTCCTCTCTATAACTCATTGGTAGAAAAAAATCTGACCATTGACTATACCTCATCGATCACCTGGTTACTGGCGTTGGGATTTATTGCTGTCACTGGTTTCCTTGCCGGAAGTTATCCTGCTTTCTATTTATCATCTTTCAATCCCGCCAAGGTGCTGAAAGGCAACTTGCATTCAGGCCGTAATGCCATAGCGCCACGTAAAATATTAGTATCGCTGCAATTCTTTTTTTCCATTTTTTTAATTGTGGGGATGGTTGTTATCTATCTCCAGATTCAGCATGTAAAAACGCGTGAAACCGGGTATGATCGTGAAAACATGATCACCATGATATCCAATGAGGAGCTTAATAAAAACTTCAACGCCATTAAACTAGAGCTACTTTCACTTGGCATTGCCCATTCGGTTACCTGCTCGAGCAGTCCGATCACCGAAATTTATGGTAACAATACGTTAGGTTGGCCTGGAAAGCCTGATGACCAGCAAATTCTTTTTTCCAGAGTAGTTACCGGCTACGACTACTCAAAAACAATTGGGATTAAGATGATTGAGGGGCGCGATTTTTCGGAAGAATTTAAAAGCGACAGTAGCGCGATACTTATTAATAAAGCAGGTATAAACGCCATCGGTATTAAAAACCCGATCGGTATGAAGATTGAACTTTGGAGCAAGCAATGGACCGTTGTAGGTGTCATTGACGATGTGATCATGGCCTCTCCCTTCCGCGAGGTGCAGCCTGGATTTTTCTTGCTTGACCCCAGTTGGGCTGAAGTGATAACTATTCGATTGGAAAAGACTGCGGATATGAATGAAACGGTGAAGAAGATGGAAGGTGTATTCAAAAAACTCAATCCCTCCTATCCTTTTGAATTTCAGTTCGTAGATGCACAGTTTGCCAAGAAATTCTCTTCCATCAACCTTATCGGTACCTTAGCTTCCATCTTTGCGGTCCTTGCAGTCTTCATTACATGCCTTGGATTATTTGGCTTGGCTACTTTTACGGCAGAACAAAGGACAAAAGAGATTGGTATACGCAAAGTAATGGGTGCCAGCACCCTCAGCATCATGGCCATGCTTTCAAAAGATTTTACCAGATTAGTATTGATCGGCTTTGTGTTAGCCGCTCCCTTAGCCTGGTGGGCACTCAATAATTATTTGGATCGTTATGCCTATCGCATAATCATTTCCTGGTGGATTATACCCGCAGCCGGATTGGCTGCATTGGTACTCACTTTGATTATCGTGATGACGCAAACTTTAAAAGTGACCGAGGTAAATCCAGCCCAGAGCTTGAGGAGCGAATAGCAAAAGTTAACGGTGGCTGACCTGCAGAAAATATTTACCATTTGGGAATAGGGGACTATTTAAGGTGAGTTGTCTCTAAACAAAAGAAAGATAATTATGAAAAAGACGCTCATAACAACGGTAATGCTGGCGATAGGCTTTTTGGCCCTTGCCCAGGAAGAAGTGATCCGAAAAGTGCCCTCCTTCGATAAAATTTCTGTTTCCCCTAAAATAAGCCTCGTTCTGGAAAAGGGAGACAAAGAATCAGTGAGAATTGTCTACACCAATATTTCACCGGGTAAAATCAATGTAGAGGTAGTTGGAAACAAACTTAGAATTTATCTTAATCAGGCTCGCCTTGTAGACAAACGTGAACGTACTTCGGATAATCACAACGCACGAGAAAGTATGTATCACGATGTGACCGTCACCGCCTATGTCACGTTTCGTCATTTGAAAGAACTGGAGATGCGTGGTGCAGAAACGTTGACTTGCGACAGCGAAATTGATACGGACAAATTTAAGTTGAAGGTGTATGGAGAGGCCGAAGTAAATCTGGCCTCATTGAAAGCTCATAAATTCAAAGCATCCTTGTATGGGGTGAACAATATTAAAATTAAATCAGGTGAGAGCGCTCACCAGGTCTACCGCTTATTTGGTGAAAATAAAATTGACACGCGCGGACTTGAGAGCACAACGGCTTCAGCTCGAATATACGGTGAAGGCCGACTGCGTATGAAAGCGACCGATGAAGTGCGTATCAATGCCTTTGGTGAACCCGATATTGACATCAGCGGTAATCCGCATATCAGCAGAGGAATCATGATTGGAAGAACCCATATTGAGTTGCATGACTAGCTGATCAAGTTACGAAGAGATATGCAATCAGGTCTTTCGTTCCCGCGGAAGACCTGATTTCATTTATGGTCATCGTATTTATATTATATTGGTACTTCGATTTAACCACTTAGTACTTTGATCGAACCGATACGACAGGCAAAGCAACACAAAGATTCCATCGCCATCCTCGCTGGAAATCTTTCCTATCGTTACAGTCAATTGGTCAATGCCGCAGAAAAACTGTCCACAGTTTTGTTGGATAGCAAAACTGATCTCGCTGAGACTCGCGTTGCCTTTATGGTAACTCCCGGCTTTGATTATGTAGCAACGCTTTGGGGCATTTGGCAAGCGGGTGGAATTGCAGTGCCCCTTTGCCTCAGTCATCCTTTACCATCGTTACGTTATACCATCGAAGATTCAGAAAGTACTATTTTGGTTTTCTCCCCTGAATTTGAATCCATACTATCGCCACTCATACAAGAAAAATCATTGCACGCATTGAAGTTAGGTTCTCTTGACAAAGAGTCTTTGCCACACCAGCTCCCGGACATATCACAGAATAGAAGAGCACTTATACTCTATACCAGCGGAACGACCAATTTACCAAAAGGCGTAGTCACTACACATCAAAATATTCAATCTCAAATTATCACGCTGATCCATGCTTGGAAATGGAATAGCAACGATCATACGCTATGCGTTTTACCTCTTCATCATGTGCATGGCCTCATCAATGTGGTTAGTTGCTCATTGTGGACCGGTGCCACCTGTGAGTTTCTTCCTGAATTCGATGCCAGGAAAGTTTTTGAAATCTTCCTCCAACAACGTGTTAATGTTTTCATGGCGGTGCCCACCATTTATTTTAAGCTCATCACCTATTGGGAAAATCTCCCGATGATGGAACAAGAACAAATATCTAGCGCACTTGCTTCCTTCCGTTTAATGGTAAGTGGCTCTGCCGCATTGCCAGCCACCGTGATGGAAAAATGGAAAGCCATTAGTCATCATACATTATTAGAACGTTATGGAATGACCGAGTTGGGTATGGCCATCAGCAATCCCTATAAAGGTAATCGCAAAACAGGATTTGTTGGTTTGCCTTTGCCCGGTGTTTCAATACGCTTGGCAAATGAAGTGAATGAAGAAATTCAAGACGAGCCTGGCGAGATTCAGGTGAAAGGAGAAAATGTTTTTCTTGAATATTGGAATAAACCAGAGGCAACAACGAATTCATTTACAGATGATGGCTGGTTCAAAACCGGTGACATCGCCCTTGTTGAACATGGATACTATCGCATTATGGGCCGCAACTCGGTGGATATTATAAAATCAGGCGGATATAAAATTTCTGCGCTGGAGATTGAAGAAATACTGCGCACTCATCCTCAGGTAAAAGATTGTGCCGTTGTGGGTATTGCCGATGAAGAATGGGGAGAAATCGTTGCTGCCGCTATCGTTTCATCTGTCGATCAACCCGATACAGATCAATTGCGCAGCTGGCTGAAAGAACAACTACCTCCCTATCGGGTGCCGCGAAAATTTCTTATTGTGAAAGAACTGCCGCGCAACGCGATGGGTAAAGTGACTAAGAACGAAATAAAGAAATGGTTTTGATATGATCTATGGTGTAGCCTTACTCGCAGCATGTTATCTGGTCGGTCAGACCATTGGCGAATTGTTGGGTCGATGGCTCAACATTAATTCAAACGTGGGTGGCGTTGGCTTCGCTATGTTACTTCTCATTCTGGTTAACCAATGGATGCACCAGCGTAAATGGCTTACACCTGAAATGGAAAAGGGAATTTTATTCTGGAGCAACTTATACATTCCTGTGATTGTGGCTATGTCTTCTATTCAAGACGTGAAAGCTGCTACCTCAGGAGGGATGGTTGCTTTGCTTGCAGGCGTTATCCCGGTTGCCCTGTGTATTTTAATGCTTCCACTGTTAATGCGAATAGGCAATACAAAGGACACACATTCTCCCGGTGAAGTGTTATGATGCAACCACTTCAGGAGCTCTTGATAAAAAATGGATTTGTTGTGGCGCTGCTCACAACTGGCCTGATCATGTTGGCTTCATCATGGATTTCCACCACGTTTACAAATAAAAAAATTCCTACTGCAGCGATTGCCATTTTTTCTGGTTTAATCCTCGCATATATAGGCGGAGCATTTACCGATGGCAAAAAAGGAATTGCTGATATCAGTATCTTTTCTGGTTTCGCTTTGTTGGGCGGATCGATGTTGCGCGATTTTACGATTGTGTCTACCGCCATGGGTGCACGCTTTTCTGAAATCAAGAAATCAGGAGTTCCAGGCATTGTCTCATTATTGATTGGTCTCTCTCTTTCGTTTTTTAGCGGTGCCGTTCTTGCAGCCCTCATGGGTTACACAGATGCGAAAAGTATGGCCACCATTGGTGCAGGCGCTTGCACCTTCATTGTCGGACCCGTAACGGGTGCTGCCGTTGGCGCAAGTTCTGATGTGATTGCCATCAGCATTGCCGCAGGCGTTGCAAAATCTATTCTCGTTACCATTGGTACAGCACCCATCGCCAAACTGATTGGATTAAATAGTCCTAAAGCAGCGATGATTTTCGGTGGACTTGCCGGCACTACGAGTGGTGTTGCTGCTGGTTTAGCAGCAACCGATCCAAAACTTGTTCCGTATGGAGCCATCACGGCAACATTCTATACAGGCCTGGGTTGTTTGCTATGCCCTTCAGTATTTTATATCCTATTACAGTGGATTATTGAGATTGCTTCTGTGTGATCGCAGCACGCTAAATAAAAAAGACAAAGCCAAGTGATATGACTTTGTCTTTTACTGGTGACTCCCGTAGGAATCACTGCCTGACTGTGTCACGCAGGCAGGGAACCTTCAGCTAATAACTTCTGAAGATGTTTTTTTCCTACTGCAGATTTGAAATATTTTTCTCTCTTTCGGGCCTGTGCGGATTTCCCAACCTCTTCTAAGTAAATCATCTTCCAGGGGCGATGCCCTGATGTATACTCAGATTTTCCTGCATTGTGTTCATGGAGTCGCTCTTGAACATTCCGAGATATACCAACATAGAAAGTTGAATCAATCCCACTTTGAAGGATATAAACAAACCAAACCAAATTTGAAAAGTTAGTGGTCCTGGTAGGAATCCCTGTCTGAATGCGTCACGCAGGCAGGGAACCTTCAGTGACCCCGGCAGGAATCGAACCTGCATCTTCAGAATCGGAATCTGAAATACTATCCATTGTACTACGGGGCCTTAATGACCACAAAAGTAATCAAACAAGATCTTCGAAAAAAATATTCGTTTCCAGATTAGCTTGCATATACCCGATATTTCATCAAAATTCAAAAACTGAATTTCCAAAAGAATATGAACTCACGGATCGCATTACTATTGCTGCTTAGCTACTACCCGGTGCAAGGTCAAATCTTACGCGTAGATAAAAATCATCTTGAATCAGACTCGGCCGGATACTTTGCACTTTTTGCTGAGGCCAACTTCTCACTGGATAACCGGAGCGTTTCACCAGATGAAAAATTAGTTTACACGCGGCTCAGCAGCAAAGCCGATATTTTGTTTGTTTCAAAACGTCATGCTTACATCCTTATTAATTCAATAGAATATCAGTCGTCAACCAATGCGACACCGTTCAGTACCGGCTATACTCATTTCAGAATCAACTTCAGGCGACAACACAAATTATCATACGAAACTTATGCTCAACTACAATATGATGAAGTGCGAAGAATGAGATTACGAACATTGGCGGGTGGCGGAATCCGTTTCACCGCCATTGATAAAGAAGGAGTTGATATTCATCTTGGATCAGGCTTGATGTATGAAATTGAAAAATGGCGCGAGGTAGAAAATGATCCCACGAGTGACTTCTACAAAGAGATGCCTAAACTCTCCAACTATATCGGAATCGAATTCACCTTATCTCAACACGTCAATCTAAATCTGTGGAGCTTGTATCAAGTTGGATATGATTCGCAAGATGATATTACCAGAAATCGATATGCCATTGAGGCTTCCCTTAATTTCAAAATAAATAAACGCATGATCTGGATTAATCGCTTCACATACTTTTATGATGCCCATCCGGTGATTCCCATCAATCCTGCCTTCTATCAAATCATGAATGGACTTCGAATCTCATTTTGATCTCCAGGATAAATTAGATTGATAACCACTGTGTGCAATGAACTACAACGACATCACTCATTCATAACTATGAATATCAAAATCAATTTTATCATACTACTGATTTGATACGTGTTACTTCAATCACATGATCATTGAAGTAAATCAGTGATATACTTGTTTTTATTGATTTATAATTCTTTCTTTACATAAGTTTTTACAATTCATTTACACTAAACAAAAATTGCTATGGCAAAAAAAGCAAAAAAAGCAGCGAAGAAGGTAGCTAAAAAAGCAACCAAGAAAGTAGCTAAGAAGGCAACTAAGAAAGCTGCTAAGAAAAAGAAGTAATGAACACGCTGTTCATAAGAAAAGGTTGACAGTAATGTCAGCCTTTTTTATTTCACGCCCATTCAAATAAAGACGTGGCTATGTGTGAGCGGTGAAAGATCAATAACTAATCATCACTTCATGATCGAAAATGGATGAGATTAAAAGTAAATCCAGACAAGTTGTGTTTCTCTCTGCAGTCGTTGATTCATCGGCATAATCATCTTAATATCTCTGAAAAACAGTAGTCATCCTTTCATATTCCCCATCCATTTCTATTGGATAGTCTAACTTGTTACATGGTGACCACTGCAAACTGGTGAACTGAAATTCTGAAACTAAAATGCGAGCGCTTTTTTTAAATTGTGAAAGAATCAAACCACCAAGCAGACAAATAAAACACGAACTAAAAAGGAGAAGCTGCCGATAAATGGGAAAAGGTGACGCCATTGTGTGTGTGAAGTCATTTTTTAAGATACTTTCCCAGTTGTATTTTTAACCTTGATCACTAACTAAAAAGCAAGAATACCGGCCTGTTTAATTTTAGAATGACATAGCAGACCAAAGGAACAAAATGTGATAACATGCAAGCCGTGAAAATATTTTTACGAATTACCAAATTCCTGGGCAAAGGAATACTGGGCTTGCTTTTACTACTCCTCACTGTATTGGTACTCATCCATCTTCCACCTGTACAGAAACAGATCACCCATAAATTATCAAACTACTTGTCTTCAAAAATTGAGGCGAGGGCAGAAATACAAAGAATTAAGTTTTCCTTACTGGGAGATGTGGCCATCGAAGAGTTAGCGGTATGGGATCCTGCCAATAATAAGATTTTTACAGCCCGTAAAATCGAAGTCACATCTAATATTTATGAGCTGGTGACCGGGGATCTCATTTTTGATGAGGTGCGCATTTCGGGAGCGAATGGTAAACTGAGTCAAGGAGAAGACGGATTGAACATTCAATACATCATTGATGCATTCAAGTCGACAAAAAAGGGGCCGCCTACAGAATCAAAGGCAATAAGTCTTCAGTTCAAAAGGGTCGTGCTGGAAGATATTGTATTTGAGTTTACCTCCACGATCAGTGGAATTTCCATTGCGGTCAACATGGGAAATATTACCTGTAAGGGCGGTGAATTTTCCACGGAGCCAACCAGGATCAAGGCTGATCAGATTATTCTTCAACGCACGGTTGTCGATATGTTATCCACCCCGCATCCGGATACCTACGACACTGCCGTTACCTCAACAATCAATAAACTTCTCAGTCCGGATTTTGGCACCGGTATCATTTTTGAAATTGGTGATCTTAAGTTGAATGATGATGATTTTTCTTTCCATAAAGGCCAGGTAACGAATACTCCAAAATTTGATCCATCTCACATCGCGTTGAAGAATATACAAATCAGTTTGTCCGATATTTTAATCCGCAACGATACACTGGCTGCCGGGCTGCGATCGCTCTCAGTTCAAACTCCGGGATTTATATTAGACCATGCAAAGACCGATATCCAAATGAATAGTCATCATGTGTTTCTTTCAGGATTTCATCTTGCTTCCGGCTTCAATGAACTTAAAGCCGATCTCATGGTTCCATATGATTGGAAGTCTGTGAAAGATGCTGAACATGACCAGATAGAAATCGATATACAATCTCGAATTAATCCTAAAGACTTCGCCTACTTTTTCAGTGACTCCATAATGAATCAATTCGGTCGATATGGATCTTCGGAGTTATCAGTAGATGCGAACTACGCTTTGGGTAAGGGAAAAATAAAAACGTTGAACCTGAAAATAGGAAATAGTCAACTTCATGCTGAGGGGAAGGTGAATGAGGCATGGGATTTGAAAAAAATATCCTGGCAAAATCTGGTAGTGCATGCATCGCTCGGTTCAGATTTCACCAGAATATTAAAACCATTCCTTCGAAACATTAATATACCGCCCAGCATAGCACTTCAACTGAAGAGTTCAGGAAATCTAAAAAGAATATCCGCAGACGGAAAAGTATTTACGAAGTGGGGCGATGTAGAAGCATTAGGTATGCTAATCCGCCAAGCGAACAACGTTGATCTTGATATAAACCTAAGTGGTAAAAAAGTCGATCTTGGACAATGGATGAATCTTTCATGGCTAGGGCCAATGAATCTGACCGTAGATGCAAAAGGAATTATTGGTGCTGATCAGAATATTAAAATCAATGGATTGATCAACGACATCGAAATGTTAAATCAACCCATACACCACATCGCCTTTCAAACCAAGGTAAGAAAAGACAGTGCATCGGTGGCTGTTTCCATAGGAGATCCAAACTATCGCTCTGAAATCAGTTCTGAGATTTCATTCGGGGGACCGTTGATGTTCACAAACGTTATTCAATTAGATAGTTTTAGACTCGGACGTCTGTTGCATAAGGATAGCACTTTGTTTATTTCAGGCGACACAAAATCGATACTCACCATTGATACATCTTCCCTGGAAGGTTATGTAACCGGTAAGCGTATGTTATTTCACAGGCAATCCATGGAATATTCTTTGGATACCATGGACTTCCATGCCATGATTTCCCCGGCAAAGAGCGACTTTACTTATACTACGGAATATGCGAAAATGAACCTGGTGTCAAACTTTGATATCCGGGAGGTCTCCGAAGATATCGAGAACTGGTCAGGAAATATAGTAAACCATCGTGATCATACCAGTAAGACTACAGCAGCGCGAGCCGCCAGTTTTAACATGGATCTGGAAAATGCCAACTTCATAAAACTATTCGGTATCGATGTCGATAAATTCTCCTCGCTACATGTAACGGGAGAATTCGATGAACAAAAACAAACCTCCGTGCTGCATGCCACAACCGGAAAATTTAAAGGCTATGGAGTTTCGCTGGATACTATGAACACTGATCTTAAGGCAATTGGTGATAGCATCAGTGTGAACATGAAGGTGAAGAATTTACGCTATGATAAGATCCGGCTGGGCAACCTTGATTTTGATGTGGCCGCTAAAGGAGATACTGCGAAATCCAATCTTATTTTGTCCAATGATTCCACTACTCTTCTTGGTCTAGGTGTCCGTATCGTGCCCTCCGATAGCGGTGTATTTGTTTATCCTGATAAACTCCAGGCATTCGATCATGATTATGTTATTGATCCCAAAAATCCTGTCTATGTAAAAAACAACAACCTGGTCTTTAATCATTTCCAGATTACCCGCGATAGCATGCAAATTAATCTCGATGGTGATCTGAACTATTTCGATGTTTCACTCAGGCATGTCGATCTCACGCCCCTGAACTTTCTGCTTTCGCCCGATACCACGATCATTAATAAGGGACATCTCACAGGAAATATTTCCTACTCACGCAATCATCAAATTAATCTCAACGCAGGTATTGATAGTCTTATCCTGTATCAATCCAGTCCTCTAACCATTGCTGCCACAGCCGTAAGTGATGGCAACCACGTGCCTTTTGATTTCCTGCTTACCAACACCTCCAACAAGATTGATCTGAAGGGGCAATATTTTTCCTCCAGCAAAGAGGTTGATGCCGACTTGTTACTGGATGTAAATAACCTGGAGCTGTTTGATTTTATAGTTTCTGAATTCATTGAAGAAATGAAGGGGGCCATCAAAGGAGAAGCAGCGATCAGCGGGCCAATACAAAAACCGGCCATTAAAGGAGAGGTCCGTTTTCTGGATGTCGGATTAACAACCGTCAATCCGAAGTTAACCTTTAACGTTCCGGATGATCGTATTACGCTGGATAATTCATCCTTGTTATTTGACCATTTTACACTCTATGATAAAGAGCATCATCCACTCACCATCAGTGGGAATTTAACATCGAAGGATTATGAATCATTGGAGTACGACTTACAAATCAACAGCGATCAATATACCCTGATCAACAATCCTGATTCTACCAGTGGTACGTTAAGAGGTTTGCTCGTGATGGATAGTGATATCAAATTAAAAGGGAATGCGAAGGATACCAACGTGGAAGCCAAACTTACCATCAAGGATGCTACTGATCTTATGTTCGTAAATTCTAAGAGTGATATTGAATTATTGAACGCGGAAGGAATCATTGACTTCATTGATCCGGCACTTTTAATGGATTCTGCTGCTCTTGAGCCCACCACTAATTTTTATGATTCATTAATAGCCCGTCTGCCGGACCTCAATATGAATTCAACTATTACCATTGAGGATAATGCTGTGCTCCGCCTCATGATTGACGAGCAGTCAGACGATTATATTGAGGCTTCAGGAGGAGCCAATCTGGAACTGGGTTATGATCGCATGGGAAATCTACATCTCACCGGAGATTATACAATCAAGAAAGGAGTATATCGGTTGTCCTTTTATGATTTAGTTAAGAAAAACTTTAAGCTGGTTCAGGGTTCTTCTGTTAACTGGCACGGAAGTCCGGAAAACGGAGACCTGAATATCAAAGCCTCGCATATCGTTGAATCCAATTCTCTCGGATTGATTGGTCATGAAATTGGTGAAAATGAAAAGTCGATTTACAAACGATCACTGGATTATGAAGTAGGCATCAACATCCTGGGCACGATTGAAAAACCCATCATCTCTTTTTCCTTAGATCTTCCGCAAGCTGAAAAAGTGAGCTACCCGGTATTAGCCAATAAACTGGACCGACTGCAACAACCAGAGTATGCATCCGAATTGAATAAACAAGTTTTCGGGCTTTTGGTGCTTGGCGGATTCTTGCCTGAATCCAGCGCGGACGTCAATTCAAATGTTATTGCAACGACTGCGCTGGCCAACAGTGTCAATAGTTTGCTGGCCAGTCAGCTTAATCGATTTGCGAGTCAATACGTAAAAGGTGTTAACATTGATGTTGGCATACAATCGTACAGCGATTACTCCGCACCCGGTGGTAAAACCCAAACGGCTATGGATTTCCGCGTAACGAAAAGTATTTTAAATGATCGGTTGTCGTTTGAAATTGGTGGTGACTTTGACATCAACCAGGACCAGTCCGGGGCCAACACAGGAACAAAAAATTACCGGGGTGATATCGCCATCGTCTATGACCTTACCGGCAACGGAAATAAGCAGCTGAAATTATTTAATAATGAAACGTATGATATCATCTACCAGGAAATAAGAAACACGGGTATATCCCTAATCTTCATCAGAGAATTTGCGAGTAAAGAAAAGAAGAACAATAAATGATCCGATCCATCACCGATAAACTGTTTTTAATTTTTGTGCTGGCCTTGGCAGGCTGCACAGGGTTGAAAAATATTTCGTCTGATGATTCTCTCTATATCGGACACGAGATAAAATTTACTGCAAAGGATGATCAGAATAAAAAGTTAACTCCGATAATAAAAGGTGTGCTGAAACCCGATCCTAATACTACGTTTTTGTGGATGAGGCCGGCCCTGGCGCGCAATAACATGCTATCCGATAAGGCGAAAAAGAAAAAGTTCTGGAAAAAAAAGATTACAGACCCCGTACTGATTTCTCAAACCAATCCAACACAGGTTGCTGCTGCTATTCAGAACAGAATATTCCATCATGGCTATTTTCAGAATACCGTAGCCTTTGATACCGTTCGCGTGGGTCAACGCAAAGCAAAATATACCTACACAATCACACTTCGTGTACCCCATCGGTTTGAGTCGATTGTGTTTCCGAAACCTACCAATGATCTCACCCAAAAGATAAGCAGTTACCAACCTGAATCGTTATTGAAAAAAGGCGTGGTAAACTTCACACCGCTTATGCGCATGTCGGCAATGGTTTTTATCTCTCCCGCCATAGGGGTAATGTCTGCATCAGTGGTTTCGAGCGCTACTATTGCTGATATTGGTATTGCCTTATTTAAAGAGCGCGCTTATAATGCTGTGGCAGCGGCACAGTATGCAGCTACTTTTCCACCTCCTGCCGGGGTGGTTGCTGGTGCCGCTTATTTATTAAGGGCAAACGTTGCATCTATCATCAGGGCTGGGATAGCCACTGCAAGGGTGCTAGCATTTAAACAAGGTGGATGGACGGGCGATGGCCAAAATGATGAACCGGCTGGTATTGTTCATAAAAATGAATATGTAATACCTGCCCACATTACGCAAAATCCTGCTTATGGTGGCATTCTTGGAGTTCTTGAAAATGCACGCTTGCGTGGTTTTGAAGGCGGTGGTTTAGTATCCCCTAAAAATCCTTTCAGTGATAGCAGTAGGCCAGCTATTGCAGGCAACAGTGTTGATGCTGCATTACAGAATGCAACCATCGACTATGATAAACTATCCCGTGTTATTCTGTCAGCAATGGATCAGAAAGTAACAACTTTGCACGTAGTTAATAATCTTCAGGAAACAGAAAAGGGTCTTTCGACCCTTAATACTCTTAGAAATGAGGCTAATGTTTAGTTTTTTTTCCAACAAAATTGTGTAAGCACTTTTTGCGGCTCCGTAACATTTTGTGTTATTGTTACCAGGCAGTTATAAGCAAATCCCTTAATTCTTCCTTCATTCGGAAAAATAGATATTGAACTAGTGACAACTCCATCAGTATAATAGATGTTGGAAGCTGATTCCTTACGTTTCAATGTAACGCCTTCAAATACCACGCTGCTATCTGATATGATGATCTTCATTGGTGTTTTTATGGTCATTCCTCCAACAGTAGAAACCTCGCATTGATATTCCTGTGCACTGCATGTAATTGATAAAATGAGTGCTGATATTATTAGTATGCCTTTCATGGTTTTTTTTAGTGTTTGTGAATCTAAGATTTTATTCCGACAAATGCAGTGTCGATCACAATCTGTAGAGCTGCGTGAAAACGATCAGCTTCTTATAGCAGAGCAGCTGGCTCTATTTGCCAGCTGATTTGCTTTCATCTCGAAGGGCCCCGAAAGGGGCCTTTCTTGTTTTGGTGCTTACACCATTTGGTGGAAGCTCACACCGGGCAAATAATCGGAATTCCGATTATTTAGTTTAATCGAGTTCCCCCAAAATGGGGTAAACTCAATGCAGGTCGGTACTGACCAAGTAATCGGTGCATTGGCTAAATAGACAATGCACGACAACTCTAGAAGGCTTCTTTTCTGTAAGCCCACGCTAAAAAGCGTTTTATCCGTCCTAATTCTTTGCAGTTGCCAAGAGTAGCTTTGGCATATGCGTGTAATAGACCCGAGCAAATACCAGAAGCCACCAGAAAAGCCCAAAGCAGAAAGCGTAGTGGTGCGCAACCCACGCCCACAACCAAAGGCAACACCACTGGCACCCATAGAACGCACCCGCCCCCAACTAATGGCACAGCTGGATGAGCAGGTGCTGGAGATAAGGCGCGATCGTAACAAGGTAAGCAACCGCGCCCGCGAGCGCTGGAAGTCCGGGGCCGATGAGATTGAACTGGCCGTACTATACACCAGGAGATATCTACACGTTAGATGCGGTAAAGAATGAACGAATCAGAATTGACCGCAACCTGAAAGAGAGTGGATACATTTATTTTAACCCGGAGTTTATTAGTGTAAGAGCAGATTCGGTGACGGGCAATCACCAGGTAAGAGCAGAAGTAACTATAAAACCAGAAACTCCACCTCAATCCAAAAGACCCTATACCATTCGAAAGGTTTTCATCCATGATGATCATATACTTGACAACACGCTAAGCGACACGCTTCAATTCGGCAATTATTATCTGATCTCGCAACATAAAGCACTTCGCTTCGATGCGCTTCACCAAGGAATCTTTCTGAAGCCGGGTGAACTTTATGCCAGTTCAAATTATATGCATACCATTCGCTATATGAATGAACTCCCCATCATCAGAAACGCGAACATCAAATTTTCACCGCATGAAAAAACAGATTCTCTGGATGTGATCCTGTACTTGTCTCAACGAAAACGGTATGCCTACTCGGCAGAATTTAATGCCATAGCCAGATCCACCAACTACTTTGGTCCCGGAATGATATTCAGTTACACCGATCGAAATCGAAATAAGGGTTCGGAGATGTTGAAAATAAATCTGAGAGGCAGATACGAGGTGCAGATTGTAGATGGAAAAGTTAATCCTGCTTATGAACTGGGATTGGAAGTAAACTATCGGCTACCTAAATTCTATCCTGCATTTTTATTTGACACCGGCAAAAAAAGTCTACCCAAAACAAATATCTCAGCGGGATACAATCTTTTTAACCGATTGGACCTTTACCGGTTGAATTCATTGTTTACCAATTTCGGTTATCGTTGGAGCAAGACGGATCGCCTCAGTCATTCCTTTAATCCTATTGAAGTTATTTTTACAAAAATTCCTGAGTCTTCTAAGTCGGCTGAATTCAATGAATACCTGGAAGAGAACCCCGGGGTGCAGCGAAGTTTTAATGAGCAATTTATTGTCGGTACCGGATATGAATTTACGTATCAGCCTACAACAAGCAGTCGCAATAATTTCTTCTTCAAAGGCGGAATTGATATGGCTGGAAATCTTCTGAAGGGTTTATACTCGGCAACCGATGCAACCCAGGACACGCTGGGAAGATACACCCTGTTAGGCGTTCCATTTTCACAATACGTGCGTACCCGCATTGACTTGCGCTATAGTTTTAATTTCAATCGATCAAAACTTGTCACCCGGTTTAGCACGGGAGTTGGAATACCGTTGGGCAATTCCGATATACTTCCTTACATAAAACAATTCTATGTAGGAGGCACGAATAGTCTTCGCTCTTTTATTGCACGATCAGTAGGTCCCGGCAGTGAGATTCCTCCGGAAGGATACAATGACTTAACCGGTGATATCCGATTGGAAGGAAACCTCGAATACCGGTTTACGATGTCCGGTAAACTGAAAGGCGCTTTGTTTATGGATGCCGGAAATATTTGGTTGTATAAAGAAGATGCATCAAGACCCAATGGAACATTTCGTTTCAGCACGTTCGTGAATGAGATTGCGGTCAGTTCCGGCTGGGGCCTTAGATGGGATTTTGATTTTATCGTAGCCCGCCTTGACTTTGCCTATACCATGCGCACACCGTACTTACCAGCAGGAGAACGATGGACAACCGATTTTAACTTTTGGAAACCTGCTATCAATATTGCGATTGGGTATCCGTTCTGATTAATGATGTGCGTAGCAACCTTACTATGAAACGTTCATGCTGGCCAGGCATGAGATTGACTGAAAACTCGATTCTTAGCAGAGAGTCCTTTTGGAAAAGGTGATTAAACAATTGTATTCCAACCCCAGAGGGGTATGGTAGCCCCGGATGCAATCCGGAGTATTAATATTAATATGTATAGAGCTCGCGCCACGCTATGATTGAATAAAAGGTGTACATGTTCTGGCGCGAAAGGGATGAGGTGTTTTTAAAATGGACTGCCCCAATTCAAAATTGAATTTGGTGAAGATGTGAAGTGCGCAGGCAACTCAAATCACAAGCTCAGTGCATTGCACCGTAAAGTCATGTAAAATAATCATTTGCTTTTCTCCGAGTTTTTGGCCAAAATGTGCCACCAGGTATAAGCTAAGAAAAATCAAACTTAGAACGGGCACCATCCAAAGTATGGGTGCCGGTTTGTCCAACATCAGGTACGAAAGCCCCAGTACACCAATGAATAAAACGGCCAGACCAATAATGGCATAGAAGAATACAAACATCGTCCATACCGCTGGGCGGGGACTATATAAACCGCGAAGCACACAACCATTTTCTGTTTCTTCAAAGGTAAGGTTTAATTGAGGTGACCAATAGTGCTGGTCTTTGTGTGGAATATACAGGGTAACATACCCAGGATTAACAATTCAGATACACGTAGCATCATCTTGTTGCAGACCATTCTTTTTTAATGCTTCTACCAAATAGTTGGTTTCCAATTTAAACCTGGGGCGAACCTTATAGCCGGCAACCGGATGTTCTATGATGCCACTCATACATTCATTTTTAAAAGATACTCCACCAGCGAATTACGAATTTTCATTGTTTTTATAATATCGCTTGATTACTACCTTTTGCAAGACCCGTTTAATAATTAATTCGGCAATGACATTAAAATAATTGTCGGTTTTACTTTCATTTAAATACCTCTTCAATTGAGCTTCACTGATATCAATCCGATACAGCAGATTCATGACATTAAAGTCAGCTTTATTTTCGTTACGTTGTAATTCAAGTGAGATTTTTTCATGGATACTCTTGTAATCTGGTTCGAGGGCCGCTACAAAATCAGCCGGAAAATTACTTTGTTCAAAATCTTTTATCAATTGGATTTTAAAGGCATCAAACAACTCTTTGCTGCTTAACTGATTTTTAATGTCTGGTAACTGTTGCATTATGGTAAATCAAAACCAGCTATTTATTCCACCATTTACTTACCGACTCTTCATCATACCAATGACAAGCATCTCCAGATTAAAAACTATTTTCAATGCTTTTCACTCTCGTAATGTTTTTTAAGAACATCTTCTCCATACTCATTGCCCTTCTCGCGCCAGATAGCATGAATGTGGTTGGCTGTTCCCCGGGGGCCGCCATTGTTATCAAACTCGATCAGGAACGTAGGCCCGTTGATGATATAATAGTGGGGCACCTTCTCTTCTTTGGCACCAATCCATCCGAAATAAATAGTATCCAAGCCGGCCTTCTCAATCTTCGCATACTCGGCCTGTGCCTTGGCCAACTCCAGGTTGAATACAAATTCACGAACCATCGCCATGAGTAGCTGTTGCTGTTGTTTGTCGAGATCGGTATAGCGAATACCCCATGGAGACACCAACCGTTTGCCGCTCTCAGCAGCCGTAATGATATCGCCTGGTACTTCCTGACTTACTATCGCTTTCTTTCTCTGCGGTTCGGTGAAGGATAACGCTAGCTTCAACCCCAGGTCTTCTTCCTGCCCCAACACACGCCAGCCTGCATATTCTGAAGTAAGAAACTCGGCCGGATCTGTACCCACAAAAAACGGAGTAACCGAAATGCTTGCGCCTTGAAAAGAAAAATTGACGGACAGGTGATGGCCTTCCAGTTTAAAACCCCAGGTACTTTCCAGTGGCGAACCAAAAAATGCGAAGTAATAATTTTTGGGCGACCACTGCAGGGTTTGTAGAAACTTATGGGTGGCTTCAGGTAATTGCTTCTGCACATACATGCTATCGTAAAACCGGTTGATCAGTTCATCCAGGTGCATGATGCCCGTAGCCTTCAGGTAGCCTTGCGAGCTCAGGGCCGCTGACAGCAGGCGATGGACCAACTGCCTTTGTGAATTAGTCATGTTGCCCACACTAACACCGGCTCGGGCACGCATGCCTACGGGCAGGTTGTTCCACTTTAACCGTGACGTGTCATTAAACATAAGCAGCGCAGCTTGCTTCTGTGTTTTGCTGAACGACTGATACAGTTCGGTAGCATATAATTTTATCTCCTGATGATAATCGGTTTGTGCACTGGCAACAGAGATCGGGAATAATAAACTAACGGCCAGAATGTAATGCTTCATGGTATAATTGGTGTGGTGTTTAAATATAAGTAATGTTTGTTCAAAGTAAGGTTTTGAAATTAAACCTCATGGGGAAAAGTGGTGGGTTGATAACATCGACCATGTCAAAAGGATCTAACCGTAGTAAAGATTGTTGGTCAGGCATTGAACAATAACCAAGGCAAGCTTGGCGCTTTCAAAGCGTCTGGTTGAAAGAACTAACGGCAATGAAAAAAACCTGACGGCAATAAAATTGACGACTATGGAAATAAAACTCGGTATAGAAAAGATGAGATTGAGCTTCACGCGATTTGGTGCGGACAGGTAAATGACGTTAGAACGATTAGATTTTTGGGTGATCTGATTTATTGGTGAAGAACATCAGCATGAGAGAGGAACACCAACGAGGGCGAAGCTCTGTAGGGAAGGAATCTTAACTTTTAATAGTATACTTGTTAACGAAATATAAATCTTCAACACAATGAAACGAATCCTGCATAGCTCCCTGGTGCTATTTGCGTGTCTGGTAACAACCATCGCTACGTCTCAAACCAATAAACCTGTGGCTACTGCCGAATCGATCCGGATAGCCGAACTCAATCAATACTGGACAGAAGTATCCCGCACTGTTCGGGAGGGTGACTTTGAAGGCTATAAAGCCACCTATCATCAAGATGCAGTTTGTGTTTTTACTACCGGAACAAACAAGCACACCTCCGCTATTGATGTGCAACTTGCCTTATGGAAGAAGGACTTTGTTGATACGAAGGCAGGAAAGAGTAAGAACAATGTTGAATTCCGGTTTACACAACGCGTAGGTGACTCCACCACAGCCCATGAAAGTGGAATTTTTTATTTTACCTCGGTGGATAAAGATGGGAAAGTTCTTTCACAGGGTGGTGTGCATTTCGAAAGTCTGCTGGTGAAACGCAACGGTGCCTGGAAGATGCTGATGGAATACCAGAAGACGAAGGCAACGCAAGAAGAGTGGGATGCTTTGAAATAAGCTCTCTCCCTCTTGTTGGCACCAACAAGGGCGAGGAGATAGAAAAAATTAAATGCACAATTTTATTTTCACCCTACTGACCCGAAGGGCAATGTCATTAAGTTAAGGGGCATACAATGCAAAAAATTAACCACGGAGAAATCACGGAGAAAAAAGCCACAGTGAAATCACAGAGATTAAGCTCCGTGTCTCTCTGTGTGTCATTTCCCGGTGACCTCAGTGGTAAAAAATCACCATCGGCACTCTTAACTTAATGACATTGCCCGAAAAGGTGATCTGCTTGTAGTATCATTACCTCACATTCATGAAATCTAAAATCCCATTTGAATTTGTACTCGAAGAATTGGATCGTATTCAACCACGGGTGAAACCGATGTTTGGATGTTATGCCATTTATGTCGGTGAGAAGCTGATGTTAATACTTCGGCAGCGAAACGATTTTACGGACGACAATGGCGTATGGCTGGTTGCGCTTCACGAGCATCATGCCAGTTTAAAAAAAGAATTTCCCTGCATGCGCTCCGTGCGCTTGCTTGGCTCAGCCGAATCCGTCTGGCAAAACATTCCGGTGGATGAAGATGATTTTGAAGACCTTGTACTCAAAGCCTGCCACCTCATTTTAAAAGGTGATATGAGAATTGGAAAGATTCCAAAACAGAAGAAAAAGATTCGAAAGAAAGAGTGATACGATAAGTGTTTTTGAAGCGCTGCCATAAAATAGAAGACCTCGCCAGTGTTGGTGTTCTTCACTATAGCCGTTAACTTATGAAAAGTTGCACCTTATAACCTGAAAAGCTTCTCAGTGATAGCAGCATGATCTAAACTAAATCAAAAATCACTTTAGGGATGAACCATTACTTTTTGTCGTCCTTCGGCATTACTCACTTCTTGGTGGAGTCTCCTAAAAAGAGTTCGGTGGGAGTTGCAAAAAGTTGGTGGCAGTAGACCAACAACAACAACAAGAGTAGTAGCACCCTGGCCAAACGCGCAACCACGCATTACTTATTTACCAAGATGTGCAGCGAGCACATCTTTTGCCGTAGTCCAATGCATGGTATAACGTTCGTTATCGAGTGTAGTTATTACTGCCCGATTGTCCATCATATTGCGCATGTATTGCATCCCCTGAAACGCAGGGTAAATTTCTTTTTTGCCTGGCGCCATGATGCGGGCCACATTGATCAGCATACTTAACAAGCCGAGTCCGCCCGCCCGGAACAACCGATATTTTTCTCCACTTACCTCATTGACGACCAATCTCATTTCCCGGGGACTGATTAAATCACCGCCAATTCTCAGATACCGGGGAGCCACAGGATCAAGCGCAGCATGTGCGGTGAACGCAGCCGTGTTGTCTTTCGTAGTAAAACACATTTTATGATCAGCATTACCCCAATACAAAACGAGTTTCTTTTTAAAAATAACCAGTGGCATTTGTCCTGTTAACATATCGGCAAAAGCTCCATTAAAAATAGAAGTAGCCGATATCGATGATTGATCCAGGTAACGATGAAACTCTCTTCTCCAATCGAGGTTTCGGTTTTCGCCATCCGAAAATGGTGTAAAGTCTAATGAATAATCCGATGGAATAAAGCGAGGCACACCTGCCTCAACTGCTGCATCTAACAAGACCTTTTGGGCATCGATCACCACCTCGCGCAACCCGGCCAACGCTGAAACGACACAAGAAGCACCTTCACAGGCTTGCGAAATTTCATCCACACTCCAGGCGTTTAGTTTAAAAACGTTCAGACCACGTTTTTCAAGCTCGCTTATTTTTTCAGCGGAGCTATTGGAGCGTACGATAACGCTCACTGTTGCGCCACGATCTAATAATGCATGGACTATTCGTTTACCTAAATCTCCCGTTGCGCCTGCCACTACAATAATTTGTTTCATAATTTTTTAGCTGATACTCCGCTAACATGGTGAGTCCATCATTCAAAATTCAAGACTGCCATCGCAGCACGGTTTAAACAGGTAATCAAATGAAATTGTTTAAGAAAGCTTGATGGTGGATTGACATTGGCTGACCAACAATAACGAAGCAAACAACAAAGAACGAGACCCAACGAGGGCCAGGCTCGACCATATTTCCATGATCATTCATCCTTTTGGATCGCTTTATTTTTAATTACTTTGCTCATCAAATAAAAACCAAATGGAAATCAATCAGAGTCCACTTATTGAGCGCGTGTTGACCGCGGAAGAACAAAAAAGCTTAACGCCCGATGATGTGCTGAGAAGCTTGAAGGAAGGGAATAAACGATTCGCCAATGGTAGCCTTACGTTGCGCGATCATTCCAAACAAATTCGCGCTGGTATAAATGGACAATTCCCGAAGGCCATCATTCTATCTTGTATCGACTCGCGCGTACCTGTGGAAGACGTTTTCGACAAAGGCATAGGCGATCTCTTTGTAGCGCGTGTTGCCGGCAACATTGTGAATGAAGATATACTCGGTTCTATGGAATTCAGTTGCAAAGTAGCTGGCGCTAAAGTCGTGCTCGTGATCGGTCACGAATATTGTGGTGCCGTGAAAGGCGCTATTGATCAGGTAAGCCTGGGCAACTTAACAGGGTTATTGAAAAAGATTACTCCCGCGGTAGAAGCCTGCCATCATTATACAGGAGCGAAGACATCTAAAGATGCCGACTTTCTTGACCTGGTGATTCGGGAAAACGTAAAGTTAACAGTCGGCAACATCCGCAGACATAGCCCTATACTAAACGAAATGGAAGAAGCAGGCGAAATAAAAATTGTTGGAGCTTATTACGACATGGACAATGGAGAAGTAACGTTCTTTGAATAATCGGTGGACCACAAACTCCAGTGTTGGTGTTCTTCACCATAGCCGTCAACCTAAGGAAATAACAAACTGATATGGAAGCACATAGAGGAAGAAAGAGGAGTCAATTTTTGAGCAATTAAAT
>JAYVTC010000077.1:0-7440 GCA_043774745.1 Cyclobacteriaceae bacterium | reverse complement strand
ACGTAGCTCTCCTGAATATATTGAGGAAGGTTGCAAAAGAAGGCAAAGGCTGGCGACTTGCCCGGCACTTGTGTGATGTATTTGATTTGAATGTGTTTGCCCTTAGTAGCTGCTGGTGGATAGTGAACAATTTCAGGTAGCAGTGCATCATTCAGCTTAGAAGTAGGCACTCTCTTGGTCTTGTTATTATAAACTTCAACGGCCTTCTCAATCACTTGAAAAATACGTTGCTTAGTCAGCACCGATGCAAAAATCACGGGTATATAAGTGATTGGAGCAATTTTCTCTAAGATATCTTTTTTGAATATATCGGCCGTTTTGGTGTCCTTTTCTATCAAATCCCACTTATTCACCATGATCACGATGCCTTTGCTTTGCTTTTGGGCAAGGCCGATGATGTTTACGTCCTGCGATTCAAGGCCTCTTTCTGCATCAACAATAACGATACACACATCACTTTCTTCCAATGCGCGCAGTGAGCGTAGCACGGAATAGAATTCAACATCATCGGTTACTTTGGTCTTCTTCCTGATTCCAGCAGTGTCTATCAAAATGAAATCATTGCCATACATTTTATAACGCGAGTGAATGGCATCACGAGTGGTGCCAGCCTCATCGGTTACAATGCTTCTTTCTTTACCTAAAAGTATGTTCAGAAACGATGATTTTCCTACGTTGGGTCTCCCCACAATAGCAATTTTTGGGATTCCCGAATCCGGATCTTCAACGCCTTCTGTTGGAAATACTTTGACTAATTCATCCAGCAATTCTCCTGTTCCAGAACCATTTTCGGCCGATACAGGAAATACATCACCCATCCCTAATTCATAAAATTCATTTGCCTGGTCTGCTTTGTTGGGCGTGTCTGCTTTATTGGCAGCAATAAATACGGGCTTCTTTGATCTGCGAATGATGTTAGCAAATTCCTTGTCGTAGCCTGTAAGGCCGTCTTTGCAATCCACCATAAAGATCACCGCAGAGCACTCATCAAGTGCCATTTCTACCTGGGTGCGGATTTGTGATTCGAACTTGTCATCCGATCCGGTAACGTAACCACCTGTGTCGATTACGGTAAAGTATTTTCCAATCCATTCGGCATAGCCATAATGACGGTCGCGTGTTACTCCCGGCATGTCGTCCATGATTGCCTGTCGCTGCTCCACCATCCTATTGAAAAACGTAGACTTACCTACGTTGGGTCGCCCCACAATTGCTACAATATTCGCCATTACTTATAAATCAGTGTCCAAAAGGCCTTTAGGGCCCGAATCAAAACGCAAAGTTGATGATTATAATCCTATTTAAAAATTGGATATCAATCCCCGGTTAGGGCTCAATTAGTCAGTGTATCCAAAGTGCTTTAGTTTCAGCTTTTGCTTTCTCCAGTTATCGGCCACTTTCACATGGGTTTCTAAAAATACTTTCTTGCCGAAAAAATTTTCCAAATCAACGCGGGCTTCCGTTCCTACCTTCTTAAGTGAACTTCCACCTTTGCCGATGAGGATTCCTTTCTGCGAATCGCGCTCTACGTAAATCGTGGCGCGTATGCGAATGATGGCTTCCTCTTCTTTGAAGGTTTCTATGCCTACTTCCGAACTGTATGGTATCTCCTGCTCGTAATTCAAAAAGATTTTTTCACGGATGATTTCAGATGCGAAGAAGCGCTCGCTTCGGTCGGTGAAATTATCTTTTGGGTAATAGCCAGGATGCTCAGGTAAATAGTTTTTAATGGAAGAAAACAGCTGATCCAGGTTGGTTCCGTCTTTGGCAGAAACAGGAATAATTTCTTTGGCATTGATCAGTGTTTTCCAGTAATCAATTTTGTCGTTCACCTGTGATCCTTTGGCGAGATCAATTTTATTAATCACCAGCAGGATTGGAGTTTGCACCGTTTTGAAAATTTCGAAAAGCTGATCGTCATATTTTTCCCCGAGTTCAACGATCAGCAAAATAAGATCAGCATCTTCCAGCGACACTTTTACATAGCCCATCATGGCTTGCTGCAATTCATACTTTGGTTCGAGGATGCCGGGAGTATCAGAATAGACGATCTGAAAATCTTCACCATTCAAAATACCCATGATGCGATGACGCGTAGTTTGCGCCTTGGCGGTGATGATGGAAAGATTTTCGCCCACCAGCTTATTGATCAGACTGCTCTTGCCCACGTTGGGCTTGCCTACGATACTTACAAAACCGGATTTGTGTATTGCCACGCTAATGGTTTGATGATAAAGACTCAAAGTTATGTCTTCCTGATCGTTAATCAATCTTTCAATTTTGCGTTGGCAGAAGGTGTGCCGGTCCTAGCAACCGATAAGGCACACCAAAATTTTGAAATGTCGACCAGTTGATTGCATCCTTCTTCCCATCGTTCTTGTATTTAAGTACTGTTTGACGCCAATGTTCCGCAGGGAAAAAAGGATGAGGCACTTGCAGTTCCTGAACAAATAGAGTCATTAGTTTTTCAGTTTCAGACAGAGGTACACCGTTGCTAAATCAGTCTTTGAGATTGGCTTTGATTAACAAACTTTGCCCTCAAACCCACCTCCTCTTCACGGCAAGTCGAATAGCTTGCGCTTTTGAATTGATGTGAAGCTTTTCATAGATGTTGCCGATGTGCCTGCGCACCGTGTTTGGAGCGATAAAAAGTCTTTCGGCTATGCTTCGGTATTCGAAACCATCAACCAAAAGTTTTAATATTTCCATTTCTCGTTCAGTAAGCTCTCTATGCACCTTTTCATTTTTTTCATTGGGCAATTCAGAGCGTGATAAAAGAGTCAATGTTTTACGTGCAATACTGGGCGACATTGGCGCACCGCCTTCTTCCAAAATCTCGCGTAGGCTAGTGATAATGGTTTCGGGCTTTTCATCTTTGAGTAAGTATCCGCTTGCCCCCGCTTTTATGGATTCGAAAATCTTTTCCTCATCATCAAAAACAGTGAGCATCAAAAATTTGCTTTGAGGATAGATTGAGGAGCTAATGGCAACCGTTTCAATGCCGTTCAGGGTTGGCATTTCGATATCCATTAACACCACTTCAGGATGTTGTGTTGCTTGCTTCATCTGGTAGAGAAAGTCCTCCCCGTTTTCTGCTGTGAACAAGACTTTTACATCGCCCGAATGCGAAAGTTTTTCGGACAATAAAATCCTGCTTTGGCGTTTGTCATCAACAATGGCAATAGTAATAGGCATGGTGTAAATTTGAAGGCTACGACATCAACAAAAAATGCTGCATTTGCACTATTTTGAAAGAATCACCGCTGTGCCAGTATGTTTGGAGCTGATTATTTTTAACGAGGCACCAATCTCTTCTGCACGTTTTCGCATATTCTCTAATCCGTAGTGGCCTTGGTTATTAACCTTATGGATGAATCCCTGCCCGTCATCTTGCACCACAATTTCAAAATATTCTTTATAGCATTGCCAACTGATTTCTAACGTATTCATCCCAGAGTGTTTAATGGAATTATGTATCGCCTCCTGGCATATGCGTAATAGATTCAGAGCCTCCTCAGGTGCTAATATCCTGGGTTCTATTCCTTTACTATTAAAATTCAAAATGACCTTTGGATGCACACTCATTAATTTTTGGGCAATTAGTTTGAGTTTGTCGGTAAGGTCAGAGAAGGAAATTTCTTCTTTATTCAGTGCCCATATGGTTTCGCGCAAGTCGCGTGTTACATCTTTAGAGAGTTGAGTAATGTTGCCGAAACGTTTTTTTCTTTCATGTTCAGTTAATGTTGAGTCAGGGCCGGTTATCCAATCTAAGTCGGAGGAGATAAGACTCAGCTGCGCCCCTATATTATCGTGTAGCTCGCGCGAAATCCGTTCGCGATCGCGTTGGATTTTTTGTTGTATCTCCATGGCCATGAGTTTTCTTTTATAACGTTGCCGTGAAATTAAATAGGCTGTTAAAGAGACCACAGCAACACCCAAAAGCAATTCCAATATTCTGAACCACCAGGTTTGCCAAAAGGGAGGTATGATGTTGATGTGTAAGGTAGCTGGTATTTCATTCCATATGCCATCGTTGTTGCTGGCTTTAACTTCGAATTGATATTTTCCTGGGGGAATGTTGGCATAGCGTGTAAACCTTTTATTGCCTGAGAAAACCCAATCTTTATCAATACCTGACATTCGCCAGGCGTACTGATTTTTTATGGGTTCGGTAAACTCAAGGCCTGCAAATTCCAGTGCCAGTGTATTATCAGTATAATCCAGAATCAATTCCTTTTGTGCCCAATTTACTTTGCTTGACTTGAATGGTTTATCATTTACATCAATCTGAGTGAATTGAACTGTTGAAACATTAGGGTTTTCTTTGATTTGATCCGGAAAAAAAGAATTGACTCCATTTAAGCCACCAAAAAAAAGTTCACCAGCCGAACTCTTGAAGTAGGCACCTGTATTGAATTCATTGCTTTGAAGTCCATCATCAACAGAAAAATGTCTGAATGTTCTCTTTTCATGATCATACCGGGTTAGTCCCTTATTATGACTGAACCACATGTCTCCATTATTATCGCAAAGTATTCCATAGATAAATTCGTTCACTAGTGGATTCCCCGTTCTTAAGATTTTTTCGATAATACCTTCCTGATTTAAGATATATAAGCCGCTGGTTGTACCCATCCAGATTTTTCCTTCAACATCTTCACAGATGCTTTTTATTTGTTTGGCGAGTTCCTGATTTCCTTTTAGCCATTCTTTGCTTCCGCTTTTCCTTTTATAATATCCGTTTAAAGTTCCAACCCAGATATTATTATCAGAGTCTTTATAAATGCTGTTAATCACTTCATTTTCAAATTGCTTAAGCAAAATGAATTCAGGATCCTTATTATTGACAAAGCGACCTTGAATCAAAGCATCTTTACAATCAAAAATGAGGGTTTCCTTATCTACCTGAATGATCGCGGGGAAATCATTACCATGCAATTCTTCCAGGTTGGTTTGTTTCAATATTGCTGACGAAATATCTTGAAATGTTCGATTGTCGTAGTCAAAAATTCCAAATGCCGAACGGGCACCAGAAAAACTTATCAACACCTTTGATTTATTGATTCCGGCCATAGCGTAAACCATATCATTGGGTAAAAATAAAGGAGCCTCAGCCTTTCTTATTTTTCTGACGAACCCTTTTGACTTACTGAAGACATCCAGGCCGTTATCAAAATATCCAACCAGAACACGGTCCTCACCATCGGCATAAATTGATTTTACGATGTCGCCTCGGTCACTTGCTGACCAATAATGTTTCCAGGGCGCTGCTTTTGGGGAATACTTTTTTAATCCATCACCGTTGGTGCCAATCCAGATATTATGGGACTTGTCCATAAACATGGTTTGCACAAACAGAAAGTTGTCTTTGCCTCCGGAACAAGATGTATAATGTTGGGCAAAATTTCGTACCCTATCATGGTAAACAAAAATGCCTTTGTGGGTTCCTACCCAAAACTCGTCTGAGTCTACACGAAGGATTTTGGTAGTTTGATAGTTTATGGAATGCTGCTGCTGCGGTTGATGAAAATAGATTTTTTCGAAAGCGTCTGTAAACGTATTATAACGAAGCAGTCCTTTTGGTGTTCCAATAAGTAAAATGGAATCACTTGCCTGGCAAAGAGTACTTAGCTCCAAACCAGTCTCAATAAACTTGAATTTATTTTTTTTGATGTTAAACGAAATCAGGGAAGTACTTCTTTGGGTGATCCAAATCTGTCCCTTGCTATCCAGCAAAGCATCTCTTGAATATTGATTATTCCTCCAGATCTGCTCTCCTTCTGCCGAAAATTTTTCCACCTGTTTGTTTGTTCGCTTGTCGAACTTCATAAGCCCTTCACCACCGATCCACACCCAAATGAATCCAGCGCTGTCCTCACCAATAGTTTTGTTGAAGACACTGCTTCTTAAGTCTTTATATCGGAATAGGCGATAAAAATCTCCTTTATCTGAACTGTATTTGTCAAGTCCCTGATCGTGTGTCAGCCACAAGTCACCTTGAGAATCCATAATGAGTAAGTGTGTGGTATTTCCACCAATGGAGGTGGAATCATCCGGATTATTTCGATACGTGTTAAACTTGTATCCATCAAAACGACATAGTCCATCCGCAGTACTTACCCATAAAAAACCATAATTATCCTGATGAATATCCCACACGGTGCTTTGGGGAAGACCCTGATCAACTCCATAGTGTTTTACCTTCAGCATTTCCTGTGCAAGGAGTGGTTGGGTAAACAGCGCAAAGCTTGCAAGGATCAGGTATTGGTACATCAGAATCTAAAATAGCAGTTGGCAGCTTAATTAAATAGTTCAACCCTTAGTTTATAAGAAGGAAGCAGCCAAAGAGGGATTCCACCTCATCTCAACCCGAACGCCTGGATTTAGCAGCCGGTTAGTAATTCCATTTCATTTATTAGGTTGATGAAAGCCATCCGCACAGGCAATATGCTTTGAGAAATGGCGCATTTGCATCATTGAAAAGCATATCACTCTTCAGTCACTTTTGATACAAAAACAACCTCCATGAAAAATTTGAAAATACTGTCCATTGATAAAAAATTAAGCTTGCAACGAGCAAGAAATTTCTTTCTTACAGTCATTATTCTATTTGTTACAAGCCTGCAAGTGTTAGGTCAGGCAAAATTGGGGTACTTAAGTGATATTCAGGTTTCATTGCATTACACTCACTATGAAAAGAACAGCACAGATAACTTGTCGGGGCTAGGGCTTGATGGCCGCGTGGGATTCTCTTTACTGGGTTCACTTTTTTTTAAAGAAAGCAAGTTTATGATTGGTGATCATATTGGGGCAGGGTTTAATTTGGGGGGTGCAAAAAAACCTACTGGTACTCCGACTAGTCCAACGACCAGCGACCCATTTATGGTTTCGCTCAATGTTCAATTGGGTATCAAAGCCGCTTATGCATTCAATGATGATTTTGAAGTAGGTGTAAACTATATGCTTGGAGCCGGGGATATTTTCTTGGATACAGATTCGTTCACTCTAGGATTAGGACCAGCCATCATTCCGTCCGTTCGCGTTGGGCCTTTGATGGGTTCAGTCGGATTTGGTAAAGCAGTCGTCAACAGTAACAAAGGGAATTTTACAATGCTGGAAGGCCGGTGGCTTTTCCGAGAAAGCAAACGCAGAAATTTTATATACTTATTTTTTCGATACGAAAATTATACTGGTAAAGCGAGCGATTTCACACAAAAAGGGCAACAGGCGTTGGCAGGCATTGGCTTCATGTAGTCAAAACCAGACAACTTGTGCTTTTCATTAGTGGAGCTTAGATACACCCTAGATAAAAAAAGAAAAAGCGACCGATTTTGGTCGCTTTTTTTGTAGCGGGGACAGGACTCGAACCTGTGACCTTTGGGTTATGAGCCCAACGAGCTACCAACTGCTCCACCCCGCGATTTAGTGGCACAAAAGTAG
>JAYVTC010000076.1:0-2362 GCA_043774745.1 Cyclobacteriaceae bacterium | reverse complement strand
TGATTGTCTTTGCCCCGCAGGATGACGGTAACGCATGTACAACAGATGGATGTGATCCGGTTAACGGCCCTACGCATACACTGGTTGCAACTGACGATGGCAACGTTTGCACGACAGACGGTTGTAACTCTTTGAGCGGTGTATATCATACTCCTATTAACGTAGATGATAATGATCCTTCTACAATAGACGGTTGCAATTCAGTTACCGGCCCTTATCATACACCTGCCAACGCTGCTTCTGCATTGAACTTTGACGGAACGAATGATTATGTTTCTGTTCCTGATAATAACAATACGCTTGATATAACATCGGCTGCTACATTTGAAACATGGTTTTATTTTAATCAGGTAGCTGGCGATGACCAGGCTATAATTGATAAAACTGAAGTTGGCGATGCTGCCAATTACCGTTGCTTTATTAATAACGGCAATTCTGTGCTTGGTTTTTGGAATGGCACAACTGCTGTTGAAGGCAGCTTATCGCTAACCCCTGGTAATTGGTACCATCTTGCATGGGTGTTAGACGGCACAACCGTAACTTTTTATGTAAATGGGGTAAATGCCGGATCGGGTAATATCGCCTTTGGCGGTGTTAATAATGGTGAATTAAGAATTGGTCGTGATGCAATAGGTAGGTATATAAACGGCACACTAGATGAAGTGCGAATTTGGAGTCGTGCACTCTGTCAGGGTGAAATCTCAGCAAGTATGAATTGTGAATTCACTTCTGCGCAAGTCGGTTTAGTCGCTGCATATAACTTCAACCAGGGCTTTAGTAACTCTGATAACGCTGAAGAATCAGTTGTAACAGATGCAAGCGAAAATGGAAACGATGGTACACTTCAGAATTTTACTTTGAATGGTGCGACTTCAAACTGGACTGAACTGGGTGGAGTAGTGACAGGTACATCATGTACTCCTGTTGCATTCACCACCTATTATGCAGATGCGGATGAAGATGGTTATGGAAATATTTTATCAACCATTCAGGTTGCAGATGTATGTTCCCCTCCTGAAGGTTATGTTTTAGACAATTCAGATTGTAATGATGCTGACCCGGCAGTTCCTGGTAAGCGCATATACCGCACCGTTGCCAGTGGCTGGTGGGAAAATTCAGCTATCTGGGAAATGAACGATGGTTGTGGCTGGGTGCCTGCTGCCAACGATCCTGATTTCAATGATAGCACTATCACGATTAGCAGTGGAACTACAGTGACGGTGGAGATTAGTCCCACGCTCGATGAGGTGGTAATTGAAGCGGGAGGAAATCTGAATATCGAGTACACATTCTTTCCAATTAATGATGGACCCGGCAGCGATATTCAGTGTTTTGGAGTATTAAACATATTAGAATCTGACCTTACTGTAAATGGACAGATATCAGTTGAGAATGGCGGTGTAGCGCATTGGATAGATAATAATACGCTAAGGGGGCCTGGAAGTCTTTCGGTATTAGCAGGAGGAACTTTTGAGGTAAATGGTTCGGATGATAAAACAGTTCGCAGCGGATTTACTATTTATAATAACGGCATCATAAATTTTAACGATTATTTTTCTTTGTATGGACGTGAACTTAATAATGCTATTCACAATACAGGGGTAATTAATTTTAAAAATAGCATGGACGTTTATCAATATAATGGTTCCTCGTCCGTAATAATTAACAACCTAGGTATTATTAATTCAAGCAATGGTGGTTATGTATATCTCGAAAGTGGAAATTTCTTTAATCAATCAGCAGGAAGTTTAAATATTGTGGGTGGAAGCACTTTCGAGTTTAATGAAACTCCGTCTGTATTTGCAGGAGATATATCGGTAGAGAATGGCTCGACACTTTATTTAGGGGCTGCTGTTTCCTATACAGGAAGCCACATTGAAAACAACGGTTTAATAGATAATTATGGACTTGAAATGTCAGGCCCGGAATTGCAAACAATAGATGGAACAGGTTCAATTTATAACTTACAGATAAATAATCCAGGAAGTGTTACACTAGGAGGAGATCAAACAATTACAGGTTCGCTCGAATTCATCAGTGGTAAAGTTCACACCGGATCAAATAAACTTATAACTGCTGAAGATGCTACCATTACAAATGCAAGCGAAAGCATGTATGTAAATGGTACACTTCAAAGATTTATTTCTCAACCGGGTAATATGGATTACCCAATTGGAGATTATGGTTCATATACTCCTGTTACACTTGGACCAAGCTTTACAGTTGGCGGATATGTTACAGTAAGAACCGATGTTAACGATCATACTGACATTTCTAATTCAGGCATTGATGAAAATAAAAGTGTAAACAGAACATGGACGATCACTAATCAAGGTTTGGTGTTTACTGAATGTGATGTAAC
>JAYVTC010000075.1:0-8445 GCA_043774745.1 Cyclobacteriaceae bacterium | reverse complement strand
ACAATCTGAAGCTTCCCGAATACAGAACGCGCTATCGCACCAGGCGTGAGCTGAGAGGTCATAAGGCAAGTGAAGTTCTTCCACAACTCAAATCGTGGGTGGCAAAACTTAAGATTGAAGATGAACGCTATGAACATCACCTCGTGGAAGCCTTATGGGTAACCTGGGGGTTAGATCAGGTAGATGAAAGTTTGCTTCATCAGGTGCTTCAGGCCAAAGATTATCATGCAAGAGCAGCAGCGGTACGAGTACTTCGTTATAGTGGACATCAGGTTAAAAATCAACCAGAATTACTCATGCGTGCTGCACAGGATGAGCACGGTCGTGTTCGGTTGGAGGCGCTGGTTGCAGCGTCATGGCTGGATAAAGAAGTTGGGTTGCCCATCGTTATGGAAGCGGGAAAAAAACCACTCGACCGATGGATGGAAGATATCCATGCTGCAGCGGTAGCTCATCTGAATGGAATGTCGTTGAAAGAGAAAAAAGAAGAGGCGATAAAAACGCATCTTAAAGGAGCAGAACGCGAGCTGTTTATTAAAGGAAAAGAAATTTTTGCGCGGGATGGTTACTGCAGCACGTGTCATCAACCCGATGGCAAAGGACTTTCCGCATCAGGATTTCCTGCTTTGGCAGGCACTCCGTGGGTTACAGGCAATGAAGATCGTTTAATTAAAATCGCATTGAAAGGAATTTATGGTCCGATAGAAGTAAATGGAGTTAAGTATCCCGGACAAGTTCCGATGACTCCATTTGGAGGTTTACTCAATGACGAAGAACTAGCCGCTGTTCTCACCTACGTGCGAAATGATTTTGGCAATAAGGCTTCGGTCATATCAGCCGCCAAGGTGAAAGCGGTGCGCGATGCCACCAAAGACAAAACTGGTTTTTATTCGCCTGATGAGTTGCTGAAGCAGCACCCTATGGAGAAATAAATTAAACTTCTACTGCAACGATCCAGTAATAACAACAGACATGAATAAAATTGGATTCAACTTACTGGTGTGGTCTGGTGGACTGCCAGACACATTTCTACCCATCACAGAACGATTAAAAAAGATCGGATACGATGGTATCGAATGCTTCATGGAAGAAAGAGACGTCAATGCCTATAAACGATTTGGAAATCATCTCCATAGTATAGGCCTTGAAGCAACGTGCGTGTTGGGTGTAGGCCCCGATGAAAATCCGATTGGTGAGTCGAAGCAAATCCGCGATAACGCGATCATCAGATTAAAACAAGCCATTGATTGCGCTCATGCGATTGGTTCAAAAGTTATCTGTGGTCCATTTCATTCTGCGTTTGCAACATTCACAAACCGACAACCACCCACTCAGGATGAATATAAATGGAGTGCAGAAGTATTACGTGCAGCGGGTGAATATGCAGCTCAGGCTGATGTCGTGCTTACGCTGGAAGCATTGAATCGCTTCGAATGCTACCTATGCAACACCATGGATCAATTATCAGGATTGATAAACAGCGTAGCGCATCCCAATGTAAAAGCTATGTTCGATACGCATCATGCCAACATTGAAGAGAAAAAAATTGGTGACGCCATTCGTAAGATCGCCCCTGTACTGACTCATGTACACATCAGTGAAAACGACCGTGGCACTCCGGGTGATGGACATATTCCGTGGGATGAAACATTCGCAGCCTTAGCCGTTGTAAACTATAAGGGCTGGTTAACGATTGAAGCCTTTACCCGGAATGATCCGAATTTCGCCAATGCCATCAACGTGTGGCGCGAGTATTCAAAACCCTGGGACATGGCTGAACAAGGTTTGACCTTTATTAAGCAGATGAGTGATAAGTATGATCACTAGAAATGATGTGATCATTAAATCAAGTATGTTGATTTCATCGGCAAGCCTTCAAAATAAAACAACGTGGTTTCATTCCACTTTTTCACTACTTTAGAAAAGTTTATCAACGAGATTCCATTAAAGTAAAAATATTTGCCCCTAAATTTATTTATAAAGCTCATGAGTTATTCAAGTTCCCCCTCTGCCAGGTTTTTACTCTTATCGATTACATTGATTGGTCTGCTGGCCGTCTCCTGTAAAAAAGAAGAGAAGCCTTCCAATCCTAAAACGGATAAGTTGAAACTACCTGCTGGATTTCGCGCAGAGCATTTATATAGTCCGGAGGAACATGATCAGGGATCTTGGGTGGCCATGACTTTTGATCATAAAGGCAGGATGATTACGGCTGATCAATACGGTGCCATCTACCGGTTGGAACTGCCTGTGCAAGGTGACACCACGAAACCAAAAGTGGAAAAGCTTGTGATTGGAACGGAAGCGGATCGCAATGCCGATACCACTACGTTAAAGGTCGGGATGGGCTTTGCACAGGGCTTGTTGTATGCATTCAATAGCTTATATGTGATGGTGAATCATAACAGTGATAAGAACTTTGATAAGAATACTGGCCTTTATCGTCTTCAGGACACCGATGGCGATGATCAGTTTGATAAAGTTACGTTACTGAAATCATTTGAAGGTGAACCAGGTGAGCATGGTCCGCACAGCCTTATCCTTTCTCCCGATAAAAAATCAATTTATATGTCTGCAGGTAATCATGTTGATGTTCCTCAATTTAATACATATCGTCTGCCTCCAGTTTGGCAGGAAGATAATTTGTTTCCACAGATTAAAGATCCAAGAGGTCATGCCAACAATCGCAAAGCACCAGGTGGCTGGATTGCACACATCGATTCATTGGGACAAAACTGGGAGTTGGTGAGCGCTGGCTATCGCAATGAATTTGATATCACGTTCAACGAAGCAGGTGATTTGTTTACCTATGATTCTGACATGGAGTGGGATTTTGGAATGCCGTGGTATCGCCCCACCCGAATTTGTCATGTAACCAGCGGAAGTGAATTTGGTTGGAGAACGGGTAATGGAAAATGGTCTCCGTTGTATCCTGATAATCTTCCTCCCGTAATCAACATTGGTCAGGGGTCACCAACTAATTTCATGAATGGCTCGAGCGCAAAATTCCCTGAAAAATATAGGAAAGCATTGTTTGCATTCGACTGGAGCTTTGGAATCATTTATGCGATTCACCTTACACCACAAGGTGCCTCTTATGCTGCTGAAGCAGAAGAGTTTTTATCGGGATCACCACTACCATTGACCGATGGAGCAATTGGTCCTGATGGTGCCATGTATTTCCTTACGGGAGGAAGAAGACTCGAGTCTGACCTGTATCGTGTCACTGCTATTGAAGATAAAGCAGCGGCAGCAGAAACAAAAAGTGAAACGACTATCATTAATGAAACCAATCAACTAAGGAGAACCCTGGAGCAATATCATGAACCTAAAAAAGGAGCTGTGGATATTGCATGGCCCAACTTAAAGCATGAAGACCGGTTTGTACGCTATGCAGCACGCATTGCAGTAGAGCATCAACCTGTTGCAGAATGGCAAGATCGCGCTTTGAATGAAACTGATCCGGAAGCTCTTTCTCTCGCAATGATTGCGTTGGCACGTCACGGCAAACCAACTTTAAAAAGTAAAATGATTCAATCACTGATGAAGGTGGATTTTGATAAACTCACACCATCACAAAAGATTGATATCGTTCGTGCATTTGAAGTGATGATATTCCGCATGGGCAAACCAGAAGGTGCAGCCAAAGATCAGGTGGTGGCCTATCTTGATAAGCATTATCCTTCATCTGCCAATGAACTGGATCGCGAACTCAGTAAAGTATTGGTTTACATTGATGCTCCCGGTGCAGTAGATAAAACATTAGCGCTGCTGGCAACGGCCAAAGATGATCCGATGGATAAGACAGTAAGTTCTTCCAGTGATCTGATTATGAGAAATCCTCAATATGGACTGGATATCGCACGCATGTTGTCCAACGTTCCGCCAGCACAGCAAACATATTTAGCTACCGTGCTTTCAGAGGCCGGCTCAGGCTGGACTCCTGAACTACATGAAAAATATTTCACGTGGATTGCTAACGCATTCACTTACAAAGGCGGAGTGAGCTATATTGGTTTTATTGACAAGGCAAGAAGGAAAGCACTGGCACATACACCCAACGATAAAATGGGTTACTATGATACACTTTCAGGGGCAGCGCTTTTAACAGAATCAGGTAATGATCTTGCTGACAGACCTCAACCAAAAGGCCCGGGCAAAAGGCGCTCATTGGAGGAAGCATTGGCGCTGTTGGATGAGCCACTCGCAAACCGCGATTTTGAAAATGGAAAGAACATGTTCGATGCTACGTTGTGCAGTTCTTGTCATAGTATGCGTGGCTCCGGTGGTGCCATTGGCCCTGATCTTACACAGGTAGGATCTCGTTTTTCACCGAAGGATATACTGGAGCATACCCTTGATCCGAATAAAGAAATTTCCGATCAATATGCGGCCACGGTTTTCACCATGAAGGATGGAAGTTCTATTGTGGGTAGGCTGATCAATGAAGAAGACGGAAAATATTTTGTTTCACAGAATCCGTTCACACCTCTATCCTTGCGGGAAGTTCCGAAGGCGGACGTGGTATCCACGAAGCTATCCAAAGTTTCATTGATGCTTCCCAGTTTGCTGGGCAGATTGAATGATGAAGAAATCAAAGATATTATTGCTTTTCTCGTAGCGGGTGGAAATCCTGATCATGAAGTGTATAAAGGAAAAGCCGAGGCAACAGCAACGAAATAGTAAAATCATTTCATACAGTTTTCGGGATATATCCATGAAGATAAACCTTAATTGAATGATCCGGTATCAGTTCGTTTTTATGGCACTTTCCATAGTACCGTTATTTTCATTTCAACCTCCCGGTGAGTTGAAATTCAGAAAGCAGATGATAGCATCTGAGAGTACTGAAACGGTTGGTGTGTTTGATGTGAATGGTGATCAGAACCTGGATATTGTATCAGGCAGTTACTGGTATGAAGGACCAGGATTTTTAAAGCGTCACTTTATTGGTAACGTAAAACGAGTAGGAGAATATTATGATGATTTCTCCACCATACCCATGGATGTGAACGGTGATGGAAAAATGGATTTCATTACCGGAGGCTGGTTTGATGAAACTCTTCGCTGGCGCGAAAATCCTGGTGATCATAAAGAGTGGAAGTTGCATGATATCATCAACACGGGAAATATAGAAACGACACGCGCATGGGATGTAGACGGAGATGGGTTTGAAGAGATCGTGCCCAACACCCCACAAAAACCATTAGCCTATTATACCTTAACGCGCGATGGAAACGGAAAACCAACAGCCCAATTCACCAGAACACAAGTAGCCGAAGTTCATGGTCATGGTCTTGGCTTTGGTGATATCAATGGCGATGGACGAAATGATTTTATTATTTCAACCGGTTGGCTCGAAGCACCTGATGACCTAAAAAATAAACCATGGAAACTTCATACTGATTTTAATTTTGGTAGCGCAAGCATTCCGGTTATTGTTGCTGATGTAAATCGCGATGGACTGAACGATCTGATCGTTGGGCAAGGTCACAACTATGGACTTGATTGGTATCAGCAAAAGCGTGAAGGAAAAGTGATCACATTTGTTAAGCATGCCATTGATCCTTATAATTCACAATATCATACTATGGAATGGGTTGATCTTGATCATGATGGAGAGATGGAACTTGTGACCGGCCATCGCTATCGCGCTCACAACGGAAATGATCCCGGAGATAATAATTCACCGGCACTCTATTACTTTAAGTGGAATGGTGAGTCATTTACAAAAAATGTAATTAGCTATGGTGTGTTTGGTGAAGGCAAAGGGACTGGGGTCTACTTCTCCATGGCTGATCTTCATAAAACTGGAAGAAAGGATATTATCGTTGCTGGCAAGGATGGTTTGTGTGTTTTTTTTAATTTGGGTATTGAATAGATCAGACGTAAGATCTTAGAAGTAAGACATAAGACTTTATCCGTGGTCTGCGTATCCACAGACCGAGGTTGGTGGATGATATTCAGACACAGCCCGATTTGTTGAGCAAAAGAGTAAGGTTAAAAAATAGTTTAAGACAATAAATTGAGAAAGTAAATTGACACCACAACCCTGGACCGATAAAATTTCTAATCATGCTCAACTTGGAGGTATCGAAACTTCCGTGATTGATAACGGAGCGGGACGAGGAACACGCATTGCCTGGATCAATACCGGAACTGGCCTGCGCTATAAAGTTGTCATTGACCGCGCCATGGATATTGCTGATGCATTTTACAATCAACACAGCATCGGTTGGTTAAGTCATTTGGGAATTACACCTCCGCAACCATTTTCAAGTCATGGAGCAGATTGGCTTAGATCATTTGGTGGGGGATTACTGGTGACCTGCGGCTTAGAACATTTTGGTCCTCCCGAAAAAGATTCATTTGGTGAACGAGGTGTGCACGGACTGATCAGCAATACACCGGCCGAAATAGAATCCATCATCCAACCTGATCCTGTGGCAGGCAAAATGGACATGAGCATTACCGGTATAATTAAACAGACACAGATATTTGGACCGTCATTGGAACTAAGACGCACCATTTCAGGAACGATCGGACAATCTTCAATTCGTATTCATGATGAAGTGGTGAATAGGGGAAACACGCCCACACCACACATGCTTTTGTATCATTTCAATTTTGGCTGGCCACTAATTGATGAAGGAACAGAAATCATCTGGGAAGGTAAATGGCAGCCTGCAAAAAGTGATAGCCGGATTTTTAAAGAAGGTGTAAACTTCAAAACTTGTCGTGCCCCGATGGAGGAGCATAATGCAGCGGGAGAAGATGTTGCCTTCATTGATATTGCATCAGATGCTTCGGGGATGTGCCAGGGTGGTTTGTATAATCGTAAACTTGATCTGGGTATTATCATCCGGTTTCCTAAAATGCAATTGCCCTGGTTAAACAACTGGCAACATTTTGGAAAAGGTGAATATGTAGTAGGTGTTGAACCAGCAACCAATTCCGTGATAGGACAAGCAAAAGCACGTGAGCAAAATCAACTCATCATGATTGCGTCTGGACAAACACTGAGCTATGATGTTGAATTGAAAGTGCTCACTGGTAATAGTATGAATGAACTCCTTAAAAAATAAATAATAAAATCACATTCGATGAAAATAACAAAAAAGGAAGGCCTTGCAGCAAAAGCCTTAGAACAGGGAAAGGGAATATTAAGATTAGCGCCTACATGGGTACCACGTTCTTTTTGTGTGCCAGGTAGAAGAATAAAATTACATCCCGATGATTATTATGTGCTCGGTGGAAATCGTGGAGGTATTGATGAACGCTGGTTATCATCCACCACACCTGCCAAGAACGGTCCGCTTACCGGAGAGTATGAAGGCTTGAGTCCTGTGGTGTTTAAAGATGGTGACAGCGAAGTGTTGTTATTATTAAAAGATGTGATCGATGAATTGAAAGGAGCAATCATCGGAGATCGTCTATGGAACCAGCACAAAAGCTGGCCGATGTACTCGAAGTTTTTTGATAACATGGGGCCGCTTCCTCATCACGTTCATCATAACGATGAGAAGGCCGCACTCATTGGTCAGTTGGGAAAGCCAGAAGCTTATTACTTTCCACCACAATTGAATAATCATGGTGGTGATTTTCCGTATACATTTTTTGGAATTTCACCGGGCACTACGAAGGCACAAATCCGTGAGTGTCTTGTCAACTTTACTAAAGGAGACAACAAGATCACCAATTATTCATCTGCTTTCCGTCTTGAGCCAGGCACTGGCTGGGATGTTCCTCCAGGAATGCTTCACGCCCCTGGTAGCATGTGTACTTATGAACCACAAAAGGCATCGGATGTATTCGCTATGTATCAGTCACTGGTAAATGAAGACATCATTCCGGAAGAACTATTGTGGAATGGAACACCCAAAGATAAGATCGGTGATTATGATGAATTGATTGATGTACTCGATTGGGAATTAAACACAGATCCCAATATTCTTCAAACCCGTTTCATGGCTCCCAAGCCAGTTCGTTCAATCGAGGAAATGAAATCACAAGGATATGTGGAGAATTGGGTTTGTTATAAATCGGAAGCATTCAGTGCGAAAGAACTTACAGTTGCACCGGGCACTACGGTTACCATTAAAGACAGTGCCGCGTATGGTATCATCATGATGCAAGGTCATGGCAAGATGGGCGTGTGGGATGTAGAGACACCAGCATTGATTCGTTATGGACAACTTACGCATGATGAATATTTCATCACAGAAAATACAGCACAGGAAGGAGTGAAGATCACCAATGCATCTTCCACTGACCCGCTTGTTATGCTGAAGCACTTTGGCCCATACAATCCCGATCTTATTCTATAAACCTTAAACTACGAGCTTTTAGCTTTAAACTTTTTACTTTAAACTTTCCACATTAAAACTTACTCATATATGCCAGAAAATAATTATCCCAAACTTCACAATGCCACTTGGCCTGGCG
>JAYVTC010000074.1:0-12750 GCA_043774745.1 Cyclobacteriaceae bacterium | reverse complement strand
GGCAAATCGGCACGACCAGCTCCTGCTGAACTCCCCCAGGATCGGAAGGTAGCAAGGGTAGGCGGTTGTAGCGGTGCGATGTTCGGTTTGCCACTTTTTTTATCCCTCTCCCAACAAGAACCATCAAGGTTTTTTCAATTTTTGAATTAGTTTTACATCTCATAAACCATCTTATCCATGAAGTTTTTTATCGACACCGCCAATCTCATTGAAATAAAAGAAGCTTATGATCTGGGAGTGCTGGATGGAGTAACGACCAACCCCTCACTCATGGCCAAAGAAGGTATTGGTGGTAAAGAAAAAATTATGGCTCATTATAAGGCCATTTGTAATGTGGTGGATAATAATGTAAGCGCTGAGGTTATTGCTACTGATTTTGAAGGAATGATGAGGGAAGGAAGGGAACTGGCCAAGATTGACGATAAGATCGTTGTGAAAGTTCCGATGATCAAGGACGGTGTAATGGCAATCAAAAAATTCACCAGCGAAGGTATTCGTACTAATTGCACCTTGGTTTTCTCACCAGGTCAGGCATTGCTGGCGGCAAAAGCCGGAGCCAGTTATGTTTCGCCTTTCATAGGACGTTTGGATGATATCTCTCAGGATGGACTGGATCTGATCGCTCAAATTCGTCTTATCTATGATAACTATGGTTATGGAACGGAAATTTTAGCGGCCAGTGTCAGACATACCATTCATTTAATTAAATGTGCAGAAATTGGTGCTGATGTTGCTACCTGCCCACTCAACGTGATCATGGCGTTATTAAAACATCCGCTTACGGATAGCGGCCTGGAAAAATTCCTTGCCGACCATAAGAAAACAAACGGTTAAGAATTCAGGGCCCGATATGGTTGTCGTAAAACAATCTCAAAGCATCTCTCAAGAATATTGAAATGGAGAATATGTTTTCAAGTGATCCTGTTGTAAGAGTAGAAGGTGCCAGCATTTTTCAAGATAACAACACCGTTCTTAACAATATTAGTTTTGAAATTGATAAAGGTGAATTTGTTTTTCTTATCGGACGAACAGGATCTGGAAAATCTTCTCTACTCAAAACGTTGTATGCAGACTTGCCACTTCACATGGGCGAGGTTATTGTGGCTGGTTTTGATATCCGGAAAATCAAAGCCAGTCAGATTCCACTCTTAAGAAGAAAGATTGGAATCATATTTCAGGATTTTCAACTCTTTCCTGATCGCACGGTAGGCGAGAATTTGAATTTTGTTATGAAAGCAACCGGATGGAAAGACGGTGCAAAAATGAAAAATCGTCTTGCAGAAGTTTTGATGCAGGTGGGTCTTGGCTCCGTTGAAAAAAAGCTGCCTCATCAACTTTCCGGTGGTGAACAGCAGCGTGTGGTAATTGCCCGGGCGCTTGTCAACGAACCTTTGATTCTTATTGCCGATGAGCCCACCGGAAATCTGGATCCTAAAGTGGCGAGTGAAATTCTCAGATTATTTCAGCAGATAAATAAAAGTGGAACCGCTGTGTTAATGGCCACTCACAGTTATGGCTTAATAAGGAAATTTCCAGCGCGCGTTCTAAAATGTGAAGACGGTAACATGGTGGATTCAAATACAGAGCAATTTGAATTCAAAAGTGAAGAAGAATTCTAAATAGCCACATCCTTCGATTTCTTTTCAGAGTCTTCAAGATTCTTAATCTGCTGATTAAGTAAGTCTATACGCACCAGCATATTCAGGATAAGAGCATCTTTAATTTTTTCTGCTGGATGCTGCTTCATTTGCTCACGTAGCACTTGATACATGGCGTCTAGTTTTTCAAGATCCTGCGCAAACGAATCATCATCATTAAATTCCTGAATGTTACTGATCAGCTTTACCTTATCAGCAATCTCTCCATTATAGAAATCCTCCAAATCATTGAATTCAATTTGCAGTTTAGCCCGGTCAGCTCCCACCGGTTGATTGAAGTTTCTGGATACCAGTAAGTAAACTGAAAGTGCTAAAAATAAAACCGCTGCCGCACGCCATACCTGCACATTGCTCCAAAGCGTCACGCTTCTTCCAGGCAACTTGCTGTCAATATTTTTCCAGGCCCGATCAGAAGGTTGTTTGTCGTCAAACTCTTCACGATGTTGATTGATAAAGTTTTTCAATGAATCCTTCATATTATTTTGATTCAAGTATTTCCTTCAATTTTTTCTTTGCTCTGTTGAACTGAGATTTTGAGGTTGATTCCGAAATTCCCAGTACCTCTCCTATCTCTGCATGATCATAACCTTCCAACAAATACATCGAAAGTACGGATCGGTAACCATCGGGAAGAAGTTCAATAGCCTCCTTTACTTTCTCTACAGTGAAAGGATATCCTTCCAGCACATCCACTTCCTCCTCTTCTTTTACGTCCCATCGATCATCTTCCGGTATACGCTCCAACTTCTTTTTATGAAGTTGGTTGATGGCTTTGTTTATAACAATACGTTTCAGCCAGGCTCCAAACGTTGAGTCACCGCGATAATGATGCAGGTTATTAAAAGCACTGATAAACGCCTCCTGCAATACATCCTCCGCCTCAACCTCATCATTAACGATACGATAGCCAACATTATACATGCTACGGCTATATAATTTATATAGCTCATAGTAGGCTACCCGGTCGCCTTGGCGGCACCTATCAATGAATTCCTGATGAATATGTGTAGCCTGAGCCTCCAACCAACCTAACTTAGTTTACAGACAAGCCAGCCAATATAAGGTTGCGTCAATTATTTTATTTTGGCCAGGCTCTCCTTCGCAGACACAAAATCCGGTGCGATAGCCAAAGCTTCTTCAAAAGACTTCTTGGCAGCTACCTTATCCCCAAAATGCTCCAATTGAATCAAGCCCTTAAGGTTCAATACAGAAACTTTCATCGGATACTCCTTAGACTTATTCTGGGCATCAGTGAAAACTACTTTTGTGGTATCAATCTCTGTTTTAGTAAAAAGGATATCAATAGTGGCCAGGCTTTCTGTGAATCGTTTTAAATCGTATTGTAAGAAGGCCATTTTGTATAAGGTGCCAATATTATTAGAAATTAAATATAGGCTCTCATAGTTTTGCAATGCACGATCCTTTACTCCCATTGATTCGTAACCTACTGCAGAAATTTCCAATGCTGCAATACTTTTTGGATTGCGTGCCAGAAGTTGCTGTGATACCAAAACTGCCGGAACATATTTCTGATTTTCATAGTAAAAATAAGCCAGACTATAAATCAGAGAGTCATTTAACGGATTCTCGATGATCAGGTCATACAAGGCGTCCTTGGCCACATCAAAATCGTTCCACTGAACTGCCGTTATATATTTTTTATAAAAGTGTTCTGAGAGTGGACTCTCCTGCTTCTTTGCATCTGCCTGAGCAACCGGCTGTTTAGTATCTGTTTTTACTGGTTGTTTAGTGTCGGTTTTAACAGGCTGTTTTTGTGCCTGCGAAAAAACCTGAAATGAGAGGAACACCAAAACAAGAGAGACAATTACACGCATTTTCATAGATTATAATTAATTAAACACATTAAGAATTGATTTCACTACTTACAAATCCTTTTCGTTGGGCTATTTTCATCAATAACTCATAAGCCTCCTGCCTATCGTTTTTAATTATGCCCTCCAGGATCGCTTCTTTTATTTCTTCTTTTATTTCACCAATAACGGGGCCTGGTGAAACATTAAACAACTTAATAATTTCATCACCAGAAACTGGTGGTTGAAAATTCCTGATCTGATCTTTTTCTTCCAACTCGATCATCTTCTTTTCAACCTGCTCGAAGTTTCGCAAATACTTCGTCACCTTTTCATTATTCTTTGAGGTGATATCCGCTTTACATAACATCATGAGTCTTTCGATGTCATCTCCTGCTTCGAAAAGCAAACGCCTGATGGCGGAGTCTGAAACTTCTTTAACAAGAGCAATCGGTCTCAGATGAAGGCGAACTAATTTTTTTACAAACTCCATCTTTTCATTCAATGGCAACTTGAGCCTTCTGAAAATACCCGGCACCATGCGGGCTCCTTTATCTTCATGCCCATGAAAAGTCCAGCCGACAGTTTTATCAAATCGTTTGGTAGCGGGTTTAGCTATATCATGCAAAATAGCTGACCATCTTAGCCAAAGATCATCAGACACTTTTGAAACGTTATCCAGCACTTGAAGCGTATGGAAAAAGTTATCCTTGTGGGCTTTGTTATCCTGATATTCTACACCGTGTAAGGCAACCATCTCTGGAAAAAACTCTTGCAACAATCCGCACTGAAAAAGCAATTTAAATCCATATGAAGGCACCGGTGATAAAATGATTTTATTCAATTCATCAATGATGCGCTCCATCGATACAATCGAAAGACGGTGTGTATTTTTGATTATGGCTTCGTAGGTATCTGCATCAATATCAAAATTCAACTGCGAAGCAAAGCGAATGGCTCGCATCATTCTCAGTGGATCGTCAGAAAAAGTAATGTTTGGATCAAGGGGGGTTTTGATAAGCTTTTGCCTGACGTGTTCAACACCTTCGAAGGGGTCAATTAAATTACCATAATTCGTTACCGACAAACTAATAGCCAATGCGTTTATTGTAAAATCTCTCCGTTGCTGATCCTCGGAAAGAGTACCGTCTTCAACAATTGGTTTTCTTGATTCATTTCGATAGGATTCTTTTCGCGCCCCAACAAACTCCAGATCATAATCCTGATGCTTGATCATGGCCGTGCCGAAATTCTTAAACACGGTGACCTGATCATTACCTAAATCGCGGCCAACCTGGTTTGCCAATTGAATACCGCTTCCGATGCAAACAAAATCGATGTCTTTACAAGGCCTCTTCAGAATAAGGTCTCTAACAAACCCGCCTACCACATAAGTTTCCAATCCCAGCTTCCGCGATGCACTGGAAACTGCTGCAAATATTTGATTACTATCTAGTTCGTTCTTAAAGTTCATTTTCTCCAATACTCAAATCGGGGCTAAAGGTAAGGACTAATTTCAGTATTTGTTGAGAAAGGGATTAGCCGATCACTTTTGTATGAACGTGGAGCAAGGAATATATTTTTCCTATTTTTCCTTCTCCGTACTGAGAAGGATCAGGGCAAACGCATCTAAATATTTAGCTGCTAATTCAGTTTGAAAATGATGTTTTATCTTTTGAGTCGAAATGCTGAGCTACTATGTAAAGTTTGGTTCTATGCTAGAAACATGAATTCATGAATTTAGATGCGTCAGCCCTGTGTGAAGGATCGGAAGATTATGATTTTACGGATAATTCATGGCTTCCACGCGAATTGGGACCTGAATTGAAAACAGTAAAGTCATAACTACAAGCGATTTCAAATTTTGAAAACCGAGGATGACGATAATGGCACCCTGGCCAGGCAATGCAAAAAACAGAAACGATAAAATCCACAATCTTTTAAAAATCATCTCAAGCGTAGCGTAAGAATTGTACGTGAACACACTACAGAAAATTATTCGTTTTCAGGATTGCAATCTCTGCGAGGTATTCCACTTAAACAATTGCTTAGACAATGGATTTCATGGTCAAGAAGTAGATACTCTAGTTCGCAGTTATAAAACAGACTTAAGCCGTTTTTATCAGGTCTTAATTTTCACGTTTTTGAAGTAGCGTCAAAAATCTGATATTTTTTGAAAAGCGAGCGTGGGTATAGAGGGCCAATTACCTACCTTTGCGACCAAATTTCCGAGATTACGCATGTCTTCTGCTAAATACATATTCGTTACGGGTGGAGTTACCTCCTCTTTGGGTAAGGGCATCATATCTGCTTCATTAGGTAAGTTGCTACAAGCCAGAGGTTTTTCAGTAACCATTCAAAAATTTGACCCTTATATCAACATCGATCCAGGTACACTAAATCCGTACGAGCATGGCGAGTGCTATGTGACTGACGATGGAGCCGAAACTGACCTGGATCTTGGACATTATGAGCGGTTTCTCAATATTATTACCTCGCAAGCAAACAATGTTACTACAGGCCGGATTTACAATAATGTAATCACCAAGGAGCGAAAGGGTGAATATCTAGGTAAAACAGTTCAGGTTGTACCACACATCACCGATGAAATAAAGAGAAACATATTCCTGCTGGGTGAAAGCGGAAAATACGATTTCATTATTACGGAAATAGGTGGTTCAGTGGGTGATATTGAATCTCTTCCCTTTGTTGAAGCGGTGCGCCAGGTACGTTGGGATTTAGGTTCTAATAATGCGTTGGTAATTCATTTGACACTTATCCCCTATTTAAGTGCTGCTAAAGAATTAAAAACCAAGCCTACCCAACACTCGGTAAAGGAACTTCTTTCGTACGGAATTCAGCCGGATATTTTGGTTTGTCGCACCGAGCATGCGCTATCGATGGAAATCAGGAAAAAGCTGGCGTTGTTTTGCAACGTCAATCTAAACTCGGTGATTGAAGCCATCGATGCGGAAACCATTTATGATGTGCCAATGCTCATGAGAAAAGAGAAACTCGATGAGCGCGTTCTTTCAAAACTAAAAGTGACTGCCAAACATGAACCTGATCTTGAGCAGTGGAAAGTATTTTTGGGTAAACTAAAAAATCCCATCAATGAGGTTACCGTTGGCTTGGTGGGTAAATATGTAACGCTTCCAGATGCTTATAAATCTATTGCAGAAGCGTTCATTCATGCAGGAGCCGAAAATGATTGTAAGGTGAATCTGAAATGGATTTCTTCTGAAGACATCCACAAAGACACCGTGAAGAATATTCTGGGTGGTTTGGATGCTGTGCTTGTAGCTCCGGGCTTTGGGGAGCGTGGCCTGGAGGGAAAAATTGAAGCCATAAAATACGTGCGTGAAAATAAAATCCCCTTCTTAGGAATTTGCTTAGGCATGCAATGCGCAGTGGTTGAATTCGCGCGCAACATACTTCACCTGCCAGAAGCCAGTACCACAGAATTGAACCCAAAGACAAAGTATCCGGTAATTGATATGATGGAGGAGCAGAAAAAAATTACCAACAAAGGTGGCACGATGCGATTGGGAGCTTATACCTGTAAGATTAAGAAAGGGACAAAAGCATTTCATGTTTACGGTGACACTACCATACGGGAGAGACACAGACATCGTTATGAATTCAATAATAAATACCTGGATCAGATGGAAGAGGCTGGTTTAAAAGCAGTTGGTATTAATCCGGATACAAACCTGGTTGAGATTGTCGAATTAAAAGATCACCCGTGGTTTATAGGTGTGCAGTATCACCCTGAACTAAAGAGTACCGTATTAAATCCACATCCCCTATTTGTAAAATTTGTTGAAGCTGCGATGACTCACAAAAAATCAGAGTCATAATCAACTTCTCATAATTAAAAACTTGTTCAGACTTATAACTCATGGATAGAAATTCAGCAATTGGACTCACTCTTATAGCAGTACTCCTTTTAGTATATTTTAATTTTCTCGCCCCAACTCCACAACCTGAAACGGCTCAGCCAGCCCAGGTTACGGCACCAGCTTCAGACCGTAGTGTTAAGATCGACTCGCTATCCCTATCGAATACGGTTGATAGCGCAGTGATGCAGCAATACGGCTCACTCTCCTCTTTCCTGTCTGGCAACGAGGAATCAACCAATATTGAAAACAATGATTTAAAAATCACTTTATCCAATAAAGGTTATTTGAAAGAAATTCAACTCAAGAATTTCAAGACCTATTCGCAAGAACCATTGTTTTTGGCTAAGGATGGTAATAATACATTCTCACTCGTTGCCAGCTACGAAGGAAAAGAGATTGACTTGTATAAGTTGTACTACCAGGTTGAGTCTTCCAAGAAAGCAGACACTACGTTAATCATACTATTGGCAAAAACCGGTGAAAGTTCTTTCATTAAACACATTTATTCGATTCCTCCTAGCGGTTATCAGATCGGTTATGAAATACAAACCAGTGGCATTTCAATAACTGGAAAAAATCTTACCTATCGTTGGAACAACAAGGTAGCACTTCAGGAAAAAGCAATGGCTGATAGCCGCAATAAAACAACCATCAACTACTACGATGTAAATGGTGACTTTGACGGAATTACTGAAACATCTACAGATCTTGAATCCGATGCCATTGCCGAACCGGTAAAATGGGTTGCTGTGCGTCAGAAATTTTTCATTTCATCGATCATTGCAAAAAACTTTTTTTCTGGCGGAGAGGTGAAGACATTTGCCAATCTCAATGATTCATCTGTAGTAAAAGATGCCAACGTAGAACTGTTTATTCCCGCAGAAGACCTTGCCTCAAAGAAAGCATCATTTCAATATTATTTCGGACCAAGTGATTATGATATCCTGCCGGATGTAACAGAAGGGTTTTCTAAAAATTTAAGTTTAGGGTGGCCTCCCATGCTGTGGATCACCAAATATGTTCTGATTCCTGTTTTCAAATTTCTGGAACGGTTCTTTAGCAATTATGGTGTCATCATCATGCTATTAGTACTGTTCGTTAAATTGGTGTTGTTGCCATTGTCCTACAAGTCATATCTCGGTATGGCCAAAATGAAATTGTTGAAGCCCGAACTTGACCTCATCAAGGAAAAGAACGGAGAAAACATGGCTCAAAACCAACAGGATCAGATGAAGCTTTACCAGCAGGCGGGGGTTAACCCGTTTAGCGGATGCATTCCATTGCTCCTTCAAATGCCAATCCTATTTGCCATGTTTTGGTTCTTTCCGGTGGCTATTCAATTGCGCCAGCAACCTTTTCTGTGGGCTGAGGATTTGTCCGCATACGATTCTATTGCAACTCTTCCATTCACTATTCCTTTTTATGGCGACCACGTCAGCCTTTTTGTGATTCTGATGACAGGCGCCTCCCTGCTTTCTGTTTGGCAGAACAATCAGCTTAGCTCGGTGCAAGGCCCAATGAAATCCATGCAATACATCATGCCCGTGGTTTTCATGTTTATACTTAACTCATTCTCTGCGGGTTTAAGTTTCTACTACTTCTTCTCTACCATGGTCACATTTGCCCAACAGGCTATCATTAAGCGTTTCGTGGATGAAGATAAAATCATGGCTGTGATGGAAGATCATAAGAAGAAGATGCTGGCTGGCGGTGCCACAGGAAAAAAATCAAGTTTCATGAGCAAATTAGAACAGGCTATGAAAGCCAGCGAAGAAGCCCGCAAAGCATCCAAAAAGAAGTAACCGGATATCCAAAACCCTGAAAATTCGATTTTCACGCGCGTTGGTTCGTCCACACATTACCCTATATTTGTAACCCCGATTATTTCGGGGTTATTTTTTTAGCTAACAATCACGAAGTCCTAAAAATGGGTAAAATAATCGCAATAGCGAATCAAAAAGGAGGAGTAGGTAAAACCACCACAGCCATCAATCTAGCTGCCAGCCTGGCGGTTTTGGAATGCAAAACTTTGCTAGTCGATGCAGATCCTCAGGCAAACTCTACGTCCGGTTTAGGCATAAACCCAAAGGAGGTGAAGAAAGGGATTTACGAGTGCATGGTGGATGGAGTGAATCCTAGTGATGTTATCGTTCAAAATGACCTCAAATACCTTCACGTACTTCCTTCTCATATCGACCTGGTGGGTGCAGAAGTTGAAATGGTAAACATTGAGCACCGGGAAGAGAAGATGAAATTGGCACTCGCCAAAATCAAAGATCAATACGACTTCATCATCATCGATTGCTCGCCTTCTCTGGGATTAATCACCATCAACTCCCTTACGGCTGCTGATTCTGTGATGATACCCGTGCAGTGCGAATATTTTGCATTGGAAGGTTTAGGAAAGCTATTGAACACGATCAAAATCATTCAAACACGCCTGAACCCAAAGCTGGAGATTGAAGGAATTCTTTTAACACTTTATGATTCACGTACATCGTTGGGAAATCAAGTAGTAGAAGAAGTAAGAACACACTTTAAAAATATTGCATTCAACACTATTATTCCACGCAATGTGAAGCTTAGCGAATCGCCAAGTTTTGGATTGCCAGTAATCGTGCATGATGCTGAAAGCAAAGGGGCCATTAGTTATCTTAACCTGGCCCATGAAATTTTAGATAAAAATGGTATGTCAAAATGAGCAAGAAGAAAGCATTGGGAAGAGGACTGAGCGCACTTTTAAGTGATACTCCTGACGAAGAAAAGCTTGATGTAGATGTTACCAGTCCTGTTGGCTCACATGCTCATGAGAACCTCAATGAAATTTCGTTAGATGAAATTGAGACCAATCCATTTCAACCCCGGCAGCACTTCGATCAGGAGGCTTTGAGAGAACTTGCAGAGTCCATCAAAGTACACGGAATTATTCAGCCGATAACAGTACGCAAACTAGCATCCCATCAATATCAGCTAATCTCCGGTGAGCGAAGATTTCAAGCATCCAAACTGGCAGGCTTAAAAGCAATTCCTGCCTATGTAAGGCTGGCCGATGATCAGCAGATGCTGGAGATGGCACTGATTGAAAACATTCAGCGCGAAAATCTTAACCCTATTGAAGTTGCATTAAGCTATCAAAGGCTAATTTCTGAATGTAATTTAAAGCAGGAGGAATTAGGTGATCGCGTTGGCAAAAACAGATCAACAGTTACCAATTACCTTCGCTTGCTCAAGCTGCCACCAGACATTCAGATTGCGCTACGCGACAATCGTCTTTCCATGGGGCATGCCCGCGCCATCATTAACATAGATAACCCCGCCACACAGCTATATATCTTTAAAAAAATACTTGAAGAAGATCTTTCGGTTAGAAAGGTTGAAGAACTGGCTCGTCAGCTTATGACTGATAGTAAAGAACAACCTACCAAACCAGTCACTACTTCTCCTCATTCAAAGGAAATCACTCACTTGCAGACAAATCTATCTTCGCACTTTGGCACAAAGGTTAGTGTTAAGAGCGATGGAAAGAAGGGCGAGATACGTATTCCGTTCCTTTCGGTAGAAGACCTGAATAGAATTCTGGATATCTTAAAAGTCTAAAATGCGTGGTTCATTTTTTCTTGCCTTACTTCTATTGGTAACAGCAGAGTTCTGCAGGGCGCAGGAAATCAAAAACGACTCCTTAGCAATCAAAAAAAATCCTGCAGATACTTCCTTCATTTCAGGAGATAAGCAAATCGTGAAGATAGAATCGTATTCGAAGCGATTTGATCCACGCAAAGCATTAATGTTTTCGGCCGTCCTCCCTGGGGCAGGTCAGTTCTACAATAAGAAATACTGGAAGATGCCATTGGTATACGGAGGTTTTATTGGCTTGTTGTATGTGGTAAACTTTTACGACAAGGCAAATTTTAGATACAGGAATGAACTCTTTGAAGTTATTAACAATACTTACACGGGGGTAAAAACAAAGGAGCAAATCCGAATCCAGGTAGATAAAAGCAGGCGTGAGCGGGATTTCTTCATCATCATGAATGGCCTTTTCTATTTATTACAAATGGTGGATGCGCACGTTGATGCTCATCTCAAAGAATTTGACATTAATCCTAAGATGCAGGTAAGGCTTGAACCTATGATGGAAAATTCCATGATGACCGGTCGCAATACTGGCATCGCTTTGAAAATAAAGTTTTAGTGAGTTAAACGGATACGTCTTATCAAGGAGAAAATGAAAATAGTTTTGATTGGCTATGGAAAAATGGGCAAGACCATTGAAAGAATTGCTCAATCACGCGGCCACGAAATCGCAGGCAAGATTGATGTAGGTGATGATATTGCTTTGTTTGATAAGGCTGTTGATGTTGCCATCGAATTCACTCAACCTGAAGCCGCAGTACATAATTTAAAAACCTGCTTTGAAAAAGGAATCCCTGTTGTATGTGGGACAACCGGATGGCTTCAGCATAAAAATGAAATTGAAGCGCATTGTCATGCGAAAAACGGTACTCTTTTATATTCATCCAATTTCAGTCTGGGTGTTAATTTATTCTTCAAATTGAACGAATACCTTTCCAAACTGATGAATAGGTATGATCAATATGAAGTATCCATCGATGAAACGCATCATACCCAGAAGAAGGATGCCCCGAGTGGAACGGCCATTACACTTGCCCAAGGCGTGATGAAAAACTTAAAAAGGAAAAAAGAATGGAGCCTGAGGATGACCGAAAACCCCAATACACTCGTTATTAACTCATTCCGCATAGATCCGGCACCGGGCACACATGTAGTGAAATACTTATCAGAAGTTGATGACATTGAAATTACGCACACTGCGCACTCGCGTGAGGGTTTTGCCTTGGGTGCCGTGCTCGTTGCCGAATGGCTGGCCGGAAAGAAAGGGATATATACTATGGATGATTTTTTGCAGTTGTGACCCTTTCTAACTCAAAAATCATTTTATTTGCCAGATTTTTAACAACAATATAGCTATGAATTGGAAGTTTTGGGAGAAGAAGCCGAAAGCACAGGAAAAGAAACCTAAATCAGCTTTGCGCGAATGGTGGGATGCTGTTCTATTTGCTGTAGTGGCGGCAACATTGATTCGCTGGCTCATCATGGAGGCATATACCATTCCGACCCCTTCCATGGAAAACTCCATGCTGGTTGGCGATTTCTTGTTTGTGAGCAAGTTTCATTATGGAACGCGCACTCCTCGTACGCCACTCCAAATCCCGCTCACGCATCAAAAAATCTGGTTTACGAATATTCCATCGTATGTGGATTGGGTCCAACTTCCAACGTACAGACTTCCTGGCTTTAGCGAAGTGAAGAGAGAAGACGTAGTTGTTTTCAATGTGCCGCCTAAAGAACTTAATGAGG
>JAYVTC010000073.1:0-41750 GCA_043774745.1 Cyclobacteriaceae bacterium | reverse complement strand
TAAGATGAAAGTAAGAGCATCTATAAAGAAACGGAGCGCTGATTGCAAGATCATCAGACGCAAAGGCAAGTTGTTTGTAATCAACAAGAAGAATCCAAGATATAAACAAAGACAAGGATAATTATGGCACGTATTGCTGGTGTAGATATTCCGGATAACAAAAGAGGCGAAATCGCCCTGACTTACATTTATGGTATTGGCCGCAGATCGGCTCAAAATATCTTACATAAAGTTGGTGTTAATTTGGACAAGAAGGCGAAGGAATGGAACGATGAGGAATCCAATGCGATTCGTGCGGCCATTGCTGAGCAGTTTAAAATCGAGGGAGCTCTTAAATCTGAAGTTCAGCTTAGCATTAAGCGATTGATGGACATCGGATGTTATAGAGGACTTCGCCATCGCAAGGGATTGCCAGTGCGTGGACAAACTACCAAGAACAACGCACGGACCCGCAAAGGTAAGCGTAAGACGGTAGCCAATAAGAAGAAGGCAACTAAGGGTTAATTATTACTAAACGAAAATAAACTTTTCTGTATGGCAGCACCAGCAGTCGAAAAAAAGAAGGACAAGAGCAAGAAGCGTGTGGTAAATGTGGAGGCCGTAGGCCATGCCCACATTAGAGCCACCTTCAATAACATCATTATTGCCATGACCAATACTACCGGACAGGTGGTGTCATGGGCTTCTGCCGGAAAGATGGGCTTTAAGGGCTCTAAGAAAAACACTCCTTATGCAGCGCAGGTTGCAGCTCAGGAGTGTGCTACCAAAGCCTTTGAATTAGGTTTGCGTAAAGTAGAGGTATTTGTGAAAGGCCCTGGTGCCGGTCGCGAGTCAGCTATCCGCAGCATTCAGGCATCAGGTATCGAGGTAACAATTATCAAGGATTTGACCCCTATGCCGCATAATGGTTGCCGTCCTCCTAAGAAAAGAAGAGTTTAATTAATAAAAGACAAAGAATAAGTCATGGCAAGATACATCGGCCCCAAAGCCAGAATCTCCAGAAGATTTAACGAGCCAATTCTTGGCGAGAGTAAAGCACTTCTAAAGAAGAACTATCCTCCCGGCATGCACGGAAAAGGTAAGAAGCGTAAGCAATCTGAATATGCCATACAGTTGGCAGAAAAGCAGAAGGCTAAGTACATCTACGGAGTGTTGGAGCGTCAGTTTGAAAATATTTTTGATAAAGCATCACGTAAAAAGGGTGTGACAGGTGAAGTTTTGCTTCAAATGTTGGAATCAAGATTAGACAATACCGTATACCGTTTAGGTATTGCACCGACACGCAGAGCTGCTCGTCAGTTAGTGGTACATAAGCACATTACGGTAAATGGTGAGGTAGTAAATATTCCATCAGTAAGTCTGCGTCCTGGAGATGTGGTTGCTGTTCGTGAAAAGTCAAAGTCACTAGAGACGATCACGTACTCATTGTCGATTCAAAGCGCAAAGAAATACAATTGGTTAGAGTGGGATGGTAGTGAAATGTCAGGTAAACTGATAAACTTACCTCCAAGGCAAGATATCCCTGAAAATATCAACGAGCAGTTAATCGTTGAATTGTACTCTAAGTAATTCTCAACTAATAATAAACCGCATATGTCAATATTAGCATTTCAAATGCCGGAGAAAGTGGTGATGGAGAAATCAGATGATTTCCATGGTCTCTTTACCTTCAAACCTCTTGAAAAAGGTTACGGTGTAACCATTGGCAACGCGCTACGCAGAATTCTATTATCTTCTTTAGAAGGTTATGCAATTACTGGAATTAAGGTTCCGGGAGTATTGCATGAGTTTTCTTCCATCGAAGGTGTAGTAGAGGATGTAGCAGAAATTATTTTGAATTTAAAGCAAGTGCGTCTTAAGAAGATCACTGATAATTTTGATAACAAGATTACAGTGAGCATCAAGAAGCAGAAGCAGTTCAAGGCAAGTGACATCACTAAGTTCACTTCATCATTCGAAGTTCTTAATGGAGATCACGTTATTTGTAACCTGGACGAGGCAGCTCATTTTGAGATAGAATTAACTATCGAAAAGGGCAGAGGTTATCTTCCAGCAGAAGAGAATAAGCCTAATGAGCAAGTATTTGGTTTTATTCCGATCGATGCCATTTTCACTCCTGTGAAGAATGTTAAATACAGTGTTGAAAACACACGTGTTGAACAGAAGACAGATTATGAAAAATTATTGGTGGATATCGAAACAGATGGATCCATTCATCCTGAGAAGGCCCTAGAAGGTGCTGCATTTATTTTGATCCAACACTTCAGGTTGTTCTCTGACAAGTCAATCGAACTTGAAACTGGTAAGGATAGCGAAGTAGAGCAGGTTGACGAGGAGATGTTACACATGCGCAAGCTGTTGAAGACTCAACTGCACGATCTTGATTTATCAGTACGCGCTTACAACTGTTTGAAGGCAGCTGATGTGAAAACACTTGCTGATCTCGTTCAGCTCGATATTTCAGATATGATGAAATTCAGAAACTTTGGTAAGAAGTCTCTGGCCGAATTGGAACAATTAGTAGCTGAGAAAAACCTTACTTTTGGTATGGACCTCAGTAAGTATAAACTGGAAGAAGATTAATCATCATGAGACACGGAAAAAAAATAAATCACCTCGGAAGAAAGTCGGCACACCGTCATGCTCTTCTTTCCAATATGGCATCTTCGCTTATTCTTCATAAGCGTATTACCACGACTATTGCCAAAGCAAAAGCATTGAAGAAGTATGTTGAGCCTTTGATTACTAAGGCCAAGGATAACACCACACATTCACGCAGAACGGTTATGTCTTACCTTCAAAATAAGGAGTCAGTAACAGCTTTGTTTGGAGAAGTGGCAGGTCGCACTGCAGACCGTCCAGGTGGCTATACCAGAATTATTAAATTAGGTGACGTTCGCTTAGGTGATGCAGCTGAAATGTGCCTCCTTGAATTAGTTGATTTCAACGATCTTTATAATAAAGAAGGTGTTGAGAAAAAGGCTAAAACACGTAGAGGTCGCAAACCGAAGAAGGCTGATGATGCTGAGGTAGTGGCTCCTGAAGCTGCCGCTGAAGAGACGGCAAAGCCTAAAAAAGCAGCTAAAAAGAAAAGCTAAATGATGCTTTCGTATAATCAGAAGAAGGGATTGGACATTGTTCAATCCCTTTTTTATTGATTAAGATTGCTTCGAAATCGGTTGTTTAAATTTTAATGCTCAGAATAACGTTCAAACCTTAAACGTGAAGTATTTTTGTTGAACCACTTACCTTTTAATCCATTGAGAGACAAGGCATACCTACTACTCGAAGACGGCTTTCTTATTGAAGGCAAAGCTATCGGCAAACGAGGAACTTCCGGAGGCGAAATTTGCTTCAACACTGGAATGACGGGCTATCAGGAAATTTATACCGATCCTTCCTACTACGGCCAGATCATTGTAAACACCACCGCGCATATTGGCAATTACGGAACCGTGGATGAAGAGCAGGAATCAGCATCGCCTAAAATCAGTGGTATTGTGGTAAATGAATTCTCTGATGAGTTCAGCCGAAAAACAGCAAAGGAAAGTCTGCAGACTTATCTGGAAAAAAATAATGTAGTTGGGATTGTGGATATAGATACCAGAATGCTAGTTCGATACATTCGTAGTAAAGGTGCAATGAATGCTATCATTTCGTCTGAGCTTTCACCAGAGCAACTGAAAGAAGAGATAAAGAAAGTGCCATCCATGAATGGTCTTGAATTGTCCTCTATTGTAAGCACTAAAAAAACCTATTTTGTTGGTGACCCTGGAGCGCCTATAAGGGTGGCTGCGTTGGATGTAGGCATTAAAACAAGTATTTTAAAAAATCTAGCGGATCGCGGTTGCTATGTGCAAGTATTCCCAGCCAAAACTTCTTTTGAAGTTATGAATGCGTGGCAGCCTGATGGATTCTTTATTTCGAACGGGCCTGGTGATCCATCAGTGATGGATTATGCAATTACTACCGTGAAAGAAATGTTGAATTCAGGGAAACCAGTATTTGGAATTTGCCTGGGTCATCAACTGCTTGCTCTTGCGGTAGGTATTTCTACTTATAAAATGCATCATGGTCATCGCGGGCTTAATCACCCCGTTAAAAACCTGGTTACTGGTTTGGGTGAGATGACTTCACAAAACCATGGGTTTGCCATAAGTGAAAAAGACATTGAGAAAAATTCAGATGTTGAAGTAACGCATCTTCATTTGAATGATAGCACGATCATGGGCATCCGTTTGAAAAGTAAAAAAGCATTTTCAGTGCAATACCATCCTGAGGCCTCACCTGGCCCACATGATAGCCGATATTTATTTGATCAGTTTTTATCGATGATAAAAGAAGAGATAACCGTTAATAATTAACCCAAAAATCAATTACCATTTAAATCGAAATTATTATGAGCTTAATTGAAAGTGTTCACGCCCGTCAGATTCTTGACAGTCGTGGTAATCCAACAGTAGAAGTAGATGTTGTAACCTCATCAGGTGCATTTGGTCGTGCAGCAGTTCCGTCAGGCGCTTCTACCGGGTCGCACGAAGCAGTTGAACTCCGTGATGGAGACAAGAAAGTTTATATGGGCAAAGGCGTGCTAAAAGCGGTTAATAATGTAAATACAAAAATCGCATCTGAAGTGGTGGGTTTATCAGTGTTTGATCAGACGTTGATTGACCGCTTGATGATCCAACTGGATGGTACTCCTAACAAAGCGAAGTTGGGTGCTAATGCAATTCTAGGAACTTCATTGGCTGTTGCTAAGGCGGCTGCAATGGAGGCGGGACAATCTTTGTATCGTTATGTCGGTGGCGTAAACGCAACCACACTTCCTGTACCGATGATGAATATTTTGAACGGAGGAAGCCATGCAGACAATGCTATCGATTTTCAGGAGTTCATGGTAATGCCTGTTGGTGCAAGTTCTTTTTCAGAAGCTCTGAGAATCGGTGCCGAAATATTTCATACGCTTAAGAAAGTATTACATGATAAAGGACTTTCCACTAACGTAGGCGATGAAGGCGGGTTCGCTCCTAACTTAAAATCAAATGAAGAAGCGATCGAAGTTGTTCTTAAGGCAATCGAGAAGGCTGGTTTTAAGCCAGGTCAGGATGTGTTCATCGCTCTTGATCCTGCCGCTTCAGAATTCTATGATTCTAAAACTAAATTATATCATTTCAAGAAGTCTTCAGGACAAAAATTGAAGCCTCAGGAGATGGCTGAGTATTGGACCAAGTGGGCAAAGAAATATCCAATCAACTCTATCGAGGATGGTTTGGCTGAAGACGATTGGGCTGGCTGGAAAACCCTTACCGATAACATTGGAGACAAAGTTCAATTAGTAGGTGATGATCTTTTTGTAACTAATGTGAAGAGATTGCAAGATGGGATTGACAAAGGTGTAGCCAATGCAATCTTGGTTAAAGTAAACCAAATTGGTTCATTGACCGAGACCATCGATGCTGTAAATCTTGCCAAGAGAAATTCTTATAAGAGCATCATGTCTCACCGCTCGGGCGAGACGGAGGATAGTACGATCGCGGATTTAGCTGTTGCATTAAATACTGGCCAGATTAAGACAGGTTCTGCATCACGTTCAGATAGAATGGCAAAGTATAACCAGCTGTTGCGTATTGAAGAGGAATTGGGTGACGTGGCCTACTTTCCCGGAAAGAACATGTAAGCTGATCTAATTCAGACTAAATTTAAGGAGCCCCGCCATAAGTGACGGGGCTTTCTCATTTTGGGATTGAAAATTCTTTATTAAGAATAAAAATCAATTACCTTTTTTCCGGTAAGGTCAAAATTGAGAAAATTTGACATTTTTTATATCCGGGAAGCTCACGCCTGATATTTGCAAATACACTTGAAAAATTAAAGGCGTTAAGCAAATTGATTATGGAAACGAACGTGTTGTTGATTTCATTTGTGGTTGTTGCTTTAGGAGTAATTGGCTTGGTACTGTTAGTTAACAAACTGGAATCCTCCCCAGCCAGCCTTGAATTTGGGGGAATTTGGCTAAATGAATCTCAAAATATTAGAATACTGCTTCATGATGTAGATTCAGTATTTCAAGGTTCGGTTATTTGGGCCAATGGCACCGATAAATTGTTAGGCTATAAAGTTGTGGAGAATTTACGTTTTGATAGATCAAAGAAGGGCAAGGGTAAGTATTCAGATCCCATAACAGGAAAGCATTACGAAATAAACCTTAGCATGAAACGGAAGGGATTAATTCAGATTAAGGCGTATTATCCCAATTCTGAAAGCCTCGCCTTTTCTCAAGAATGGAAGCAATTTGTGTCTTAGTAGCTGGGCGTAAATCGGGTAGAGTACGTTCCTGATTTGCGCCTTTTCAGTTTTAATCCATATCTTCGTATAACCATTTTTTAGACTCTTATGCTGAAGAATCTACCTCCTGCGTTCAGGAATTTTTATTTTGTAACAGCCATCTCATTTCTTGCCTGGATGATTTTTTTAGATTCCAATGATTTGATTTCGCGATTTAAAATGTCGTCCAAACTCAGAAGCCTTGAGAGGGAAAAGGAATTTTACCAGGAGAAAATATCTGAAGTTGAAAAAGACAGAACTGAGCTGATGACGAACAAAGAACTTTTGGAGAAATTTGCCCGTGAGAAGTATCTCATGAAGAAAGAGAGTGAAGATCTTTTTATTGTTCAAGAGGAATGAGCATAAAGAAAATAAGCGTGCTATTGATGTTAGCTGGTTCACTTTCTCTAAGTGCAAATGCACAATGGGGTGAGGAGCAGATGGCGGAAAAACCTTCGTTTAAAGATAGAATGTTTTTTGGAGGAGGATTAGGGTTAAGTTTTAGCAGTAACTATGATTATTTTTCAGTTTCTCCAATTGTAGGCTATAAACTGAGCCAGCGTGTGGCTACAGGATTAAGCCTCATTTATCGCCACACGACTTACAAATATGTGACCCCTTCAATATCAACAAATGATTATGGCGTTAGTCCATTCATTCGTTACCAATTTTATGGTCCTCTGTTTCTTCATGCAGAATATGAGTATCTGAATAATCAATACGTAACATATACCGGAGAAGCGGTGCGAAAAAGTTTTACAAGTTTTATGGCAGGTGGCGGATTTTTTCAACCGGTTGGCCGTCATGCCGGTTTTTATGCGTCAGCCCTTTACAATTTCTCGTATAGAAATCCCACTTCTCCCTATGACTATTATCCCTACAGCAGTCCGTTGGTTTTGCGTGTGGGTATCACTGCAGGATTCTAAAATTCAATATTTAGTTTTGCGCCCAACTCCTTAAGATCTTCTACTACTTTTGGATTTAAAGTTATTCCATTCTTCAATCTCTCAGTTTCACTTTCACGCTCAGGATCACCAGGAATGATAAGGTGAGATTGTCCCTCAACTGTTTTGGCGGAACGGAATCGAGCGATCCAATTATCCATGTGCTTTTTAAAATCTTCAGCAGGGCGAAAGGCATCCACTCTCATGGCGCCAAAGAAATGACCAATTCCATCACCTACCGGATCAGCCAGTGGTACAAGAAAACTTACAAAGGGAGGAACCCACGGACCATAATTTGCACCACTTAGTACAGCGGAAAAAATGTCCACCCAGGCGCCTAAACAAAATCCTTTATGACTTCCATGTTCACGATCCCCCCCAAGGGGTAACAAAGCACCACCATCTTTTAATTCATTAGGATTAGTGGAAATACTTCCATCTTTTTTTTGAATCCACCCTTCAGGAGCATCCTGATTTTTTCGTTGCAAAATTTCAAGCTTTCCGTTAGCTGCAGTCGTTGTAGCAAAGTCTGCAACAAATGCGGGCTGCTCTCCTGCCGGAATTGCGACACATATAGGATTAGTTCCTAATAATCTTTCTACAGAAAATGTGGGCGCAACCAATGGGCTTGCATTGGTCATCGCCATTCCAATCATATCATGTTTTAATGCCATCATAGAATGATAGCCGGCAATACCGAAATGATTTGAGTTTTTTACAGCCACCCAACCTGTACCAACCTGATTTGCTTTCTGAATGGCAATCTCCATGGCTCTGGGCGCGATCACTAAACCTAATCCACCGTCTCCATCTACTACTGCGGTGCTGGGCGTTTCATGAACAACTTTTATGTTCGGGTTACTGTTCACCCGGTTTACTTCCCAAAGTCTTACATAGCCTGATAGCCGGGCTATGCCATGCGAATCAATGCCTCTCAGATCAGCACTTAACAACACCTCGGTTGCTAAGCGCGCCTGATCTTCCGGACAATTAATTTTCTTGAAAACAGTGTAGGCAAATTGCCAAAGTTGACTGTAGGTTAAAGTCATTTCTTTCATATCACAAATGTGTCGTATTGCGTGTAATAAGCAAGGATTTGAAAAAAATTATCGCAAAGAATGTGGAAATTTGCCTTCGCGTGCATCTTAAATTTAAAAGAAATGAAAAACCTAATTGTGTCATTCATCCTCATCTTGATTTCGGCTACTGTAGTTGGTCAAGTTGAAAAGCCAGTTGATTCAAAAATTATCGAAGTCACTGTTTTTTTAAATAAAGCCCAGGTGACGCGTGAATTAAAAACAAAACTTGATGCAGGTAAGACTAGCCTGGTTCTAACAGGGTTAACATCTCAACTTGATCCCCAAAGTATTCAGGTGGCAGGAAAAGGAAATTTTATGGTCCTCGGCATCAATCATCAACAAAACTATCTCAATGAATTAAATATGCCAAAGGCGCTAAAGGTATTGAAAGATTCTATGGAGCTTTTGCAAAAGCAAGTAACTCTGGAGCAAAGTCAGAAAGAGATTTTAAATAAGGAAGAACAAATGCTTTTGAGTAACCAGAAAATTGGAGGCACTAATCAGAATCTGACTGTATCTGAGTTAAAAGCGATGGCGGATTTTTATCGCAGTAGGTTAGGAGATATTGTAACATCGCGCATGAAGCTGGATGAGAAAATAAAAAAGATGAATGAGCGGATTTCCAAACTCAATAGGCAGTTCGATGAGCAAAATGGATTGTTTCTCCGAAATACAAGTGAGATCGTGATTAATGTTTCAACTGAGTCACAGGCACAAGCAGAGTTAAGGGTAAGTTACGTGGTGGCGAATGCGGGATGGAATGCCGTGTATGATGTCAGGGCAACCAACATCAAAAGTCCACTGCAACTCAACTACAAAGCCAATGTATATCAAGACACTGGTGAGGAATGGAAAAACGTAAAACTAAAATTGTCTACGGCCAATCCTAATCAAAGCGGATTGAAACCAGAATTATATTCATGGTATCTGGATTTTTATAACCCGATTGTATATGATGTTGAGCGCAAGGATAAAGAACGAGCTTATAAATCCGCTGCTATGAAATCCGAAGCCAGAATGGAAATGACAGTTGAACAACCTATGGTTGCAGCGCAGTCTGTTTCAGAATTTGTTTCCAACATACAGACTTCTTTAAATACTGAATTTGACATTTCACTTCCTTATTCTGTTTCTTCTTCATCAAAACCAATCGTAGTTGACATACGCAATTATGAAATGAAGACAGAGTATAGTTATTCAGTTGTTCCCAAATTAGATTCTGATGCATTTCTGATAGCCAAAGCTTTGGGATGGGAAGAGTTTAGTCTATTGCCGGGCGAAGCGAATATTTTCTTTGAAGGAACTTTTGTTGGGAACTCATACATAGATCCTAATAATATAAAGGATACGCTTTCTCTTTCCCTTGGGCGTGATAAAAGGATTGTAGTTAAGCGTGAGAAGCTGAAAGACCTTACATCGCGAAGTGTGATGGGTGGTTCAAAGAAGGAAAATTATACATGGGAGATCAGCATCAGGAATACCAAGACGGATGCAATTCGAATTAACATTGAAGATCAGGTGCCCGTTTCTCAAAATACCCAAATTGAAGTGACTGTGGTTGATATGGGTGGTGCAAGCTATAATAAACAGACTGGTAAGTTAATTTGGAATCTGGAAATCAAGCCAGGTGAGACAAGGAAGGTTCAGTATAAGTTTGAAGTTAAATATCCAAAAGACAAACAAATTAATGGACTGTAAATATTGAGACATTAAGTTAAAAACTGTAAATACATTTTTGTTTTTTTTCTTTCCCTATGAAAAGTGTTTTACTAGTAATATTTATTCTTGTTGTTGCAACATCCGGTTGGTCCCAGATTGTTAATACTGCTACTATGGATACTTTGGAATCTACAGCGATCGGGCACTTGGGTGTGGGAGGTTATATTGATACTTACTACTCGTATAATTTCAGTGATCCGGGTAGAGACTATTCTCCATATCTGATTAATTCCGCCAGGCAAAACAGTATGTCGGTAAACCTGGCCTATCTTGATTTGCGCTACCGAGCTAAAAACCTTCGGGCGCGTTTTGTGCCAGGGTTCGGTACCTACATGAATCTAAACTACGTCAACGAACCGACCACATTAAAAAATATTGTAGAAGGATATGTAGGTGTTCGTATTTCAGAAAAAAGAAATATCTGGTTGGATGCCGGAGTTTTTGGATCGCCCTACACCAATGAAAGTGCAATTTCTAAAGATCATTTGATGTATACACGGTCATTTGCTCCAGAATATGTTCCCTATTATTTATCAGGAGTTAAAGTAAGTGTGCCTTTGGCCGGGCGGTGGAATGCTTATTTTTACTTGCTCAATGGCTGGCAGGTAATTGATGATAACAATTCAAAAAAATCACTCGGCACTCAAGTTGAGTTCAGACCAAATAAACAGATGCTGTTCAATTGGAACACCTACATTGGGGATGAACGAAGTGACTTACACTCTGATTACCGAACCCGATGGTTTTCAGATGTGTTTTGGATATTTAAACTTAACGATCAATGGGATCTTACTTCTTGTGTGTATATAGGAGATCAGCAATTTGAAGTTAAGGAGGATGAACTTTGGTGGCAGGCCAATAGTATAGTCCGGTATACCTTTACCCCGAAATCCTCCTTGTCTGGCCGGTTAGAGTATTTTTCTGATTCAGGAGCTGTTGTGGCGGAAAATGTGGGTGCTCCAGGTTTTGGTTTTAAGTCGTATAGTTCAGGTTTGTGTTATAATTATAAGATCAATCAAAACGCATTGTTCCGGGTAGAGGGCCGTTACTTTTTCTCACCGGATTCAGTTTATCCTGAGGATAACGATACCTCGCTCGGCAAACAGAGTACTTTGGTGGTAGCAAGCCTGACTGCCTGGTTCTGATTTATAAACTGGCAAGCACTCCTTCTTTCAATGAATAAGATGATACTCTGATCGTATTAAATTCATGGCTGCTCAGTAAGAATTTTATAAGGCAACAAGCAACAACAATCATATCAACTCTCATTTCAATCATACCAGGTATTTGCATTCTGGCTGCTCTATGTTTGTTGAGTAATTCCTCATAGATGTCATCGAATGCATCCCTATCAAATGGTGTTTCCGGGGTATCGTTCAGTGGAAGATTATTTCTCCAACAGTAAATGTCACTAAGGGTATCAAAGGTTCCCGAAGATCCGATAAGGGTTTTTGGATTGTGGATTTTTAGTTCTGCGAGAAGTAACGCAAGTTCTTTTTTAAAGAAATTAAAAAGAGCTTCAACCTCTTCCTTTATGATGGGATCATGTTTCTGAAATCTCTCTAGCAATCGTTGACCTCCAATTTCAAAGCTGTGACTCCAGAATATTTCTGTTCCATTGCCGATAATAAATTCAACACTTCCACCGCCAATGTCCATGATCAATGATTTTTCTGATCCCATATCAATGGCGGCTCGGGTACCATTATAAATATATTCTGCTTCTTGTATACCCGATATGATCTGAGTTTTAATTCCCGATTCAGCTTCAATTCTTTTTACAACGTCCCCACCATTCTTTGCATTGCGAAGGGCACTGGTGCCGAAAGCCAAAGCATTCTCAATTCTTGCATCTTGAATTGTTATCTTAAAGTCTTTCATCGCTTTAACGGCTCGTTCAATACCTTCATGGGTGATGTATCCCTCATTAATTCCACCCATCCCGATTTTCACGGGCACTTTTTCGCGGTAGTTAATAATGAACCCCTCTGAGGTAATGGTAGCCAGCATTAAATGAAAGGTATTGGTGCCCATATCGATAATTGCCACGTGCTTCATAATGCTCTTATTTCGGTTGACCAAGATACAATATCAGCCCTAACAATAACTATATTTGAATATTACAAATATGAATTATGGCGAAGCGAAAAGTCAAGTCAGAAGATCTTCAACCTAAGTTTGACGAACTGGAAAGAAAAAATCTTGAATCACTTTTGGGTGGTGGAGAAAAACGGATTGAGCAACAACATGCAAAAGGAAAACTGACGGCTCGAGAGCGGGTGCTTCTTCTGTTAGATGAAGGTTCATTTGAAGAGCTTGGAAAATTTGTCATGCATCGCAGTAAGGATTTTGGGTTAGATAATGAACATTACCTGGGTGATGGAGTAATTACCGGTTATGGTACCATTCAAGGAAGACTTGTCTATGTTTTCTCGCAAGACTTCACCGTGTTTGGCGGCTCACTTTCTGAAACACATGCCGAGAAGATTGTGAAGATCATGGAACTCGCCATGAAGAATGGAGCACCAGTAATTGGATTGAATGATTCTGGAGGAGCACGCATTCAAGAGGGCGTGGTCTCATTAGGTGGCTATGCCGATATTTTTTATCGTAACGTAATGGCATCAGGTGTTGTGCCTCAGATTTCTGCCATCATGGGGCCATGTGCCGGTGGAGCAGTATACTCACCGGCCATGACTGATTTTATTTTCATGGTGGAAAATACTTCGTTCATGTTTGTGACGGGGCCTAACGTAGTAAAGACAGTTACTCATGAGAATGTAACAGCAGAGGAACTTGGTGGAGCATCTACGCACAGTACAAAAAGTGGGGTCACTCATTTTGCTTGCGCGAATGAAGCGGAGTGCATTAATCAGATTAAGCAACTCTTCAGTTACGTTCCTCAAAATTGTGAGGACACAACGCCTCATCTTCCATATCACCAGGCTAATGAATCGCGTCCAGCTCTTAACGAAATTATTCCGTCCAATCCTAATCAACCTTATGATATGCGGGAAGTGATTAACGGAGTAGTGGATGATCAATCGTTTTTTGAAGTGCATAAGAATTTTGCGGAAAATATTGTAGTAGGGTTTGCGCGTTTAGCGGGAAGAAGTATTGGTATCGTTGGTAATCAACCCGCTGCACTTGCTGGAGTGCTGGATATTCATTCCAGCGTGAAAGGTGCACGTTTTGTCAGGTTCTGTGATTGTTTTAACATTCCATTGTTGGTGCTTGAAGATGTACCTGGCTTCTTGCCCGGAACTGATCAGGAGTGGAATGCCATCATCACCAATGGAGCAAAGTTGTTGTATGCATTTTCGGAAGCTACCGTTCCTCGAGTTACAGTTATTACGCGTAAAGCGTATGGTGGCGCTTATGATGTAATGAACTCAAAGCACATTGGCGCTGACTTAAACTATGCATGGCCGACTGCAGAGATTGCTGTGATGGGAGCCAAGGGTGCGGCTGAAATTATTTTCAAAAAGGAAATAGCTGAAGCAGAAAATCCTGAAGCTAAACTGAATGAGAAGGTGGAGGAGTACACTCGCAAGTTTGCCAATCCATATCGTGCTGCTTTCCGTGGTTATATTGATGAAGTAATTTATCCTGATCAGACCAGAGAAAAATTGATCCGGGCTTTTGCAATGCTTGAGAATAAGGCAACTAAACTTCCTAAAAAGAAGCACGGTAACATACCACTATAACATTAAATGACATGACTCTTCATGAAGCCCAACAGCAAGTTGATGAGTGGATAAAATTACATGGTGTCCGCTACTTTAATGAATTAACCAACATGGCCATGCTGACTGAAGAAGTGGGTGAGGTAGCCCGCATCATGGCGCGCAGGTATGGTGAACAATCCGAAAAAGAATCGGATAAGAATAAAGATCTCGGTGATGAAATGGCAGACGTGCTTTGGGTGTTGATTTGTTTGGCTAATCAAACCGGTGTGGATCTTACTAAAGCCTTTCAACAAAATCTCGAAAAGAAAACCATTCGTGATAAGGACAGACATCACCAAAATCCGAAACTAAAATGAAAAGAATTCTTATTGGGCTGTTTGTAGTAGTCATGTTTGGTGCATGCAAACAGCATCCTGTTGCCGATCAGGTTGTATTGGGGAAAGTATGGACCGGTGATGAGCAAGCTCCCTGGGCAGAAGGTTTTGCAATCGTGGGAGATTCCCTTGTTGCGGTGGGATCAGCGGACGAGATTAGTCAGTGGATTGGAAAAGAGACACAAAAAATTGAAACAACTCCAGGAAATCTCGTTGTTCCTGGGTTTATTGATTGTCATACTCACTTTATGGAAGGAGGATTTGCGTTAGCTTCTGTGCAGTTGCGTGATGCAAAAACTCCGCAAGAGTTTATTGAAAGGATCAAAGAATTTGCTTCGGTTCAGCCGAAAGGCACCTGGATAACTTCAGGTGATTGGGACCATGAAAATTGGGGTGGCGAATTACCATCCAGAAGTTGGATTGATTCTGTTACAAAAGATAATCCTGTCTGGATTAACAGGCTGGATGGACACATGTGCCTGGCTAACACGGCTGCATTAAAAGTTGCTGGTATAGACGATCAAGTTAAGGATGTTGAAGGAGGAACTATTGTTCGCGATATGAAAGGGAAAATCACGGGCGTGTTTAAAGACAATGCGATGAACATGATCTATAGGATTGTACCTGATCCATCCGATGAGCAAAAGGATAAAGCACTTGAAGCTGCGATGAATTATGTAGCGTTTCGCGGAGTTACATCTACACACAACATGAGTGGCTATATGGATGTGTTTGAAAGAGCAAGAGAGCAAAACGCATTGAAGACTCGCATCTATGCTGGTATGGTGTTGAGCGACTGGAGAGAATTAAATCAAAAAATTATTAAACAGGGAAGGGGAGATAAATGGTTAAGAATCGGTGGGTTGAAAGAATTTGTTGATGGCTCGCTCGGTTCTCATACCGCAGCATTCTTCAAACCATTTACAGACGCGCCCATGGATTCAGGATTCTTCATCACCCCTGAAAAGGAATTGTATCGAAGAATTAAATCTGCAGACAGTGCCGGTTTGCACGTCATGACCCATGCCATTGGCGATAAAGCAATTCATACGTTGTTAACTATTTATGAGCAGGTGAGTAAAGAGAACGGTGAGCGTGACAGACGCTTTCGTATAGAACATGCTCAGCACATTGCGCCCAAAGATATTTCTCGTTTTGCAAAACTGAATGTGATACCCAGCATGCAACCTTATCATGCGATTGATGATGGCCGCTTTGCAGAGAGATTAATCGGAAGTGAACGGATTAAAACAACCTATGCATTTGGTTCATTGCTAAAAGCTAATGCAAAACTTGCCTTTGGCAGCGATTGGTTTGTAGCACCCCCTATTCCGCTAGAGGGAATTTATGCTGCCGTTACCCGGCAAACTCTTGATGGGAAAAATCCGAATGGTTGGGTGCCAGAAGAAAAGATCAGTGTGGAGGATGCGTTAAGGTGTTATACAATTCGTGCAGCCTATGCCTCTTTTGAAGAGAACATCAAAGGATCGATCAAGCCAGGAAAGCTTGCTGATTTTGTTATACTGGAGAAAAATATTTTTGATATTCAGCCTAATGAAATCCGAAATGTGAAAGTGTTAAAAACTGCAGTAGGGGGAAAGCTTGTTTACTCAGCCAATTAACAGATCAATTCATTATTCACTAATCGCGGAATGACTGTATACTGATCTGGTGTAAGACAAAACTCAATGTCCTTCTGTATATTTAATCTATTCAGTCTTTTAACGTGGCTTGAATTTTTCAGATAATCCACCATGTCACCTTTTGCCAGGTTATAGAGATGCTGCGCTGCCATTGGAGCATCGCAATCTGGTTCAATGTGATTTCTAAGTTTTTCAACCAAAGCACCGGCAAATAATGTGTCCTCAAGATTTACTTTGCCTTTCCAACCAGCGCAAACAACCAGAATATTATTGTGGCTAAAGAGGAGATATTTTATCACTGAAGATAGATTCAAAAAACTTCCGATGATAATCTCTTTGGCTAGTTTTGATTTCTCAATGGCTTGCGTTCCATTGGTAGTAGTGAAAGCAATTTTTTTTCCGGTCACTTCGGTGCCCATATATTCAAATGGGGAATTGCCCTTATCAAAACCATCTACTTTTTTTCCATCACGCTCACCTGAAGTAATATATCCACGGGATTTCATTAACAGGCATTCCTCCTGGCTTGCAAAGGGAACAATGCGCTCTGCACCATGAGCAAAGGCAGTAACCATGCAGGAGGTAGCACGGAGTATATCAACAATGACTACTGTTTTATCTTTTAATGAATAGAGATGAATAAGTTCAGGAGTTAAACAAACGTCAATGGTTTTCATGGCTTGATTTGATGATGAGTTAATTTGATGATGTGAAGATAGGGTTGAGGCTGTTGTCCTATTTTTAAATCATCAAAATTTTCAAATTAACTAATTGTTGATTAAGGGTAACTTGCTCACTACTGCTTTCAAAGCCTTCCCACGTACATCCACAAAAATTTCTGTACCCGGAGCAGAGAATTCAGTTGTTACATATCCTAAACCAATACCGATACTCAGCATGGGTGATTGAGTTCCTGAAGTTACTTTTCCAATGATATTTCCGGCTGCATCTTTTAGTATGTAATCATGACGGGGAATTCCTTTGTCGATCATTTTTAGACCTACTAATTTTTTCTTAACGCCATCCTCTTTCTGTTTTTTCAAGTTGACTGAGTTGGTGAAGTCTTTCGTGAATTTGGTAATCCAGCCTAGGCCTGCTTCCAATGGTGATGTGGTATCGTCAATATCATTTCCGTATAAACAGAAACCCATTTCGAGTCGCAGAGTATCACGTGCGCCTAAGCCGATTGGTTTGATATTCTCATCTTTGCCTGCTTCGAAAATAGCATTCCAGATTTTTTCTCCGTCTTTGTTATTTACATAAATCTCAAAGCCACCCGCTCCGGTATATCCGGTGTTGCTAATAATCACATCAGCAACCCCTGCAAACTCACCGATAGCGAAGTGATAATATTTAATAGACGACAAATCAGTCTTTGTTAATTTCTGCAATACTCCAACAGCCTTTGGCCCCTGAACTGCAAACAGGCACATGTCATCAGATAGATTCTTTAGCGTAGCTCCTTTCGAGTTGTATTTAGTAAACCAGTTCCAGTCCTTTTCAATATTAGATGCGTTGACCACAATGAAGTAATCGTTTTCTTTGATGCGATAAACAATGAGGTCATCAACGATGCCCCCTTGTTCATTGGGCAAGCACGTGTATTGAGCCTGGCCATCCACTAATTTTGATGCATCGTTGCTGGTGATGTGCTGAATAAGCTCCAATGCGTGAGGCCCCTCCACTTTAAATTCACCCATGTGCGAAACATCAAAAACGCCTACGCCATTGCGCACAGTCATGTGCTCTTCGATGTCGGATGAATAGCGAACCGGCATATTATAGCCGGCAAACGGCACCATCTTAGCGCCTAATTTTTCATGTAAATCGTTGAGAGGTACTTGTTTGGTTTCCATAAGCATTTGAAGTCAGCAAAAATAATGATTGAATTCCATTTTGAGGCAGTGCTTCGAAGTTTGACTTTATTCTATATCAAAGAAATCCGGATTTCCGTTAATATATCGATTAAAGGAAGATCTGGGTATTAAGGCTTTTAGCTTTTCAAGGCTTTCCTCGGCTTCATCATCAAATCCAATGATCGCTGCTTCTTTAATATAAGCCTTTAATAGTTTAACAGAATTCGGCTTCACCAGCAGGCCCTCCACGAGCATAGAATATGATGTGATACGATCAACCGTAGTGTCTTTGGCAAAATATTGTGAGGAAGCAATAAGACCTTCTTCAAAATACATGTTGGCCTTGCCCAGGTAGTTAAATTTATTTCTCGCCTCCTCCGCCTTCCCATCTTTTTCGTCCAACAGGGCCTGCCAATAGATAAGTTCATTGCGATAATATTTCTTTAGCAGACCCACGGAGTTCATCTGTTGTTTCAGTTCTTCCCAGTTTTTGGATTCAGCAAGCAACATACAATTTAAGTAATGGAATTCTGCCAATGTACTTTCTTTAGAAGGTGTTAGTCCCTCCAACATATTGAGATAACGTGCAGCTTTTTCGTGTTCATCAAGTGCGTACCATTTTTTACTATACTCTACCAAAGCCCGTGCTTTCAATTCCTCGTTACTAATGCTATTTACCACCTTTAGAAATTGTGTAGAATCTTCCAGCAAAATCTTATACCGACAATACAGGTATTTATTTTCATCATCCATAGAGGCGATCTGGGATGAAGTTGTTTTCAAAAAGGCTTTGATTTTCCGAGCTGGTAAGTGGTAAGATGTGTCAGGCGATCTTGAAAGACTGTCCCATAAAATTGCAGCATCCGTAAAGTTGTTAGCTTCTGTTTGTGCAAGTGCTTCACTAAATAAAGCAGCGCGTTGTTGTTTTTCTTTTGCTATGGCAAAATAGTTTGAAGCGATCTCAGGATTACCTTGTTCAAGTGCCCAGTTCCCAAGCAATAAAAAGTATTTTGCACTCCCTGTTCTGTAAGCTACTTCACGGGTTAGATCAAAAGCACGTTTCACCATGCCTTGCGCATAGTAAGCCTGCGCTGATGCTGTGATAATGTATTCTTTAAACGAATCGTTGATCGGACGTTTTGCTAATTGGATAGCATTATTAATGTAAGTGGTATCAACTGTTTCGCGCTGGTTGACAAAGTAATTACAGATGAAAGCCGCTTTGGTTGCCGACAGCATAGTATCAGCGCCTAAATTAAATTCAAGTTGAATGGGAGTGTTTTGCAAATTGGCCAGTGCCAGTGCATTTGTTTTAGGACCTTGTTTATCTGAACCCAACAAGAGAAGCAGCGAGTCGGCAGGGTAAACAATTTTGAAGTGAACACTGGTTGCTAACAAATTTGTTTCTGCAACCTCCTTCATGTAGTTCGACTTGCGTGCCTGCTGGAATGCATACAACGCTGAGTCTGGCATATTAAGTTGATTGTAAATCATTCCCTTGGCATTCAATAATGCGCCCTTGTGGGAAAGATTTTTACTAGCCTTCTCAATGGCATCCAATGCCTCAGCGGTCTTGTGACTGCGCCTGTAAGCATCACTCAGGTTGACAATGGTTTGCTCAGGAGGAAAACTTTCGCTGGCTATTTTCCATTCATCGATTTCTTTTTGAGGTTCAACTCTTGCAGCCTGTAATCCGGCCAATGCATAATGGGCATGATGATTTTGATTTCTAAAAAATACAGACTTGTTATAATAGAATTCGGCAGTCTCAGCGTTGCCTTGTGCGAGGTATAAATCACCGTAGCTGTTATTATACGATGCAAAAACCTGACGGAATGGAGTGCGCCAGTTGGTATCAAAGACCAGGAATGCAAAGGTGCAGATCAGGCCCATTAATCTAAAAGTGAAATAGGGCATTGTGGTTGGCTTGTACAGCACCTTGTGAACCTGCAAATTTTTGGTAAGCATGGAGCCGAAGTTTGCAATCACGTAGAACAGGAAGATAATTCCATATCCGAGATGACTGTAGATAATAATATCTTTAAGCACAATCAAGACTGTGTCATTGGCTGTAGACATGAAATAACCAATCGTGCCGAACGAGAGCACGGCCATCCCAATAATAAAATATATTCCTATAGGATCCGCAGATAGAATGGATTCATATTGAGGCTCGCGTTGACGAAATCCCCAGATGCCCAGCAAAGCAGAAACGGTGAAGAGCAAGAAAAAGTCAATGACCCATATGTTTAAACTGATGTATCCGATTTTAATCCCATAAGCAAGCAGAAGGTTGATTAAATAAAATCCGATGATCATCAAAAAGTGCTGCATACTTTTTGACTGCCGAGTTCCCTGTGTAATTACATTAATAAAAGCTACAGGAATTTCATGGGCTACCATTAAAATAAAAATGATAGTGAGTATGACAGCCACGAAAAAACCATTTACTGAGATATGAAGGAGTGGGTCCTGCACTTTACCAAAGAATATAACCATCGCCAGGAACAATATATATAAAGCGCTAAAAGTAAGGAGGCGTATTATGAAACTACTTCCGGATCGAATGGCGTGAAAGTAGTAGGCCAGGGAGCAGAATAATAGAATGGAAGCGATGGTTGGAATGTTATTGGTCAACCCAAATAGTTGAACAGAATCCAGCTGCAAGGTCATGATGAATACACAGAAGATTCCCATGCCAATAATAAACCAAAAGCGACTAAGCGAACTCACCACAGAAATCAATACCAGTATCGAAATTGAAAATGTAATAAGGAAAAAATAGGAAGCATTCGTATTAGGTTGCAAATCGCTTCCTCTCATTATTTCGTAAATCAAATAGTTGTCGCTATTGACAGGAATGTCAAAAATGCCCTTTGCAAATGTTCTTACCCTCACCTCTTCGGTATTCAGTTGCTGAAATCGATCCCACGTAATTACAGGTGCAGGATTAGAATAATACGAATACCAAAAGTAGACAACTGAAAGCAGAAGGGTTGTGAACAAAAGCCAGAAAAGAGATTGATAAGTCTTACTCCATGACTTCCAGAAAGCAATTGAATTCATCCGCCTTTGAGGTTTATTTGATCGATTACAAGTTTACCTTTATTCTAAGGTAATAGCAACGTGATTTTTAGTTTGGAGTACTTAAGCTTATTCAAGCACCTTAGGCACACGGAAGTAGTCTGCGTCTTTTTTTGGTGCATTTATTAAAGCTTTTTCATGAGGGAGATGAGGCTTTACTTCATCTTCCCTGAGTGCATTAATTTCATGACTCATGGTGGTGAGTGGCTCTACGCCTGTTGTATCGACTTCATTTAATTTCTCAACAAAATTTACCATGTTAGTCATATCCTGCAACATCTTTTCTGCATCTTTCTCATCAAACTCAAGCCTGGCCAGGTGAGCAATTTTATTGAGTGTTTCCTTGTCTATTTTCATGCTTCAATTCCTGATTGATTACAGCAAATACTCGGTCTTTTAATTCGTCAATTCTTTCCATTGTGTAGTCACTTGTTTCGATAGGCTCGTGAAAGATAACTTTCATTAAACCTCGTTTCAGCATAATGGTTGGACTATCCTGCAAAATTATCCAATTGTATGGAATGGTTACTGGTACGATTGGGATTTGTTTTTCGATAGCTACACGGAAAGCCCCGTCTTTGAACTTAACCATATGGGGAGGGTGTTTGGTGATGATCCCTCCTTCCGGGAAAATGATTAAACTCTTTCCCTCATCGATTGCCTGCAAGGATCGGAGTATGGTGTTCATCCGGCTTTTGAGACTAGACCGATCCACGGTGATATGAAGCTTGCGATACATAAAGCCAAAAAGTGGAATATTTTCCATATCATTCTTACCAACGAAAATGGCATTGACTGGATTGAAGCCCATCGAGGCAATATCGAGGTAGGAGAAGTGATTAGGACAAAAAATATATTGCCTTTTCCTATTTAATTTTGATCGGCACTCAACCTTATAAGGAAGAAATACCAGAGGAAAAAGTAAACGGGCCCACCACCGATTTAATACTCCGACTAAATGGAATTGTTTAGGGAAACAAATGGGCATAAGAAACAATGGAAGGAAAATCATAAAGAGAAGTGCAAACACGGCAAAGCCATAATAAGTATGCAACGTTCTAAAAATTTTCATCAAAGTTCAGCTAGGGACGAAATGGAAATAGGTAAAGGGTAAATATAAAATAAAAAGTCCTCCTTTGAATCAATCAAAGGAGGACTTTGGAGTACTGTTATTTTTTATCGGTTGATACCGCCCATTTTTGGAATGGTAATGATTTCCCTTTGTCGGCCATCAATGTAGCGGAATCCGGTTTCATCAAAGTATCCATCTTCTTCCAGCTGAATACGAATATCTTTTTTCCATTCAGGAATATTCACAGTGCAATTAAGCTCAATAGAATAAGCTGTTTTATAATGCATAGGATAATCTCCGGTAAAGGGAACCCCACCTTGCATATCCCACATACCAATGGTTGTGCCTGCAGCGTGGCCGTGAAAGCCAATCGGATGGGTGTAGATTGAAGGAGTTATCCCTTCGGCAATGGCTTGCTCACGAGTAGCTTTTAAAATCTCATTGCCGGTGCGCCCATCTTTGAAGTTTCCGGTAAGAAGGTCTTGCAGTCGGTTTCCTTTCGCGAAAGTATCTTTCAAAAATTTAGGTACTTCTGTTTCTCCTGCTTTTAAAATATAGGCGTGTTGTTGTGTATCGGTGTTCAATCGCAGGTAAGTGATTCCAAAATCTACATGAAGAAAATCTCCGGGCTGAATTACTAGTGGCTGTGGGCGTTTGGCCATAAGGGCTTCCGCTTCGTTGCGTTGTATCGAAACGGAAGGATGAAACCAGGTGTCTAATTTTAATTCTTTGATACGCTCACGATAAAACCATACTACATCTTCGGTTGTTGACACGCCAGGCTGAATTACTTTATCAGAAAAACCTTCCTGAATAATGTCATGTGCAATACGACAGATTTGCTGATAGAGTGTCATCTCTTTTTCAGTGCGGGTTTCTAACCAGCTCACCGCTAACTTTTCGGCCGAGATGACTTTGGGTTGAAGATTTTTAGGGAGCACTTTAATCAGGTTGTCATAATCATTGGATGTTAGTCCATCGGCATGACCCCATGATGGTGCTTTATTCACACCGATATTTTTAGGATTGCGTTCGGTGATGATCTTGCCAAGTTGTGCCCATTGATCAGGGTTTACATCCGGATCCCAGGCACGTTTGAACGTTTTACCAACATCATATCGTGCTACAGCCAGAAACTCCATCTCTTTATCAGCACCGCGATCGAACGCTACCAGCATGGTAGTTCTTCTGGCAGCCATCCATGTAGCAGGTAGCAATGTTTCAATTACGGGATCTTCATTGTACTCTCGTGAGATTACTACCCACATATCAAAACCTTCTCTGCGCATTAGGCCGGGCAATGTAGTGCGTAGTCGGTCTTCTAATAATTCATCAATCACACGGGCCTGATCGCGCTGGGTGAGTATGACAGGGACTTGACTAAATGAATGTGAGAATGCGGAAAATAGTAATAAAGAAAGAATATACTTCATAGAAGATTTTTTTTGTTTCGTGAGTAAGAATAAGAAATTTTAAAACTATTTGAACTCGATTTTACACCGTTGGTCTTTTAAGATTTCATTGGCCTTTTCAACTTCAATACGAGAGTGGGCATCATCCATTTGTTCACGCATGGCATTTTTGATTTCCTTTATGCGCAAGGCTTCGATGAAGCGTTTTACATCTTCTCTGTTTTCAAGAATAAGCGTGGGTACTACAGCCGGTTTGTCATCATCGCCTTTGGCTACCATGGTGAAGAAAGATGAGTTGGTGTGTTTTATTTTTCCGGTTTTCACGTTTTGTGATTCAACACGAATTCCTACAACGAGTGAGGTGCGGCCAACATGGTTTACAGATGCATGCATCGAAACTAATTCACCTACTTCCACAGGTTGTAGAAATTCAACTTTGTCAACGCTAACGGTCACACAATAAGTACCGGCATGCTTGCTCGCTGTAGCATAGGCTACCTTATCCATGAGCGAAAGTAAAATGCCACCATGAATTTTTCCGCCAAAGTTAGCGTAGGAGGGGATCATCAGTTCGGTGATGGTAGTTTGTGAGTATCGTACCGGGCGTGCTTGTTCTTCCATAGGAATAGGTTTGAATTGAAAGTTAAGAACTTTGTAGTCAAGTCACCAAAGAATGACCGGTATGTCAAAACACTTTCTTCTTCGAAAGCTTATGAAACCTCACCACCATGGCCGTAGCTGTTAATGTGAGCCCGAGAAATAGGCCAATCCAGATACCATTGGCACCCATCTTCAAAGGAAAGGCAAGCCAATAGCCGAGTGGTAATGCAATAATCCAGTAAGCAATAAAAATTAACATGGAGGGGATTTTTACATCTTGTAATCCACGAAGGGCACCTGCCGTTACAACTTGAATGCCATCGGATAATTGAAAGAATGCAGCAATGATTAATAAAGATGCAGTAAGCTCAATGACAGCCTGATCTTCAATGTAGAGAGAAGGTAAAAAATATCTTCCGAAAATAAATAGGAGTGCCCACGCAGTCATGATCATGATGGCTATTCCAATCATGGTGAAAGCAGAAGCTCTTAAATTATTGGTGTCGCGTTGACCCCAGAAGTTTCCTACACGGATGGTAGCGGCAGCACCAAGGCCCGAAGTGGTCATATAACTAATAGTCGCAAGATTGATAGCAATTTGATGTGCGGCTAAAGCAGTGGTACCTAACCATCCCATCATAATGGCAGACAAACCAAATGCGCCCGCTTCAAAAATAAACTGTGATCCTGCCGGAAGACCGATGTGTAACATTTTATTGATCAATGATCGTGAATAATTGCCGAAAGAAAATCCGGCTTTGTAGGATTGATATTTTCTTCCGTAGTACACATAGAGCATCATGCTCAATGCCATCACTACTCGTGAAATTAATGTTGCCCAGCCAGCTCCATTCAATCCCATTTCCGGGAACCCGTATTTACCAAAGATCAAAAGATAGTTTAGAAGTATGTTGAGCAAGTTGCTCCCCACAACAATGATCATCGCCACTCTTGTCCGTTGAAGTCCTTCCGCAAATTGCCGATAGGTCTGAAAGATCATGGTTGGAATAATGGAGATCGCAATGATACTGAGATAAGGAATTGCCAGTGTCACCACATCGTCTGGTTGGCCCATGGAGTGCATGAAAGGCTCAACGGAAAAAATCAAGGCAACTAAAATGAGTCCCGTAATAAGATTTATCAGAGAGCCATTTTTCATGGTGCCAATGATTTTGTTCTGATCATTGGCGCCTTCGGCCTGCGCGACTAACGGAGTGATTGCATAAGAGACACCAACTCCAAAAAAGAGCGGTATTGAAAAAAATATATTGGCAAGTGAAGCAGCAGCCAATGGAACAGCACCAGTCCAACCAACCATTACACTATCTGCCACGCCTGTCATCACCTGACCGAGCATACTTAACATCACCGGATAGGCGAGAAAGAAGTTAGGACGAACGTGTGCACGATATCGGGTTAACATTGACATTATAAAATAGGTATGGACTCTTGAGCCAGTAAAAAGTAATTTATATCCCTTTGATTCTGGCAACTTTTAAAATTCCCATCACGGTAAGACTGTCTGTGATTTTTCCATCAAGCACCATGGTGAGGGCTTCGTCAAAAGGTAGTTTCCAAACTTTCATATCGGCTTCAGTATCTTCTAATTCACTTTCACCGTGCATTAAATCTTCGGCAAGGAAAAGAAAGCATTCCTCATCGGAGACAGAGTTGGAAAGATACACGCGTTGAATCATTGTCCAGCGATTGGCAATCATCCCTGTTTCTTCTTTAAGTTCACGCTTAGCCGATTCAAGCACATCAATTTGAAGAGGACCGCCTCCTTCAGGTATTTCCCAGCTCCATTCGTTCAGTGGATAACGCCATTGTCCTACCAACCAGGTGTTGTTATTTTCATCGAGGGCAATAATGCCAATGGCTTTATTCTTAAAATGGATTTTGCCATATATGCCTTTGCCTCCGGCTGGGTTGATTACTTCATGTTCCTCGACTTGTATCCATTTGTTATCGTATACTTCACGGGATGAAAGTGTTGTCCAGGGATTGTTCATCGAAGATTCAAAAGTTTAATTTTTAAGCGTCAAAGATAGTGTGAATTTTCAATCTTGAATCTTTGGCAAAGCCATGCATTTCGTAGAATTTTGGGTGAATATGCTTTTATCTTCTTTCACTCCTGATTTAGTTGAAGCTGGTTGCGATGAGGTTGGTCGTGGATGCCTTGCAGGTCCGGTGGTGGCTGCCGCTGTTATTCTCCCAAAAGATTATCAGCACGAGTTGTTAAATGATTCGAAGCAGTTGACAAAAGAAGAAAGACTTGCTTTACAAACGGATATCGTTCGCGATGCGCTGGCCTGGGCGGTGGCAGAAGTAAGTAATGAAGAGATTGATGAAATCAATATTTTAAATGCTTCCTTTAAGGCCATGCATTTAGCATTAGATCAATTAACCATGCAGCCTGAGTTTTTATTGATTGATGGAAATCGATTTAAACCCTATCGTGAAGTAAAGTTTGAATGTGTGATTAAAGGCGATGGAAAATATTTATCGATTGCCGCGGCTTCTGTACTTGCTAAAAATTATCGTGATGAGTTAATGTCAAAGCTATCTGAAGAATTTCCGGGTTATGGATGGCACACCAATGTAGGTTATCCAACCATTCAACATCGTGATGGAATACGCGAATTGGGAATTACGCCTTATCACCGGAAATCATTTCAGTTGCTTCCGGCTCAACTTGAGTTATTTTGATTTCAACAGGGTGGAACTGTTTTAACCGATTAGCGTTTTAGCCTCATGTGTTTAATCTTTTTTGCACTTCATCAGCACCCAACGTATAAACTTATAGTAGCTGCCAATCGGGATGAGTTTTATGCCCGTAAAACAGCGCCTGCACATTTTTGGAAAGATCATCCGGGTATTCTTGGTGGTCGCGATCTGGAAGCGTCAGGCACGTGGATGGCGATGAATAAAAACGGTAAGATCAGTCTCGTAACAAATTATCGTGACCCAGCCAACATCAATCCTAAAGCTCCTTCACGCGGACAATTGGTTTCTGATTTTTTAGTTAATGGCGATACTCCTCAAGAATATTTAAGCAAGGTATCTGAGCGCGCTATGCAATACAATGGCTTCAATTTGCTCACAGGCTATGCAGATCAATTGTGGTATCTATCTAATTACCGCGAAGGAATTCATAAACTGGAATCAGGTGTGCATGGATTAAGTAATCACTTGCTCGATACGCCTTGGCCAAAAGTTCAGCGTGGCAAAGAAAAATTTAGTAAAGCCATCAGTAATTCCGTTATTGAACCTGATGCTTTGTTTGACTTACTCTATGATGAACAACGTGCTGAAGATAATTTATTGCCAGAAACAGGTATTGGGCTTGAACGCGAACGTGCTCTATCATCTATGTTTATCAAAACCAATGGGTATGGCACCCGCTGTTCAACAGTTATTTTAGTTTCGCACGACAATCGGGTGGTGTTCTCCGAAAGAGTGTTTGAACTTGATACCTTTGCGCATAAAACCAACAGGTTTCAGTTCGCTATCTCAAATGACTAAATCAAAACCAATAAAAATACCACTGGCTTTCAAAATCATCCGTTGGGTTTTTCCAAAGCTGGAAAAAATTTCTACGCGATTATCAGGCTGGTATTTTGAGAAAATATTTTTTACTCCCTTCCGGTACAAGACTCCCGATAAAGAATTGGAAGTTGAAGCAACAGCACAATTGTTCTCGGTAACGAGTGCCGAGAGAAAAATACAGTGCTACCAGTGGGGGGATGAAAGTAACCCATATGTGTTGGTCGTGCACGGATGGGCAGGGCGTTCCACACAATTCAGAAGATTTATACCACCCTTTAATGAGGCGGGTTATCGTATCATTGGTTTTGATGGTCCAGCGCACGGAAAGTCGGAAGGTAAGAGAACTTCAATTGCTGAGTTTGAGGAGGTGATGAAGGCAATCTCCGCAATCAAGGGAAATCCAGAAGCCATCATCGCACACTCTTTTGGCGGTGGTGCTTCACTGTATGCCATATCAAAAGGATTTCCAGTAAAGACATTGATCAACATCGCCAGCCCTACCATGGCTGATAGAATTATACAAGGTTACCTTAAAGCCATTGGTGGATCGTGGAAAACAGGTGAGAACTTCAAGGAATTAGTAAAGAAAAGATACGGTAAGTCATTCGAAGAATTTACTGCTTTGTATCTCGTCAAACAGGTGCCTAAGGATTTGAAATTAATGTTGGTACACGATGAACAGGATAAAGAAGTAGATATTTCGCACGTGCATGAACTGATCAAAATTTTTCCTTCTGCCCGACTACTTCAAACCAAGGGTTTGGGACATAACCGAATCCTGAAGGATGATGCAGTAATTGGCGAATGTTTGAGTTTTGTGACAGGGAAATGATGAATGTAACTATTCCTGGGTTCTGTCGTCTGGTATCAAAAGCTTCATTTTGATCAACTTATTGAACCTTTTTCAACTTATTTTCATCAATTTGTCATGTTTTTGAAACCTAAAGTCAGAACTTAAGTTCAAGAGATGGAGTTTAAGAACTTTTCCTCCGGTCTGTGTCTTCACAGACCGGAAAATCAAAATGAAATGGGGCATGGTATGTGAGGACGCAAACCATGGTTCAAGTATAGAGTTTATAAAGAAATTCATCAAACTGAAATAAAAGTAACCTATGCCCAACATCATAAAAACCACCCACATTGCTAAAATCTATAAGATGGGTAACAACATTGTTAACGCCCTTCAGGATATTTCCATCTCCATTGAAAAAGGCGAATATGTTGCTTTCATGGGGCCTTCCGGATCTGGAAAATCAACGCTAATGAACATTGTGGGCTGTTTGGATTCACCAACCCAGGGAGAATACTGGCTCAATAATCAGTTGGTGAGTGACATGACTGAAAATGAGCTGGCAGAAGTGCGCAATAAAGAAATTGGTTTTGTGTTTCAGACCTTCAACCTTTTGCCTCGGGCAACTGCCCTTGAAAATGTAGCATTGCCATTGATCTATGCCGGTTATAGCAAAAGCGAACGCTCAGAAATGGCCATGGCGGCTCTTGAAAATGTGAACCTGGGCGACAGGCATCATCACAAACCCAATGAACTTTCGGGTGGTCAGCGTCAACGCGTGGCCATCGCAAGAGCACTTGTGAATAGACCTTCCATTATCCTTGCCGATGAGCCAACGGGAAACCTGGATTCAAAAACTTCCTATGATATCATGAGTCTCTTCCATGAGCTGCATCAAAAAGGTAACACCATCATCATGGTTACGCACGAGGATGATATCGCTCACTATGCGCATCGCATCATTCGTCTGAAAGATGGTTTGATTGAGTGGGATAGAGTCAACGAAAACATTACACGCGCGGAGACACTTGCTCAGGCGGTTCCTGCTCATTAATAATTCGGAATTTAAAATCAAGAGAAAAAAATTAAACCCTGTCAGTTTTGACAGGGTTTCTTATTTGGTAGCCGGTTATTTTTATAGATAATTTGATTTAAAATCAGGAATTTTACTCGATGAAGATTTACACTAAAACCGGTGATGAAGGCACCACTTCTCTTTTTGGAGGCAAGCGTGTTTCAAAATCAGAGTTACGTATTGATACCTACGGCACAGTGGATGAACTCAATTCATGGATTGGTGTGCTGCGCGATCAGGAGGTAAATCAAAAACGAAAAGATATTCTTATTGAAATTCAGGATCGGTTATTCACCATCGGATCTATACTCGCTACGGAGCCCGAGAACACCAAAGTAAAAATTCCATGCTTAACAGAAAGTGATGTAACCTTTCTTGAGAAGGGAATGGATGATATGGACACATTACTTCAACCGATGCGATTCTTTGTATTGCCCGGTGGTCATGTTTCTATTTCCTGGGGTCATGTGGCGCGCACCGTATGCCGCAGGGCAGAGCGATTGGTGATTGCCTTACATCAGCTTGAGAAAGTTGATCCGCTCGTAATTAAATACCTTAACCGTCTTTCCGATTATCTTTTCGTGCTCTGTCGAATGATGACGCAGGAACTAGGTGTGGAAGAAACTCCCTGGAGGCCGCGAATGTAAATTCAACTTTTGCATTCCTAACTTTTTAAAGCCATTCTTCATAACCTTTATTAACTTGTGCTTATCAAAGCGAATTTCATGAAGGTAGGTGCATTTATTTTTCTTTCTGTGTTGCTATCAGCTTTTTCAGCCATGGCTCAGAAGCAACTTATTCTGCTTAAAAGAGAATCTGTGCAGGTGCGCTTTACCGAAGGAGAATATCTCCGATGCAAACTGAAGAATAAGCAAAAGAAAGAAGGCAAAATTCTTGAATTGACAGAAACACAAATCATCACCTCCAACGACACCCTTTCAATGAGTTCGATTGAATCGCTCCATGTGAAAGGGAAACGAAAAGTAAATGTTACCCGAGGAATAGGAGGCTTACTTTTTATTGGTGGCCTCGGATATTTTGCCATCGATCAAATCAATAGCTTGATTGTAAAAGGCGCAGATGATTTTGATGAGAAAGGTGCCATTATTTCGCTGTCAGTAGCAGCCACGGGTGCGGCAATCTTGTTTATTAAACGTCCGTATAAAAAAGTGTATGGTCATACATTAAAGACCATCGATTATACTTCGCGGTTTTATAGACTGGAGTAGAATTTATGGTAGCTGCGTAGCGAGTTATTGATTTGTTTCTGCTTCCTTGATCTTCCACTCATAAACTTATCTCAGATAATTCTGTATTCCGTGTAAATCTTTCACAAGGCAAATACTTTCCCTTAAGTAGAATTTATATTCTGCACTAACAAAGACGAAACCATTTTTTTTGTAACCTACCGATAAGATATTCTTTTCTCCATCACCAGTTTCCCGAAAGAATTCTGTCCATTGGCCTTTTAGCGGTAAAGTATATCGGTAATGTAATTCCTCCTCAAATCTAACTTCAGATTCCTTACTATGCATTCCTTCATGTGAGAGACAATCAGTAAGCCTTCCTGGTCTTTTCTGCAGACTGTCAAAAACATGATAGCCTGATCTTCTGATTCATATTTTTTAAACACAAAGGAATTTATTTCATATTTATCGACTTCAAGCCAATGCACTCCATTTTCTATTTCTTTTTTTTTAATGGCTTGGTCCTCATAAAGAAGTGATGGCAGAAATAAGAGTCCGGTATAAAGTGTGAGTTAAAGAATATGTCTTGCTCCGAAGGAGCGACCTGTCTATTAGAAGTTTTGTTACCGGTCCACCAGGCTCAAAGGGAGCCTCCATAGATAGTTAAATAAATGCCGCTTATAACTATATTTATATAATTATAACTCGCAATTATATGGACATTACCTCGGAAAAAGCCGAAATAATAAAAAGATTTGAGCAGGTCAATGATGCTTCTTTAATTCAAGCAATCAAGAGTCTTCTTGACTTTGGCTTAAGCAGACAGGAAAAGGATAAGGCACTGGAGGAATCCATCAACAGGGGTTTAAGTCAATCGGTGAAAGGAGAAACCCGTCCTCATAAAGAAGTGATGGCAGAAATAAGAGGCCGGTATAAGAGATGAGTTACAGATTAAACTGGACTTCAGAATCGGAGATGACTTTAATCAAAATCTTGAATATTTATCGAAAGAATGGGATCCGGTTGTGCTTAATCAGTTTCTAGATCGGGTTGAAGAAGTATTTGAAAAAATTAAATCGAATCCCAGATTGTATCCGTTGCATAGGCCGGAAGAGAACATCTATAAATGCGTAATTCACGAGCGGATTGTTTTATACTATAAGGTAGTTGATGATGATGTAATTGACCTGCTGACGTTCTGGAATACTTATCAGGATCCTGGCAGATTAAAAGTGTAATGAATGATGCCTTAGAAATCTTATTTAGAGGTTCACTTAATTGAATGCAACCCATTACCTTCGCGTCAGAATTTTTATAACCATGACCACCGAACAATTAAAGGACTTAAAAAGCCGTGTTACCGCCCTCAGGCGGTATCTTTGACTACGACCGTAAAATCGTAGAAATACAAGACGAAGAACGCATCACCCACCAGGCCGAATTCTGGAACAATTCCAAAGAAGCTGAAGTAATCTTAAAAAACATTCGCACCAAAAAGGTGTGGACCGATGCTTTTGATCAGGTCAACAAACAATTGGAAGACCTGGATGTGCTCAATGAATTTCATGAAGCCGGAGATGTGACCGAAGAAGAGTTGGATGTCGACTACAAGAAAGCTGCTAAAACGATCGAGGAACTTGAGTTCAAGAAAATGCTGAGTGGCGAAGAAGATCAGCTCAGCGCAGTGATGGAAATAAATCCCGGTGCTGGTGGCACAGAGAGTAACGACTGGGCCGATATGATCAACCGCATGTACATCATGTGGGGCGAGAAGAGCGGATATAAAGTTTCACAAATAGATTATCAGTCAGGTGAAGTGGCCGGCATTAAATCAGCTACACTAGAGATCGAAGGACCTTTCGCTTACGGAAAGCTGAAGTCTGAAATTGGTGTGCATCGTCTGGTTCGCATTTCACCCTTCGATTCAAATCAAAGAAGACATACTTCCTTTGCTTCTGTGTTTGTGTATCCTAAAGTGGATGATTCCATTCAAATTGAAGTGAACCCTGCCGATGTTGAAATTCAAACATCGCGATCCGGTGGCGCTGGTGGTCAGAACGTAAACAAAGTGGAAACCAAAGTGCAGTTGACGCATAAACCTTCTGGCATTGTCATCGTGTGCCAAGTTGAACGCTCACAACATGCCAATCGCGAACGTGCCATGCAAATGCTCAAATCAAAATTATATCAGGCTGAGTTGGAGAAACGCAATGCTGCGCGTGATAAAGTGGAGGCTGGTAAAATGAAAATTGATTTTGGTTCTCAGATCAGAAATTATGTATTGCATCCCTACAAGCTGGTGAAAGATGCCCGCACCGGAGTAGAGCGACATGATGCACAAAATGTTCTCGATGGAGATCTCGATGATTTCATCAAAGCGTATCTGTTGGAAGGTCAGGAATCGGCCACAAGGGAATAAATAGTTGTCAGTAATCAGTATTCGGTAAACGGAATCAATTATTATATGTTATGGAATATGTAGGGAGCTATAAGGAACTTGAGGTGTATAAGGCTTCAAGGCAATTGGCAAAGGAAATTTTTTCCATCACCAAGAGTTTTCCACGTGATGAAATGTTTTCACTGACGGATCAGATCAGACGATCATCTCGATCTGTAGGAGCACAAATTGCTGAAGCCTGGGCAAAGCGGAGATATGAAAAGCATTTTATAAGTAAGTTAACCGATGCCGATGGAGAGCAGCAGGAAACCCAGCACTGGATTGAAACTGCTCTTGACTGTACATATTTATCTTCTGATTCTGCTGCCAATCTTCTTAAGCAGTGCAGCTCTATTGGTAAAATGTTAAACTCGATGATTAGCAAGTCATCCGCTTTTTGCAAACCAACCCAATAACCGATTACCAATTACTGAATACTGATTACCGAATACTAATCACCGATTACTGGATACCGATTGAAAAAAACATACTCTCCATCTTTCTGGTTGCTCTGCCTGAGTTCGCTGCTCTTTTTTGCCAGCTTCAATATGATCATACCGGAATTGCCGGAATATCTCACGCAATTAGGGGGCGCAGAATATAAAGGATTAATCATCTCTCTCTTCACAATCACGGCTATGATATCGCGTCCGTTCAGCGGAAAGCTGGCTGATACGATTGGTCGTGTGCCTGTGATGATCTTTGGAGCAGTCGTTTGTTTGATTTGCAGTTTGCTTTATCCGGTGGTTTCTTCACTCTTTGCATTTTTTCTTCTTCGTTTTGTTCATGGTTTCTCAACAGGGTTCACACCCACGGGTAATACCGCCTATTTATCGGATATCATCCCTGCGGAAAAACGGGGCGAGGCGATGGGATTACTCGGAACTGCAGGTGCTGTGGGTATGGCGGCTGGTCCTGCTTTAGGAGGAACATTAGCCAATCAGTTTGGATTGAATGCCATGTTTTATTGTTCGTCATTCTTTGCGTTCGTATCAATCATCATTCTGTTGAGAACCAAAGAGACGATCAAGGAGAAACAGTCTTTTTCATTGCAACATTTAAAAGTAACACGTCAAGATCTTTTTGAGCCACGTGTGCTTGTGCCTTGCCTGGTTATGTTGTTGACGGCCTTTGCTTATGGTGCAGTGTACACCATCATTCCCGACTTCGGGCAGTTTGTAGGAATAAAAAATAAAGGCTTACTGTTTACCTTTCTCACCATAGCATCGCTGCTCATTCGATTATTGGCTGGCAAAGCCTCCGACCGATACGGAAGAGCGCCAGTATTGATGGTAAGCACGATTGGAATTGTTGTGTCGATGTTAGTGATTGGTACTGCTGAGTCTGCTTTTCAGCTTATTATCGGAGTCAGTATTTATGGATTAGCACAAGGCTCAACATCACCCACACTACTCGCGTGGGCTACAGATCTCAGTCACGATCAGTTTAAAGGAAGAGGCATTGCATCACTGTATATTTTCATGGAGATGGGCATTGGCTTGGGTGCATTTATTTCTGGTTTTGTGTATGCCAATGATCCTTCGCGGTTTTTTCTTGTCTTCCTGATGAGTGGAATCTTAGCCATGATTGCTTTTTTGTATTTACTTTTAAGGAGAAGACTTTCACCAATTTGACATGAAAAAAATCGCACTCATTCTTTTCTTTCTGGTAGCAGCTGCTGAATTGATTGCCGTCACCTTTGACATGGCATTGATTCAAACCATTGCAAAACCACTCATCATGATTGCGTTGATGAGTTATTATTTATTAAGTGTTTTAGAAAGAAATAATTTTTTTGTGGTAGCACTGGCGTTTTGCTGGCTGGGCGATGTGCTACTCATGTTTCAAGGAGACGAAATGTTTTTCATATACGGTTTAATAGCATTTCTGTCCGGTCATGTATTGTACGTGTTTAGTTACAAGCAGATGCGCGATCCGGAAAGTGTTAATGGATTATTAAGCACACAGAAATTCCGTTTCTCATTTCCCATAATCCTGGCAGGCACTGGTTTGGTGGTCGTCCTTTTACCGCACTTAGGTGAATTAAAAATACCGGTAATGATTTATGCGCTCGTGATAACCATCATGGTGTTACAAGCCTTGTTTCGATTTGGATTTACTTCGAAGAGAAGTTTTACATTGATTTTTGTCGGAGCACTTTTTTTTATGATTTCAGATTCCGCCCTGGCAATCAATAAATTTATGCATCCGTTACCTATGGCTTCTTTATTGATTATGTCAACGTATATAACTGCGCAGTATTTAATTGTGCAGGGAGCGATAGCTCATACTGCCAAGAAGATTTAATCAATAATCGTACGCCTTTACTCGATTGTCTTCTTTCAACTGAATATTAAAAGCATTCAGATCTTTTTCGCTTCCAACCACTTCATAAATCAAGATGGAAAGATTGCCTTCTTTGTAATCCTTCTTTTTCTTGCCGCCTAATTTCAATTTTTTGATTTCCTGAAGTAGACTGCTTTCAAATTCACTGTTGCCTTCCACGGTGATCTTATAGGAACGGGATTGATGGATATGTTCAATAATGGTTTGAATTTTTTCGAATAGAACCAACACAATCAAAACCACAGCAGATCCAATCACGGCAATGAAATATTCGCCAGCACCAACAGCCATTCCCAATGCGGCAGAAATCCAGATTGTAGTAGCGGTAGTTATTCCGCTTACTGAAAGTCCGTCTTTGAAAATGACACCGGCCCCCAAAAATCCAATTCCAGAAATGATGGTTGATGCAATACGGTCAGGAGTGTCTCCTCCAAGTTGGATTGAAATCTCGGTGAAGATGGTTGCACCGAGGCAGATCATGATCATGGTGCGTAAACCTGCGGCCTTGCTTCGGTATTCGCGCTCAAGACCAATCGCTGTACCAATAGCAAATGAAATCAACAGGCGCAAACCAAATTCAAAGTCCATTTCCATGGTTACATTTTTTTATAGCCTAGATCTCCAGCATTTTCACTACAGTAATCGCAGCCTCTTCGCCTTTGTTACCATACTTTCCTCCGGCACGGTCCATAGCTTGTTTTTTATTAAGAGTGGTAAGCACCCCAAAAGCAACGGGCTTACCCGATTTAAGATTTACTTTCATTATACCATTGGCTACGGCCTGGCAGATGTAATCAAAGTGAGGGGTCTCGCCTTGAATGACACAGCCTAAGCAGATCACCGCATCAATATCTTTTTTCTCAGCCATCCATTGTGCAGCTAACGGAAGTTCAAAACTGCCAGGCACATTTTTGCGGATGATATCTTTTTTCTTCACGCCCAGTTTTACTAAAGCTTCATGGGCACCCTGAAACAAGGGCTCAGTGATTTCTTCATTCCACTCGGCCACCACAATGGCAAATCTCTTTTGAGTAAGATCGATCTTACTCTTTGATGTAACTGATTTAAGTATTCCGGCCATGAGTTTTTGTCGTTTTTTTGTCAATAAAAAAAGGGATAGATGATCTATCCCTTCAAAGTTATTTTAAAATTGATTACGAATTGTCTTCCAGTCTCGCCTTAAATTTTTTGGCGTTTTGCAATTCAGCTGATTCCCAATATTTATCAATAATAGTCTGATACACTTCGGTTGCCTTTCCGTTTTGATTTAGTTTTTCATACGCCATGCCAGCTTTCATAAGATATGCAGGAGTAAACTCTTTGTTTGGCTTGTAACCGGCAGCTTTGCTGTAATACTTGGCTGCGTTTTCAAAATCCTTTTGTTCCATATACGCATCTCCCATCAGGCTGTAGGCGCGAGCTTGTACAAGTAGATCGTCTGAGTTAAAGTCTTCAAGATGAAAAATTGCTAATGGGTATTTTCCCTGCTTTAGGTAAATGAAACCAGTGTAATAGTTGGCAAGGTTGCCTGCATCGGTCATCCCATAATCTTCAATGATCTGAAGAAATCCAAGATTATTTCCGTCACCATTCAGGGCAAGGTTCAAACTATCGGCTTCAAAATAATGAACAGCTTGAAACATATCCTTTTGAGCCAGGTTATCTTGATTACCAAGATAATAACGGTATCCAAAAAACCCACCCACTACTAAAAGTAGTGCAGCCGTAATTCCGATTGCAGTTTTTGGGTTTCTTTCCAGCCATGTTTCAACATTGACCAGTTTCTCCTGAATTACCTCAGCGTTTTCTAATAAATCTTTACTTTCTTCCTTCTTTGCCATGTGATTGTGTAAATAAAACATCCCGCCTACTAAGCGGGACGCAAAACTAAGAATTCGGTCTTATTAATCAAACGATCCCTTAATCCATGATAAAAGGATAATTGGGCTCAGCATAAATATCCTTCATCGCCTCGGAAGGATCAGGGTAATTTGACTCCTCGGCAAACTTCACGCTCTCCTCCACCTGACCATTCACCTTTTGCTCGATCACTTCCAGTTCTTTTTCTGTAGCAATCTTGTTGATTAAAATTGTTTGGCGCACCTGCTCAAGCGGGTCGCGCTGCTTATATTGTTCTACTTCCTCCTTGGTGCGGTATTTCTGTGGATCTGACATCGAATGGCCTTTGTAGCGATAGGTGCGAAATTCCAATAAAGTAGGTCCTTCACCCGCCCTTGCTCTTTCGGCAGCACGAGCAACAGCATCGTGAACGGCTTCTACGTTCATCGCATCTACGGGTTCTGAAGGCATGTCGTAGGCTTCTCCCAATGTATAAAGTTCGTGAACGTTTGAACTTCGGGCCACAGACGTGCCCATCGCATATCCATTATTCTCGATCACAAAAATCACAGGAATCTTCCAGATCATAGCCAGGTTGAGTGCTTCGTGAAAAGCCCCCTGTCGAACGGCACCATCACCCATATAGCAAATACACAGATTTCCAGTCTTGTTATATTTTTCGGCAAAGCCAATTCCGGCTCCGAGAGGAATCTGAGCGCCTACAATGCCGTGACCTCCATAAAAATGATTTTCTTTATCGAAGATGTGCATCGAGCCTCCTTTGCCCTTTGATACTCCGGTTTCTTTTCCATAAAGCTCGGCCATCACCGCATTCGGGCTTGTTCCCAAGGCAAGAGGATGAGCGTGGTCGCGATAGGCAGTAATATATTTATCACCTCTTTTCAAAGCCGAAATAGCCCCGGCCGCACAAGCTTCCTGACCTATATATAAGTGGCAAAAGCCCCTTATTTTTTGCATTCCATAAAGCTGCCCTGCTTTTTCTTCAAACTTTCTCATCAAAAGCATGCTCTCAAACCAAAACATATAAGTCTCTTTTGAGTATGAAGCTTTTTCTTTTTTTGAAGCAGCACCTTTTGCTTGGGTAGTGGTGGCCATAATTGCTAATTTTGTACGATTGTGAGGTGCGAAAATACGCCACCCATCGACAATCGCCAAATAGGAGAAAGCGTACTTTCCAAAATTTCAGTAATACCACTAAGACGTGTTTTTAGAAACGTTAAGACTCTACAATTTTAAAAACTACACGGAGGTAGAATTAAGTCCCGATCCCAAAATCAATTGTTTTTTAGGAAAAAATGGGAGTGGCAAAACCAATCTGCTGGATGCCATTCATTACCTGGCTTTTACCAAGAGCGCTATTAATCCCACAGACACCCAGAACATCCGATTTGAGGAGACCCAGTTTCTGATAAAAGGTCGGTTTTCGATAGGGGAGAGAAAGAAGGAAGTTGTGTGTGCCTTTCAACAAGGGCAAAAGAAAGTGGTGCGGGAGGACGATCAGGATTATGTCAAATTTTCAGATCATGTAGGTAAATATCCGGTCGTTCTTATTACGCCACAGGATATTGAATTGATCTGGGGTGGTGCCGAACAAAGACGCAGATTTTTTGATACATTACTTAGTCAGCTCGACCGTTTTTATCTCGAAAACCTGATAGTCTACAATCACCAAATGAAGCAACGCAATACCCTGCTTCGGAGATTTTCAGAATCGGGAATAGTAGATACTGAGTTGCTAGCCAGTTATGATCACCGCATTTGCATTGCCGGCAATTATATTCATCAAAGCAGAAAGAGCTTACTACAGGAATTTATTCCCAGGTTTAAAAAGCATTATAGTTTCATCGTCCAGGAATCTGAAGGAGTGGATATCCAATATCGATCGGATCTCGAGCAATCTGATTTCGCGACTCAACTAAAAAATCATATTCAAAGGGATATTCTTTTGCAGCGTACCACATGTGGTATCCATCGCGATGATTTTTTGTTTTTATTGAATGGCAATGAATTAAAAAAGATAGGTTCCCAAGGTCAGCAGAAGTCATTTTTAATTGGTCTTAAATTGAGCGAATTCCAGATCATTGCGGAGAAGAAAGGCTTGAAACCGATTCTTCTTTTGGATGACATTTTTGATAAACTGGATGACGATCGCATCCATCATCTTATGAAATTGGTGGTCGAAGGCATGTTCGGCCAGTTATTCATAACCGATGCAAGACAGGACAGAAGCCAATCTATATTGAAGGATGCTGGCATTGTTGCTAAAATATTTGTGGTGGAAAATGATAACTTGACAGTTAATGGCTAATAACCCGAATAATAATGATGGAAACACCATGCACATCGGGCAGGCAATTCAACAATTGCTCAATAGTTACCATATAAAAGCCAAGTTTGATGAGGCTAATTTGATTGGTTCGTGGGAGCGCATGGTGGGAAAACCGATCGCAAAACGCACGAAAAAGGTCTTTATTCGCAATAAAGTGATGTTTGTGGAGCTTGAAAGCCCATCCATGAAAAGCGAACTTTCATTTCATAAAAAGGAGATTATCGATCTGTTCCAGAAGGAATTTGGCCCCGATATTATTAAAGAGTTAGTGATCATGTAAGGTCGTTCACACTGTGCATAATTAATTCTTCTGAGATAATTAGCACTCCAGTTTGTCTAAACCGAAAAACCGTATAATTTTGCACTCCTATTTTTTTGGAGGAAATTAGAAAAGTCCAATCAAAAGGGCTGAAGCGTTCTTAACGATTAGTGCAAAAATTGTCTGGGGAGATACTCAAGCGGCCAACGAGGACAGACTGTAAATCTGTTGACTTTTGTCTTCACAGGTTCGAATCCTGTTCTCCCCACCAAGGTAAAGTCGCAATATTTTGCGTCTAAACAAGCGGGAGTAGCTCAGTTGGTAGAGCGATAGCCTTCCAAGCTATAGGTCGCGAGTTCGAGCCTCGTCTCCCGCTCTGAGTGAAGTTGTTAGTTGATAGTTATTCGTTGTTAAAAGCTAGCAACTTATAATAAAGAACCAACAACTAAAACAAGCTGTTGTAGCTCAGGGGTAGAGCACTTCCTTGGTAAGGAAGAGGTCGAGGGTTCAATTCCCTTCAACAGCTCTGCAAGCTAAAAAACAGTGATTATTCCGATACCGATCAGAATAATTTTTATTGACTTTGAAATGTTGTTTAGAATGAAGAATCTGATAGCTGATGGGTAGCGACCATTATTTAAGTCATCAGATATTCAACGAATAACCCTTATTCGAAAGGCTTAAAATGTTTGGGGTGTATGCTTCTCAGTTGGGGAGGCTTAGAATAGTAACTTATTTAATTAACTATACACTTTAAACTTTAACTAGAATTTCAATATGGCAAAGGAAAATTTTGACCGCTCGAAACCTCACGTAAACATTGGTACTATTGGTCACGTAGATCATGGTAAAACCACTCTTACTGCTGCAATTACTAAAGTACTCGCTTCTAAAGGACTAGCCTCAATGAGAGATTTCTCTTCCATTGACAACGCTCCTGAAGAAAAGGAAAGAGGTATTACTATCAACACCTCGCACGTAGAATATTCAACCCTTAAAAGACACTACGCTCACGTAGACTGTCCAGGTCACGCTGACTATGTGAAGAACATGGTTACTGGTGCTGCCCAGATGGACGGAGCTATTCTTGTGGTGGCAGCTACTGACGGGCCTATGCCTCAGACTCGAGAGCACATTCTTTTGGCTCGTCAGGTAGGTGTGCCTGCACTTGTTGTATTCATGAACAAAGTAGACTTGGTTGACGATGCAGAATTGCTCGACCTGGTAGAAATGGAAATCCGCGAGTTGATGACTTACTACAAATTTCCAGGCGACACGATGCCGGTAATCCGGGGCTCAGCGCTGGGTGCATTGAATGGAGAAGCCGAGTGGGAAGCTAAAGTTGAAGAATTGATGGATGCTGTGGATAATTTTATTCCTATTCCAGTTCGTTTGATTGACAAAGATTTCTTGATGCCTGTAGAGGATGTGTTCTCGATCACTGGTCGTGGAACAGTTGCTACTGGTCGTATCGAGCGCGGTATCATCAAAACTGGCGATCCAGTTCAAATCCTTGGAATGGGTGCTGAGAACTTGACTTCTACCATCACTGGTGTTGAAATGTTTCGTAAGATCCTTGATAGAGGTGAAGCTGGTGACAACGTAGGTTTGTTGTTGCGAGGTATTGAAAAGGAGCAAATTTGCCGTGGTATGGTTATCTGTAAGCCAAACTCAGTAACTCCTCATGCTAAATTTAAGGCTGAAGTTTATGTTCTTTCTAAAGAAGAAGGTGGACGTCACACCCCTTTCTTTAACAAGTACCGCCCTCAGTTTTATTTCCGGACTACAGACGTAACAGGCGAGTGTAAACTTCCTGCTGGTGTAGAAATGGTTATGCCTGGTGATAACGTTTCCATCGAGGTTGAGTTGATCAACAAGATCGCAATGGAAAAAGGTCTTCGGTTCGCTATCCGCGAGGGTGGTCGTACTGTTGGATCTGGTCAGGTTACTGAAATCCTTGACTAATTCAATTTAGCCGAAGCATTAGCCTAGGCTAAACCAGCTAAATAGCTGATAATCAAATGCAAAGCGTTTCTGAGATTTTTCTTGGAAACGCTTTTGTTTTCTTTGGTTCTTGTTCTACCTTTGCAGTCCTTTTGAATTGAGGGTATCGGGTGCAGTT
>JAYVTC010000072.1:0-55138 GCA_043774745.1 Cyclobacteriaceae bacterium | reverse complement strand
TATTACCTATGGAAAACACGTATTACAATCCGGCAGATCTTAAAAAATTTGGAGCCATTGCAGAATGGGAACCCAATCTCGCTGCCAAGTTTTTTGATTACTATGGCGATGTATTTAAAGAAGGCGACCTTACGGCTCGCGAAAAATCATTAATCGCATTAGCGGTCGCACATACCGTGCAGTGTCCATACTGCATTGATGCCTATACACAGGATTCCCTTGAAAAAGGAGCAACTGAAAAAGGAATGATGGAAGCCATTCACGTAGCGGCCGCCATTCGCGGAGGAGCATCATTAGTGCATGGCGTCATGATGATGAACAAAGCGAAGAAACTTTCTATGTAAAATGATCCTGGACCCTTGTAATCTAGCACGAGTATCCAGCAACGAGTATCTATCACTATGATAAAATCACTTCACGCACGCCATCACCAATTGGCTAATCAGCAACGCCAGATTGAAATACTCGACAATAGTATTTTTAAAGATGGCACGCTGCCTACCTTTAAAAAGAAGATTGAGTCGACAGCCTATTTCCCATTGAGGTCATCAACGATTGAAGTCTTCCAGGTGAACATTGGTTACATGTGTAATCAAACCTGTAAACATTGTCATGTGGATGCCGGTCCTGATCGTAAGGAGATCATGACACGCGACACGATGCAACAGTGTCTGGATGTGCTCGTGAAATCAAAAATTAATACGTTGGATATTACGGGTGGAGCTCCTGAAATGAACCCCGACTTTCGCTGGTTTGTGAGTCAAGCACATACTCGTGGTATTAAAGAAATTATTGTACGTTCTAATCTCACGATCATTACGGCCAATGCAAAGTATCACGACTTGCCCGATTTTTTCAAAGCCAACAATGTTCGAGTTGTCTCATCACTACCGTTTTATAACGCAGGCAAAACGGATCGCCAGCGTGGCGAAGGTGTATTCAAAGATTCGATTGTAGGATTACAGATGCTGAATAAAGTGGGTTATGGGAAAGACTCCGGATTGGTTCTTGATTTAGTTTTTAATCCTACAGGAGCTTTTTTGCCAGGCGATCAGAAGCAATTAGAACGCGATTTTAAGCATGAACTGAAAGAACATTTTGATATAGATTTCAATAGTTTATTTACCATCACGAATATTCCTGTAAGCCGCTTTCTGGATTTTCTGATTGAGTCTGGTAACTATGAAGAATATATGGAGAAATTAGTTAATGCGTTCAATCCATCGGCCATTGCCGGAGTAATGTGTCGCAATACCATCTCTGTTGATTGGCAAGGAAATCTTTATGATTGTGACTTCAACCAAATGCTTGGCTTGAAAACAGAAGAGCAGGCAGGGCAGCACATCAGCAACTTCGATCTCGGCAAATTAGAAAGCCGACAGATTGTAATTGGCCAGCATTGTTTTGCATGCACGGCAGGCGCTGGTTCAAGTTGCCAGGGAGCAACTACTTAATCGTCATCATGCAACATAGGTTACTTTTATAATACTCACGTCACACTTAAGAATTAACTGATTTTAATAATCATTACTTCATAAATAATTATCTTGTGGCGTTATGAGACCATATATTCTTTCTGAAAATAACTGGAAGACCATTAATGATTCAAAATTTGATGTAGCCATTCTTCCATGGGGTGCGTGCGAAGCGCATAATTATCATTTACCTTATGGCACCGATATTATTGAAGCCGAAGAAATTGCTGCCGAAGGAGCACGCATAGCGTGGGAGCAAGGAACAAAAGTAATTGTGCTACCCGCTATTCCATTTGGTGTAAACACCGGTCAGTTTGATGTTTTGCTGGATATGAACATGAATCCCTCCACTCAATTTGCTGTGCTGCGCGATGTGATCGAAGTGCTCGATCGACAAGGAATTCATAAACTGATTATTCTCAACAGTCATGGCGGCAATGATTTTAAAACGATGATCCGCGAATTGGGATTGAAATTTCCACAGATGTTTTTGTGTTCATGCGATTGGTTTAAGAGCACGGACCAAAAAGAATTTTTTGAGAACAAAGATGATCATGCGGGTGAAATGGAAACCAGTCTGCTTTTGTATTTACGCCCTCACCTGGTAAGACCTTTGAGTGAAGCTGGAGATGGAAAGGCAAAGCGCTTCCGTTTCAAAGCCATGCAGGAAGGTTGGGCGTGGGCAGAGAGAAAATGGATGCAAGTTACAGCAGATACAGGAGTGGGTGATCCGCGTCAGGCTACCGCAGCGAAAGGTGAAAAATATTTTGAGGTAGTAACTCAAAAAGTAGCACAGTTTTTTCGCGAGGTTGCCACCACATCAAAACAAGATTTTTACATTTAATTCCTTTGTGTTCTTCACGTCCAATAGCTTTCGAACTTTGCGTAGAACTTATTTATCCAAACACCATGATCAATCAAATCAATGAAGCCACCGAATATTTACGGAAGAAAGGCATTAAGTCACCACAGGTTGGAGTAATTCTTGGAACGGGTCTCGGCAATAAGTTTGTAGAGCAAATTAAAAATCCGATTATTATCAATTATAATTCGATTCCTCACTTCCCTATCTCCACCATAGAATTTCATAAAGGCAGACTCATCTATGGTGATGTGAAAGGGAAAAAAGTGCTCGCGATGCAAGGTCGCTTTCATTATTATGAAGGATACTCCATGCAGCAAATTACATTGCCGGTGCGCGTCATGAAAATAATGGGTGTAAAGCAATTGCTGATTTCTAATGCGGCTGGTAACATGAACATGAAATGGAAGAAAGGAGAACTCATGTTGATTGAAGATCATATCAACTTGCAACCCGACAATCCATTACGTGGTCCTAATTTTGAAATCTTTGGTCCTCGTTTTCCAGATATGAGTCAGCCATATTCAAAAAAAATGAATGACCTGTTAGTTAAAATCGCGAAAGCAAAAAAGATTAAACTCAATAGGGGAGTGTATGTGGCGGTGATGGGCCCTAACCTTGAAACGCGTGCCGAGTATCGTTTCCTTCATCGCATTGGTGCCGATGCAGTGGGGATGAGCACCGTGCCCGAAGTATTGGTTGCCAACCACATGGCTTTACCATGTTGTGCTATTTCAGTACTCACCGATGATTGCGATCCTGATAATTTGAAGCCTGCTTCCATTGCGGAAATTGTGGCCGTTGCCGGAAAAGCTGAATCCAAACTCACGGAATTGTATGTAGAGTTGATCGCGAAGATTTGATTATTATCGTGCTAAGTTTTGTAAATTCTTCGGGCCTTCGTGCATTAAGTTTTTGTGATGCATGCAACCTTCAGTATGTCATCTGCGTCTTATAAGGCAAAACCAATCATCGTATGAAAACTCTATTCGCCACAGGAATAATACTTTCCTCATTTTCTGTTTTAGCCCAATCAGATAAAACAGGCGATTTCCATTTGGATAAAGAATATAAAATGGAGTCGACAGGTGTTATTCACCTGAGTTCTTCCGATGCAAAAGTTTTTATCACGGGCTCATCAAGAGCGACAGCTCATGTTAAAATTGATCGTGAGGTGACCACCAAAGGTTTGATATTTGGCGAAGAAAAATTTACGGTAGATGTTGCAGAGCAGAGTGGTAATCTGTTGATCAAGGAAAGGTCAGGTAGCACACATGTGGGCATGGTGGGCTACTACAATGAAGACTATACCATAACTATTGAAGCGCCTGCCGGTGCCAGCCTGGTAATACGTGGTGATGATGGAGATTATTTTATCAAAGCAGTGAATGGCTCCATCGAACTTGATCTGGACGATGCTGATATCGAACTCGCAGGTTGTTTGGGAAGTAATTTTAAAGTTCGTCTTGATGACGGTGACCTTCGCATGGATAGGGGAAAAGGAACATTAGAAGTGGATGCCGATGATGCTGATATTGTTATCAAGAGCGGTTCTTTTGAAAAGATTATGGCTGATATTGATGATGGTGATTTTGTAGTAGAAACATCATTGAGCGAAAATGGAAATTATTACATCGATGGTCAGGATGGTCTAATCTCTTTTACTGTGTTAGGTGGCGGTGGAAAGTTTGATATCCATCATGACGATGCGCGTGTAGTTGCTGAAGGTAATTTTGAGACCGTTGAAAAATCAGAAGACAGAACCCGCTTAACGCTTGCTAATGGCAATGCCAAAGTGAACATTCATGCCGATGATGCACGGGTGAGGTTGATTAAATAGAATTTTTGATTTGGTGGTTTAGAACAAATCATAATTCTAAACCCTGTTGAGCTAAAATCATAAATTAGCCGCTTATCAAGTGAGCGCTCAAATAAGAGATCTGGTAAATAGCTTTTGAAACTTTATTTATCACCTTTGGATACATGAGCCATCCATGAAGTTTTTAAATATTCTCTTTTTCTACGGGATATTAATCCCCATTTCTTACTTACCCTATTCGGTTTTGTATTTCATTTCAGATGGATTGTATGTGGTGATTTACAAGTTGGTTGGATATCGAAAAAAGGTAGTACTTCAAAACATAGCGAACTCTTTCCCTGATAAAACAAGCGCGGAACATCTGAAAATCGTCAATGCTTTCTATAAGCACCTGTGCGACCTGGTTGTGGAGAGCATTAAGGGATTCACTATTTCAGAAGAAGAAGTTAAGCAGCGAATGAAAGTAATCAATCCGGAATATATTGATCGTTTTTTTGATAAAGGTCAAAGTGTGATTCTGGCAGGCGGTCATTATAACAATTGGGAATTGTTTGCGGTAGCCATTGATGCACCCATCAAACATAAAGCGGTGGCCCTTTACAAACCCCTGAGTAATAAATTCTTTGATGAGAAGATGCGATCATCACGCAGTAAGTATGGGTTAGAAATGATTTCCACGAAAGCTTCTCGCGAAGAATTTGAGAAAACAGATGGTCTACGCGTGATCATTCTTGGTGTTGATCAATTTCCTGGTCGGTCGACTAATTGCTATTGGTCAACTTTTCTTAATCAGGATACCGCTATGATTTTTGGAGCAGAAAAATATGCCAAAGAATATAATTACCCCGTTCTCTACGGCCGCATTAATAAAGTAAAAAGAGGACACTACGCGTTTGAGTTTTCGGATGCCATTGAAGAACCGCAGCAAACAGGTTATGGTGAGATAACAAAAACGATTAATTATCTTTTAGAGAAAGACATCATTGCTCGCCCTCAGTATTGGTTGTGGAGTCACAAGCGATGGAAGCACAAACGTCCTGCAGATTACGTGCATCAATGATTTTAAAGTTTTCTGTCATAGAAGAATTTGAATAAAGGCGAAGGAAAAATGCACACCGTGTAGTTAATATTTTATTTTCAACGCAATTTTGTTGAGCTTAATCTAATATCAAAGATGAAATACAAACTACTGTTCCTGATATGTTTCACTCCCTCCATTTTCTTCGCCCAAAATTATCGTCTAAAGAAGACGGAGACAAATAGTTCATCCTCTTTCAGAGGTCTTTCGGTTGTAAATAATAAGGTAGCCTGGTTAAGCGGAAGTCAAGGCTGGGTAGGGCGCACTACCGATGGAGGACTGACCTGGAGTTTTAATCAGGTAACTGGATTTGAAAAAGCTGAATTCAGATCGCTCTACGCATTTGATAATCAACGCGCGGTTATAGCAAATTCGGGCTCGCCTGCACACATTCTTATTACAATTGATGGTGGAAAAAAATGGAACCCGGTTTACACAAAGATTCATCCGGATGCCTTCTTTGATGGAATGGATTTTTGGAATGATAAAGAAGGATTGATCTATGGTGATCCTATCGATGGGAAGATGTTATTACTTCACACGATTGATGGGGGGGTTAACTGGAATGAAATTAATGGCCCCAAGCTTGAGAAAGGTGAAGCATCATTCGCAGCCAGCGGCACCGGCATTCGCTGTATCAATAATAACCAGGTCATAATTAGTACAGGCGGTGCAGTTTCAAGATTGTGGATTTCAAAAGATAAAGGCTTGGGTTGGTCAAGCATCAAAGCACCCATCGTACAAGGAGAAAACTCCACGGGAATATTTTCTTTTGTAAAAAACAGGAACGTGATCACAATTGTGGGTGGTGATTATAAGAATGAATCCATGGCCACCAATCATAATTTCTATTCGCTTGGAGAAGGAAGTCATTGGTTAACACCAAATTCACCTACACGCGGTTATCGTGAATGTGTGGAGCCCATAAAAAGAAATACCCTGGTTGCAGTCGGTCCATCCGGCATGGATATTTCATCTGACAATGGCATTAACTGGAAACCATTTTCTGATGAAAAAGGATTACATGTTGTAAGAAAATCAAGAAAAGGATCACTCGTAATAGCTGCCGGAGATAAAGGTCAGGTATATATGATTGAATAATTCAGATTTCAGGAAGCTAGATGCTACACATCACAAATTCCAACACCTTGTTTCAACGAAGCTAATTTATCGGTGCGTTTTGGAATGAACTCCTGAGCAACATAACCTTTGAAGCCAGTTTCAACGATAGCCTTCATGATGGCTGGATAATACAGCTCCTGAGTTTCGTCTATTTCATTTCTTCCAGGGACGCCACCGGTGTGGTAGTGGCCAATGTACTTCTGATGTTTGCGGATAGTGGCAATTACATCACCTTCCATAATCTGCATGTGGTAGATGTCGTAGAGTAATTTGAAATTTGGTGAGCCAAGTTTCTCTGCAAGCTGCACGCCCCATTCGGTGTGATCGCATTGATAATCTTTATGATCGACTTTGCTATTGAGCAATTCCATGCACACATTGATATTATACTTTTGTGCCACTTTCATGATCGGGTCCAAACCACGCGCACAGTTCTCTAATCCTTTTTCAGAACTCAATCCATTCGTATTGCCGCTGAAACAGATCACACTTTTCAATCCGGCATCAGCCGCTTTGGGAATATTGACTGAGAAATCTTTTAAGAATTTTTCATGATGTGCTGGATCGTTGAATCCTTTATTCAAACCAAGATCCGTTACGTAGGCCATGGCCACTGTGAGTCCATGCTTTTGCACCGTTGCCCATTGATCGGGCCCTAATAGCTCGATGGATTTTAATCCCATTTCTTTAGCCGATTTGGCAAAATCCTCTAACGGAATAGATCCATAGCACCACTGGCACACGGAGTGGTTGATATTATTTTTTAATTCGGCAGGAAGCGCGTTCATGCTTTTTGCAATTTGAGGTAATGCGACTGCGCTCGCAGCAGTGGCTGCAAGGGTTTTTAATGCTTGTTTACGATTCATCGGTAAGTGTTTTTTTGCACGCAAAGAAGAAAGGGCCGCAAAGTCTTTTTGAGTTTTACTTTGCGCGCTTTGCGCCTTTGCGTGCTATATTAATTCTAAGGTACTAATATTTATTTCTCATTTCGATATACCACTCCATCCTTCATCACAAACTTTACTTTGCGCAGGTCAGAAATATTCTTGGATGGATCACCGGTTACAATCACCAGATCCGCTTTTAATCCTTCTTTTACAAAACCCACCTGATTATCCAAATGGAAAGCTCTTGCATTTACACTAGTTGCAGCCTTCAACACATCATAGGTTTTCATTCCATACTCCACCATCAATTCCATCTCCAACACATTTTCTCCATGAGGATACACACCTACATCGCCACCCATGCCAATGGTTACACCGGAAGCAATTGCTTCTTTAAAGCTCTTCTTCTTGTTGGTGACATTGGCAGGTTCTGGTGTCACGCCTTTTTTCCAACCCCGATATTGTGAGATTACATCTACTGCAGAAACCGTTGGAATGTAGGTCACATTATGTTCTTTCATCAGCTTGCCAATTTCAATATCAATGAAATCACCGTGTTCAATGGTCTCAGCTCCTGCCAGCACGGCCCGCCTGATGGCTTCTTTTGATTTTGCATGACACACCATAACACGACCACTGCTGCGCGTTACTTCATTGATCAGTTTTAATTCGTCAAGAGTAAATGAAGGTTGATCTTCACCATTAATACCCCAACGGTAATCAGCATAAATTTTTATGAAGTCTGCACCCTTGCCAATCTGATCGCGCACCACGCGAACTAAATCATTTCCATCAGCGGGTTCCGCTCCCAACATAATTTCCTGATCAAGATCGTAACCTTTCGGTCCGTAAGAACCCGTAGAAACAATAGCACGTCCTGCTACCATCAGGCGTGGCCCTGGAATGATGCCTTCATTGATTGCACGTTTCAGAGCAACATCAGAATAGCCTGCTCCCTCAGTGCCAAGATCACGTGCAGATGTAAAACCTGCCATGAGTGTATTTTTTGCGTGTACGGTAGCACGTGCGGTACGATATGAATCTGTTTCTTTAAGTACTTGTGTATCCCAGTCTGTGATGTTGTAGGGATAGAGCAATAAATGCGAATGGCCTTCAATCAAGCCCGGAGTTAATGTTGAGTTTGGAAAATTAATTTTTATTGCGCCTGCTGGTTCTTTTACTTTTTCTTTCGGTCCAGAGGCGATAATCTTATCACCTTCCGTAATCACCGCCCAGCCTTCGTGCATATCTTCACCATCAAATACACGGTCGGCAGTGAGATAATACTTTGCAGGAGTTTGCCCCCAAAGGCAAAGAGAAATAGAAGAACCAAGGAAGATTAGTAAATACCTTTTCATAGTTAACCGCTTTAAGATTGAAAAGATACTTGAAAAAGTGATGGCACAAAAACAAAACCCTCTCCGTTACGGAAAGGGTTTTAAACTAATTTTAAAGGCAAACATTTTCACCTCCGCCTGTAGGGGCATTAGGGTAAGATTAGATCGCCTTCAACGCTGCCTCATAATTTGGCTCCTCACCAATTTGAGGAACGAGTTCTGTGTATTTTATTTTTCCGGTAGAATCAATCACAATAACCGCTCTGGCGAACAAGCCGGCAAAGCCTCCGTCCACCAATTCTACTCCATAGTTTTTTCCAAATCCGCGACCACGAAAATCAGATAGTGTAATGGCGCGATCGATTCCTTCAGCGCCACAAAATCTTTTCTGAGCAAAGGGCAAATCTTTTGAAATACATAATACTACGGTATTATCAATAGATGCTACACGCTTGTTAAACTCTCTGACAGAAGTTGCGCAGGTGCTGGTGTCAACGCTGGGGAAAATATTGAGCACAACATTTTTTCCCGCAAAATCTTTAAAGTCTACGTCTTTCATGTTGGTAGCTGTTAATGTAAAATCAACAGCCGAAGAGCCAATAGCAGGAAGGTCACCCACAGTGTTTGCATCGTTGGGGCCTAGTTTTGTTAGCGTCATAGTTTAGGTTTGTATATAGTAATCATTTAAAAACAAATAAGGGAAGGGAATGTTTACCGTATCCGATCAGAATCACGCACCAGTTTTTCATCTCTGCGGATGAAACGCAGGGCAAGCCAGTTGCAGGCTACCCCGAAAAAAGTAATCCACATCACCAATCCAAAACGATTATAGCCATACTCTTTGGTTACACTATTATAAAAAATAACGATGCAAATCATAACTCCGGCTAAAATAAGAGAGTTGAGTGTTCCAAGTTTTATCTGAATCATTCGGTTATTAAATCTTCGTATTTCCATGATGCCAATGGTGGCAGCGGCTACCATTAAAATTGCAGTAACGCTGTATGGGAAATAGGCTGTGATCTGTTCACCATTTTCAATAGTGGTGAAATGAAGAGGATATAGTTGAAATTCTTTTGTTCCTTCTGTCAGTTTCCAAATAGGTAAGAAAAGGCTCACGGCCATGCTGGCCACTAATAATACCAGAAACAATGTTTGTATTCTTTGCCACATAAAAGGGTTGCATTAACTTGCTCGCGCAAAACTACTAAAATGTAGTTGTTGACTAACACTCAACCTAAGATTTATATGACAAAATTTGCCTACATCATTGATATACTCCGCACACCAGTTGGTAAATATGGAGGCACACTTGCTTCCATGCGGCCCGATGATCTGGCCTCGTGGGTGATTAAAAAGTTGCTGGAGAGAAATTCTAATGTAGATCCAAAACAAATTGAAGATGTCGTGTTCGGTGCAGCTAACCAGGCGGGTGAAGATAATCGGAATGTAGCGCGCATGGCATTATTGCTGGCCGGATTGCCCATAGAAATTGGAGGAGTTACGGTAAATAGGTTATGCGCCTCGGGATTGCAGGCCATCATGGATGCTTCGCGTGGTATATTCAATGGAGACGGTGAATGTTACATAGCCGGTGGGGTGGAGAGTATGAGTCGCGCCCCATTTGTGATGGCTAAAGCGGATGAAGCATTTTCGCGCAAAGCTGAAGTGTATGACACAACCATCGGATGGCGATTTTTGAATTCAAAGCTTTCGAAGTTATATCATCCTTATTCGATGGGCGAAACGGCTGAAAATGTGGCAGAGAAATGGAAAATCAGCCGCGAGGAACAGGATCAATTTGGACTTCTATCACAGCAAAAATATTTTGAAGCCAACGAAGCAGATAAGTTCAGAGAAGAGTTGGTGTCTATTAAAGTTCAAAAGGGAAAAGACTCCATCGAATTTAATCAAGATGAATATCCTCGCGAAACATCGCTTGAAAAATTAGCAGTATTGAAACCTGCTTTCAAAGAAAACGGTACAGTGACAGCTGGAAATTCTTCAGGCATTAATGATGGTGCTGCCGCGTGCCTGATTGCCAGTGAAGAGTTTGTAAAAAAATTAAATGTAAAACCGATAGCTCGTGTAGTATCCATGGCTGTTGCCGGAGTGGAGCCTGCTTACATGGGTGTAGGTCCGGTGCCCGCAGTACATAAAGCATTGAAGCGGGCCGGATTAAAAATTTCAGATGTTGGATTGGTAGAACTCAATGAAGCATTTGCATCACAATCCATTGCCTGCATACGGGATTTAAATTTAGATCCATTTATTGTGAACGTCAATGGTGGTGCTATTGCCATCGGTCATCCACTGGGATGCAGTGGCGTGCGCATAAGTGCAACGCTTATTCATGAAATGCAAAAGCAAAATGTGAAGTATGGTGTTGCCACCATGTGTGTTGGTGTAGGACAGGGAGCAGCGATTATTTATGAAAAAGTCTAGCAATTTATGAAAGGGACATCCTTGTTAAGGAATTCAGTAATAAGCAGGCAGTTGCTCATTGCCTACTATTCTCTATGAGATATTTTTTTGAAATCAGCTACAACGGCACAAACTATCACGGTTGGCAAAACCAGAAGAATGCCATTGGCGTGCAGCAAGTGGTGGAGGATGCGTTGAGCAAATTAATAAGAGAAGAAATTTCAATAGTGGGAAGTGGTCGGACAGATACAGGCGTACATTGTGTTCAGCAATTCTTTCATGCTGATATTGAAAAGGAAGTTAAGCCGGCTGATCTGGTTCATCGCTTGAATGCCTTTCTGCCCAAGGACATTGCGATCAGAAATATTTATCCGGTTACAGATGATGCTCATGCGCGCTATGATGCGATTGAGCGGTCTTATCAATATAAAATTACCCGTGTTAAGGATCCCCTGGTGGTCGGGTATGCTCATTATTTCTTTCGCGACCTGGATGTTCCAACCATGGAGCGCGCAGCTGCGTTATTGATAGGTGAACATGACTTTGAGTGTTTCAGTAAAGTAAAAACCGATGTGAATCACTTTATTTGTGACATTAAACAAGCCACGTGGAATCAAAAGGGTGATGTTTTGGTTTTCACAATCACAGCTAACCGATTTTTAAGAGGCATGGTTCGAGCAATTGTAGGAACTTTGTTGGACGTTGGCAATGGTAAGTTAACAGTAAAGCAGTTTCAGGAAATTTTGAAAAGCAAAGACAGAAAGAAAGCAGGCATGAATGCCCCACCAGAAGGTCTGTACCTTATGAACGTGAAATATCCAAAATCAATATTTAATTAAGAGTTCCTCTGCTAAGCAGAGGATATGGAATGGAAAAGGAAAAAATAAAAAGCGGAAACATCATTGACTGGAAGGTGCTGGGCCGGATCATGCAATTTGTAAAACCCTACAAGGGAAGATTTTACATCGTAGTTTTTCTTACTGTATTGCTTGGCTTCCTTACTCCTGTGCGCGCAAAGCTGATTCAATATACATTGGATGAACATGTGGCCCTGGGAAAATACTGGAGCATGGTTAATGTTATTATCATTCTGTTGATTTTGATGGTAATTCAATCGGCAGCACAATATGCACATACGTATATATCAGGTCGCATCGGTCAATTTGTGATTCGGGATATTCGAATCAAACTATATGAACACATCATTAGCCTGCGATTGAAGTTTTTTGACAAAACTCCCATTGGGCGGTTAGTTACACGAACTATTTCTGATGTAGAAACTTTGGCGGATGTTTTCTCTGAAGGGTTGGCCGCCATGGCCGGTGATCTTCTTCAGATTGTATTCATTCTCGCATTCATGTTTTATGAAGATTGGCGTTTGGCGTTGGTTTCGCTTTCCACCATTCCACTCATGCTATTGTCCACCTATGTATTTAAAGAAAAAATAAAAGTGGCTTTCAATGATGTGCGCAATGCGGTTGCCAACCTGAATTCATTTGTGCAAGAGCATCTTACCGGGATGAACATTGTGCAGATATTTGGTAGTGAAAAAAAAGAACTTGAAAAGTTTGATGAGATTAACAAAGAGCATCGCGATTCAAACTTGCGCTCCGTATTATATTATTCCGTTTATTATCCGGTAGCAGAGATTATTGCTGCAATGGGTATTGGCTTACTCGTTTGGTACGGAGCGAAAGGCGTTATTCATTTTGAACAAACCGGAATTACAGTAGGAAAGCTCACGGCATTCATCATGTACATCCAGATGTTCTTTCGTCCTATACGCATGGTAGCGGATCGTTACAACACATTGCAAATGGGTATTGTCAGCACATCACGTATCATTGATTTGCTGGATGACAAGACCGATATGGTGACCAACGGTACTCACAAAACGGATCATATAAAAGGTGAAGTTTCATTTGATCATGTGTGGTTTGCCTATAATGAGACCGACTATGTACTGAAAGATATTAGCCTGCAAATCAAGCCGGGAGAAACCATTGCGTTAGTGGGTGCTACCGGAGCCGGAAAATCATCAATCATTAATTTGTTAAACCGCTTCTATGAAATAAACAGAGGTAATATTCGCATAGATGGAGTGGATATTAAAGAGTATGATCTATCTGGCTTGCGCAAAAATATTGGTGTTGTTTTACAAGATGTATTCCTGTTTAGCGACACCATTCGTAATAACATCACACTCGGCAATACAGATGTAACAGATGAGATGATCTTACATGCTGCTGATATGGTGGGAGCTCGCAAATTCATTGACCGTTTGCCGGGAGGCTTGAATTATAATGTCATGGAACGCGGGTCCACGTTATCTGTGGGGCAGCGACAACTCTTGTCTTTTATCAGAGCGATGGTATATGATCCCAAAATTCTGGTTCTGGATGAGGCCACCTCTTCTGTTGATAGTGAGACAGAAGAAATGATTCAGGAAGCAATTTCCAATATGATGAGTAACCGTACGTCCATCGTTATTGCTCACCGGTTGTCAACCATACAGAAGGCAAATAAAATTATTGTGTTGGATCACGGAGAAATAAAAGAGCAAGGCACACACGAGACCCTCTTAGTAAAGGATGGACATTACGCCCAACTTCATAAAATGCAATACAAAGAAGTAATCTGACGTTTAACTCTAGTAACAACTGCTCGTCTAATCGTTCAGCCAAAAGAGTTATATTTGCTTTGATGCATTTTTCAAAAGTATTCTTGCTTTTTATGATTGCCGGTCTATGCATGACACAGCATTGTCATGCCCAATCAAGCAGGTACACGAACACAAAAATTCCGCACACTCAAAAGTCCCGACCTAATAAAGCTTCTGTTGTTTGTCCCATTTTTGATGACAGGCGATATCCCTATCAGGGAATAGGTATTAAACTAGGCGACCCGATGGCACTTACCTATAAATTTTATGCAAGTAGAAGTCTGGCCTTTTCACTGGATGCCGGAAAGACAGCCAGCGGTTTATACAATGAATATTATCGCAACGCCTTTATGGATTACATGCCTGATTCATTGACGGACAGCGAAAGTATACAGCATCTGTCTCATAAGGTTACATCGAATATATTTTTGGAGGGCAAGTTCCTATATCAATGGGATGCTGAAAAAATATCCAAAGGCCTTCAGGTTTATACCGGGTTAGGATGGCAGTGGAGAAGCGCAAACATTAAATATGAATACCTATACACCGATGCGTTATCAGGGGCAACACAGGTTGGCACATTAAGTCAAAATCGTTTTACCTATGGCCCAGTCGGAGTGTTGGGATTTGAATATGCCTATTTTTCAATTCCGATTTCTGCTTTTATCGAAGTAGAGTGGTTTTATGATGTGGGATTGGACCCGGGCTACACTAGGTTTCAAGGTGGAGTTGGCCTGCGCTACGTATTTTAATCTCAGGACTTCCTATTCCACTTCATCTATCTGCATCTGTTTTTCATACAACTCCTGGTAGGCACCTTTTTTTGTCAATAGATTTTCATGTGTTCCTTCTTCGATGATCGCTCCATCGTGAAGCACGATTATCTTGTTGGCTAACTTTGCGGAAGAAACACGGTGTGAGATAATGATACTCGTGCGATGCTGCATGATTCGTTTCATGCTGTTTAGAATGGTGTTTTCTGTTTTCGTATCTACAGCCGACAAAGCATCATCTAAGATTAAAATTTTAGGTTCGCGCACCACGGCACGTGCAATAGACACACGTTGCTTCTGTCCACCAGAAAGTGTGATGCCGCGTTCACCCACACGTGTATTAAAACCCAATGGGAAAGCAACAATGTTGGCAAACACATCTGCGTCTTTGGCAGCCTGTATCACTTTGTTTTCATCAGGCCTGTCAAGGCCAAAAGCAATGTTATTGAAGATGGTATCGCTAAACAGAAAAACATCTTGTGGAACAACTCCTGTTTGGCTTCTTAAATTGTGAAGGCTATAGTCTTTCAATGGGATATCATCAATTCTGATCTGACCTTCTGTGACATCGTACAGCCGACTGATGAGATTTGAGACTGTGCTCTTACCCGATCCGGTAGTTCCTATGATAGCCAGTGATTCACCTGGTTCAATGTTGAACGAGATATCTTTCAGTGCCTGAATGCCTGTGTCAGGATAAACAAATGAAACTTTGTCAAATTCAATCTTGCCTTTGATATCCCTGGTCAGGTTCTTTTCTGAGATAATATCTGTCTTTGTTTTTAGAAATTCATTGATTCTTTTTTGAGAAGCTTCAGCACGCTGTACTAAACTGATCGTCCAGCCCAAAGAGGCAACTGGCCACGTAAGTAAGTTTACATAAATAATAAACTCAGCAATGTTACCAAAGGTTAATGAACCATTGATTACTTCTACACTTCCGGCATAGACAGTAAGAATGGTACTCAATCCAATCAATCCCATGATGAGTGGAAAGAATAAAGCCTGAACTCGTGTGAGCTTTAATGATTGCCTCTTATACTCATTACTTTCTTTTGTAAAATTTTTCACCGATTCATTTTCACGTGTGAATGATTTAAGTACGCGTATTCCTGAAAAGGCTTCCTGCACAAATGTGCTTAATCTTGATTGGCTCTTCTGAATTTCCTCCGACCGGTGCTCAATGATTGTATTCACATAAAAAATACTGAGCGAAAGAACAGGCAAAGGAACGAGTGCATACCAAGTCAACTTGGAACTGATCGCAAACATCATCGGTATTAACATGATGAACAAGGTCACCAACTGCATGCCGTACATGATGGATGGCCCGAGGTACATGCGCACACGCCCAACATCTTCGCTGATACGGTTCATCAAATCACCAGTATTATTTCTGCGATAAAAACTAAGGGGAAGAGTCTGGTAGTGTTGGAAGATTTCATTCTTTAAATCATACTCAACCAGGCGGCTCATGACAATCAAGGTTTGCCTAACGAAGTAAAGAAACACGCCATGTAAAAGTGCCATTACTAAAATCAACACCGCGTATAATAAAATGCCTCGCGCAAAAATGGTGAAGAAATCATTTTGAATTTCACTTCCTGTGAAAGACCGGTAAACTCTGATGTTATCAACCACCAGGTCGATCGAGTAGCGCACCATTTGTGCTGGATATATCTTGAACAAGTTGGAGATAATCACAAACACAAGGCCCAGAATCAGGTGCCACTTGTATTTCAGTAGATAGATATTGAGGTATTTAAGCTCCTTCATGAAGGATTATTGTTTCGCCAATATGGCTTTTGTGAGAAAAATATGAGGCCACAGTTAAGTAACACCGAAGAATATTGTTATTACTGCGATCGTTTGAAACGTTTAAAAATCAATGACTTTGAAATAGTTTTGCCTTGCTTTTCAACATTTGATGAGTTGAAGAGAAAGCGAGCAAAAGTAGCTAATCCACCTAAAACAAATGTCCATGGAGATTAAAGAATCCAATACATACTGTTTTTGATGTAATATTTTGCGCTCGTTTTCTCCAAAAACAAAAAAACATTCCCATTTGGGGATAGAACTTGGAGGTATAAAGCCTCCATTTGATTCAATTTTAAGCGTTTTCTACTTGGTACGATTATGCCTACGAGTATTGGCATGAATAAAAACCAACTTAAATAATTTAATCAATCCTTTTATGAAGAATGTAAGACTACTCATGGCCGCATTGGCATTCGTTTTCACAGCTTGCGATCCGACTGGCTTTGAATCATCCTCAAATTTAGATTTGAATGGAATTGCGGATGGCACCTTTACCATCACGTTGGCAGACGGATCACAGAAATTCGTATGCAATTCAACAACTTGGCAGTTAAATGCCGGAAACACATTTAAGAATGCAGGCTTTGTCAATGTATCAAATGATAATGATAACCTGTATGTAACTGTAAATTCAACTTATGGATTTCAGTCTGGTTCGGATAACCTAAAAATCTGGGTTGGTTCTAATCTTGACTTGCTACCAGCCAATAATTCAGGTGTTGCTATCCCTGGGCAATTTCCATTAAAGACCACGCTTGCTAGTGGTAATAATGAATACACATTTATCATTCCATTCACTTCTATTGAATCGTATGGTGGTATAACCAATTGTTCATCTAAAATTTATGTTTATGTGCATGGCGATGTGATCTCTGACGCAAGTGGCTCAACGGATACAGCCTGGGGTGGAAATTCTTGTAATGAATCGGGTACAGATGGAAACAAGAGATGGATTTGCTCAGGTATCTTTCAGGCAAAATGTTGTTCACCAACACCTCCTCCATCAGGTTATACTCAAACAGCTTTCGCTAAAGGAGGATATGTATTTACTTCAGACAAAAAGTCTAATCCCGAAAATTTACCATCACTGAACTTAACCAAAAACCGCTGGGGATGGGCCATTAACATTAAAGCAACCGGCTCGACATCATATGATATCTATGCAGGTGCGGGTCTTAACAACATATCTAAAAGCAAAAAAGTAGGAACATTGAATGTGGATTGGAATGGCTCTTCCGCTACTGTTACCTACAACATACTGGGTGGATTTTTAATGGAAGGCGTGCATGTTTATGCTGGGGATTTCAAACCAACTACCATCGCTCCAGGTCAATACGGTAATCTCGCCAGCTTCAGCCCTAAGGCAACTACGTTCACGGAAACATATACAGTAGCAGACAGCAATGCTGATGGAATCTGGATCATTGCTCACGCTGGAGTGTACGGTAATTACTAGTAAAAAAAGTTAGCTTTAATAATAATTATAATAAAAAAGCCGCCTCGGAATTTCTGAGGCGGCTTTTTTAGGTTTTCTTCATAACAGACAGATGTGTAATTTTGCATGCACTAACTACGTTCTTTCAACATGCTTAACAGACGCACCCTCCGGATCAAAATCATGCAAACTCTATTTGCCTTTGATCAATGCAAGGAAGCCAACCATACCCTGGCTCATGATTTAATTGATGAGCGATTCGCTCCCGACTTGAATTCCATGGAGGTGCAAGACAAAGATCTTCTGAGAAAGCAGAAAAAAGAAGCCATTCAGTTTTTTGACAAAATTTATAAAGGACAAGCCCCTTCCAAGGAAGTAGATGAGAAGATAGGCAAGGTGGCGGAGGAAGCGCTGCGCATCTATCATCAGCAGGTTAAAAAAGATCAGGACTTTCTTGGAAAAAATAGTGTGCTCGAAATAGAAAGACTTTCTACGCGCTATCACAGCGTGCTCAGCTTGCTCACCGAATTTGCTGAATTAGCCGCTAGCGAAAAAAAAGTAGACCATTCCAATTTTGTAAATCACCTATGGATAACAGCGATATCAAAAAATGAAGAGCTTAATAAGCAATTACTTCGAACAGATTCTGGCTGGCAGAAAAATAAAGATAAGGTTAGAAGTTGGTTCCGGGAAATTATCAAAGACGATGAACCCTATTTGGAGTTTATAGCGGCTAAAAAGACAGATGAAGAAAGCCAGAAGGATTTGATTCGCCACCTGGTGCGCAAACTGATTTTGGGAGCAGGGCCGATTAATGATTTTTTTGAAGAACAGGACATCCGTTGGGCAGAGGATAAAGTTATTGTTCGCAGCCTCGTTGATAAAACCATCAAATCATTTGCAGATGGAAAAATTGAAATTCAAAAACTTTCGTTGGATTGGGAGGACGACAAAAATTTCATTGAAAAACTATATAAGAGTACCATTGAATTAGATGAAAAGTATAAACAGTTAATCGCCAAAAACACCAAAAACTGGGAAGTAGACCGTCTGCCACTCACCGATCGTTTGATTATTGAAATGGCGATTGCCGAAATGATTCATTTCCCGAACATACCGGTGAAGGTTACGATTAATGAATATATTGAATTGACCAAAGAATACAGTACCCCAAAAAGCAGACAGTTCATTAATGGAATTCTCGATGTGATTTCCAAATCCATGAAAGAATCGGGTGATATTAAGAAAAGTGGACGAGGACTTATCGATAATAAATAACAGTATTAAACTTTAGGTTTAGCCATGAGGGATTCTATTGTTTTAGAGTCGGAAACCGTATCTTTGCCATCAGTAAATTTCTTAGCTATGAGCAAAAAAAGAAGTAATGCGTTGATGGCTTTCCTTGCAGGAGCAGCAGCAGGAGCTATTTTAGGAATATTGTATGCTCCCGACAAGGGCACGAATACAAGAGAGAAACTTTCCTTTCAGCTGGATAAGTATAAAAAGATTCTCGAAGATTTTTTAGCGGATGTAGTTTCAGGAAAGGAAACACTGCTCACCACTGAGGCAAAGTCGCAAGGTCAAAAAGTAGTATCTGAAGCGAAAGACAAAGCTCAGCGATTGCTTGACGATGTAGACGAACTTTTGGAGCAAATCCGTGGAAGCAAGAACAGTTAACAAATTGTTAATCATCATTGGAAAATAGAAAAATACCTGGGTTACGCATAGTTTTGAAGTTCTTTAGTCACCGAAAAAATTAAACATCAAAGGAATATGAAAGTTGCAATCAAATTAATGTCAGTGTTGGCGCTTGCCGTTTTGATAATGAGTTGTAAGGACCGTGCCTCTGAAAAGCGAATTGCTGAATTGGAGAGTCGTCTTGCTCAAATTGAAGGAAACAAAAGCGCAGCCACGCCTACACCGAGTTTAACACCTGAGGCTGCCCCTGAGCAAAAGCCAGAAGGCCCGTTGCCAATATTGAATTTCGAGAGAACAGATCATGACTTCGGAACGATCAGGGAAGGTCAAAAAGTTAGCTATACCTATAAAGTTACTAATACTGGTGCGGCCCCTTTAATTATTCAAAACGCACAACCATCCTGTGGATGTACTGTGCCTACGTGGTCAAAAGATCCTATTCCAGTGGGGGGAACGGGCTTTGTCACAGCCGAGTTTGATAGCAATGGAAAGCCAGGCATAGCTAATAAAACAATAACGGTTACTGCTAATACATGGCCTAAAGTGAGTACTCTTCGTTTTAAAGCGATGGTAACACCGAAAGTAGAATCGGTAGGTCCGGTTAAGTAATAGTAAGATAACACTGAAATTTTCAGATCATCCCAAATCCTTAAATGGGTTTGGGATGATTGTTTTAATAGAATAACTTGCAGCCCAAATTTTTTTAATTATGAATTCAATCTTATTACAAGCACAACCTAATGGAATGACCATGCAGTTGCTCTTCATGGGCGCGATAATAGCCGTTTTTTACTTCTTTATGATTCGTCCGCAGCAGAAGAAAGCAAAGGATCAGAAGAAGTTTGTTGATGAAATTAAGCGTGGTGATTATGTGGTTACTATTGGTGGTATGCATGGTCGCATTGCAGAAATAGAAGACGATACATTTATCATCGAAGTGGAGCGTGGAGGAAGAATAAAATTCTCAAAGGCTTCCATTTCAATGGACTCAACAAAAGCAACTGCAGGAAAGAAGCCTGCCTAAGCTTTTTTATCAATCAAAGCTCGCTGTACCGTATATGCGGGTCATTCTGGTAATCTGGTAAGGGTATGAATTTCGCGCGGGTTTTTATGAATCTTTTTCAATTCAACCGGACAAACTGGAAGGCCGTCATATTATGTTTAATGGCGGCTGCAATTTTTTGGTTGTTCAATGCTTTTAACAAAAGCCATACGTCAACCATCCGGTTTCCGCTTCATTTTGAATTTGATAAACAACACTTCGTAGCAGTAACTCCGTTGCCGCATCAGATAAACATAAATGTTACTGGTACGGGTTGGGATTTGATTCGCAAAACATTAGGAATGAAAGTTCCTGATCTAATTATTCCGCTGGAGCGACCCCTGGAGACAAAGAAGATTGCGGCAAGTGCGTTAATTCCTGTATTGATAAGTCAGTTAGGTGGTCTTCAGATCAATTACATCGTCACAGACACACTGTATACAAACGTTGACGAAAAAATCACAAAGACATTTAAACTTGCAGTCGACTTAAGCAACGTTAAATTCCGCGAGGGATTTAGAAATACTGGCGCGGTTGAATTATTGCCAGATTCTGTGGTGATCGATGGACCCAAAAGTATCATTGCCTCAATACCTGAAATCATTGTGTTACCGGTTCAAGGAAAACAGATTAGCAAATCTTTTCAGGATGAGCTTGAGGTGCCACTTTTTAACAGTGAATCGATTAACCGTAATCCTCCGGTAATATCAGTAAAAGTTGAAGTTGGCCCCGTTGAGATTATCGAGGCAATGATAAAAGTCAAAGCGGTTAATCCGTCACGAGCTCATAAATCATACTTTGCCGACAGTGTAAAAGTGTTAATACAGGTTCCTGCTGATAAGAGGGTAGATTTAAGACAGAAGTTATCACAGGTAAACGCAATACTCGATGTGCAGAATTTTGTCAAAGGATCAAACAAAATATATCCAAAGGTTGTCGGGCTCCCAATCTATGCACGGGTTGTTTCTATCGATTCAGTGAGTTTAAAGATCGATTAATCCAATTGAATTCATTCATGAAGCTACCCATTCAAATAGGAATTACAGGAGGTATAGGATCAGGCAAAAGCCTGATATGTAAGATCTTTCATGTATTAGGAGTTCCGGTATATGATGCTGACAGCCGAGCGAAAAAATTAATGACCATTGACGGAATATTGATCGATCAGATCAAAAAAGAATTCGGATCATTGTCCTATGATGAGGATGGTGTTCTTAACCGTGAGTTGCTCAGCAGGTCTGTTTTTAACAACCCGGAGAAGTTAACCAAACTGAATTCATTAGTTCATCCAAGAGTGGCTTTGGATTATAACCAATGGATGCATGAGCAAGATGAAGTTAAATATTGTCTCAAAGAGGCGGCTCTGTTATTTGAAGCGGGATCATATCAATCGTTGGATAAAATTATTGTGGTGACTGCTCCTGATGAACTAAGAATAAAAAGAGTGTTGCAGCGCGATCCTCAACGGGACAGAACAGTGGTGGAAAGGATTATTAAAAATCAGATGCCACAAGAAGAAAAAATGATGAAGGCAGACTTTGTCATTAAAAATGATGAATCAGAACTGGTTGTTCCTCAAGTGTTAAAATTACATGAGTGGTTCAACTCAATGAGTTAAAAAACGTTTTCAATATCCATTCAAATACTTTCAATTAATCAATGAAAAAGAAAATTATTACCGTTGCTGTTGTAGCGGTTGTCATATTCCTGCTCGCATTGCCCAAGATGAATTGGTTTAAAGGCAAGGACGAGGCCCAACTGGCACCAGGACAAGCCCAGGGTGGTGGAGGTAAATTAACTGTAGATGCGATAATTATCAAATCGGCCCCACTTGATAATAAGCTTAATGTAACCGGTTCGGTTTTGCCTAATGAATCACTGGAATTGAAAAGCGAAGTGTCAGGAAAAATTATATCCATTTTTTTTCGTGAGGGAAAGCAGGTGCACAAGGGTGACACCCTAATTCAAATGAATGATGACGAGATAGAAGCTCAACTCGAAAAGCAGAAATATAATCGCAAGTTGAATGAAGACAACGAATTTCGTCAGCGCAAACTTTTAGAAAAGGATGCAATAAGCCAGGAAGAATATGACAATGCATTGAACAGGTTAAACACTACAGTGGCTGACATACGATTGTTGGAAACTCAACTTGCCAAGACAAAAATACAAGCGCCCTTTGATGGCGTGATTGGTTTACGCTTTGTAAGTGAGGGTGCGTATATATCACCGAGCACAGTTATCGCAACACTTTACAATATATCACCGGCTAAAATTGAGTTTGCAGTTCCTGGCCGTTATAGCACGCAAGTAGCTCCCGGAAAGAAAATCAGGTTTACCATTGAAAGTGATCTTCAGGTCTATGAAGGACAGGTGTATGCTATTGAACCTCGTATTGATCCGGCTACCAGAACATTAAAACTCAGAGCACTTGCAGACAACAGGCATGGCAACTTATTGCCAGGGCAGTTTGTTAAAGTGGAGGTAATTCTTGAGTCAATGGCAAATGCAATACTGGTTCCTACAGAAGCAGTAATCCCAGAGCAAGCAGGTAAAAAAGTTTTTATTCTGGAGAACGGGAAGGCAAAAGAAGTGTTTATAGAAACGGGCATTCGCACCGCTAATTCATTAGAAATTTTGTCTGGATTGAAAGCGAATGATACGCTATTAACCACGGGCATTTTGCAATTGCGTAAGGGAATGGATGTTCAGATTTCGAAATTAGATTGAGTGATTATTGAGGACTAAAAAAATATAACCATGGCAAGTTTATCAATAACCAGTATTAACAGACCCGTTCTGGCCATAGTAATGTCTTTAGTTATCATCCTTTTTGGCATTATTGGGTTTTCGTTTTTAGGTGTTCGCGAATTTCCGAGCGTTGATCCTCCTGTAGTTACCGTATCCACTTCTTATGTTGGTGCTAACTCCGATGTAATTGAATCACAAATTACCGAACCGCTGGAAGAGGCAGTCAACGGTGTGCCCGGTGTGCGTACCATTACTTCTGTGAGTAGGGAAGGAAGAAGCAACATTACGGTAGAATTTGAATTAGGTGTTGATCTAGAAACTGCTGCCAACGATGTGCGTGATAAAGTATCAGGCGCTCTCAACCGCTTGCCTCCGGATGTAGATCCTCCTCGCGTTGAAAAAGCAGATGCGGACTCAAGCCCGATTATTTTCTTGACGATACGCAGCGATAAACGAGATCTTCTTGAAATTTCCAACATTGCCGAGTTATACTTTAAGGAACGTATTCAAACTATTCCGGGTGTAAGTTCTGTGGGTATTTGGGGACAGCGCAGATACTCCATGCGTTTATGGATGGATCCTATTAAACTGGCTTCGCTCAAACTGGCTCCGTCAGATATTCTTCAGGCTGTAAATCGTGAAAATGTCGAACTTCCATCAGGCCGTGTGGAAGGACAAAATACGGAGCTCACCGTGCGCACTATGGGCCGCTTGACTTCGGAAGAAGATTTCAATAACCTCATTATTAAAGAAGATGGTGACAACATAGTTCGCTTCAGCGATGTGGGTTATGCAAAGTTGGGTGCGGAGAATGACCGTACAATTTTGAGAAGAGACGGAGTTCCAGGATGTGCTGTTGCCATTGTAGCTCAACCCGGTGCTAATAATATAGACATATCGGATCGCCTCAGAGTAAAACTTGCCCAGATACAACGCGATCTTCCACCAGATGTAAGTTATCAGATGAGTTTTGATTCTACGGACTACATTCGGGCATCTATTTCAGAAGTGGAGGAAACAATCGTCATTGCTTTCTGCCTGGTGTTGGCGATCATCTTTTTATTCTTGCGCGATTGGCGCACCACAGTAATTCCAATTGCTACCATTCCCATCTCATTGATCGGAGCATTCTTTGTCATGTACTTGCTTGGCTTCACCATTAATGTTCTTACCCTGTTGGGTATCGTGCTGGCTATTGGCCTTGTCGTTGACGATGCCATTGTGGTGTTAGAAAATATTTATGTAAAAATTGAAGAGGGTGAGGACCCAGAAGAGGCGGCTAAGAAAGGGGCAACAGAAATTTATTTTGCAGTTATCTCCACAACGGTTTCTGTTGTTGCCGTGTTCTTGCCCGTAATTTTCTTGCAAGGCTTGACGGGTAGATTATTTCGCGAATTTGGATTAGTTGTAGCCAGCTCAGTGGCTATCTCAGCATTCGTGTCATTGACACTTACCCCAATGATGAGCGCAAAAATATTAAAACGCAGAGCTACTCAACCCTGGCTCTATAGAGTAACAGAGCCCTTTTTCACGGGGCTAACAAATGCCTACGCTTCTTCATTGAATGGTTTTATGAAACGCAGATGGTTAGCATTTGTCATTATAGGGATTGCTGTGGGATTGATATATTATTTAGGAACAAATGTGCCTTCAGAACTTGCGCCAATGGAAGACCGAAGTGAGTTTCGCCTTCAGGCACAGGCACAAGAAGGTGCAACCTATGAGTACATGGACAAATATGTACAAGAGCTAACTGATTTTGTTACTAACGAGGTTCCAGAGCGCGCAGGAATGGTGAGTGTAACTGCTCCTGGCATGGGCGGGTCAGGTGGTGTGAACTCCGGATTTGTTAGAGTCATTCTGAAAGATCCGAATGACCGCGACCGTACGCAGCAGCAGATTGTAGATGACGTAACAAAAAAGGCCCGGAAATACACAGGAGTAAGAACATTTGTAACACAGGCACAAACAATCGGAGATCGAAGAGGAGGATTTCCTCTGCAGTTTGTGATTCAGGCAGGTGAGATTGAAAAACTGAAAAAAGTATTACCTGATTTCATGGCCAAGGCAAGCGCAAGTCCCAAGTTCGCATTCGTTGATCTTGATTTGAAATTCAATAAACCTGAAATAAACATTACGATTGATCGCGATAAAGCGCGCAACCTGGGAGTGAACGTATTGGACATCGCTCAAACATTGCAACTCGGGCTTAGTGGCTCACGCTTTGGTAATTTCATCATGGATGGAAAACAATATCAAATTATTGGTCAGGTAGAAAGAGCCGATCGCAACGAGCCGTTGGATTTGAAAACACTCTATGTGAAAAATAAGAGAGGCGAATTAATTCAGATGGATAACCTGGTTACGTTTGAAGAACTCAGCAGTCCGCCACAGTTGTTTCGCTTCAATCGTTATTCATCGGCCAAAGTAAGCGCGCAGCTTGCCAACGGTGTTGCACTGGGTGAAGGCATCAAGGAAATGGAACGCATTGCAGATGAAGTGCTAGATGAATCATACACCACCAGCCTGGACGGTGCATCACGTGAGTTTTCAGAAAGTTCTTCCAGTATCTATGTCGCTTTCTTAATTGCGCTGGCCATCATCTATCTGATTCTGGCTGGTCAGTTTGAAAGTTTCAAAGATCCGCTCATCATTATGTTTACGGTGCCATTGGCTTTGGCCGGTGCGTTAATCTCTTTGTGGTACTTCAATCAAACATTAAATATTTTCAGTCAGATCGGTATTATCATGCTGATTGGGTTGGTAACAAAAAATGGAATTCTGATTGTGGAGTTTGCCAATCAACGCAAAGAGCAAGGAAAGAAATTGTTAGAGGCAGTTACAGAAGCTGCCGAGTCACGCTTCCGCCCGATTCTCATGACGAGTCTTTCCACTATTCTTGGAATCTTACCTATCGCCTTAGCATTGGGTGCTGGTTCTGAAAGTCGTGTATCAATGGGTATTGCAGTAATTGGAGGAATGGCATTTGCCACAGTGCTTACGCTGTATGTAATACCGGCTATTTATTCTTATGTCAGCAGCAAGGACTCCAACGTATCAACTCATTAAGTTCAATCTCATTTTAACTATGAATCGTTTTTTTGCTGTTATACTTTTTGTTTGTGTCTTCTCAATATCCAACGCACAAGATACGTTAAGCCTTGCTCGCGCTATCCAAATCGGATTGCAGAATAATTTTGATGTGCAGATAGGTAAGTTGAATCTGGAAATTGCGAAGAATAATAATAACTGGGGTCAGGCAGGTATGTTGCCGACCATTAACCTGATAGGAGGTCAACCCAATAATGTCGTTCAGCGCAAACCAGCCAACCCTTTTGCGGTGCCAGGTAAAAGTATTTCAGATAACCTGACAGGTCAGTTGGATGTACAGTTTACTTTATTCGATGGGTTCTTTGTGCGCCTTTCCAAACAACGATTGGATAAACTGGAAGATTTGAGTAGTGGCAATGCCCGGTTTTTAATGGAGAACACGGTGCAAGGAATTATTCTTGGCTATTACAGCGTATTGCTGCAACGGGAGCAGTTGCAGGTACTTATTAAGAACAAAGAATTTTCGAAAGAGCGCTATGACTACGTGAAGCTTCGCAAAGAATTAGGAGGCGCCATTACATTTGACGTGCTGCAGGAGCAAAATAACTATTTAACGGACTCTGCCAGTGTATTACAGCAAGAGATCTTCCTTAAAAACTCACTGCGCGATCTCAATTTGCTGCTAAATGAAAACATCAATAAAACGTACGTGTTCACAGAAGGAATCCCTTTTGAAAATGAAGTGTATCGGTATGAAGATCTGCGCGATAAAATGCTTAGCTCAAACACCAATCTTAAAAACCAATACATCAGTCAGGAGCTCGTTCGCAATTCTACACGCATAGCCGAATCGAACTATTCGCCAACAATTTTATTAAATACCGGATTGAATGGAAGTTTGGATAAGTTGAATGCCAATTTCAGAGCCAACACGGGCAATACCATTGAAAATACTGTGGGCTATGTGAATCGTGATGGGAATCTCCCGGTGTATAATACGGTGAATGAAACCGCATTGAAGCCTCAAACAATAACGGGTAATAGCTATGGAGCTTATGCGAACTTCGGTTTGCGCTTTACTTTATTTAATGGTGGACAAATCAGGCGAGCGGTAGAGAATTCGCAGGTGCAGGAAAAAATTGCTCAACTCTCAACCGATCAGCTGAAGTTATCACTTGAAAATGACTTGCTCGCCAGCTTTGATTTATATAACCTGCGAAGGCAGTTGGTGCAAATTGCACAGGTACGACTGCAAGCAGCAGAACTAAACCTGCAACTTGGCAACGAACGCTACAAAAACGGAGCTCTTAGTGCCATTGATTTGCGCATCGTGCAAGACAACTATCAACGTGCAGCACTTGAAAATTACCTCGCTATTTTTGCAAATATTTCCAGCCGTGTGGATTTAGTTCGGTTGACTGGTGGGTTAGTTGATAATAGCAAATAAGCAATCCTTTATTATTTATAAAACCAGTTAATCTTTAAGCAACTGACTTAATGCATCAACTGCTTACATAAGTGTAGGTTGAACTTTGATGGAAATAGAATAGAGGATGCTAGTTTAATTTTGAAAAGCTGGCTATTATAGATGCATTAAACATCCAAATTCAATCTCCATGACAACTAAAAAACTTAACATCTGGCACGTAGGCAACTGGTGCATCCATACAGGCCAAAAATATATAGAATCTCCTTTTTTGGCTGCCACAAAAGGTGTAGAAATACTAAACTATGCTCAGCAATTTGTAGATGCTGTAAAGGGCATTGAGGGTGCCGATGTATTTTCTCAACCATCCTGGGAGCTTTATAATCTGTCGCCAGAAGACTTTGAAGCGAGACTGAAGTGGGCGAATGTGATTGTGTTTGGCGATGTGGAAACCAAAGTACTCATGCTTCACCCCGATTTTTTTAATCGCAATAAATGGGGAGATCAATATGTCACCTTTCCTGATCGTTTTACTATTTTGGAAGAGTGGGTAAAAAATGGTGGCCACTTTCACATGATGGGCGGGTGGTATAGTTTCAGTGGGGAGATTGGAAAAGGAGGATGGAAGCGCGTTCCATTTCATGAAGTGCTACCAGTAGTATGCCTTGATGGTGATGACTTAGTCGAATCGACTTCCAGTTTTCCTGTGCGTATGCAGAATCCTAATCACCCGGTATTGGAGGGAATAACACTGGATGAAATTCCACCGCTTTTAGGGTTCAACGAAACCAAACTGAGAGAAGGATGCACGAGTATTATTGATATTCAATATATGGGCAACTGGTATCCGTTGCTGGCGGCAAGAGATTATGGGAAAGGAAAAGTATCAGCCTTTACAACCAGCGCAAGTCCACACTGGGGAATCAACCTGGTGAAATGGAAAAAGTATAATCAATTATGGCAGCAGCTATTCACTAAACTCTAAAACTGATTCTATCAATACATCAGGGAATTTATATGAATAACTCTTATGAAGAATAAAATCACCACAGGTATCAATTCAGATATCCTGATCATCGGTATATTATTTTTCATATTTGGATTTGTCACCTGGCTGGGGTCTATCTTGATTCCCTATCTTAAAATCGCCTGCGAACTCACCACCTTCGAATCCTACCTTGTTGCGTTTTCATTTTATATCTCATACACCATTATGGCCATTCCTTCTGCCTGGGTATTGAGGAAGACGGGTTCGAAAAATGGAATGTCGTTAGGCTTGTTCATCATGGCTTTGGGAGCGCTGTTGTTCATTCCCGCAGCAATCACAAGATGGTATCCTTTGTTTCTATTGGGTCTGTTTATTCAAGGGGCAGGGCTTACCATTTTACAGTCAGCATCAAATCCATACATCACCAAGTTGGGTCCAGCGGAAAGTGCGGCAAAGCGAATCAGCATCATGGGAATATGCAATGGCATTGCCGGTGTGATGGCACCTATAATTCTAGGAGCCATTATACTAAGTGACGCAGATTTACTAGAACAAAAATTGAGCGCTTTAAATGCAACCGAAAGAATTACTGAACTGGAGGCGCTGGCGAGCCGTGTAATTTTTCCGTACATCATCATGATGATTGTGCTGATTATGTTGGCGTTGCTTATCTATTTTTCTGCCTTACCAGAATTAGATACTGACGAAGAAGACGAAGCAACCAGTGCAGCTAATGCAAATAAGAAAAGCATTCTTCAATTTCCACATTTGTTATTGGGGGTGTTAACGGTATTTCTTTATGTTGGCGTTGAAGTAATTGCAGTAGATACAATATTTAGTTTTGCCACCTCGCAAGGCATTGCGGCTTCGCAGGCAACATACTTTGCAAGCTTTACTATTCTAAATATGTTAGTGGGGTATGTGATCGGCATCATTTGCATCCCCCGCTTTATTAAGCAAGATCATGCACTTAAATTATCTGCCATGGCCGGAATAGCTTTTGCCCTGATAGCGTTATTTACAGGAGGAAGTACTTCAGTGATTTTTATTTCACTTTTGGGTTTGGCCAATTCATTGATCTGGCCTTCCATCTGGCCTCTTGCCATTAGCAGTCTTGGACGTTTCACAAAAACAGGTTCCTCCTTATTAATTATGGCTATTGGTGGTGGAGCTGTTCTTCCTTTATTATATGGGCACTTGGCAGAGGACTTAAATCCACAGGTTGCCTATTGGATGGTGATACCATGTTATCTTTTCATTCTTTATTATGCGGCATCTGCACATAAAATCCGAACCAGACATTAAGGCTGTTTTGATAAGGTTAGTATTTTATTTATTTTAAGATGAGTGGAGACCAATTAAATCCATTGAATTTTAATTGTTTCTTAATCTACTTTTTTTGAAACCAAGTTATCAAACTATGAAGCACCTTCACGACTTACTCTTACTCGGCAATCCGCTACTTTATCAGATTTCTCCACCTGTTTTGCAATCCGAACTTCCGCTGGTGCCAGATTGGGTTGCAGACTTACATAATGTGATGGAAGAAATTCGAGCGAAGTATCATTTCGGTCGCGCTATTGCAGCTCCTCAGTTGGGAATCATGAAGCGTGTGATTTATATGAACATCGATAAGCCCTTAGTCTTCATTAATCCCGAATTCACTTTTCTAAGCGATGAAAAGTTTGAAGTGTGGGATGACTGCATGTGTTTCCCCAACCTTTTTGTGAAGGTGAAAAGACACAAAGAATTAACGATTAAATACCTGGATGAAAACGGGCAATCACAAGAATGGAGAATGAAAGATGACCTTTCTGAATTGCTACAACACGAATACGATCACCTCGATGGAATCCTTTGCACAATGAGGGCCATCGATGATAAATCGTTTAAGTGGCGTGCTTGAAAAACAGATTATAAACTCAAATCTACCTGGGCAGGATCAACCTGGGGCCTCATCACCCAAAAGTTATTGAACCCTTCGCCTACCTGAATTGTCAATAAACCATTGGCAAGCATTTCAAGAATGGCAAGAAAATTAAAAATCAAAGAGATACGCGTAGGAGCTTTTTCAAATAGTTCCGTAAAGGCTACACGTGGCTTTACAGTTACTTCATTCAGAATAAATTCTTTCTGGCCTTCTACTGTATAAGGATACTGGATTACCTGGTGAATCGGCTTGTACTTTTCTTCTTCGGCTCGCTTCAATACTTTTTCAAAAACAGTAAGCAGCTTAAATAAATCCACATCCTGAAGCTCGGCTTCAACATTGGTAACTTCGGCCAGCGTCCTCAGCTCTTTCATCAGGTTGCCGCGTTTTTCCTTCATCAGCTCAGTCTCTTCCATTTTATGGAATTGCTCAACTACTGATTTGTATTTTTTGTACTCCATCAGGTGCTTAATCAACTCTTCGCGCGGGTCTATCTCGTTACCCTTCTCATCCAGTTGCGGACGTGGTAAAAGCATTTTGGATTTGATTCGCATAAGCGTGGCAGCGACTAATATGAATTCGCTGGCTACTTCAATATTCAAGGTTTCAAGTCGCCTTATGTATTCTAGAAAATCGTTGGTAATTTTTGAAATAGGAATGTCATTAATGTCCAATTCATCGCGCTCTATAAAAAATAATAGTAGGTCAAAAGGACCTTCAAAAAGTGGGAGGCGTATTTCAAAACTTTCTTGTTCCATAATCATAATTGGAGGGCAAAAATAATCAGGATTTGAGGATTTTTTGGCTTTTAATTTGAGCATCAACATACAAATTCATGCAGATTGCAGAATTACTTAAATTTGCCCCCAATGAACCTCAAAAAATCATTCAAAACAGTTACCTTTTAAAGTTGTTTATAGTATTATCGATGGCAAATCCCAAGAGCAAATGCTAATAACACCCGGAAAACTGCTGGCACAAATAAATAGCCCTGATGATCTGAAAAAATTGGATCAGGCTCAATTGGTTCAGTTATGTGTTGAGCTGCGCCACTTTATTATTGATAATGTATCTGTATATGGTGGTCACTTTGGCGCCAGCCTGGGTGTTGTGGAATTAACAGTTGCACTTCACTATGTATTTAATACCCCAACCGATCAACTTGTTTGGGACGTAGGCCACCAGGCATACGGTCATAAAATCCTTACGGGACGAAGAGATAGTTTTCATACGAACCGATTTTATAAAGGTATTTCTGGGTTTCCTAAAAGAAGCGAAAGTGAATATGATGCTTTTGGAGTTGGCCATTCGTCAACTTCGGTTTCAGCGGCATTGGGTATGGCCACCGCATCAAAGTATCTGGGGCTCGAAGACAAACAACACATTGCAGTAATAGGTGATGGGGCACTAACTGGTGGGATGGCCTTTGAAGGGTTGAATCATGCGGGAGTCTCTGATACTAATTTGCTGATTATCCTCAACGACAACTGTATGTCGATAGATCCTAATGTTGGGGCTCTTAAAGATTATTTAACAGACATTACCACCTCTAAGACATATAACCGTCTGAAGGATGATGTATGGAATTTGCTGGGCAAACTTTCGCACTTTGGAAAAAACGCACAAGAGATTGTTTCAAAAGTGGAGACCGGTATTAAATCTACTTTACTTAGCCAAAGCAACCTTTTTGAGTCACTGAACCTACGTTACTTCGGCCCGGTGGATGGCCACGATGTTGATCATATGGTTGCCGTTTTACGCGATCTAAAAGATATAAAAGGCCCCAAGATTCTGCATTGCGTTACCGTAAAAGGAAAAGGTTTCGGTCCTGCCGAAAATGGTAATGCCACTACCTGGCATGCACCAGGCACCTTCGATAAAATTTCGGGTGAGATTTATAAGAAGGTTCACGAAACGCCACAAGCTCCAAAATATCAAGATGTTTTTGGACATACATTAGTAGAGTTGGCTAGACAGAATGAAAAGATTATAGGAATAACTCCGGCTATGCCTTCAGGCTCTTCCATGAATATCATGATGAAAGAAATGCCTACCCGTGCTTTTGACGTAGGCATTGCCGAGCAGCATGCAGTTACTTTTTCTGCTGGGCTTGCCACGCAAGGATTAATTCCTTTCTGTAATATTTATAGTTCGTTCATGCAAAGAGCCTATGATCAGGTGATACATGATGTGTGTATACAAAACCTTCCGGTTAATTTTTGCCTTGATCGTGCCGGTTTTGCTGGAGCGGATGGACCGACTCACCACGGAGCCTATGACATTGCTTATTTCAGGTGTATACCTAATATGATTGTGGCCTCACCCATGAACGAAGAGGAATTGCGCAACCTGATGTATACCGCTCAACGTCCCAGAACAGAAAAAGCATTCTCAATCCGCTACCCTCGCGGACAGGGTGTGCTGCCCAATTGGCGCACCGCTTTTAAGGAGATCGAAATTGGAAAGGGAAGAAAGATAAAAGATGGAGACGGTGTTGCAATATTGACCTTTGGGCACATCGGCAACTACGCTGTGGAGGCTTGTGAGCAATTGGAAAAGCAAGGCATAAACCCGGCACACTATGATCTGCGTTTTGCCAAACCATTGGATGAGGAAATGCTTCATGAAGTATTCTCTTCCTTTAAAAAAATAATTACCGTAGAGGATGGGTGTATCCAAGGCGGCATAGGTAGTGCTGTGTTAGAGTTTATGGCTGATAATAACTACTCAGCTGAAGTAAAAAGACTGGGTATTCCTGATGAAATTGTAGAGCATGGTGAACAAATCGATCTTCACCGCGAGTGTGGTTTTGATCCTGATGGAATTGTGAAAGCGGTAATTTCACTGCATGTTTCAGTGAAAGTCATTGCCTGAAATGGATATATTTTTTCGTGAACTGGGCAAGGGCAAACCGATTGTACTCATTCACGGCTTTTGTGAGACCCACGAGATATGGGATGGGTTCGACCAAAAACTATCCAATTATGGATGTGTCATTTCTATTGACCTTCCGGGATTTGGAAAAAGCCCACTTCCGCAAGGTCCTTTTTCTATTGATTTAATTGCCGGGATTGTATTGAACTGGCTTAAGGAAAAACAAATAAAAGAACCTGTGTTAGTAGGCCACTCCCTTGGCGGGTATGTGGTGCTTGCTATGGCGGTCAAGGATCCAGAATTTTGTAAAAAAATAGTCTTATTTCATTCGTCAGTATTTGCCGATTCGGCTGAGAAAATGACTAACAGAGATAAGGTTATTGATTTTGTAATTAAGAATGGGGTAGAACCATTCATTCAAACATTTGTGCCATCTTTATTTTATGACAAAGCTAACCCTGAGGTAGAAAGAGTCAGATCGATTGGCTCAAAAACCCCGCTTAATACCGTGGTGGAGTATACAAAGGCAATGCGGGATAGGCCATCACGTGAGGAATTCTTAGAAATATCACCCTACCCAACGCTTATTTTAGCCGGAGATAAAGATGAGATCATCCCATTAGAGGTTTCAAAAAAAATGGCCTCCACGAGCTCTAAATCCATTTTCTTTGCTTTACCAGACACGGGTCACATTGGAATGATTGAATCAGATTTGCTCGCAATTGAAAAAATTGGACAGTTTATTTTAAGTTGATTGCGTCAACTTGAGAATGAAAACTTGAAAAATTAATCAATACATTCTAAATTGGCCCTTATTGTATATATTTGAAGATAGGAAATCCCTACTCAGAAGCTTACCAATAATTGAAATCCTGAATTAAACTGAAAAAAAAATCATGAATGATTTAGAATTGGCAGTTGACCCCCACAAGTATGATGCTTGGAACAACTTAGCGCTAAATGTTGCCTTTGTATTTTGGGCATTAGGCCTGCTTGTTGTCCTTGGCTACATCATCAAACTTTCGTCTGTAAGTGGAAACAAAAACAAATACGATTTTATTAATCGTAACGAGATAAGAGCGCTATGGACTGCGACTATCATTTTTATTATTGGAGCCTGTGCTTTTGTGAACGCTAATGTGGTAGAATTAACTACCCTTTGGGTGTTTGTTAGGATTTTCACAACGGCCATGATGGGAATTCTGGTAGCTCTCATTATTCAAAACCTACTCAAGTTCTACTATCCTTTCTTTATTGAAAAGCGCTTGAAGGTGCTTCGCTATAAGCCAAGGATTTCTCCCAAAACGGGTAAACCAATGAAACTTCTAAGTGAAGAAGAGGAAGACGCTCACTTGGACGAGGGAATGATCGCAGAAGAAAATGTGTTTTCTGTTGATTATGATGTTTGGTTGGATGAAGAGACAGGATATAAGCAAGTTGAAAAATATTCAGGGCATCTTCATGCTATTCAATGCCCGGAATGTAATTATCAGACATTCAAAGTAACACGCGAGGAAATAATCAAAGCACCTAGCTTTACCGAAGAAGGAGAACTGATGAAACACTATTTGTGCTCTTATTGCGGTTACAAAGCAAGAAAAACAGTTACCTTAAAGCAGCAAGTTAAAATAGAAGAGTCGTCATCTGCGGCAACTGCATAATTGATAAAAGTTATCAAAACAAAAAACCCCGAATTGTCGGGGTTTTTTTGTTTCAGGAATTGATGGGAAGCTTAATCTGATCGTAATAGAATTTCATGCGCGAATGCCGCGTATCTAATACAGTGATTCTATCGATCGATGAATTTTTGTGATCAACAAAGACTTCTACGTACTCATTGCCGAGCAAGTATAAGTTTATTTTGTGACGATAATATCGAATGGCCATTATAAACGTAGCCTCTTCATAAAGAATACGAATCTTTTTTTCTAATGGATAGTCTTGCAGCTCATCCCATTTCATTATCGAATAAATTTATTAAAAAGGATCACTTCATTCAACAATCAAATGAGTTTAAATATTTCTTAAAAAATCTTTGTCTTGCTTTCACGCGGAGCTAAGTCCTGGCCCACAGTTCGAATGATTAACCGAAACGAGTTAATTTTTCACTCAAAGGTTAAAGAGTACTCTTAAGAAGGTAAGGAATAAAAAAGGCCCATTTTGGGCCTTAAATTTTACGGGTGAATGACGGGGCTCGAACCCGCGACCTCCAGAATCACAATCTAGCATTCTAACCAACTGAACTACATCCACCATGTAGACTTACCGAAGAATTGCCCTGGTAAGGCATTTTAGGTCTACAAAGTTAGGCAGGCTTTGGTAAAATGCAAAAAATGATTTTAAACTAGGATCGATTGAAAGTCAGTCTTTCCCCTGACTTGCCCTCAAGGAGTTGTCCTTTGGAATAAGCCAAATGACCAGAAACCCAGGTCTGATTAATGGCTGAATGAAATGTGTTTCCTTCGAAAGGTGACCAACCACATTTCGATAAGATATTAATCTTTTCGACCTTCCATGGCTGATGGGGATCCACTAAAACCAGATCCGCAAAATATCCTTCGCGAATAAAGCCGCGTTTCTCGATTTCAAAGAGAATGGCTGGGTTATGACTCATCTTCTGAACCATTTTTTCGATAGATATTTTTTTCTGATGCACGAATTCCATCATGGCAATTAGTGAGTGTTGAATTAGCGGGCCACCTGAAGGTGCTTGAAAGTATTTATTTGTTTTCTCTTCCAGCGTGTGAGGCGCATGATCTGTGGCAATTACATCAATACGATCATCCAATAAAGCATTCAATATTTCCCTTTGATCTTGTTCGGTTTTGATGGCAGGGTTCCACTTGATCAACATTCCCAACCGATCATAATCCTGATCATTAAACCAAAGATGATGTACGCAGGCTTCTGCTGTTATTTTTTTCTTTTCAAGCGGAATGCTATTATCAAAAAGATGGGTCTCTTTAGCCGTAGAGATGTGGAGAATGTGAAGTTTGGTTCCGTGCTTTTTGGCAAGCCCCACAGCAAATGAAGAAGATTTATAACAAGCCTCTTCGCTGCGAATATGGTTGTGAAATTTCACACTCATATCCTCACCATAGCGCTCTTTAAACTCAGCAGTATTTTTTCGAATGGTAGGCTCATCTTCACAATGCGTAGCGATCAGAGAAGGGAACCGCGAAAAAATTCCATCCAGTGTTTTTGGATCATCCACTAATAAATTGCCGGTGGAAGCGCCCATGAAAATTTTAAGACCGCAAACATTTTTCAAATTTGTCTTGAGCACTTCTTCAAGGTTATCATTGGAGGTGCCCATATAAAAAGAATAATTCGCCAATGAAGTGCGTGCTGCGATTTGATATTTGTCTTCCAGCAATAACTGTGTAAATGCCGGTGGATATGTATTTGGCATTTCCATAAAACTGGTAACACCTCCGGCCACAGCTGCCCTGGATTCTGTAAAGATATTCCCCTTGTGTGTAAGCCCAGGCTCACGAAAATGCACCTGGTCATCAATGACACCAGGCAACAGAAAATTCCCCTTCGCATCAATGGTGCTTCCAGTTGGTGAATTAATTTGCGAGTCAATTTTATCAATGAATTGGCCTTTTATCAGCACATCGCCTTCAAAGACTTTGCCTTCATTAACTATTTTCGCGTTCGTGATTAGCGTAGAGTTCATTACCTTGTAAAGGTCCTAAAGTTAACCAATAGAATTGTGAGTAGTTCGGCATTGTGGAGTGATTTTAAGCTAAATAAGCAGCTGTTGGATGCAATTGCCGAGTCCGGATTTAAGCAACCCACCGAAATTCAACAAAAATGTATTCCTCTGATCATCGGAGGGCAGCAAATCATTGGCATTGCTCAAACTGGCACTGGTAAAACGGCTGCCTACTTGTTGCCTTTGTTTATGAAACTCCGCTATGCGCAAGGCAATGATGTTCGGGCCCTTATTTTAGTTCCTACTAAAGAACTTGTGGTGCAAGTTGCTGCACAAGCTGCGGCCTTAGCCAAGTATACAGATTTGCGGATCGTTGCCATTTATGGTGGAGTAGGGCCTAAAACACAGATTGAAGAGATTAATAAAGGCCTTGATTTATTGATTGCAACACCCGGCCGCTTTTTAGAATTGTATCAGCGCAACGAACTTCCAGTAAAACAAATCAAGACATTAATATTGGATGAAGGTGACCGCATGATGGATATGGGCTTTATGCCACAACTTCGTAAGATCTTTGAAGTGATTCCATCCAAAAGACAAAATCTTTTGTTTTCTGCCACCTTCCCTGAAAAGATGGACAGACTTGTGAATGAGTTTATTGTATTTCCTGTTCGTGTTGAGGTGACCCCGCAGGCCACCGTGGCTACCAAGGTTTCTCAGGAATTGTATTATATACCCAACTTTATCACTAAGATTAGTTTTCTTGAATATCTGCTCACGCATAACGATGATTTAAACAGGGTGATGATTTTCACGCGAACGAAGGATGCCGCCAATAATGTATTTCACTTTCTGGATAGAAAAAAACTGGGCCCTGTAAAGGTGGTGCACTCCAATAAAGGTCAGAACACGCGCATTAATGCGATGAATGAATTCAAAGAAGGAAAGCTGAGAATTTTGGTATCTACCGATGTGGTTTCGCGCGGAATTGATGTGCAGAATGTTTCGCACGTGATCAATTTTGATGTGCCGATTGTTTACGAAGACTATGTGCATCGAACTGGTCGCACGGGTCGTGCTTTTCAAGAGGGAACAGCCATTACGCTGGCTACCGATACAGAGAAATATCATATCGATAAGATTGAAAAAATTATACGTGAAAAGATTCCTGTAAAGAAGATGCCAATAGAGGTGATTGTGGCGGATACCACGTATAAGGAATCACATGATATGGCCCGTGAAATTGACAGGCAGAAACGGTATCAGGATCCTGAATTTAAAGGGGCGTTTCACGAAAAGAAAAGAAAGAAGAAATAACGAAAGCTATTAAAGCAATATGCCAATGAGAAGTGATTCCCATTGGCATATTTTATTCTATCGAGTTTGTGAATTACCCGTTCATTGAAATCAAAAACTCTTCGTTGTTGCGGGTTCCTTTCATACGGCTTTGTAAAAACTCCATGGCCTCCACTGAATTCATATCGGCCATAAACTTGCGCAAGATCCAAACGCGCTGAAGTTCTTCTTCTTTCATCAACAAGTCTTCACGTCTTGTGCCGGATGCAGGAACATCAATAGAAGGATAGATTCTCCTGTTTGAAAGCTTGCGATCCAACTGCAATTCCATGTTACCGGTACCTTTGAATTCTTCAAAAATTACTTCATCCATTTTAGAGCCGGTGTCGATAAGCGCTGTAGCAATGATGGTTAATGAGCCACCATTTTCAATTTTACGGGCAGCACCAAAGAAACGCTTTGGCTTATGTAATGCATTAGCATCTACACCACCAGAAAGAATTTTACCAGATGATGGAACTACGGTGTTATAAGCACGTGCCAGGCGGGTGATGGAATCCAACAGGATCACTACATCGTGACCGCACTCGGTCATACGCTTAGCTTTTTCCAATACAATGCTGGCCACTTTTACGTGACGCTCGGCTTGCTCATCGAAGGTTGAAGCAATTACTTCAGCCCTTACGCTGCGTGCCATGTCAGTAACCTCTTCAGGTCGTTCATCAATAAGAAGAACAATCAAGTAAACTTCAGGGTGATTTTCAGCAATCGCGTTAGCAATGTTTTTCAACAATACAGTCTTACCGGTTTTAGGCTGGGCTACAATCATACCTCGCTGGCCTTTTCCGATAGGAGAGAAAAGATCAAGAATACGTGTTGAAAGATTATCCGGAGTAGTACTGAGTCTTAATTTTTGTTCAGGGAAAAGCGGAGTAAGATACTCGAAGGCAACACGGTCACGGATTTCTTCGGTGGTCTTACCATTAATGCTATCCACTTTAAGTAGAGCGAAATATTTTTCTCCTTCTTTTGGAGGCCTGATCTGGCCCTTAACGGTATCACCTACTTTAAGACCAAATAATTTTATCTGTGAAGGTGAAACATAAATATCATCGGGACTTGCCAGGTAGTGATAGTCTGATGAGCGGAGAAATCCATATCCATCCTGCATAATTTCCAGCACACCTTCATTGGAAACCACACCATCAAAATCGCGGATCAGGTTTTCCTTTCTGGGTTGCTGATGTTGATTTGGATTTTGATAAGGTCGTTCTTCGCGCACTTCTTTGCGCACAACTTCTATTACAGGGGTGATCTCTTGAACTTCGTCTAATTTAGAGATAATCTTAGTCTCTTCATTATTGAAGCTTTGGGGTACCTCCTCATTGGAAATATTGAGAATTTCTTGTTCTTCTGCTTTGGGTGCTGCCACCACTTCAGGGGCAACATTTTCTCTTCTGCGAGGACGCATTTTACGATCAGGTTCATTGACAATAGGTGCGGGCTTCTTTGTAATGACTGGCTCAGGTTCACCCGAAATGGCTTGCTGGTCAAGGATTTTGTAAACAAGATCTTGCTTAGTAAGTTTCTTGGCATTTTTTACGCCCATGCCCTCTGCAATTTCTTTTAATTCAGAAAGTAGCCTGACATTCAGGTCATCAATTGTGTACATGTGAGTTTAAAAAAGGATTAGTTATAGAGGAAAATTTTATTGTGTTATGCTTGGCTGATAGACAGCAAAAATCAAAAACATTTAACAAGTTGTTCGAAAGAGATCGTAAGTACAGGGTTTTTTATCGTTGATGGCCTGATTGGCCTGCGATGACAGTGCAAGTATACTTCAAAAATGATTATTATCAAATTCGATGAAAAAATATTGGCTAATTTTGGCCCCTTAAATACCAAGTATGTTAACACTTCAGATTTTACGTGAGCAGACCAGTGCGGTGGTAAATGGTTTGAAAAAGAGACACTTTAAAGATGCAGAACTCCTGGTAGATCAGGTGATCGAGAATGACAGATTGAGAAGGGAGACCCAAAATACGCTTGATTCGGTCAAGGCAAAATCGAATGCTGATTCAAAGAAGATCGGAGAGTTAATGAGATCGGGCAAAGCAGATGAAGCCGCTGCCCTGCGAGCTTCGGTAGCTGAAGACAAGGATAAAGTAAAAGCCTTGGAGGAAAGTCTTACTGATTTTGAAAAGAAGCAGCTGGATATATTGTATAAAATACCCAATGTGCCGGCTCCGATTGTTCAAACTGGTAAAAGTGCTGAGGATAACATTACCGTTCATCAACACGGAACAATTCCTACACTGGCTGCTGATGCCATTCCTCATTGGGAGCTAATAAAGAAATATGACATCATTGATTTTGACTTAGGTATTAAAATCGCAGGAGCGGGATTTCCTGTTTACAAAGGAAAAGGGGCTCGCCTGCAACGGGCGTTGATCAACTTCTTTTTGAATGAAGCCGGTAATGCCGGATACAGAGAAATGCAACCACCGATTGTGGTTAATGAAGCCAGTGGTTATGGAACAGGACAACTTCCCGATAAGGAAGGACAAATGTATTTTGTAAACGAAGATGGTTTATACCTGATCCCCACAGCCGAGGTGCCCATCACCAATTTATATCGCGATGTGATTTTAAATGAGGATGAGTTACCGATAAAAAATGTTGGATACACACCTTGCTTTCGCAGAGAAGCGGGAAGCTGGGGTGCTCACGTGCGTGGACTTAACCGCCTTCACCAGTTTGATAAAGTTGAGGTTGTGCAAATTAGCAAAGCAGAAGACTCCTATCGCATTCTAGATGAGATGTGTGCACACGTACAAGGATTATTAGAGAAGTTAGAATTGCCTTATCGCAAGTTGTTATTGTGTGGGGGAGATATGGGTTTTAACTCTGCCATAACGTACGATATGGAAGTATATTCTGCCGCACAGCAACGCTGGTTAGAGGTGAGCTCGGTAAGTAACTTCGAAACCTTTCAAGCAAACCGTTTGAAGTTGCGATACAAAAACAAAGAGGGTAAGATGCGGTTGTTACACACGCTCAATGGAAGTGCACTTGCGCTTCCTCGCATTGTTGCTGCGTTATTGGAAAACAATCAAACCCCAGAGGGAATTAGGATTCCTCAAGTGCTGGTGCCCTACACTGGATTTGACATGATCAATTAGAATTATAATTCTGCTGAAAAGAAGAGCTAACTCATTATTGGGTTAGCTTTTTCGTTGCTCATGAAGTTAATTTCTTTTTCAACCCAAACCGGAAAACAAAAAATAATGCTACGAGTAACAACAATTCAACAAGAGCTGTGATAGCAATTGAATTATTTTCAGTGCCATTCCATTTACTATAGATTCCATAAAACGCCCAAATCAATACAATTAAAAAAGCCGGTTCGCGATAACGTCCTGAAATATAAATACCCAGTACGCCCGCAATGCCAATCATGATTATAGTCCACGAAATTGGAGATAGAAATCCACCATCCCACGAAAGTGAAACTAGCAAAGCAGAGGCGTTGGCAATGGTGGCTACACAAATCCAGGAGAAATAGAAGATAAACGAAAGCTTGATAAATATTTTTTCAGTCAGAGAAGTCAAAACAGTAGACTGAAGCACTAAAAATATTTTAGTAAGTGAAAAAAGAAGGATTAGCATAATCAAAACTGAAGCATAGATAAAGAGGTAATGCCACGTGAGAATCCAGCTTACATTGGCAATGGAAGAAAGTAAAAACCAAAGAGATAATTCAGTAAAATAAGGTTTAGTCAAAACCGTCCACTGAACAATAACAAAGCCTATTAACAGCAGATAAATGATGCTCCATATCGAAAAGGTAAATCCGGCTGGTGTAAACAAGCTCGGGTAAAGTTCTGCAAGCTCACCGGTATTCATGCCATTAATCGGAAGCATGATAGCGAGTGTATTTATAATGAGCACACCTGATAAGGCGAGTAGGTTTAGGGTAGCCAGTAGTTTTGAGTTCATTAAGAAATAACATTTAATTGACTATTAAGTTATAATATTAATCACTCAAAATCATTCCCTTTTTAGAAATAAAAGGTTGCTTGATTCCCATTCGAAGACCTGTTAATATTATCTTCTTAAAATCATTGCCAAGAAACATGCAATATTCATAAGTTCAATCTTACTTACAGCCATCGTCATGTCATGTTCCAATCCACCCAAACCAGAAACTATTTCCAAATATCCTGTTTCCGTTAAAGTGGATACGGTTGATAATTACTTTGGTGAAGCAGTGCCTGATCCTTATCGCTGGATGGAAAATGACACCACCAAGCAAGTTGCTGATTGGGTTACTTCTCAGAATGAAGTTACGTTTGGCTTCCTTGATAAGATTCCTTATCGCGAACAAATCAAGAAGCGGCTGGAGGCCCTTAACGATTATGAAAAAATTAGCTCGCCCTTCAAGCGTGGGGATTATATCTATTTTTATAAAAATGAAGGACTGCAAAACCATTCCGTTCTCTTTCGCAAAAAGGGAGAGCAAGGCGAGGCAGAAGTTTTCCTTGATCCAAACACATTTTCAAAAGATGGAACGACTCGGTTAGCTGGAGTGTCGTTTTCAAAAGATGGTTCGCGCGTTGCTTACCAAATTTCCAAAGGAGGGGCTGACTGGACGGAGGCTATTGTAATGAATGCCATAGATAAAATCATTTTAGAAGACACCATCCGAGATATTAAATTCAGTGGAATTTCATGGAAAGGAAATGATGGTTTTTATTTTAGCACATACGAAAAACCAAAGGGCAGCCAACTTACAGCAAAGACAAATAGTCATAAACTGTATTATCATAAAGTAGCCACTGCGCGCAGTGAAGACAAACTTGTTTTTGGTGATGATAAGAATCCACGCAGATATGTGGGCGCTGGTCTTACAGAAGATGAGCGCTTTTTAGTGATATCGGCTGCAACAAGCACAACAGGAAATGAACTTTACATTCAGGATCTGAGTGATCCGAAAGGCAAGTTGATTACGATGGTGAATAATTTTGATAATGAAAATAATATCATTGGAAATGAAGGGAGCCGATTGTTGATTCAAACCAATTTGAATGCGCCTAATAATCGCGTAGTAGAAGTAGATTTTTCTAAACCAACTTCTGAGAATTGGAAAGATGTAATACCGGAAACGGAAAATGTGTTAAGCGCATCGACAGGCGGTGGTTATTTGTTTGCTGATTATACAGTTGATGTGAAAACACAGGTGAAGCAGTTTGATTTGAAAGGAAAAATGATTCGCGAAGTTAAGTTGCCAGGTATTGGGTCTGCAGGTGGTTTTGGTGCAGAAGAGAAGGATAAGGAGTTATACTATTCATTTACTTCATTTACCTATCCGACCACGATCTATAAATATGATATCGCATCAGGTGCGTCTTCTTTATACTATGAGCCTAAAGTTGACTTCAATCCCGGTGAATATGAAACCAGGCAGGTTTTTTATACCAGCAAGGATGGAACAAAAGTACCGATGTTTATTGTGCATAAGAAGGGCATTGAATTAAACGGTAAGAATCCAACGTGGCTTTATGCGTATGGTGGCTTTGGGGTCAGCATGACTCCGGGGTTTAGTCCATCGCGTATTGCGTGGTTGGAAAACGGAGGTATTTATGCGCAGCCTAACTTACGAGGAGGAGGCGAGTATGGAGAGAAATGGCACCTGGCCGGCACGAAGATGAACAAGCAAAATGTGTTTGATGATTTTATTGCAGCCGCTGAATACATGATTGCTGAGAAATATACATCGAGTAGTTATCTCGCTATATCAGGAGGATCTAATGGCGGATTGCTGGTTGGAGCAACAATGACACAACGACCTGAGTTGATGAAAGTAGCTTTGCCTGCTGTAGGCGTGATGGATATGTTACGTTATCATAAATTCACTGCCGGTGCAGGATGGGCGTATGATTACGGAACAGCCGATGACTCTAAGGAAATGTTTGAGTACTTGAAAAAATATTCTCCGGTGCATGCATTAAAAGATAACATCACTTATCCTGCAACGATGGTGACTACGGCTGATCATGATGATCGTGTGGTGCCCGCACACTCGTTCAAATTTGCCGCTACTCTTCAGGAAAAAAATGCGGGTCAAAATCCGGTTCTTATTCGCATCGATACCAAGTCAGGTCATGGAGCCTCTAACTTATCAAAGGCCATTGAATCAATGGCTGATCAGTATGCCTTCACGTGGTATAATATGGGTATTGTTCCTCCGCTCGCCAAAAAGGACATGTAATTGATTTAGGTTGGGATGATAAAATCATTCCAACCTAATTTAAAAAAATGGTGTCTAAGTATGCGGTTTGGGCCTTTTCTATTTCTTCTTTTGATCTTCCTTGCTTGTGATAAAGAGAAGACGATCACACTATGCAACCCAGAAGATCCTGTGAATCACCTGCCTTGGCTAAAGAGGGCTACATCTGATACTCAATCTGATCCTAAATATATTTCAATCGTTATTTCAGTTTTTGAATATCAGGGACAAACTATTTTCAACATCTATGATATGATTTCGTCCTGCGCTTATTGTGACTTGCGCGATTGTTCAGGGCAAAAATATACGCCATCAAACTTTAGTGATCTTATAGCAAACAAAAAGAATGAGCGCAAAATCTGGTGTCAGCATCCTGCTTTATGTGTGGATTAACTCTGCGGTAATTCTTTGATTTTTCTGGCAATCTTCTCCCCGGCAATTTTTATTAATTCCTCCACGTCAGCTTCTCTAATTTTCTTTACCGACTTAAAATGAGCCAATAATTTATCGGCCGTCTTTTTTCCAATACCAGGAATGTTTTCAATTTCAGTTACAAATGTTGATTTACTTCTCTTTTGTCTATGAAAAGTAATAGCAAACCGGTGAGCTTCATCACGTATGCGCTGAATGAGCATTAAGGTTGGAGATTTTTTACTGATTAACAGTGGCACTGAATCGTCAGGGTAATAAATCTCTTCCAGTCTTTTGGCGATGCCAATGATTGGAATTTTTCCGTATAAACCAAGCTCCTGCAATGCTTCGCACGCACTACTTAATTGGCCTTTGCCTCCATCTACAATAATTAAATTGGGATACACGCTTTCCTCTTCCAGGATTCGCTTGTAGCGCCTGCCCACAATTTCTTTCATCGATGCAAAATCATCGGGACCGGTAACAGTCTTGATATTGAAATGACGATATCCTTTTTTGTCGGGCTTGCCATCTACAAAGCGTACCATCGATGCAACCGGGTTGGTGCCTTGAAAGTTTGAGTTATCAAAACACTCAATGATTTTAGGATAATTCAGCAAGCGAAGATTTTCTTGCATGATATGCAACACTTTGTTCTTCTTCGATTTTTGTTCTTCCTTGTCAATCTCTTTTTCCTTTTTCAGATAGAGTGCATTCTTCAACGATAAGTCTACGAGTTTCTTTTTATCACCAATTTGAGGAATGACATTCTCAAACTCATCGGATTTAACCGTGATAGCAAGGTTAGTATAAACTTCGGGGTTGTTGCTTCGATAGGTACTGCGCAACTCCTGAACCACAAGACTCAAAATATCTTCGTCAGCCTCATCCAGTTTCTTTTTGACTTCAATATTTTTTGAAAATATGATGGAGCCTTCTTTAATCTGCAAATAATTAATAAAGGCATTCGTTTCAGAACTGGTGATTGTGATGACATCGATGTCGGTGAGTTTTCTATTCACAACCAGTGATTTCGTCTGGAATTTTTCCAGCAATTCCAGTTTGTGTTTATAAAGTGCGGCTTTCTCAAATTCTAGGGTAGAAGAAGCTTCATTCATCCTTCTGGAGAATTCATCTTCGACCACGCTGAGGTCTCCCTTTAAAATATTTCGGGCCTGAGCAATTTCGTCCAGGTAACTGGTTTCCTCTTGCAAGCCTTCACAAGGACCTCTACAGTTACCAATATGAAACTCCAGACACACTTTGAATTTTTTTTGCTCAATATTTTCCTTAGACAGCAGGAGTGAGCAAGTACGTATGGAATAAAGCTGACGCACTAATTCCAATACGGCCTTCATGGAAACCACACTGGTATAAGGTCCGAAGTATTCGCCCTGCTTGGGAATGTATTTTCTAGTATAAATAATTCGCGGGAAGCGTTCCTTTAAAATGCAGAGGTAAGGAAAAGTCTTATCATCCTTCAGCAGGATATTATACTTGGGCTGATTTTGTTTGATGAAATTGTTTTCGAGTAGCAGCGCATCAAACTCTGAGTTGGTGATGGTGAATTCAATTTTATTAATCTCCGAAACCAGCTTTTCAGTTTTGCGATTGTATTGCGATTGCTTGTTAAAGTAACTCGAAACTCTTTTTTTCAGGTTTTTTGCCTTCCCCACATAAATCAGTTCTCCATCGCGATTGTAATAACGATAGATACCGGGTGAATCCGGAAGGGATGAGATGGTATCTTTTACTTGATCAGGGAACACGCGTTGAATTTACAATTCGCAATTTACGACTTACGACTGGACTCTATTGATAAAGCCATTGTAAATCAAAAATTGTAATGGTAAATCTTAATTATCAAATTTCCAGGCCTCTTCATCTCGCATATCAAGCGAGTCGGGCAGGTTGTGTTTGCTGCAATCCAATGTCATATCAAGTCCGCTAACAGGTCTTTTAAACTGACCTTTTGTAATGCCTGAAGCAGGATCTGCATATAACTTAAGCATGAAGTTATTCCAGATAGGTCTTGCTGATTTACCACCCTGGCCAAATTCCCATGAAGGAAAATGGATGGCGCGCTCGTCACCACCTACCCATGCACCTGAGACAAGATCATGAGTGAGCCCCATATACCATCCATCTGATGCATTGTTGGTTGTTCCTGTTTTACCTCCAATTTCATTGTCCACGCGAAGTTCACGACTTAATCCAAGTGAAGTACCACCTTCTTCCTCTGTCCCACCGCGCAACATGTAAATCATCTTATAGGCAGTCTGCTCATTAATAGCTTCACGGGTTTTAGGGTTGAAGCTCTCAATCACGTTTCCATTCTTATCTTCAATGCGTGTGAGGAATATTGGTTCGGTGCGAATGCCTCCATTTACGAACGTGCAATAAGCTCCTACCATTTCGAACAATGAAACATCACTCGTTCCTAGACAAAGTGAAGGCACTGCATCCAGCTGACTTTCAATTCCACAACGATGAGCAAACTCCACTACATTTTCTTCTTTTAGTGCTTGCATCATTTGAGCAGTGATAGAGTTTAAAGATTGTGCCATGGCCTGGCGAATAGTGAATGTTTTACCACTACCTTTTTTGCCGTCTGCATTAGGCGGATACCAAGCGGGTTGCCCGGGTATATTAAACTGTGGTGAAATATCTTTCATAGGATGACATGGTGAATAACCATTTTCCATCGCTAGTCCGTAGACAAATGGTTTAAAGGTTGAACCGGCCTGTCTCTTTCCTTGCATGACGTGATCATACTTGAAGTACTTATGATTGATGCCACCCACCCAGGCTTTGATATGACCTGTGTAAGGATCCATTGACATGAAACCCGCTTGTAAGAAACGCTTATAATAATTTACGGAGTCCATGCTGCTGAATAGCGTGTCTTTTTCGCCACCCCATGTGAAAATGGTCATCGGTTTTTTTAAGTTGAGCATGATTTTCAGTGAATCAGAATTTTCACCGTATTTCTCAGCATAAATTTTATACGCGTCCGATTGTTTAATTCTCCTTGGTATAAAGTCTTTGATCTCCCTGCCATCATCATCCACCCATGGGTTTCTATTTCTTTTTTTCCATTCAGAATAAAATTTTTCCTGATAGGTAGCCATGTGCTCGTTCATGGACTCTTCGGCATATTTCTGCAAACGGCTATCGAGCGTGGTGTAGATTTTTAATCCGGAGTTATATAAGTCGATGCCTCTTTCCTTGCAATACTGAAGCAAGAAATTGCTCAGAACGGTTCGGAAATAGGTGGCCAATCCTTCATTTTGATTTTGAACACTATAGTTTAGTTCAATAGGAAGTGCCTTGATCGAATCGTATTGTTCGCGTGTTTCTATTTTGTAACCGTGCTTATAAATTTTATAAAATATTTCATTGCGCTTTTGCAGCGAGTTATCTGGATTGCGTTTAGGATCAAAATAGGTGGCGGCTTGTAGCATGCCCACTAGTACTGCCGATTCTTGCAGGTTTAGGCTATCCGGCTGTTTGTTGAAATAAGTTTCTGCGGCTACTTTAATTCCAAACGTATTGCTGCTATAGGTTGCCGTGTTTAAATACATGGCAATGATTTCCTCTTTGGTAAAATTCCTTTCCAGATTTATCGAGATGATCCATTCTTTGGTTTTTTGAATCACACGCCTGGGTATTTTTCCAAGCTTGCTTAGCCAACCATCCAGACTACGATCTGGATTCATCGTGTAAAGATTTTTGGCAAGCTGTTGAGTTATTGTACTTCCCCCCCCTTTTGGATTAAGCGTGAGCAAGCCATAGATCACCCGTAAATAGGCAGGGAAATCCAATCCGGAGTGGTTGTAAAACCGATGGTCTTCTGAGATGATGAGCGTGTTAACAAGATCTTCTGAAAGTTCTTCATAATGAACCTGACTGCGGTTGTAACGAAAGTATCTTCCCAATGAAACGCCATCCGCAGAGATAATTTCAGAAGAGAGATCGTTTTCAGGATTTTCCACTTCAACCAAGCTTGGCATTTCGCCATAAGCGCCAAACAAGTTGATGCTTACAGTGAAAATATAGAGCGGGAACCCCAGCATGAAACAGAGGAAAGCAATCCATATATATTTTATTGCTTTTGGGATCCAAGGCTTCTCGACACGGAGAATGCTATTGATTTTGCTTTTGATAGTTTCGATCAAAGAAGGTGAGGTACTCATCCAGTGCTTTGGTACGGTAAAAAATTTGAAAATTATCTTTAGTGATTACAAAGCTATAGAATTTATAGTTGGAAAGAGGCTTTGCGTTTGCAATCTGGGCGAGGAATTTGTCAAAATAACTGAGTGCTGCTTTCCGGCTTGGAAATTCAGTTACCAGGGTAATGGTTTTTTCATCATTTAAAATAAGATTACTCGTGTTGAGCTTTAATTCTTTCCACTGAGATTCATTATAATTTTCTATTGTAGTGGACACCGGATTGGTAATTCTGTCGCCCGTGTTATAAACAATAATAAAATTATGAGGTCCTTCCAGCGAAGTTCCAAACTGAATACCTTTTGCCTTCTCCAATTTTTCGAGCAGCGTCTTTGATGCTGCTAATAGTTGTTCCGCATAGGGCTTCAATGTTCCGTCAGGGTATTTTTTTAAGTACTCACCTAACTTAAACTGATACCGGGTCACATCTTCTGTTTTTCCGGTGATCAGGATTTTGAGAAGTTCCAGTTGGGGGGTGAAACTGGTTTCACCAACCGCCATGGCTTGATTTACTTTTTCGGTAGCCGCGCGTAAGTTGTTAGCCTGAAAAAATGAATAAGCTTCTTTATAAATCATCTTCTGCTTTTCAGCAGCTACACTGGTCTCTCTCAGATAATCAGGATTGATAAGAATTCTTGTGAAAGTAGAATTGGGATGATTTTCTTTTAATAATTGAGCATACCGGTCGGCCTGTGTCTTATCATTTTCTTTAGTGATAAGATAAAGTTTATACAATACTTCGGCCTCATACTCAGATTCCGGAAAGCGGCCTAAAAGTCTTTGATATGACTGCAGCGCATTTTCTTTTTCATTCAACTGAAAGTAGTAAAGATCGCCTAGCTTAAAGTATCCTTCTTCAATTTTTGCCAGCGCATCCTGTTTTTGTTTATCTGTCCTCGGCAATTGTCCTATTAATTTAGCAACTTCATCAACTTTTTCAGTTGGGGTTTCTGAGTTGGGTTGTTGATTGTTTTGAGCAATATCTGCTTGCGCAGTTGTTGATATTTGTAATTCATTTATGACGGAGGTCTTATTGGATCTTCGCCAATCATCTTCGAGAGATCTTGTTCCCCATATTCGCTGGAACTCCGACTGTCCTAATGCAACGGCCGAAGGATTTCCAAAGTACCAATCTGATGTTGCTGTTGATTCCTGATTAAAGAATGCACTGCCCTGACCGCTGCTGCCCGAAGATGTGCTGGTGCTGCGTTTACGTTTTTTCTTAGACGTATCTTCTGGTATTTTTCTGCTTTCTACAACAGAGTCGAGTTTAGTCCGAAGAGTAAGTGAATCGAAAGAAGCCAGATAAAGCAAACTATCATTCCAGGTAATTGCCTCGGTATATTTAGCAAATTCACCTAATACCTCTTGTCGTTTTTTTATTGACTCATAATTTTCAAAATCTTTAGGCAATGCTGCAATGGCACTGTCATAATAAAGTTTAGCAAGACTGTATTTCTTTAAAGAGTCAAATTCGAGTTGACCTATTCTAAGAAAGGCACTTCCCTGAATTCGTTTATTGGTTCCGGCATGAGCTGATAATTTGTAATTGTTGATGGCCGCTATCAGGTTATTTTGCTTTCGCTCAAACTCACCAAGCTCATAATAGATTTTATCTTTGAACTCCTGGTTCTTCAGATCCTCCAACATTTTCATAAACTGAGCACGCAGTTGTTTAATATCTTTTTTATCATCAAGGCGGGCAACTTGTGCCATGTTAAGACGAGCATAAAAATCAATTTCATAATCAGGGCTTGTGCTTATGCACTTGCGATAATAATTGTAGGCCTCTGAATTAAAACCAAGCTTTTGATAGACCTGGCCGATGATAAAATATATTCTTCCAATCCGATCTCCTTTTATCAACAGCGAATCGGCCTTGGTGAGATTGCGCACCATATAATCATAATTATTGCGCACCTGATAGTAATAGGCCTTCTCAAGGTATAGCTGTTTTTGATTTGCCTTATTGAGTTTTTCTTTTTCCAGAAAGCGAAAAGTTTCTTCCGCTCGATCAAAATCATTTTGCTCAGTAAATGTTCGTAGCAATTGCACCAATGCCTCATGCCGCGTGTGGATATGAGTGCCTTTTGTGTTTACATACTTGAATGTCTGAATAGCATTTGCGAAGTCGCAATCGAATAAGCGTGCCTTGCCGACTAATACATAGTTATCATCAACCCATTTACTATTAGGATGTCGCTGAATGGATAGCGAAGCCATTTTAATAATTTCCTCTGTGTCTTTGGAATAACTCTTAGCCAGGTTAGTATCGAGTTTAGGGAAGAGTCTTAAAATCTGGTTAGGGTCGTCATCCAGGCTTTTTGAAATTATCTTTTCTACTTCCAGTGTTTTTTCTTTTGCATAATAATAACCGTTGAAGTGGGCCGTTGTATTATGATACATGTTGCTGGTAATATTATTTTGATTAGAAGAACACCCCCCCATTAGTCCGACTAAAAGGAACAGTTCAAAATAATAAGCAACGGAGTTAAATCGAAAAGTCACAGGTTACAAATATCCATTTACAAACGTAAAAAACAGATATTCAATATTATAATCAATCAGAATATCTAATTTTGTGAAAATTTATTCATTTGAAACCAAAAAAGACCATATCAGAGCGCCTTACCACTAAATATCAGTTGGTTATTCGTAATGAAGAGAACCTCGCAGAAAAATCTAACATTGGCTTTACGTATGCTAAATTGATGGTTATTTCAGCCTCGTTGTTTCTGATTCTTTTTGTTGGCAGTTTGTTTCTGGCTAAAACATTATTAGCAAAGTGGTTCGACCCCAAACACGCACAAATGGAGGCTAACAAAAAATTATATGAGTTAGCCCTCAAGGTAGATTCACTTGCCGTTGAGGTGAATCAGAAAGATATGTTTATCCAAAATTTTCAGAGAATATTAAGTGGAGATACTTCCAGCGGATTTTCTGACCCCGCACAAGCATTAGAGGGGGATGGAAAGCCCGTGAATGCAGTTGGGAATTTAAACCTCGCATCGTCCGACTCATCATTCCGTAAGGAATTTGAGAAGAATGAATTCTCTGTGGTGTCATTGACTAGCACAAAGTATCGTGAGTTGGAAGAAATATTTTTCTTCACACCCATCACTGGTTTTATTTCCGCCCACTATGATGTGAAGAAGGGACACTATGGTATAGACATCGTTGCTAAAAGTAATGAGCCGGTGAAATGTTTGGCTGATGGCATGGTGATCATGGCCTCATGGACGCAAGATTCTGGTAATGTTATCGCTGTGCAGCACAGGGGTAACCTGGTTTCCGTATATAAGCACAATGCCGGATTATTAAAAAAAGTTGGTAATTTTGTGAATGCTGGTGAAATTATCTCTATAGTTGGCAATAGTGGAGAGATGACCGATGGTCCACACTTACATTTTGAAATGTGGTACAATGGCAACTCGCTAAATCCAGAAGATTTTGTTACGTTTTAAAACACACAAGACATGTTAACATCAAAAGAACAAAAGAGAGTTGCTGAAGAGATTAGCAATTCTAGTAACGTGATCGGAAAAGGAACTGCACTCGAGGGAAACATTGAGACCTACGGCAACATCCGCATTGAGGGTAAAGTCATAGGCAGCATTAAATCCAAATCGAAGATAGCATTAGGTCATTCTAGTTACGTTGAAGGCAACATCATCGCCCAAAATGCTGACATTGAAGGCGAAGTAAAGGGTAAATTGGAGATATCCGAATTGCTCATCTTAAAAGCCACCGCTAAAATTCATGGAGATATTTTGACTGGTAAATTAGTGGTAGAACCGGGTGCTATTTTCAACGGAACTTGTAAAATGGGTGCCATTATTAAAGACATTAAAATAGGAGAAAACAGCATGCATGCGCTTCGCCCCGAAGAAGCCCGGGTGAATTAATCTTCTTGACATTTATATTATTAAAGCCACTGGTTCTTTGAATTTGTGGCTTTTTTTTCATGGAGGACGAAAAGAAAAAACCGGTTAATACATTTTTAAAATACAGCGGACTGGGTATTCAGATGCTGGCATCGATTGGAATTGCAGCCTGGGTTGGACTAAAACTAGATCAATATTTTCAATCATCCCCTGTATTCATTCTTGTGTTTGTCTTTGTGATATTTGGAGGGCTGATGTATCAACTTTACCGATCTTTAAATAAAGACTGACTTGCTACGCTTCTTGATTATTGGTTTAATGACTACCCTTTTACTGGTATTAATAACCTGGACTGGATCGCAACAAGGAATGTGGATTTTGCCGACTTACTGGATAGAGATCCTGTTTTTCGTTCTGTTTATCACCCTTGTTATTTATTATAACCTGAACAAACTTAGATTGAAGCAGCCTGAAGCCTTCACACAGTTCTACCTTCTTTCCATCTCGCTCAAGATGGCAGGCGGTCTTACCCTTATCTTTTTCGTTGTCTGGGATGATCCTTCAGCGGCTATCGGAAACGTCACTCTATTTATTATTAGCTATCTCATTCTCACCTTTTTGGAGGTGTTCTTTTTGTTAGCAAGGTCAGACAAGTAAAATTGCCTTAAGGCCCCCAAATTTCCAGGAAATCATTTTTTTCAGAAAGTATAATTGATACTTTTGCAGTCCGATTAAAAGCCTTTGTCTTTATTATAATGAAAAAGCCCTTTTTTGCTGTGAAATCATCCTTTTTGATCCTCTTTTTCATTGTTTTTTCAAGCATAATCAGCCCTGTTTTGGCTTCAGATGAGGCAGGTCATGAACCTGAGCCCTTCAATGCCAGCGAGGTTATTTTGCACCACGTGCTGGACGATCACCAGTGGCACATTGCGGATTGGTTGGTAATACCCCTTCCTGTTATAGTTTATTCAGAAGAAAAAGGTCTCGATATATTCTCTTCCAGTCGATTGTATGATCATCACAAGGTGGTAGAGTATAATGGCTATAAACTGGAGCACAGCCACATTTACCTGGCTGATTCGGGAAAAGCTGTATTCGATATTTCAATCACCAAGAATGTGGCTATGCTTTTAATTAATGCCACATTGCTTCTATTAGTATTTACATCGGTAGCCAAGGGATTCTCAACAAATAAAGGTAATGCTCCCAAAGGAGTGCAGTCCTTTTTTGAGCCTATTATCCTTTTCGTACGTGATGAAATTGTGAAGCCTAATATTGAGCATCACTATGAAAGATTCTTGCCTTACATGCTTACTCTTTTCTTCTTCATCCTCTTTGGTAACTTATTAGGATTGCTACCAGGTGCTGGTAACCTTACGGGAAATATTGCCGTGACCATGACGCTGGCTGTTATTACCTTCCTGATGACTAATTTCAATGGAAATAAAGGATACTGGGGCCACATACTCTGGACTCCCGGAGTGCCGCTTCCATTGCGCATTGTAATTCTTCCTGTAGAAATCATCGGAATATTCACCAAGCCATTCTCCTTGATGATACGTTTATTTGTAGCCATCACAGCCGGCCACATTGTATTGTTGAGTTTGATTTGTCTGACTTTTATTTTCGGAAGTATTTATGTGGGATTCGCTTCCTCACTAATCGTATTGTTTATTAACCTGATTGAGTTATTGGTTGCCGGTATTCAGGCTTATGTGTTCACGATGTTCTCATCGATGTACATAGGCATGGCGGTGCAGGACCACGGACACGATCACTAAAAAATATTAAAGAAATCCATGCTGAGGTTTCAGTATGGTGTTGTTTAACTTAAATAAATAAAACTATGTTGTTCGCACTTTTATTGGACATTAGCTATGCAATTATGGGCGCTGGTATCGGTGCTGGTCTGGCT
>JAYVTC010000071.1:0-68784 GCA_043774745.1 Cyclobacteriaceae bacterium | reverse complement strand
TAACATTGCACCAAGGCTGTAGCGTGGGAGTTGACCACATTCCAACATCAGATATGATTACAATAATTATTAACTGACACAGTTTACTTTACAGACCCCCGTAAATCCGTAATCACGTTTCTTTCTTGTTCCTGTTTGGATAATAATAACATCATTAACTTTAAGCATTGATTTTGTTAGCACAGCTTCTTCAATGTCATTAATAAATACAGGACTTTCATCATAACGCAATACTCCTGGTCTAACATTCCCCATTCTTAAAACTTGAAATTTACCCTCTTTTATAAAGTCACCGCTTTTGAAAGCATACCCGCCAACTGTTTCTGCCACCTCTTTAACCTTCACCCACTTCCATCCTTTCGGCAAATTGTCTGAAGCAGAATTCACAGAATGAGAGGATTTAACAGAATTACTTTCTGATGGCTTTCCATTCTGTTCATTCATTAATTTTGCCAATTCTGATTCAGACATTTTCTGGTCATTCTGTAATCCTGAAAATTCTGATTCAGACATTGATTCCGACAGCTTCCCCTCAAACGCCCACTTCAAGACCGCCTGCCTATACACTTTTAATTGTTGTTTGCCTTTGTCGAGTTCGCTGAGGAGTTCTTCTATTTTGGAGACAAGTTTATCTTGAGTGGCTATATCCAAAAGTGGAATTTCTATCTCATTCAAATTATTCAAAGTAATTCCCAATACCGTTGTTCCGCTTGATTTTTTAATCAACTCTCTTTCAAATGCCTTAAAATAATAATGAAGAAACTTAGGTGAGGCTTGAAATTTTGGCTTGACTACTTTTAAGTCTTGATTAATTGCAGTTCGAATATTTGTAATTATTGAACGTCCTGGTAATATTCTTGTTATCAAAATGAGTTCACCAGGCTCAGCAATATTAGAAGCGCTTTCCTTCAATCCTAAATTTGTAATTCTATCCTCTGTTGAATTCAAGTAATCTCCTTTAATATCTTTTACAGAGGCCCAGCTAACATTACCATTCCAATATTTTGATTCCTTTTTACTAGGAGTTCCTCCTCCAATGAAATTACACACTTCCCCCAACTTCACCCATCGCCATCCTTCAGGCAAACCATGTTCATTTTGTTCGGGCGGAGTTATTGCGGAGTTAGTATGGGGTTGGTCCGGGTTTGACTTGGCTTTTTGTTTCGCTGTTTTCATGCCGCCAGAGTTATCAACCAGTTAATCAACACACCGGTAATGATGGAGAACGCATAACTCATCATGGTGCCTACCAACACATACTCGCTTCTTAAATTTTCATCGCGCTGCGCAAACCTGATTATACTTTTACCTGTAATCAGAAAGCCAATGGCTTCGTATTGCTGCAACAGCACAAAGGTGAGAATGATGATGCGTTCAAACTGGCCAATCAGTTTACCACCGTGTTCTATTTTGTCCGAGCCATTACCCTGTGTTTCGTTTACCTGTTTATTGATGCTTTGCGTGGCAAACCGAATCAAGTAGCCCATAGGCCAGATAACGATCACGTAGCCAAGTACAATCAGCCCGATCGGGTAATTCCAAAGAGGCAATGAAAGACTTTTGGCCAGTGTCGGCCAGTTGTTTTGTGTGTATGCCCAAACGGCAATAATGACAGCAACATGTAATAATTGGTCGCCCACAAAGAGGGCTACTCCGGAGTGCTTGCTGCTTTTTGTCAGCTCCATTTTTACGGAATCAATCAGCCAATGCAAAAGGGCAATGGCCAGGCTCCACCACCACAAGCCGCTGAGCAATGCCGTTGTGAGGTAAACAATGGCCACATGCAGCAGCATGGCTTTGGACGACCAACGCTTGGCTGCAACCATCTTGCCGGTTTACAGCACAAAATCGCTTATGAAATGGGCCAGCAATAACTGGATCAGCAACAGCCCCTGTGCTTCGGTGAACAAGGTGAGGCTATTCATTTCCGTAAATGGTTTCAAAGCGATCCACCATCGCACTAATAGCATTCCAACTACCCGAATTCGAGCGCTGGTTCACAGCCGATTGCCCTATGCCTAACTTATTGGCGATGTCTATTTCGGGAAGGCCCCATAGTTTCCAATGGATTACTTCACATTGCAAAGCGGTGGTTTTGGCTATGATATTATCTAACAGTAACATTTCGGTTTCCAGTTCATCGCTGTATTTATCATCTGTGCCAATGTCAAGGGACTGTTTCCTATTCTTCATTTCATCCAGCAAATGACCAGACAAGAAAAATGCCTCGCTGGAAGTAGTAGCCAACTGCTTAACAGTCTTAGGCACTTCACCAATACCAATGGCCAGCCGGGCATCAAAAACCCACGTTGTAAAAAACACAGCCTTCGCTTTCTTGGGTTTGCCTTTCGCTTTCATACTATGCAATTCACTGGGATTAAGGCTTCTGATGCGTGTTTTAATCAATAAGGCCACCCGCAATCTACTTCCAACATATTCGCCCAGAGCCAACTCTGAACCCTGTTGTGTAATGCGGGTAGCAATTTCAAAAACATTGTAGGGCACGAGCACACCATCTTCCACCTCTTTCTGATAACCATAGTCGCATACTAAGTTCTGATTGAAGTAACCAAAGGTGCGGTTATCCGGTGTAGCGGTGAGGCCAATCTGAAAGGCATCGAAGTAATCGAGTACCTGTTTCCATAAATTGTAAATACTGCGGTGGCATTCGTCTATTACGATCACATCAAAAAACTCCATGGGAGTTCTTTCATTGTACACCACCGGCATGGGTTCCTTTGCGGTCCACTTTTTTTCTTCCGGGTTTTCTTCTTCATCGCGTTCGTCCAGGTCGCGGTCTTTTAATATTGAGTACAACCGCTGGATGGTGCTGATGTACACCTGGCTATTAGTGGGAATAAAAGAACTGCTCAATCGCGTTACGCCATACAACTCTTGGAAGAGGCGATTGTCGTCCTCTGGTTCATAGCGTTTAAATTCCTGTTCCGCTTGTTCGCCCACGTTCCTATGATTACCAAAGAAGAAGTGATTAACATGTACTTATTCAGCAAGAGAGAGGCAGAAAAATTATTGGAACTCATGAAAGAAGAGGATGCGGACAATCCTGCGTATCAGGAAACGTTAGAGCTTATTCAGATCCAGATAAAAATGATCGATCTTTTTATTGAGGCCATTAACCAGGATGAGCCTACCCAGGAGGAATTACAACACCACTTTAACAGGGCGTTAAGCTGGAGAATAGACTCGAATTGAAAATACAATAATCTACCTCACACTTTTTGGCCACTTTATTCTTTGCGGAGTCTCCTGAAAAAGACACTTGCGTCCACTTGATATACGCGGAGTCACCGAGGCGGGAGACTCCGCTTGGAAAAAAGAGTCGGACTCACTTTCGGGTTAAATGATCTTCCGTTTACTCTTTTTCCCTACTATCTCAGTCGCGTAGCCACAGCGAACCGCTCGGCTACGTTGTCCCAATTAATAATAGGAAAGAGGTTATCAACGAATTCTGCTCTGCGGTTTCTGTATTTTAAATAGTAGGAGTGTTCCCATACATCAATTACTAAAATTGGTATAAGCCCCCATTGTGTTAGCTTCTCGTGGTTCTCGCATTGAAGTACTGTAAGTTTATCGGTGGAAGGATGGTATCCTAAGATACCCCATCCATTTCCGTCAACTCCTTTGGATGTTTTTGCGATCAAAGATTTTAATCTATCGTAGGTGCCAAAGTCTTTTTCAATTTGTTTTAGTAACGCTCCACTGGGATCTGTTTTTTTATTAGTAAGGTTCGTCCAGAAAATAGTGTGGAGTATGTGAGAAGAAAGATGATAGGAAAGTTTCTTTGTCCAATAGTCAACGGTTTCGAGGTTGGCATCATCCATTGCTTTTTTTACCATTTGCAAATCTTTGTTGGCTGCTTTCACTGCATCGCCATGGTGAAAGGTATAATGCAAATGAAGTGTTTCCTGATCCATGCTGGGCTCCAGAAAATTTTCGTTGTAGGGCAGCACCTGTAATGCAAAATTCCCATCGTTGTCCACGAGCTTGTCCATGCCTGTTTCACTCAGGTTTTGGGAAAAGGCGTTGTTGGTAGGAAGCAAAGACGTTCCTCCTAAGATCATAGATGTTTTAATGAAGTTTTTTCTATTCATAAAAATGTTTTTAAAAGTAACCCGATCAATGCAGCGCCTGCGATAAGCAAAGGCTCTTGCAGTTTTTTGAATTTCAACAATATTCCGATAGTCGACAGGGCAATAATGACAGAAGGTATATCCACAAGCGTTCTTTTTCCTAACACTAATACGGCACCCGCAATCGCACCAATGGCAGCTGCTGTCACTCCGTCCACAAAAGCTTTAATTGCAGGATTCCTTCCGTACTTCTTAAAATAGGGCGCAGGGATAACGGTAAAAAAATAACAAGGTAAAAATGTTGCCAGTGCTGCAACACAAGCTCCCGGAAATCCTGCCACCAAATACCCGATAAATCCAACAGTAATCACCACAGGTCCCGGAGTAATCATGGCTACGGCTACCGCATCAACAAATTGTTGTTCGGTTAACCATTGGTATTCCTTCACTACACCACCGTATAAAAATGGGACGATGGCTAGTCCACTACCAAATACGAAAGCTCCAGCTTTGGTAAAGAACCAACCAATCTGAAGTAGCTTATCTGAAGTAGATAATGCCGGAACAACGTGTAATAGAACTGGAGCGAATAATGCTGAAGTATTGGTAAATCTCGGAGGAGCCTTCACGAACCAAACAATGAACCCTCCGGCCAATATCAGCCATATTATTTCGGATTCTGTGATAAAGGTTGTGATGCCTAAAACAATAAATATTCCCCACAAAAGATAATCTTTACCAATATTTTTAGTTGTGAGTTTATAACTACTGATTGCAATGATTCCAATTACCGATGCACCCACCCCATAAAAAACAGCTTGCATCCATGAAAGACCACCATATAATACATATGCATACCCAATACCGAGAACCATCAGGAACGATGGCAATACGAATGCAATGCCAACAAGGGTTGCTCCGATAATTCTGAAATGAACATAACCAAGGTAAATGGAAAGTTGTGCTGCCAATGGCCCCGGTGCCAGTTGTGAAAGTGCAAGCCCTTCTTTATAGTCATCTTCTGAAATCCATTTTTTATTTTCTACTAAATCGCGGTGCATGTAGCCGACTAACGCCACAGGGCCACCAAAGCCCCATGTGCCGAGTTTAAGAAAATAGATAATGAGTTCTTTTAATGAATACGGTGGAAGCATTCTTTTACTAAAATACAAACCTCCAGACCAACTTAGCAACTCCGGTATTGGTGGTTGGTTTTTTTAAATTAAGCCTGTCGAGTTCGTCATAGCTCTGGTTGAATACGAGAAAGAAATCAGTTCCTACTTTGGGAATCCATTGTAAACGAAAATTGCCCGCTAAGTAATCAGCCACTGAGTTCCACTGAATAAAATAGGCAATGTTAAGTTTTGTTGTAAATGCATAATTAATAAACTGTGCAAGTTCATGTGTATGTGCTGTGCCTTCGGGCAACCGAATGTGATTGTAGGTATATTCGGTGCTTAGGTTTAGATGTTTACTTATGTTTACACCTAAACCAGATTCAATGCTATTTATTTTCCCCGTGTAGTAATCGCCCCAACGGTAAGCTGCAAATGCCCATACTCGTCTGCCCTGAAATGTTCCAAACTGTAACTCTTGCCGATACATCCAATATTTTCCTGCGGGAATTGTAATAGCATCCGTCAGCTCAAAGCTTTCATCAGGACGGTCATACTGTTGGATTAAATTGTATTCAAAGAATTCACCGCTCTTTAGGAAGAAACCGAATGGACGGCTTTCGTTGTAAAATGATTCTAACTCGCCTGTATCTTTTGTCTGGTATAGGTTGAATCCCCACGGCCTGAAATTCATTTTGCGCACACCGTATTTTGTAAACCATCTTGGTGTTAAGCGAAAGTTCCATGTATATAACCTATAGTTCTTTCGGTTTAAAAAACCAGATTCAGGATTGAAGTCTTTAGCAATCTCGCTAACGGCACCAAAAATATCCATTTGATCGTTGGGATAATCTACAAAGATTCGATAGGCATATCCGTCTCCATCAGGATTGTTGGTATTTTCAGTTTTATAAGAAGTAAAACTCTGAGCATAGTTTCCATAGATGATCAGGTTTTTGTTTTTTAAGAATTCGGATGTATTGTAGGTAGCATCTACCCCGACTACCTGATTGGAGGAAAGCCCATTGATGCGGGAAGTCATGATAAAGCCAACATTAGATTGCTTGCCTATATCATGCCGATACCTGAACACCGTATTGTTGGTAGCCGGAATGGTATCTTTCTCTGCGGTTTCTATGGAAAGAAAACCAATGTTACTTCGCTTCTCTTTTCCAAACAACCTGACCCCGGCAATAACGGGAACGGGCTTACGATTTTGAAGACCTATGGTGCGGGTGTAAAATACGCTGTTGCTTGCGCCCAGATTGAATTCATAATTTTGATAGCCCTCTAAAAAGAACTCGCGCTTCTCGGGATAGAAAATACTAAAGCGTGTGAGGTTAACCGGAATGCGGTCTGCTTCTACTTGTGCAAAGTCGGTATTGGCAGTAAGGTTTAGTTTTAAAGTCGGAGTGATGTTCACATTCAGGTCACCACCTAATTTATTAGTGAAATCCGTTTTCGTGCCCTTTGAATTGTTGTAGCCAGAAAGCAGGTAGGGTTTAAATTCAAATAGTTTGGAGTAACCAATGTTTTCCAGACCAGCCAATGTTCCGGCATTTACGATACTTTCAAAACTAAAATCGCGCGACCATCCCTGCCAGCGCGATTGCTCATTTTTCGAACGGATGTTCCGCTCGAAGTTTATCGCCCAAATGTGTACGTTCTCACGTTTGAACTTTAATGTTGTGAAGGGTATTCTTATTTCGGCAAACCACCCTTCGCTGGTGATGTGTGCTTTGGCATCCCATACACCGTTCCAATCGGGGTAACTATCTTCTGCGCTTGATACCAACTGATCGGCCCGTGCGCCTAAAGGGTTAATAATAAATTCATATCCGTTGCGCCTGTCATTGAACGGGCTAATGATTACACGGAAGTTATCGTCAGTATCGAAATCAAAATCACGTTGTAAAAACTTGGCTATGATCTTCGATGGGTCTTGTGTATAACACCACACCCCTATATACATGGCAAGTTTGTCGTAGATGATGGCAGTCTCTGTTCTTTCTGTTACAGGTTTGCCATAATCCAATTCACGCTGTGTGAAATTTGAAATTCTTGCAATCGTCTGCCATTCGGGTTCATCCAATTTTCCATCAAACTCAATTTTATTGTCTGTATGGATCGCTTTGATTGTATCGGGCTGGCTGTGTTGTGCATTTGCAACAATTGCTTTTAAGATCAAAACACTAATAACAGCATACTTATAAAATCTCATTCTAGTTTCAACTAATGCATTCAAAGATAGGAGAATTGACCATTTCTACTTTATGAGGTGGTTTGGCTTTGGACCGGAGTAGGTGGTTAGTTCCCCCCTCGGTCGGGTGCACCCGACAGGCATTCATACATGAAAAATCACGTTGTTTAAATGCTCTGTTAATTATAAATTTTCAGTAAAATTTCCACTGCTCTATGATTACTAAAGCACAAGTGATTGACATGTACCTATCGAGCAAGACAGAGGCAGAAAAATTATTAGAACTCATGAAAGAAGAGGATGCGGACAATCCTGCGTATCAGGAAACGTTAGAACTTATTCAGATCCAGATAAAAATGATCGATCTTTTTATTGAGGCCATTAACCAGGATGAGCCCACCCATAAGGAATTACAACACCACTTTAACAGGGCGTTAAGCTGGGGAATAGACTCGAATTGAAAATACAATAATCTACCTCACACTTTTTAGCCACTTTATTCTTTGCGGAGTCTCCTGAAAAAGACACTTGCGTCCACTTGATATACGCGGAGTCACCGAGGCGGGAGTCTCCGCTTGGAAAAATCTTATTATTGAGGCCATTAATCAAGATGTGCCCACCCAAGAGGAATTGCAACACGCTGCGTCCACCTGGTATACACGAAGTCCCCGAGATACGGGAGACTTCCGCTTGGAAAAGTCGTAACTTAAACATGATAAAGTGGGATTATTCGTTAACTACCAATACGATCAAAGATAGCCCAACACCATCCTTGATGTTTTTAATGACCTTATCTAACGGTTGATCCAAGAACTTTTTTGATATTGTATTACGTTGTTGAGATTATGAATATTACCAATAACCGATTTTTCAAAGTTGCGCTGGATCGAGCGGCAAAATTGGCCGGCAAACCAGGTCGGATCATTAGCTTACTGGCACAACTCTCTGTAAAAATCTATAACACCAAAGGTGCTTCCACCGATATTAAAACGATACGCGATCACTTCATGGTAATCGGTAGAATGATTAAAGCACATGTGGCGGGTGATTATAAAATCAGATCCATGAGAATACTCATCATTCTGCTGGCGGCTATCATTTACTTTATCAATCCAATCGACTTAATACCAGACTTTATTTTCGGAATTGGCCTTGCCGATGATCTTGCCGTGCTCACCTGGGTATATCGTGCTGCTGCCAGTGAGATTGACTCATTTCGAAATTATGAAAGCTCATTGGTAAATACAGAGACGCAAGGCTAACCAAGCAGCACTAATCCTCCACATAAAAATTAGAAGTCATCCGTGAAAGCGATTCATATGCCACCTCCTTCGACTCGGTTGGTTGAACAATCCGAAAGCGATTCGGATCAGTCTGCTTTTCTTTGAAGAGATAATGCTGAACCGCCTCCAATCTTTGTTCAAAGATATGATTCATCTTATTCTGCAATCGCTCATTACCGACCAACCGTTTTGATTTATCAAAAATGGAGAGCAATGAATTCTGAGTCTGGCTTTGCGCCTCCACGTAAGCCATAAATAATGAATCCTGCGGATGGAGTTCCTCCAAAGCCTTTCCACTCTCTACACTTTCGTCTTCTTCTGAAGCAATCTTGCGATGGAAGAATAAAAATTTCTTTTTGCTTTCGCGCAAGGCAAGTTCATCGAGCTCTTTTTGAAAGTTGTAGACTTTTACCAGTTCAAGTTTCATTTCTGGCGTAGCAGCAAGACTACCCACCATTGCATCTAATGACTTCTTTTGATTTTCATCTAACTCCGTTTGCAAGGGTTGCCAATCAATTCCCTCAATCAATTTTTCGTCAACGCCTGATTTCCTGGCCAGTAACTTGCCAGGAGCTGCTGCTGCTTTTGATATCAGATTCTTCAAAACCTGCCATATCACTTTACCAATTTTATACTTTGGATCATCGAGATTACCCTCAATCGGCAACTCCAGATTTACATCACCATTTTTATCGCGCAGCAAAGCCACAACAAACCGTATAGGCAGATTATAGGCGGTAGCGTTTTTTTCCTTCTTTCCAACTTCTATATCTCTTACTTCCAGCTTATGACTGCTTTTCAAATAGCGGTTCTTGACAGAACTGGTACTGGTATAAAAGATAGTCCCATTGGTAAATGGATGAGCCACGTAATAGTTTGAATACGGATTAAAATCAGAAACCTTGAGTTCGTTAATTGAATATCGGATATCCATATCGCGGAATCCATCTGGGTTCACGGCTATTTCACCTTGCATATGGCCCGAAGTATTTAATATTGAAGATGCCTTGAAAACAATATTTTCACTGGCTGAACTCACGCTCTCTGCCTTCACCACCAGATCTTCCAATACGTAATTAAATTTGCTATGAAGGGTATAATCATTAAAAATAAACGTTCCCTGCCGCAGCACGATACTATCTGCTTTATAATTACTGATCGTATACGTCTCCGAAAGTTCTTGAATATAGGATGCCATTAACGCAAAAATATTTCCATACGCCACGGCCGTTGAAAGAGAATCTGAAGACATGCCATCCTCCGAATCGTACGCGTTCAATAATTTCGTAAAATTATTACCTTCGGCAAAGAGTTCGAATTTGAGATAGGGTTTGGTTAAACTCATGTATTTCAAATCATAGATCTCCGCTTCTACATTCATTGTATCAATAACAGTCTTAAACTCACCGGTCGTTACTAAATCACCTTGTTCAGTATCTGTAAGTGCAAAATTATTCAGTCGGATTTCTCCAGTCGTTGCCACCGCTTCCGGTTTATTAAAATTTCCATAGATCGTTTGATGACTGGTCAATAAACCTTTGAAACTACCCACCTTCATATAATCTTTTACATAGGGCAAAAGGATTTCCATATTCAGGCTGTCTAATTTGTACGTGGTTTTATAAACCAACGATTCGATATTCATGTCAAACGAACCGGCTACCTTACCTCCTTGATTCAATTGAAGGCCAAAGTCGTAATGGAGTTGGGGATCGTCCCAGGCAAACAAGGGACTTTTTACTTGAATACTTTCCATTCGGATATCACTGTTCACATCCAGGTTGCGATAGGAAACAACGCCATCCTGAATCCACATATTTCTTAACCAGTATTTAACTGGCTCCTCATCCATTTCAGTCTCCGTTGCCGATGAATCCGTGGCTAAAAAACGGGTTTCCAAATCTGTATAATTGAATGAATCTCCCTGCTGAATAATGGAGATGAATGGTTTATCCAACAGAATTTCAGTAAGCTCATAATTGCCTGATACACATTTAATCAATGCGCTGTTTATATAAAGTGACCCGAACGAAACGAAAACGGATGTATCATCTTTCTCATAAAGTTTTAGTCCAATCAATGTTACACTTCCATTAAATACATTGAACTTAACGCCCTCCAAAGCCATGGAACGGCCCACCCATTCTTTGCTGTGCGAAAGAAGGTAGTTCTTTAAAACCGGAGGAACAACAAAGAAGCTAAGGGCCAGAAAAAGCACCAAGCCAATAAGTAAAAACTTAAGCCAACGTTTCATCTTCATAATACCCTTGATGTAAATAATTGATAAATTGATTTGAAATTATCTTCAAGCAAAAAATAAAACTAACTGTTTCTGTCCGATTTTTATTCACGCTTTCGTCTTAGAAGAAATTATTTAACCTAAATTCAAAATCTTATGGAGAAATTCATGCTTATTTTTCACGGTGGCAGCGATGTGGCCCCTGAAATGAAAAACCCGGAAGCCATGCAAAAACACATGCAAAAATGGTTCGAATGGGTAGAGAAATTAAGAAAAGAAGGCCGTTATGAAAGTGGTGAACCCCTGGAGCCGCGTGGCAAATTTGTTACTGGCCCCAATAAAATTGTAACCGATGGCCCATTTGCCGAGAGCAAAGAGCTGGTCGGTGGCTATTTCATTATCAACGCCAAAGACCTAGACGAGGCCGTGGCACTGACAGCGGGTTATCCCGACTTTATCTTCAATGGCAAAGTGCAGGTGAGGCCAATTCAAAAAATGGAAATGTAATCGCCTTATCCTTTGCAAAATATCATGATCTGTCATGGCGGCACAGCCCGATAATAGTGTGCAGCAGCTAGTCGACCATCTTTTCCGTCATGAGGCGGGAAGGATGGCCGCTGTGCTTACTCGTTTTTTAGGAACCGAACATTTTGAGACCGCAGAGGACCTGGTGCAAGACACCTTACTGAAGGCTATGGAAATCTGGCGCTTTCGTGGAGTGCCCGAAAATCCATCGGCCTGGCTGTATAAAGTGGCACGCAACAAAGCTATTGACTGGGTACGATCAGGTCAACGACAATCAAAGCTGCTTTCTGCCCAGCAAGAAAACATAAAATCAGAATGGGATATATCTTATTCCAGTGAAGTCTTATTCCATGAGGACGAAATTCAGGATAGTGTATTGCGGATGATGTTCGCCTGTTGTCATCCTGCCATTCCTATCGAATCGCAAATCGCACTAACACTAAAAACACTGGGAGGATTGAGTGCAGGTGAAATTGCCAATGCATTTCTTACATCAGAAGAAACCATTGCCAAGCGTATTTACCGTGCGAAGGAAAAAATCAAACAGGAAAAAATAAAACTTGCTCCACCAGGATTGTTTGAGTTGCCTTATCGATTAGATAGTGTGCTGCACGTTTTGTATCTCCTTTTTAATGAAGGTTATCACTCCAGCCACAGCGATACCATTATTCGTGAAGATTTGTGTGCCGAAGCCATGCGACTCACGTTTCTGTTAGCCCAACACAAAGCAACAAGCCTCCCCAAAGTAAATGCACTCATGTCGTTGATGTGCCTTCAATCTTCGCGGTTTGCTGCGCGCACGGGTGACCTTGGAGAAATCATTTTGCTGGAAGATCAGGATCGCACGAAATGGAGTAAGCCGCTCATTGAACAAGGTCTTGATTTCTTATTGAAAGCCTCTGTTGGAAATAAGCTGAGTGAATATCATGTAGAAGCTTCCATTGCTTCCATTCATTCCCTTGCGTTACGCTTTGAGGAAACGCAATGGGATAAATTATTAAATCTCTATGAGACGCTTCATGAATTGAAACCAGGGCCGATGGTCAGTTTTAACAGGGCTATCGCGATGGGCTATGCAATATCACCAGAGGCTGGAATTCATGAATTGGATAAAATCAACAGCCTGAAAGATCACTATCTTTATCTGGCTGCCATGGGTAATTTTTATTTACTTAAAGGTAATGCTGACAGGGCGAAAGTGTCGTTTGAAAAAGCTCTTGTGAGCATAACCTTGGTGCAGGAGGCCGAGTTGATCAAGCGTAAAATTCAACAGTGTGTTTGATCAGGCAATCTCATTAAAACCTTGGAATAAATTTTTCTACATCCTTAAATCGCATCCCCACCCATAATGATATCATAAGATTGTTCGAAGTTAAGTAAGAAGGATCCAGCGGAGAATAACCAGCAGCCCAGTTGAATTGAATTTTGGAATAATAACGACTGCCATTGTAACCGGCATTTAAATTGAAATTTGCTGCATACTCCACATTGGTGTAATTGCCCCTCCCGTTTTTCGACTCATAGGAATTAAAAGCAGCACCAACACCGGCAAATACCATCGGTGAGATAAAGTAGTGCGTGTTGGGTATTACGATATTGATCCCGTATCCCGGCATGAATAAAATTCCCGGTGCCCTGATGTACTCTAAGCCAGCCTGGTCACCGTATAGTTCGGGAAGATCATAGGCTGCTGGAATCATGCTGCCCCTTTGTCCTCCCAGGTTTCGATAAAAAGGTTCTATCCGCAAGAGAAAAGATCCGGCTGTCTTCAATTGAAATTCAGATTGATACATCGCAGCGCGATAGGAATACCTGGCGTTGTTGAATAGGTAAGTCATCTGCAAACCCATTCTTACTTCGTGCAGGGAAGGTATGCTTTGAAATTCATCATCGGCCCCCGACATAACCATTCCCTTGCTCTCGCTATAATAGCCGCGAAATACCATCTTCCGCTGCGTATAACTCATAGACAGTTTGAACTGCGTAAGGTTAGACCTCTCCTCGCTGAGGTAGGTAGTTCCGGGCAACGAAAAACTCAGATCACCATCCAGCCACTTATAGGTAATGCCTAAGCCGACATAATCATTCGTATTGGCATAGACGTTTCCATTGAATTGCGTATCTCCTTTTCGCTTCGTTCCTAAGGAAACATTATTACCCTGCCCACCATAAAACATGCGCAAATCGTTGGCCAAGGTATGCTTTCTTACATAAGCAGAATCCGCATCAGGAAGAATCAATAAATTGCTTTGAGCAAAACCGGAAAAGATATTGGACACAAAGAGAAAAAGAATTAACGCTGATCTTATTTTCATAGTGATTCCACCAACTTCCTCAATGAAGGCGAAACTGCTAAGATTGTTCCTGCACGACTCTCTTCAACACCGTTGATTGCTTTAAGCATCGCATTCTTATCAGCATCATTCAATTTAGTTTTTCCAGTGAAAGAATCTACTGCTTGCAACGCGAAGTTAGCCATCATACTTAGCTCCTGACTGGTGAGCAATATTTTCTCAAGACGTGGATTACCCATGGCAACTTTTTCAAATCCAGCATGGTTGTTTCGCCATGTAATCAAAAGTTCTCTGATTTCTTTTTCATGTATCTTATGTTCAAGATCCAAGAGAAATTCGTCTACCATGCGAGTAAACTTCAGCGCCTGCATGCTTTCAGGTTGTGCCGCATCCACCACTTCATTCATAGGAACGAGCGCTGACAGACTCAGCGCCAGGCGTGCTGTATATTTAACTTCCTCCAATACATCTATTAATGCTCGAATTGATTTTTCGTCTTTACCTTCTGCCAGATCAGTAATCAACTCATCCTGCCCTTTGATATGATGGGTTCCCAGCTTCTCCAGATAGGGTGATATGACCTCCAGCCTGCGATACATGTCATTCACGTCTTTGGTAAGTTCCTGAGGTGACCACCATTTTTCTGCTATTGCTGTGGTACGAGGCCAAATGCGCGAATCAATATTTTGTGCTGATGCTACTTCGGTCCACATGGCGGCTTCACCTCCGAGGATGTTTGCTTTTTGCTCAGAAGATAAAGGCTTCATCTGCTCTACTTTGGGTGGAGATGTGCCTGCCCAATCATTCCCTCCTATCTTTTTGCCTTTGAATGGGAATGAGAGTAATCCTAATGACATCTTACCGTTGATACTATCACCCGAGAAAGCAGATTCAATATTTATTTTACCAAAGCCAGAAGTGAATGAAAAATTTAAAGCATCACCGGTGCGAGTAGCATGTTCAAATCCGGTTGCATTTTCCATCACGTAAAATAATCCACGAAGATTTTCCTGCTCGCCATACAATACCAATGAGGACTGCATCGGACTTTCTGAAACATAAATTGCTAATTCATATTGTTGCCAATTCAATGAATCTGGCGTAATGGTAACGGCACCCGGCAATACTTCAGGATCTACACCATAATGTTTTGCTGCAGGAAGTTTATAATCGAGGTAATAGCCGGATGAAAGAATAGCCTTACTTCCCTTTTGAAGGGCTTCAAAAAAAGACTTATGCGTGCGCCAACTTTGCACCACGATAGTATTGCTCAGCTTAGGATTGAGAATCTCATCCCAGCCAATCATTTTTTTGTTATGCCTGGCTAGAATTTTCTCCATGCGTTGATTAAAGTAGGCCTGCAAGTCATGCTCATTCTCAATCGCATTCTCTTTCATAAATTTTTGAATAGCCTCATTCTTCCTCCAATGAGAAACATCCACTTCATCGCCCCCGATATGAAAGTAGGAATCAGGAAACAACTGGGCCATTTCAGTAATGAACGTATCAATGAATGTATACACTTCTTCACGAGTAGGGTCCATCACAGGAGTAAGTAACCCATATACTTTTGCCAACTGATAGGGACCTGGTGCGGAAGCCAGCTCCGGATAACCCACCAAAAAACTGGAGGTGTGGCCCGGCATATCAAACTCCGGTACTACCCGTATGCCACGCAGCCGTGCAAACTCCACAATCTCTTTTACATCTTCCTGTGTATAGTAATTTCCTTCCGAGCTCATCTCGTGAAGCCTGGGAAACACTTTCGACTCTACACGAAATCCCTGATAGTCGCTGAGGTGCCAGTGAAATACGTTGAGTTTTACTGCAGCCATAGCTTCGAGATTTCTTAAGATCACTTCTTTGGGAATCCAATGACGGGACACATCGATCATCAGACCACGCCATTGATAACGGGGACTGTCATCTATTTTCAAAGTAGGAAAAACGAATTTTTCATTTTCCTTCTTCACTAGTTGCGATAATGATTCCAATGCACGTAACACCCCGTAACCCGTAGCGGCCTCGATCGTGATCCCGTCCTCGTCAATAACAAGTTTATAGGATTCAACCGTCTCAACGGGCTGAACGGGTACTGTTGCCGCGATGTAATATACAGCCAGTCCTTTGCCATTAGGCTGAAAAGTAAGACTGCTCAATTTTGCTGTTCGATCCAAAAATCGGTTTACTGCCTTCGTTACAATTTCATCCTCCGGGCCTTGCACGGTAGCGCCAAAATCCGGTGTAAGAATAAATTGTTCTCCAGTTAATTTTAGTGAAGCTGGCAAAGGCATCAGGGAAATAGCAGCCCTGTCCTCTGCAGAAATAGGAAGTGGTTTTGGCTTAAGATATTTGAAGTAGACGAATGTGGCTGCTGCCAAAAGAATAACCAGAACGATTCCGGAGATTTTAAGAATGCGTTTGAACATGAATGGAAATATTAATGAAACTACCCTAAGAAGTACATTAATTCTTAGGGTGCGAAATTAGTAAATAAAAAAACTGCCAGAACGGAATGCCCTGGCAGTTTTACAATTTCCTGACAAAATAATTTGCACACTCGGTGCTTAAACTCACTTCTTCGTTGCCTTGAAGGTTCCGTTAGGCTGAATAAAATTCACATCGCTGATACCCTTCTCCCCTTCCATGAACTCCAGTTTAAATCCTTCCAGATTTTTGATAGAGAACTTATGTGTTCCGGTAGCGAACAATTCGTATTCCGGCTGGCCGGGAACAAACAAAAACAACGTGTTGCCACCTTTCAAATATATTTTTGATGTCATGCCTCCCAATAGATACTCACCCACATATTTCTCCAGGTCAGATTTATTTACTTCAATTTTACGTGGTATGCGCGTGAAGTCAATGGGGTCAATAGCAGGTTCTATTTTGATTACTAGTTTACCTACTTCACCGCTTTCATTTCCCTGAAACGTCATTAACAATTGATCCGAGTCATCAACTTGAATTCCCTCTGCCGTCACTTCATGCGCTGCAAATACGTCATAGTGATAATGCTTCAGCCACAACGTCTTCAATTTGAATTTTGCAAACAGCGAATCACGCTCTGCCACCACATCAAACGAACCATAGCCCGGATGAGTATATCGGCCTGCATATTCCGACAACAAATACGTAGTACGTGTATCTTTCTTCTGATTGGAAATCTTTTTAGCCGCAGCATCCTTTTGCTCCTTGATTGCCTTGTCGCGTCTGTCCTTCAATTCTTTATTCCAATCGGTAGCCGATACTTTCAACATACGATCGGTGATGATATTACGCACTACTGAAGGCACACTCGATCCATTCTGATTTACCAACACCACAATACCAATGCTGTCGCTGGGAAAGAAAGAAGTACTTGCAGAAAATCCATCTATGTTGCCACCATGCTCTACCCGATAGTGTCCTTTATAGGAAGCAGTGAACCAGCCATAACCATAGTTAGAAAAATGAATATCGGTATGTTCTTTTTCCGGTAACGCGGCACCTACAATCATTTGCGAACTCATTGCTTCCTTCACATATGATGATGGCAGCAATTCTTTTCCCAGATACTTGCCACCATAAATCCAGGTCATCACCCAATTCGTCATTTCATTCACGCTGCTATTGATACTTCCTGCCGGGCTCATGGCTGCAATGTTGTAATAATCCATTTTCTTAATCGTGGTTTCATCCTTCAGTTCATAACCGAACGCAGCATCCTCACTCTTCTTCATGGCTGGTATGGTGAAGTTAGAACGTATCATGCCGAGCGGTTTAAAAATTCGCTCTGCCACGTTTTCTTCCCATGTTTTTCCAGTGATGCGCTCCGCGATTACACCTTGTGTGAGAAACATGAAATTATTGTAATACCATTTCTTTCTAACACCTGTAAATGGCTCCTGATAAGCAATACGGGTCATCAGGCTGTCTCTCGATTCAGTAGGAAACAGATACCAGGAATAATCATGACGAGGTAAACCCGTTCGATGGCTCATCAAATCACGAATGGTGATGGTGTTGTCCATTTCCGAATTAAAAAACTTCAATTCGGGAATATACTTTCGTGGGCTGTCATCAAAGTCAAGCTTATTTTCATTTTTAAGAATACCTAATAGTGAAGACGTGAACGCCTTGCTGCATGAGCCAATTGCAAATAGCGTATTGGCTGTTACCGGAATTTTATTCTCATAGTCGCTATAGCCAAAACCTTTCGCATACACTATTTTGTTTTTCTCCACCACGGCCACCGCAAATCCAGGTGTCTTCCAGGTTTCAAGCACTTTTTGCAATTCCGCATCAATACCGACAAGCCGCGTATCGGCAACAACCTTTTTCTTTTGCGCTTGTGCAGCGATGGATACCAATATAATCATCAGCAAGAACCAATTTTTTTTCATAGTGGGGTGGCTTTTATTAATAACGTTTGTTTTTTATGGGCGCTTGGCTTTTTCTATTTCTCACATAAATATACTTGATATGTGTTTCTTCCACTTCCCGCTCATCCACTTCTACATACGCGGTTAAGGATTTTATCAACGGGGTTAGTTTCGAGAATCCATAATTTCGGGGGTCGAAGTCAGGTTTCTTTTTATTGATGAGACCACCAACCGCTGCCAACGATGCCCACCCATCATCATCCTCTAAATCCTCAATAGAGGAACTTAATAATTCAATAAATTCCTTATCCATTGAATCTATTTCGTTTTTGGGGAGAGGCCTGGTTGCTGAAGTTGTTTTGGCCGTCTCCTTAGGACTGCTTTTAGCACTGATGATTTCGATGTAAATAAACTTGTCGCATGCTACAATGAATGGATTGGGAGTTTTCTTTTCTCCAATCCCAATCACCAGCATGCCCGATTCTCTAAGACGCGTAGCTAATCTCGTAAAATCACTATCGCTGGAGACCAGGCAAAATCCATCTACCTTTTCGCTATGTAAAATATCCATCGCATCAATGATCATGGCGGAGTCTGTGGCATTTTTTCCAACCGTGTAACTGTACTGTTGAATAGGAGTTATAGCATGCTCAAGCAATGCGCGTTTCCATCCCACCATAGTTGGCTTTGTCCAATCACCATAAATGCGTTTGATAGAAGGGGTTCCCAGTTTAGCAATCTCATCCAACATGCCCTTTATATTAGCATACGGAATATTATCTGCATCAATAAGCACTGCCAGATTTAAGTCCTTCTTTTCCCTCATACATGTAAATTTACTCTATTGAAACGATCTTTATGAAGATAGTGATATTTTGATTGCCTTGGGTGATTGCTAAAAAGATTTCCTAAATTTATCAACTTCATATTGATTGCTTCCTTTCCATTATGATAAATTTGATGTCTCCGTTTATATAAAACTTCTCCTATCATGCATATCTTTAATATCAACCGAAGACAATTTATAAAAGGAGCTACGGCCACGCTTGCGTTGAGTGCGTTTGGTGCCCAGGCCATGGATATCCTGAACCCTCAAAAAATATGGCGCGTAGGTTTGATTGGCACCGGCTGGTATGGAAAAAGTGATTTGTTCCGGCTGATGCAAGTGGCACCGGTAGAAGTGGTTGCTCTTTGTGATGTGGATAAAAATCTACTCAATGAAGCAGCCTCGATGGTAAGCAAAAAACAAAAGTCAGATAAAACACCGCGGCTCTATAGTGATTATCAGAAGATGCTTGCCGAAAACCAACCGGACATTGTATTGATCGGCACGCCTGACCACTGGCATTGCCTAAATACCATTGAAGCGTTGAAGTCTGGCGCTCATGTTTACGTGCAGAAACCGATCAGCGTGGATGTGATAGAAGGTGAAGCAATGCTAACGGCCGCAAGAAAATATAAGCGTACTGTACAGGTAGGCTTGCAACGCAGAAGCACACCACACTTAATGGAAGCTAAAAAGAATATCGTTGATGCCGGCCTGCTTGGAAAAATCTCGCACGTGGAAATGTTTTGTTACTATCACATGCGCAACACAAACAATCCTTCACTGCAAACAGTACCCGACAGCCTGGACTATGAAATGTGGACGGGCCCTGCCCCACTCCGGCCTTACGATGGATTGCCACATCGCGGCTGGTGGCGTGCGTTTATGGAGTATGGCAACGGCATCATGGGCGACATGTGTGTGCACATGCTCGATGCCGTGCGCTGGCAGCTGAATCTTGGCTGGCCAAAAAAAATATCTTCTACCGGAGGCATCTACGTGCAGAAAGAAGGCAAGTCAAATATTGCTGATACGCAAACTGCCATTTTTGAATTTGATAACCTCACCGCAGTATGGCAGCACCGCACCTGGGGTGCTGCCACGGATCCAGAGTATCCCTGGGGATTTAAAATCTATGGAGACAAAGGAACATTGGAGGGCAGTCCTTATCAATATGATTTCACACCGATTGATAAAGGAAAGAAAATTCATGGCGATGCTGTCTATGAAAAAGAAAAATATCCGGAAGACACAAAAGAGAAAGACATTGAAATCCATGCTGCACCTGCTACGCGGCTTCACATGCTTAACTTCCTGGCGGCCATCGAAGAAAATAAGAAGCCGATCGCTGACATTGAAGAAGGACACATCTCTACGGCCAGCTGTATTTTAGGTAATATCGCTATGAAGACTGGTAGATCACTTTCGTATAATCCGCTTACGCGACAAGTGATTGGCGATGCGGAAGCAACACAACTTTTACAACGCAGCTATCGACAACCATGGATGCATCCACATCCAGACAAGGTTTAGAAAGATTAACCGTTAATCTCAGTTGCGGAATTCCAATGTGATTTTTCGTCAGCTTTAAATCAAGCTATTCAACTATTTAACATTGCTCACAGTTAAATCTTTAAAAGCTTTACCTAGTTCTTCCATATCGTGGCTAAATTCAATTTTGAACTTATCCCAATTGTCTTTTCCGTCAGCTTTATAGTCTTCCAACCGCTTCTTCATGTCGGTATTCATGTGTTCTAGCTCAGCTATCTTCTTTTTGTAGTCAGCCTTTGCTTCTGCTTTTTCAGTTTCAACACGTGCATTAAAGTCGGCTATGCTTTTATTGTTGACCTCAATTTTTACTGCCGTTTCCTGACGGTATGTTACCATATCAGCCAGGTAGGCAATGTTCGCATTATCTAAATCCCGCTGCGCTTCCATAACCTTGTCTTCAGCATGGGCAACATTTTCAGAAGGACTGTTGCAGCTTGTTAAAAAGCTCGCTCCCGAAATAAAAACAAGTGCCGTCACCGTTATTATTAATTTCATCATATTCATTGGATTGTGTAAAAGTTAATTGATCTTATGTTCGTTGCTATTTCTATAATTCAGAAATAATCCTGTGTATTTCAGCCTTCGTTTTACCAAACTTAATCTGCAGGCGGCCAATAAATTCGTCCTGCTTCCATTCCGCCAGCAACACATCATTATCCGTGAGTGTAGCAAATTTTTGCTTCAACTTTCGTCACGCTCCAGTTCCCAACCATTCAGTTACATTTCTCATAATTCAATTTTTTTAAAGATTCTTCTTTTGTGCATTTCCCTGATGACTTTTTGATTTCGAATTTCCTTTGTCTGGATTCTCACCAATCGTTTTTTGTTTACCGCCCCGATAATTCTTTGGATACTTCTTCTTATGATTATTAAAATAGGTATAAGGGGTATCCCCACGATAGTCTGTCATCACTACCTTATGTCCATTGTATAAGTTGTAGTTTTTATGGCGTGCCGGGAGATGCGCTCTGTGAATCCATGTGCCATTGTCGTTATAGATAAACTCAGACAATTGAATGTCATAGTAAGATTGTACACCGGGCAAATAATAATAGCGCCCTTCTGTATAACCGGCAGGTCCCCACAAGGGTGCCGAGTGCTGAGCGTTCAATGTATTTGAAATAAATAACAGAACTCCAATGATCATTAATCCGAATACTCTCATTTTGTTGATTATAAAGTTTACAGTTAGTACCTGGGCAAAGGTTGAGATATGCTAACTAAAAAGCGTTACATGTTACCCTTCCGGATTTGCATATATCACGTGTTTCAAAAAAACAGCTTAGACTAATTTAAAATAAACTAAAAGCAAGTATTCTCAACCAATCGTATATCATGACTCATCTTTTGTGGTACGCACCAGACTAATGCCAGAAACGAAAAATAAAAGTGCGAGTATGCCATAGGTTGCCAATGTTTTAATCGTGTGAGCATCGCTGCCCGCATTTACGAATAACACTGCGGTATAGATAAGGCCGGCTATGCCAAGTACAGTAAGTAATGCACCAAAAATTCTTTTAATATTCATAATTCCATTTTTAATGATACGCGCGTTGTATGGAAAAAAGCGAAAGAATGAATCTTCCGCTTTCCCAAAACCCCAACTACTCTGATTACAAAATTACTACCGAACCCAGATCAGTAACATTGCCGATCGTAACCTTAACACTTTCAATTTGCATCGGTGTAAATCCTTCTTTAGGATTGAAGCCGACCGTATACGTTCCTGCCGGCACACCTCTTACCAGGAACATGCCTAGCTGATTGGTATAGGCCGTGGCTACGGTGTCCGTACCCATCATTACAAATACAGCAGGAGTAGCTAGCAAGGGTGTTACTGTTCCTTGAATGGCTCCGCTATTCGCTTCGGTAATCGCACGTATCACTGGCTTTAAACTATAGGTTCCATTACCATTTTTGACAATTGAACGTGCGGCATCAAAATCCAACAAAATAGTGTAGGTGATACCGGCCATCAATTGTTCATTTACATTAATCTTCAGACCCGATTGTTGAGCACTTGGTGTAGATAAAGGGAAAAGTTGCTCCCCAACCTTTACACTGTTGCTGGCACCTAAGATTAATCTGATTTGTGAAACCTTTCCGGCAGGCAGTTCATTCTCGGCTAATAATACATCCAGTCCATTGGATAATTCCAGCAAATTATACACACCATTTTCAACAGCCAGGGTCGTCCATCCAGATGGCTGATCACCCAACTCGCTATGAACCTCTACACCTTGAATGTCAATATTAACTTGTTGATAATCACCCGGTGCATCGGTAAGTCTTACTTTTAAGATGGCGGTTTGTTCGTCTTTATCACTGCACGCCAATAAAAATATCGCCAGCATAAATACCCCGAAAATTCTTTTCAGTATAAAAAAGGGAGTGCTATTCTTAATTTGTTTTGTGTCCATAATCTTATTTGTTTAAATGAGTGATCAATACCTATTACTTACACAAAGATGAAGAAGTGACCGCACTACTGTATTACATCCAGATGCATCAATCTTATACATATCACATATTCAATAAATTTATTTCTAATCGTGCCAAGATTATGGATAATGGCGGCACACTTATGTTAGTCGTTAGTATGAAAATCGAAGAATTATGCGCTGCTGCATAGTGTTATCTATAAAAAATAGCAACACACCTAAGTATGTCGCTATTTTATGTTCACAGCCTGAAGCTTGCTGGACTTATCAGCCTATTCGCTTGCCCTGAATAACCCTAAAGAGCACTGCAATAATGGCAATGACTAAAAGGATGTGGATAATGCCACCTGCATTAAAGCCAACATATCCAATGGCCCAAAGAATAAGTAATATAACTGCTATTGTATAAAGTAGATTTCCCATGATTTTATTTGTTTAATTTTTATCGTCCATGAATCGCTAATCCCATCGTAGAAATACCACTTGACAAATCAAGGAAGGCTCCTAATCTCTTATTAAAATGATATTCCGTACCGATATGAATATCCAGAAAGACAGCATTTCCTTTATTATTGAAATACTTGGAATCTCCATTATAGCCTGCATCCCAACGTGCATTTACTAACGCAAAACCTAGTGAAGCTCCCAGATAAAAATCCCAATTGCTGCTTGCTTTCAATAACTCATCAAAATAATAAGTTCCCTTTAATCCAATTGGAATGACTGTTTCATGGTAGGTATAGTATTGACTTGGATAATTATTATTTCCCCAATAATACTCATTAGAGTAAGTATACAGGCTGATAAATGGAGCCAGCGTAAAACTCTTTGCCACATCAAACTCGTAGTTAAGGTGAAATACGGGTACAGAGTGTCCCGCATATTTGTAGTATCCTGAATAGCCGCCAACGCCCAAACCTAAATTTAACGTCTTACCATAAGACTGGGCACTTGCTGTGAAATGTGCTACGCTTACGAGCAGCACGGTTACCGTTATGATGATTAATTTCTTCATGTGTTTTGGTTTATTATTAATTGCAAATATTTTGTGTGTCGCGTCCTGCCAATTGGCTATCTCTTATTTGCGCCAGCAAGGAAAATTCCACCCCCGACCGCCATGACGACCACTCCAACGATGGGTGACCAGGTCATGCCGTGATTCTTTTTTTTGGTGATCTCCAGCGCTCCAAGATCAACTACTTTTTCTCGCATCATAAAGCTAAACCCTGTGAAAACAGTGATCAGCAGACCGATAATTAAAATAATGCCGCCCGTTCTTTTCATATGGTTTACAGTAAGATGATTAACAATACAATCAGAATAATCAATCCACCAGAAACATATACCGTATTACCCTGGGTGTGATTCACCGTTTTTTTCATCAGACGCATCTCTTTGCGCAACTCTTTTTTTTCTGATGAGCTCAACGATGATTTATCCATCGCCTTGATTTCATCTATACGAGAGATCAGGGCTTTGACTTCCGCTGATTCAACCTCATTGGCTGAAACTGTGGTAGTAGTTGTTGGTTTTGTTATTTCAGCAGCATGTACTGATATCAACATCAGCATAGCCATGGCGAGGGAAAGAGTAATTTTTTTCATTTTATATATTTTTCTATTTCCGCACCCAGGCGGTACTTGGGATACATGCTATCAAAGCATAAAGGTCATACCCTTTGCTATTGAAAACGTTACACTCCTTTCAATAAGTATTACATATATCACATGTTTGCGGATTTTTACCTATGAGGAGACCCCAATCAGATGATCATGCGGTCAAAGACGGAAAGGAAAGTTAAAAAATTGATGATCTACTTACATCCTGGACATATACCAATTAAGCTCTCTCTCCATTCTCCTGGTATGATAGAAAGTCATGATACTTTTTTGCAAACGTAAACATGCTGTTTCACTTTTGACCACATAATCAAAAGCCTTGTGGTGCATGCAATTAATGGCTACCTCGATCTTATCCTGAGAAGATAACATCATGACAGGAATATCAGCATCAAATGCTTTAATTTTATCAAGCGTTTCAATGCCATTCATAGCAGTTTTATCAACACCATTCAGGTGATAATCTAAAATAATGACATCCGGATGGAGCGATAAGTTTTCCAGGCAAAGCTCACCTGTTGAAAATATTTGAACTGAATAGTCGGAATGCTGACGGAATTCGATTTCCAGTGATTTTAAAAATAGAGCATCGTCATCCACGAGGAAAAGTCTTATTTTTTCTTTATTCATGACTGCATACTTTTAATACGGTTAAACTCTTCTTCCAGTTCATTGCATGCCTGGGAACAAATATTTTCGAGCTGGATGACCAGTTGTTCTATTTCTTCATTCTGCGTACCGGCAAACTCCTGTACTTTTCTTGCCATGTTTTCATAATCCGCATGAATTCCCATAATTGAAAAGGAAGGAATTATTTTATGCGCGTTTGCATATAAAGAATCCCAGTCATGGTCTAAAAAGCTTTTTTTCATAGCCCTGATTAAGGGAGGTGTTTGCTCCAGATAAATGGAAATCATTTCCATCATTAAGGTTGGATTTGATTTTGTGCGTTGGGCTAAGTAATTCAGATCAACACATTTCTCTCTTTTAGGCAGCAGGTATTTCTCCTGATTTATTTCATCGCCTTTTGCAATCGAAAGCTTCTTTACTAAACCTACTATTTTGCTGTATAATAATTGCTCATCCACCGGCTTGGCAATGTAATCATTCATGCCCAGCGCCTTACATTTTGCAAGATCCACGGTGGTGACATCGGCAGTTAACGCGATGATGGGAATTTCGGAATTCATTTTGGTGCGTATATATTCGGTGGTTTCAAACCCATTCATGATGGGCATCTGTAGGTCCATCAAAATAATATCGTACGAATTTGTTTGAAGTTTTTCGATGGCTATTTTTCCGTTTTCAGCAATATCCCGTTCAAATCCAAAATCATCAAGCAGGGTTTTCATCAATAGTTGGTTAAGTGCCATATCTTCCACCACCAATACTTTAACGTTTTTGATTTTCCTGTTCCATTCCACAATTTCAGATTCGGTCTCAGCGATCACTTTTGTCTTTTGAAAAGTCAATATAAAACTGAATGTAGAACCTCGATTTACTTCACTTTTTACCTGGATGCTTCCGCCCTGCTGATTCACCAACTGTTTAACAATTGCTAATCCTAATCCAGTTCCGCCATACAAACGTGCCGTGCCGCTGGATGCCTGGCGGAACGTTTCAAATATTTTTTCGATGTTATCCTCATTGACTCCAATTCCAGTATCACTGATGGCAAACTCCACCGTAACGTTCTCTTCATCTTCGCTGAGTAACCGCACGTGTACTGTAATCTTCCCTTTCGCTGTAAACTTTACTGCATTACTCATCAGGTTAAGAATAATCTGATGCAACCGTACCGGATCACCCATCAACACTGCTGGAATTCGATTATCATATTCCTTCACTAATTCCAAATTCTTTTCCTGAATTTTTGTTTCAAATAAATGCAGCATGGCGGCTATGGAAGTTGCCATTTTGAAGGGTGTCTTTTCAAACGTCATTTTTCCGGCATCTACTTTTGCCAGGTCAAGGATATCATTGATGAGTACGATTAATGCATCGCCACTCATTTTTATAGCTGTTAAATATTCCTTTTGTTTGGCCGACAAGTCTGTTTTCAGCACCACTTTGGTGAACCCAATGATGGCATTCATAGGCGTGCGAATTTCATGGCTCATGTTTGATAAAAATTGCTGTTTTGCTTTCACCGCATCTTCAGCTATCTGAGTGGCGCTTTCCGCTTTACTTTTGGCTGACTCCGCAATGGCTGTTGCCATCTCTGCATACACAATAGCCTCGGTCAATTCCTTTGCAATGAGTTTCTGTTCAGTAATATCCCTGGCCACTACCACGGCCCCCACTACGCTACCTTGTTCATCTTTATAAACCGAACCGTTAAATAATACTTCAGTCAGGCTTTGATCGCGGATGGTTAATGGATAATCGGCAACAAAGCCTTTAGCAAAAACTTCCTGGTACACTTCACGTGCCTTTTGGGGTTCAGTGAAATAATTAAAAAAATCAGTACCTATTAATTCCTCGCGCAATAATCCCGTGATGTTCACCGATGCATTATTCATATCGGTAATTTTTCCCGCAGGACTGATCGTAAATAGCGGATCAAGACTGGCTTCTATAAGACTACGGGCGTAGTTCGCAATTCTTAACTCAGCGGCCCGTTTTTCCTTCTCATCGTTTTGATATGCCAGTTCCTTATTAGCAATAATTAATTCTGCCGCCCTTTTTTCCTTTTCATCATTTTGAAAGACAAGTTCTATATTGGCAATGCTTAACTCAGCGGCCCGTTTCTCTTTCTCCTTGTTTTGAAAGACAAGCTCCTTATTGGCGATATTTAACTCTGCTGCTCGTTTTCCTTTTTCATCATTTTGAAAGACAAGTTCTTTATTGGCAATGCTTAACTCTGCTGCGCGCTTTCCTTTCTCTTTGTTTTGAAAGACGAGTTCCTTGTTGGCGATACTTAACTCAGCCGCGCGCTTTCCTTTCTCCTTATCCTGAATAGCCAGTTCTTTGTTCGCAATTCCTAACTCAGCGGCCCGCTTTCCTTTCTCCTCGTCTTGAATAGCAAGTTCTATGTTAGCAATCCCTAACTCGGCAGCTCGTTTTCCTTTCTCCATATTTTGAAAAGCAAGCTCCTTACGGGTGATGCTTAATTCCGCTGCCAGTTTTTTATTCTCTCTTTTTTGAAAGGCTAATTCTTTACGGGCAACGATTAACTTGTCTTTTATCGATTTTTCTATTTTAGTCATCCTTAGTCTGGATAAAGTTACTTTGATCAATTCCACTTTCCGCTATTGGAAGAACGCCAATCTCCTCAATAGGAATCCTTTTTCTGTTCTTCAATTGTTTGAATTGAGAAGGTGAGAGCCCTGTGATTTTTTTAAACTGATTTGATAAATGGGCCACACTGCTGTAATGCAGTTTATAGGAAATCTCAGTCAGGTTAAGTTCATCATATAAGAGCAACTCTTTGGCCCTCTCAATTTTATGGATGATGATGAATTGTTGTATCGTGATACCCTTTACTTCTGAAAAGATATTTGATAAATAGGTGTAATCATAATTTAGCTTTTCACTGATGAAATCCGAATAATTCACTTTCGGCACATCATCCGAATAATGAATCATTTCGGTGATCACGTTGATGATGCGCTCAATCAATACGGCACGCTTATCATCCATCAATTCAAGCCCAGCCGCGACTAATGCACTATTCAATTGTTCCCGCTGACTTGTTGTGATATTCTCCATGATTTCCACTTCTCCCAAATCCACCACAATAAAATGAAGGCCCAGTTTCTTTAACTCATCCTTAACCGCCATTTTGCAACGGTTGCTAACCATGTATTTGATGTATATTTTCAATATATCCTTGTTTAATCGGGAGGGACCTACGCAATAATTGTTGAAGATGAGGTTGTTCACACTATAAACCATTACACATTAATTATGAAGAGTTACATATATCACAGGTTTTATTGCAGCCCTTTTTCTTGTTTAGTCTTTTTGTGGCTTATGTGACAGCATTTGAGGGGGATGGCTATTTATTGACCGGGCTCATCAAAAAATGAAGAGCCCCTGCTTGCGCAAGAGCTCTTTACCTATTAAATAACCCCAACTACTAACTCAATTTCTTCTCCAATTCAATAATTCTTGCCTGAGCATCGTTATTGCCCATAGAAAGTGAAAGCTTGTATAATTCAAGCGCCTCTTGTCTTGCTTCTTTCTTTTTGCGTGGTGCAAACTGGGTGCGGTTGGCTGCAGTTTCCAATGCTTCAGCCTGTGCAAAGTATAAATTGGCAACAGTGGTTTTATTTTCCGCCTGTGTATCGTTGATCAATTTATCAAGTGAGGCAATGTCACTCTCATTTAATTTTATCACCTGATCTTTCATCGCCAGAATGGAGTCCTTCTCATTTACTTTAACCCAAACCGCCAGATTTTCATCACGGAGTTTTGCAACCTGTAACTGGAGTTCAACGATTTCCTCAGACCGTTTTTCCAAATCTGCTTTCATGCGCCTGATGGTCGAAGCGGAAGCCTTTGAATTTTTCTTATTCGACTTTTCCAAATCATCAAGCTTTTTTTCAGTCTGCTTTACATACACGTTAATTTCATTTAAGCGTGATACATAATCAGCATAATTGTTACCCTCAATCATTTTTAATTGTAAGGAGTTGCGGCTGGCATCAATGGAATCGATAAGCATGCCTACTTCATTCATACTTTTTTCTACTTCCTGGCTTGCCGTCAACTGAACACTGAGTGAATCAACTTTATGTTGCAAGCGTGCTTTCTCTTTGGTATCGCAGCTGAACAATGCCACGATTATGGCTAATCCTAAAATGTATTTTTTCATATTGTTTGGTTTGTTAATATTCTGTTTGGCAGGAGCTTTTTCGAATTTACCCCTGAATCAGAATACAAAGGTGACTAACTATGAAAGGATAATGTTACATGCTAATCACAGGGTGTTACATAGATCACAGATTTTCCAGGTTACCCTTGCGCTTTTGCTTCAACTGCTTGAAATAGGAAGGCGAGAGACCAGTCACTTTCTTAAACTGGTTTGACAAATGGGCCACACTGCTGTAATGCAGCTTATGAGAAATCTCCGATAGATTGAGTTCGTCATACAACAGTAACTCTTTTACCCGTTCAATCTTATTAAGAATGATAAACTGCTGTAGTGTTATGCCTTTTACTTCTGAAAATATATTGGAAAGGTAGGTGTAATCGTACTGTAATTTTTGACTGATATAATCTGAATCATTCACCTTTGGCAATTCGCCCGAATGATGAATCATTTCCGTGATAACGTTTTTAATCTTCTCAATGAGAATACTTTTTTTATCATCCAGCAATTCCAACCCAGACCTTAGTAAATTCAATTTCAGTTGATCTCGTTGCACGTGAGATATATCTTCCAGGATTTCAACCATACCCAGATCAACGATTACATAATGAAGTCCCAGCGCTGTCAGTTCTTCTTTGACAATCATTTTGCAGCGCAAGCTGACCATGTATTTGATGTAAAGCTTCACCTATGACTTTATGGTGGCTACGGGCGGAGTCAGCTCTCTTTCAAAATAAGCCAATAGTGTATGATTCGGATCATTTACTGTCTCACAGTAATATATTCTATCTAAGTACCGATTAATGATTAACTGGTTATTGGGATCGCAATGAGCTGTAATCAAGGTGCCCGCATGATAAGTAGTGTCCATTGTAGTAAGGTAATCATAATAAGGGTAGGACACTAATAGACTAGCCAGTCGACTTCAGTACTCAAACATCTTGTCAGGTAGTGTCTAAATAACTGTGTAAGGTACGATTGACCTCTGGTGAGGTGTCCATGAAAGGCCCCATCAGGTCAATCGATAGTATTCGGTTTGCCAATGAATTTTTAGAAAAACGAAATCAAAAAAATTCATGTGCACACACAAACTCTCAGTGCTATACAAGCTTTCAGTCCGCAAGCAGATCAATGGGTAATAAAAAAGGTGGTCTGTTACCAGGCCACCTCTTCATACTAAATTAAATGGCACTCAAATCAGGCCAGATCAAAGCGGTCAAGGTTCATCACCTTGTTCCACGCTGCCACAAAGTCCTTTACGAACTTCTCTTGAGAATCCTCACATCCATACACTTCAGCGATAGCTCTTAACTCAGAGTTCGAACCAAAGATAAGATCGACACATGTGCCTGTCCACTTGAGTTCGCCTGTCGCACGATCGCGACCTTCAAACACTTCTTGTGCATCCGAGGTGGCTTTCCAGGTTGTACCCAAATCGAGTAGGTTCAAGAAGAAATCATTAGTCAGTGCTTCCAGGCGCTTTGTGAATACGCCATGTTTGGAGTTATCAAAGTTTGCATTAAGCACACGCATACCACCAACGAGTGCGGTCATCTCCGGTGCAGTCAGGGTCATCAGTTGTGCCTTGTCAACGAGCATTTCCTCCGCTGTTACTGCGTGCTTCGGTTTGAAGTAGTTTCGGAAACCGTCACCAGCCGGCTCTAAGACTGCAAATGATTCTACATCAGTTTGTTCTTGTGACGCATCGGCTCTTCCCGGTTTAAAAGGAACGTTCACATCATGGCCAGCATTCTTAGCTGCCTTTTCAATGCCTGCACACCCGGCCAGCACGATTAAGTCAGCTAGTGAAACCACCTTACCACCCGTGTTGAAATCTTTTTGAATGCTCTCAAGCGTCTTCAATACTTTAGCAAGTTGAGCTGGATTATTTGCTTCCCAATCTTTTTGAGGAGCAAGACGAATGCGTGCACCATTCGCTCCACCACGCTTATCAGAGCCACGGAATGTGGAAGCAGAAGCCCACGCGGTTGATACCAGTTGAGACACCGTCAATCCTGAATCAAGTACTTTAGCTTTCAGTGCAGCGATGTCTTTATCGTCAATGAGTTTGTGCTTAACGGCTGGGATAGGGTCTTGCCAGATCAGTTCTTCTTTAGGAACCTCTGGACCTAGATAGCGCGCAATGGGACCCATATCACGGTGCGTTAGTTTGTACCATGCACGAGCGAATGCATCTGCAAACTCATCCGGATTGTCTAAAAAACGTTTTGAAATTTTCTCGTAAATAGGATCCACTCTCAACGCGAGGTCTGTCGTAAGCATGGTTGGTGCATGGCGCTTTGACTTGTCATGTGCATCCGGTACAGTATCTGCGCCCATGCCATGCTTTGGTTTCCATTGATGTGCACCAGCCGGACTCTTAGTCAACTCCCATTCGTAGCCGAATAGGTTCCAGAAAAAGTTATTGCTCCACTTCGTTGGGGTAGTAGTCCAGGCGCCTTCCAAACCACTGGTAATTGTGTTGACACCGTTGCCGCTACCAAATGTGTTTTTCCAGCCGAGGCTTTGCTCTTCAATACTTGCTGCTGCAGGTTCCCGACCAACATATTTGCCCGGATCTGCTGCACCATGAGTTTTTCCGAACGTGTGTCCACCGGCAATCAGCGCAACAGTTTCCTCATCGTTCATCGCCATGCGGCCAAAGGTTTCGCGAATATCGCGGGCAGCCAAGAGCGGATCAGGGTTTCCGTTAGGACCTTCAGGATTCACATAAATTAAACCCATCTGAACGGCAGCAAGCGGATTCTCCAGTTCACGGTCACCTGTATAACGTTTGTCGTCCAGCCACTTTCCTTCAGAACCCCAATAGATGTCTTCCTCAGGTTCCCAAACATCCTCACGCCCCCCACCGAAGCCGAAGGTCTTGAAGCCCATCGACTCGAGGGCGCAATTACCAGCGAGGATCATCAGGTCGGCCCATGAAAGTTTCTTACCATATTTCTTTTTGATAGGCCATAGCAGCAACCGCGCCTTGTCGAGGTTCGCATTGTCGGGCCAGCTATTGAGAGGCGCAAAACGTTGTGTGCCAGAGCCCCCGCCCCCACGACCGTCAGAGATGCGGTAAGTACCTGCGCTGTGCCACGCCATTCGAATGAAAAACGGGCCATAGTGACCGTAGTCGGCTGGCCACCAGTCTTGGGACGTGGTCATCAGCTTGAAGATGTCTTTCTTCACTGCATTCAGATCGAGGCTCTTAAACTCCTCGGCATAGTTAAACTTCTCGCCCATCGGATTGGACAGGGAAGAATTCTGACGGAGGATATTCAACTTCAACTGATTGGGCCACCAGTCACGATTTCTCGTGCCACCGCCTGCGCTTTGTTTTAGAGCTCCACCATGAAACGGGCATTTGCTTTCACCGTTCATCGTTGTGCTCGGAGATGTTTTATTTTCCATTTTTTATTGATTATTAATTGTTAGTAATGATTCGTTAATAATAAGCTTGATTTAGTTCCAGGGCAATGACCATAGTCATGTTTTTTGATGGGCAGCAACATAGTTTATAACCTATTATGGGTCAATTTTACCATAGTAACATTAATAAATCAAATTGATTATCTTTATAAAGATATAGCTAATCTCTATGACATTAACCCAACTCGAATACATTGTAGCCATCGACACCTATCGGCATTTCGTATTGGCTTCCGAGAAGTGTTTTGTAACCCAACCCACCCTCAGCATGCAAATTCAAAAACTTGAAGAAGAGTTGGGGGTGAAGATTTTTGACCGTTCTAAACAACCGGTCATCCCCACCGAAATTGGCGCGAGCATAATAGCTCAGGCGCGGATCATTCTTCGGGAATCCAATTTAGTGCAACAGATCATTAATGATCAAAAAGACACGATGACGGGTGAACTTAGAATTGGCATTATTCCCACATTAGCACCTTATCTGTTGCCTCCTCTCTTCAAGCATATGCATGAAAAATATCCGCAACTCAGCCTGAACATCAAGGAGACCATCACCGAAGAAGTAGTTAATGAACTAAAAAACAACCGACTGGATTGCGGATTGGTGGTCACACCGTTGAAGGATTTGTCTATTAAAGAAGATGTACTCTTTTATGAAGAACTATTTGTGTATGTATCTAAAAAGAATTCACTCTACAATAAAAAATATGTGTTAGCTACTGAGATTGATCCCGATCAACTTTGGCTGCTGGAAGAAGGTCATTGTTTCCGTTCACAGATTTTGAACTTATGCGAACTACGAAAGAGTTCAGATTTTCATTTTAAATATGAAACCGGAAATATTGAAACCCTGAAGCGCATGGTAGACAAGAGTGATGGCCTTACTATTTTGCCCGAACTTGCAGTAATGGAATTTACCAAATCACAATGGAAACTTGTAAAGCGCCTGAAAGAGCCCAGTCCTGCGCGTGAAGTAAGCCTGGTGACTCATCGTGATCATATCAAAACAAAACTTATTAAGACATTAAAAGAAGAGATCCTCAACATCGTACCAAAGCAAATGCAGAAACTGCACAGTAAAAAGGTAGTTGAGATTACTTATTGATCCGCAGGTAAGAATAAGAAAATTACGATCGCATAAATAATTAAGAAGAAATTGCTAAGGCAAAACAAATCAGACAAAATATGAATGACCCCTGGACTGAAAGATGGAATGAAAGATATCGTACAGATGAATTTGCGTATGGCGAACAACCTAACCATTATTTAAAAGAACAATTAGAAAAGTTAGCTGTTGGAAAAATACTTTTTCCAGCAGAAGGTGAAGGACGTAATGCGGTTTTTGCTGCCAAACTTGGCTGGACAGTTTCAGCATTTGACATCAGTGTTGAAGGGAAAAATAAAGCCATTCGACTTGCAGAAACTAATAACGTGACCGTTGACTATCATGTGGGTGAGTTGCAGACATTGAATTATAAGACCGAACAATTTGACGCCATTGCACTCATTTATGCACACTTTCCAGCAGACATTAAATCATCTTACCACAAGACCCTTAAGAACTATTTGCGTAAAGGCGGATTAATTATTTTTGAAGCATTTAGTAAAAGACACATCGACTACATCGCTAAGAACGAAAAAGTTGGCGGGCCAAAAGAAATAGCCATGTTATTCTCATTTGAAGAATTACAATCTGACTTTGCAAAGTATGAAATTATAGAATTAGTGGAGAAAGAAATTGAACTGAGCGAAGGTCTGTTCCATAACGGAAAAGGTTCAGTGATACGGTTTGTTGGACGAAAGAAGTAAACTACCACTAACAAAGTGTTCCGCGCCATTGCGTAGTGCCCGGTTGGTGTTAAAATAATTTCGTAATATTAGTTCGGGCACGTTGACTTAGTACCTAAACCTACTTCATCACATGAACCAACATTAACAATAATTTTATCATCCAATAAGACAACAAACGGGTAAGCCTAAAACCGATTAATGTAGGCAATAAAAGTGCAGTGTCAACACTATAAAAGCCGACAACTGTAAGATGAAAAAAATCAATTCTCTCTCCATGGGTGTTTTTGCACTGCTATTATCATTCACCCTAGCAAGTTGCAAAAACGAACCATCAGCAGAATGTGTACAATTGGAAACAGCCAACAAACAATTAGCTTCAAATCTAAAAATGTATGAGACCACCTGGGATGAAATTATCAACAAAGGAAAAATTGATTTGATCAACGAAATCAATTTTGATACGAACATTACCCTTGTTACCAGTCCTGAAAACATTGCAGGTATTGAAGGTTTTAAGGCCTACTACAATAACTATCTTACTGGATTTACGAACATAACATTTACGATTGTTGATGTATTTGGTCAAGGTGATAAAATTGTAAAGCATTGGAATTTCAAGGGGAAACACACAGGTGATTTTTTTGGAATTCCGGCTACTGGTAAAGATGTGAATGTTGATGGCGTAACACTTGTAAAAATGAAAGACGGTAAAATTGCACAAGAACAGGATTTTATGGACAATTTAGAGTTTATGCAACAACTTGGAGTTATATCAAGAGAGTAGAATTACAAACTATTGGTAAACAATCACTACAATCATTTTAGATTATACTATTGATTATGATGATTGTCATGTTAAACTAATCGATTGAACGTATGAAAATTCTAACGGGCAATTTATCAGTTCTGATCTTTATATCCATGGTGTAAAAACCTTTAGACCAATCCTCAAACGAAACTTATTAATCAAGGAAACACATAGAATTATATTGGAGGTGCCCATCCACTTGTTGTTAGCTTCGCCAAAAAATAGTAGAGTTTAAAAGTAGAAAAAGGAAGCGTGCATTATTACATGAAAAGATTGCACCACATTTAAAATCTTAAGACATTACTCCCTTAAATCTAGTACTCACAAAATAACTATGGATAACCTGACACCCGACCAGCGCTTCGCGCAATTGAATCTCACCATGCCCCCGCCTCCTACTCCGTTAGGGGTTTACAAACCTTTTTTAATCGTAGATAAATTTGTCTACGTTTCCGGTCATGGCCCTTTAAAAGAAGATCGTAGTTTTATCATCGGCAAAGTAGGGGTTGACTTAACTGCCGAGGAGGCGAAAGTGGCGGCCCGCCAGGTTGGATTAACCATACTCGCAACATTAAAGGAAAATCTAGGCAGTCTCAACAATGTAAAAAGAGTAATCAAGGTATTAGGCATGGTGAATGCCGTACCTGAGTTTGAGCGTCATCCCTTCGTAATCAATGGATGTAGTGAATTGTTTGCTACTATCTGGGGACCGGATAATGGTGTAGGAGTTCGAAGTGCAGTGGGGATGGGATCATTACCTGACAATATTCCAGTGGAGATTGAGGTGATGTTTGAACTGCATCAGATGAGCTGGCTATGAGCGAGTGGTACACGATTGAAAACATTGACCAACTTGACACCCCTGCGCTAGTTGTTTATCCTGATCGCGTAAAAGAGAATATCCGGATATTGAAAAATTTTGTTCCGGATGTCAATCGACTTCGCCCACATGTAAAAACAAATAAGTGTGCAGAGGTCTGTGTGATGATGATGGACGAGGGTATTTATAAATTTAAGTGTGCCACCATTGCAGAGGCAGAAATGCTGGCTTTAATCGGTGCCCCGGATGTCTTACTCGCCTATCAACCTGTAGGCCCGAAAGTATTGCGGCTAATCGAATTAATTCAGAAATTTCCATCCACCCTTTTTGGATGCTTAGTGGATAACCTCGATTCAGCTTCTTACTTATCAGAGCAAACTGAAAAAAAAGGTCTGAAAATTTCAGTTTACATTGATCTGAATGTAGGCATGAACCGAACCGGTATTTTGCCAGAAGATGCTACAGGACTCTTGGCAAGTTGCCTCCACTTAAAAGGAATTGAAATCAAAGGACTGCATGCCTACGATGGACATTTAAGAGATACTGATTTAGAAATCAGAACAGTAAAATGCAACGAAGGTTTCAATAAAGCAGAAGTACTGAAGAGTCAAATTGAAAAACAGTTCGGCAAGTCACTCATTATGATCGCTGGTGGCACACCGTCCTTCCCTATTCACGCACAACGACAAGATGTGGAGTGCAGTCCGGGAACCTTTATCTTTTGGGATAAAGGGTATCAACATCTTTTACCAGAACAACCATTTCTCTTTGCCGCCCTCGCGGTAACACGCGTTATTTCAAAACCAACGGAAGAAATCATTACCGTTGACCTGGGGCACAAAGCCATCGCTTCAGAAAATCCTCTTACTAACAGGGTATATTTCCTAAACGCTACAGCAGTAGAACCTATAGGACAAAGTGAAGAACACCTGGTTTTGAAAACCAATACTACATTTCATGTGGGAGATGTGTTTTATGGTGTGCCTCATCATATTTGTCCAACTGTAGCCTTGCATGAAAGTATGGCGGTTGTTGAAAACCATCGGATAACAGGCAGCTGGAATGTGGTTTCACGAAGGAGAAAAATCAGTGTATAATTAATACCAGTTCAAAATTCTAACCTTGACATACCTATGCTTGAGATTCTCGATTTAGTTAAAAATGAATTGTTCAATTTCTTTTCTCTTCACGAACTCATCAACTTAATTAGTTCAGGCGACTACAGTTCGTTACGCACATGGGCGGGTATTACCACGGCACTCTCTCCGCTCATTCCGTTTATCGTGGTGGTGGAAATCATACTTGCTTTTGTCCACAAAAAATTCCGCACATCAGAATATAAGATCACGTTCTTCATTTATGTTTTCAATAGAATAGCTGGTCGATATCTTTCTTTTGGACTTGTGGCGTATTGCGTTGGATTATTTTCTTCCTTTGCGATACTTCAAGCCTCACTCACCTGGTATTGGTTTATTTATGGATATATCGTGTGGGAATTTTCACATTTCATTTATCACTATTTGGCACACAAAGTCAGGTTGTTTTGGTGCCTTCACTCCACCCACCATGCACCGGAGAATATGAATTTATCAGTAACCTATGCGCACTTTATTCTGGAGGGCCCTTATGCTGATATCATTCGGACTTCCATTTGCATTTTGGCAGGCGTGCCTCCGGCTATGCTGTTTGCAATCATGTTCATCGATGGAACGTGGGGAGGATTTATTCACGTAGGTGAAAATTTTATTAAAGATGCGCGCTTCGGTTTAGTGGGAAAATTTATTCTTACACCATCCCATCATCGTGTGCACCATGCCAAGAACCCGTTATATATGGATACTAATTTCTGCAACCTGCTCAACATCTGGGACCGTATTTTCAAAACGTATCAACCCGAGAAAGAAGAAATCAATATTGAATACGGCATCACCAGAAAGATCAATGCACAAAATTTCTTCGATGTGTATTTTGGCGAACTTTACTATCTCTGGAAAGATATTGTGGCTGCCCCTGGCATGATGAATAAGTTGAGATATATTGTTATGCCTCCGGGCTGGCATCATTCAGGAGATCATAAAACTGCACAGCTTATTCGAAATGAATATCTGAAGAATCAGAAAATAATTAACTAGAAAACGTAATGTCAAACTCCATTTCAACCAATCATTTTGATTTTAACAATCGGGTTGCCATTATCACGGGTGGTAGTTCAGGACTTGGATTGGCCATATCAAAAGCATTGATTCATTCCGGTGCACATGTAGCCATTCTGGACCTGAATATTCATCCAGATATTCAAAATCATTCCCACGTTTTTTTTCAACACGTGGATATCACGCAGGAAGAGAAATTACAAGAAGCCATCAACGCCATTTGGAAAAAATTTGAAAGGATCGATATCTTGGTTAACAGCGCTGGCATTACCGGAGTTACAAATCTCAAAAGTCATGAGACCTCTACGGAAAATATCAGGAAGGTTTTTGAAGTCAATTACATGGGTAGCTATTTCGCGTCAAAGCATGTGCTTCCTTTCATGTTGAAAAACAACTACGGCAGAATTTTGCACATAGCCAGCATAGCCGGTAAAGAAGGTAACGCTGGAATGCTAGCCTACTCATCCTCTAAAGCGGCTGTGATCGGAATGACAAAAGTACAGGGTAAAGAATATGCGGAAACTGGCATCACAATCAATGCGCTTGCTCCAGCTGTAGTGCAAACTCCGTTAGTGGACATGATGCCTGCCGAACAAGTTCGTTACATGACAGACAAAATACCAATGAAACGATGCGGCACATTGGAAGAGATTTCTAACATTGTGCTTTACATAGTATCTCCAAAAAATAGTTTTACAACCGGTTTCACGTTTGATCTTTCTGGCGGAAGAGCTACCTACTAAACATTTAAAATAATAGCATGAAAGAAAAGATTGAACCCGCAGAGATTACCATCGGAGTCGTTGGTCTTGGACTCATGGGATGTAGCATCACCACGTGCTTGCTCATGGCAAATCATAAGGTAGTAGCGGTGGCTCCCATTCCGGTGGATGTACTTCATGCCTGTGACAGAATCCAGAGTCATTTAACAAAAGCAAAAGAGGAAGGTCTTATAAATCTGATGCCCGAGCATTATTTTAATAACCTGACAATCACTGAGGATTATTCGAAACTCGCACCCTGCGCGCTGGTTATCGAGTGCACGCTGGAAGATATTGAGATTAAGAAACAAGTGTTTACTAAAATTGAAGCCGTCATTTCATCAGATGCTCTTCTTACCAGCAACACATCTGCCATTCCGATCAGTATACTGCAAAGTCTGACCACAATTCCTGAGCGCTTCTTTGGATTGCATTGGGCAGAGCCTTCGCATACGACACGATTTTTAGAAGTTATCTGTGGAGAAAAAAGCAACGTCACCAAAGGAGAATATCTTTATGAACTGTCCTATCTCTGGGGCAAAGAACCGACTCTTGTGCGAAAAGATATTCGCGGTTTTATCACCAACCGATTGATGTATGCCATGTATCGGGAAGCATGCTACCTGGTGGAAAACGGATATGCTACCGTAGAAGATGTTGACCGTGCCTGCCGTAATAACCCTGGATATTGGATGACCCTGGTAGGCGTTTTCAGATGGATGGATCTTACAGGAGTAGATGCCTATCATAGAGTAATGAAAGACCTGTTGCCTGACTTATGCACTTCAAAGGAGATCCCCAAGCTTATTGATGATGTCGTGAAAGCAGGAGGCAAAGGTGTTTCCAATGCAAAAGGATTTTATAATTACACCCCGGAGGAAGCTCACCTTTGGGAGGAGACTTTTCGTGAGTTTGCCTTTGAGATCCGAAAGCTTGCCTTGAAATATCCAGCCGATGTAGTGAGTAAGAAATTATCATCCAAAGAATAAGTATTTAGTGTTCTTAAAAAACCATTTCAACATATGGCAAATCATTTTATTGTTGATGCCCATCTTGATTTAAGCATGAACGCGATGGAGTGGAATCGCGATCTGCGTAAATCCATTTCTGAAATTCGTGAGCGTGAAGAGGGGATGACAGACAAAGCAGACCGCGGCAATGGAGTGGTAAACTTTGAAGAACTTAGAAAAGGAAACATCGGGTTAGTGGTCGCTACACAAATTGCCCGTTATGTGGCACCTGATAATCCATTGCCAGGATGGAACTCTCCCGAGCAAGCATGGGCACAAACTCAGGCACAACGAGCCTGGTATAAAGAAATGGAATCGTGTGGAGAGTTAACACCTGTTACCGATCTTAAATCGTTAGAAAAACATTTATCGAAATGGGAGAGTGATACTTCTGAAAACAAATCCATCGGATATATTCTAAGTCTGGAGGGAGCCGATTCAATGGTTACTGTGGACTATCTTGAACGAGCATATTGGTATGGACTAAGAGCCCTTGGCCCATCGCACTACGGACCTGGCAGATATGCTATGGGAACAGATGCTACGGGAGGTCTGCGACCGAAAGGAAAAGAGTTGTTGAAAGAAATGGAACGACTCAACATCATCCTGGATGCTACTCACCTTAGCGATGATAGCTTTTGGGAAGCATTGGATAATTTTAATGGCCCTGTGTGGGCAAGTCATCATAACTGCAGAACCTTGGTGGATCACAATCGTCAGCTCAGTGATGATATGATTAAAGAATTAATCAATCGCGGTGCTGTGATTGGAGGTGTTCTTGATGCGTGGATGATGGTTCCAAATTGGATACGAGGCAAATCCAATTCCATAGAGTTGAATTGCAACCTCAACAAATTAATGGATCATTATGATCATATCTGTCAATTGGCAGGAAATGCTAATCACATTGGCATCGGCTCAGATCTGGATGGAGCATACGGAAAAGAGCAGTCGCCTTATGATATCGAAACCATTGCTGATCTTCAAAATATTGAAACACTGCTTTCCAAACGCGGGTATACCGAAAATGATATAAAAAATGTAATGCATGGAAACTGGTTACGTTTTTTAAGGAAAGCCTGGGCTTGAAATCGCCTATTTAAAGCATTTAGAATAATATTTAGAACTTCTCTTTCCATATTTACGTAACTTCGTAAATAACTATTGTTATCACTATGAGGAAGAGAGTAATCGTGCTGAGTGTTATTCTGATTGGGATTGTGAGTTTCTCTTTCACACCGCCTGCTGAACGCTATTTCGAAATCGCTAAAAACCTTGAAATTTTCGCCACAGTATTCAAAGAGGTGAACAATCTGTATGTGGATGAAATCAACCCTAATAAAACTATTCGTGTAGGTATTGATGCCATGCTGGGGTCATTAGATCCATACACCAATTTCATTTCAGAAGACCAGGTAGAAGATTTTCGCACACAAAACACGGGTCAATATGGTGGCATTGGTGCTGTAACCCGCACCATTGGTAATCGAACGGTAGTAACCATGGTTTATGAAGAATATCCTGCCTTTAAAAATGGTTTGAAGATTGGTGATGAAGTATTAAAGATGGATGGCGTTGATCTGTCCAAACTCACGTTGGACGAGGCCAATCAGTTAATGAGAGGTCAGGTGGGAACTCCAGTAAAGCTTACCGTGAAACGAACGGGCAAAAATGATCCTATTGATATTGAATTTAAACGTGAGAAAATTAAAATCAGCAACGTACCCTATTTTGGAATGATCGCTCCGGATATGGGCTACGTGCAGCTCACTGAATTCACCGTGGATGCTGGCAAAGAAGTAAAAAATGCGGTAGCGTACTTAAAAGAAAATGGAGCCAAACATATCATTCTGGATTTGCGTGATAACCCCGGAGGGCTTTTGCATGAAGCGGTTAACATCTGTAACATCTTCATCCCTAAAGGAAAAAAAGTGGTGGACACAAAAGGAAAAGTGTCTGAAAATAATATCACCTATCAGACTTTAAACAATCCGGTGGATTTAGAAATACCGGTGATCGTAATTATCAATCGCGGCAGTGCTTCTGCTTCTGAAATTGTAGCGGGCACATTGCAAGATTACGATAGAGCCGTAGTGTTGGGTGAAAAATCTTATGGTAAGGGGTTGGTTCAGATTCCACGGCCTCTCTCCTACAATTCACAGGTAAAAATTACTACAGCAAAATATTATACTCCTACAGGTCGTTGCATTCAGGTATTGGATTATTCGCACCGCAGAGAAGATGGAAGTGCGGGAAGTATACCGGATTCTTTAAAGAAAGAATTCAGCACCACCCATGGAAGAAAAGTGTTTGATGGTGGAGGCATAGACCCTGATATTAAAATTGAATCACCTCAACCCGCCATGGTTACGCAGGTACTTTTTCAAGAAGGATTAATGTTTGATTTTGCCACGCAGTACGCTTTTGCACATGCAACCATACCTGACGCCAAGAGTTTTTCCTTAACCGATCAGGAGTACCAGGAATTTGTGGCCTGGTCAAAAACCAAAAAGGTTAATTATCAAACTTCATTGGAAACAGAACTGAATGACTTGGTCGCTCATGCAAAAAGAGAAAGATCCTATGATGATTTGAAACCACAACTGGATTTGATCAAGACACGCATTGCCGATGGAAGAAAAAATGATTTTATGAATTTCAAGGATCAGATCAAACCACTTTTAGAAGTGGAAATTGTGTCTCGTTATTATTTTGAAAAAGGTACCGTAGAGGCTCGATTCAAAAATGACAACGAAGTAAAAAGGGCAATGGATGTTTTGCGTAACCAATCTGAATACAAAAAGATTCTTCACATCGAGTAATCGTCATGAAGAAGAATGACAAATTAAAAAAGTGGATTTTTAGTGCATTCCTTTTAGCCATCCTTATGGGCACGATGCATTCGTGCCTGCAATTTCGAATGAGCAAGTCAGAGATCACCTCCTTCTTTGCAGATAAAAAGCAAAAAGGTAAAATCATAAACTACAAAGAGGGATTTAGGATCATCAATTATGTTATCGTTGGCGATGACGATAAGCCTTTGATTATTTTTGTTCATGGTTCACCAGGTTCCCTGAGTGCGTTTATCGATTTCCTGGGAGACAGTTCATTACTTAGACAAGCACAACTTATTTCTGTAGATAGACCTGGTTTTGGCTATGCCAATTTTGGTAATGCCGAGCCATCTTTAAAGAAACAAGCTGCTCTTCTAAAATCCATCATTGAAAAAAATAAAAACAATAGGCCCGTATTTCTGGTTGGCCATTCGCTGGGAGGCCCCTTGATTGCTCGTGTTGCGATGGATTATCCGGAATTAGTTGATGGATTAATTATGGTAGCTCCTTCAATTGATCCAGCCCTGGAACCCCGTGAATGGTTTCGCGCTCCGTTAGCTACACCATTTTTAAATTGGATATTACCCCGCTCATTTCGTGCATCTAATGACGAGATCTATCAGCTAAAACCTGAATTGGAAAACATGCTGCCGCTGTGGCCGCGGATTATCGCGCCTACCATAGTAATTCAAGGAAAGAAAGACCGGCTCGTCCGCTATGAAAACGCTTTCTTTGCAAAAGAAAAAATGGTGAATGCATCTGTGACCCTGGTGATGATCGATGGCATGGATCACTTTGTTCCATGGTCGAACCCGGAACTCATCAACAGCGCTATCGCTGATATGATTAACCATCATTCAAAAACCACTAAAAAGTAAGAAGCCTGTTCTCAAAAGAAAACAGGCTCCTACGTTTATTGAAAAGATTTACTTATCTAAGGAAAAGCAATTCTCTGTATTTCACCAACGGCCAGTCTTCATCATCCACCAGAAGCTCTAACTTGTCTACTGCATCACGAATTTTATCGAAATATTTTTCTTTGATATCATCACAGTAAGCAAATGCACGCTTATGCGTATCGGTGATCTTGTTGATGCGCTTGCGTTCTTCCACCATTTCGCGCGTACCGTTTTTGATCGTTTCAATGTGGCCGGAGATGTCTTTGATGGTCTGTAGCACAGCTCCATTATCTAAACCAAGACCTTTCAAACCATTTGCGTTGGTGATCAATTTATTCTGATAGGCAATGGCAGTAGGAATGATATGGTTCATCGCAAGATCTCCAATAACGCGGGCTTCAATCTGTACACGCTTGATATAGCTTTCCAACTTGATTTCGTTACGTGCCTCCACCTCTTTGTGGCTCATCACATCATGCTTCTCGAACAAAGTCAATGACTTCTTAGAAACATAGGCTTCAATAGCACGCGGCATCGTCTTGATATTGCTCAAGCCACGCTTTTCTGCTTCCTTCACCCATTCATCAGAATAACCATCGCCTTCAAAGCGAATCGCTTTTGATTCTTTGATGTATTGACGCAATACGTTTACGATGGCAATTCTCTTCTCTTCCCCTTTCTCAATTTGCTTCATTACCTCAGTATAGAAGTGGGTAAGTTGTTCTGCTACGATCAGGTTAAGTGCACTCATAGGAGTACCACAATTGTCGCTACCGCCCACAGCACGGAATTCAAATTTATTTCCGGTAAAAGCAAATGGTGAGGTGCGGTTACGATCGGTGGCATCCAGTATAATTTCAGGAATCTGGTCGATTCCTAATTTCATATACATGTTATCACCTTTCTCGATCTTCACATTGCCCTTGCTCTCCAACTCATCCAATACAGCCGACATTTGTGAACCAATGAATACTGACATGATTGCCGGAGGTGCTTCGTTAGCGCCTAAGCGGAAATCATTTCCTGCCGTGGCGATACTCGCGCGAAGAAGATCAGCATATTCATGCACCGCCTTCACGGTAGTCACGAAGAATGTCAAGAAGAGTAAATTATCACGGGCAGAACTAGATGGCGCATATAAATTTACACCAGTGTCGGTAATCAAAGACCAGTTATTATGTTTTCCACTTCCGTTCAATCCTGCAAAAGGTTTTTCATGGAAGAGAATTTTTAAATCGTGTTTTTCACCAACGCGGCTCATCACATCCATCATCAATTGATTGTGATCGTTCGCTACGTTTACTTCTTCGAACAAAGGAGCCACTTCAAACTGGCTTGGCGCTACCTCATTGTGACGTGTGCGAACAGGTATACCTAATTTCCAACTTTCAATTTCAAAATCGCGCATGAAATCATAAACGCGACCGGGAATGGTGCCAAAATAATGGTCTTCCATCTGCTGACCACGAGCAGGAGCATGACCGAATACCGTGCGACCTGCCATAACGAGATCAGGACGTGCATTATACAATGCCTTGTCTACCGCGAAATATTCCTGTTCAGCGCCCAGTGATGCCACTACGTGCTGGATATCCTTATCAAATAACTGACACACCTGTGTAGCGGCAAGGTCAACAGCCTTAAGCGCTTTTAGCAAAGGTGATTTTGTATCCAATGTTTCTCCGGTGTAGGAAACAAAAATGGTAGGGATACTTAATGTCTTACCGTATAAAAACATCGGTGATGTAGGATCCCATGCGGTATAACCTCTTGCTTCGAAGGTACTGCGAATGCCGCCACTTGGGAATGAAGAAGCATCTGGCTCTTGCTGAACCAATTCACTTCCTTTAAATTTTTCAATTCCTGATAAGGCGTCAAAGAATGAATCGTGTTTCTCAGCGGTTCCGCCCGTCATGGGTTGAAACCAGTGCGTGAAGTGAGTAGCTCCCTTTCCTATTGCCCATGATTTAGCTGCTGATGCTACCGCATCGGCTGTAGTCTCATCAATCTTCTCGTGATTTTTGATTGCCTGACTAACTTTTTTAAAAACTGCAGGTGCCAGTGTGGCCCTCATTTGTTCCATGCCAAATACGTTTTCCCCAAAGAATTTAGAAATGTTGGGGGAGGAAGATTCTACATGGACTTTGGATCGCTCATTTAGCTTTTTTAATGCTTCAAATCTCAATTGTGCCATAGTGGTTGTTTTTTTTACAGATGGCAGCAAAATTATTCCTTTTTCAATACAACAGGATATTTTTTAAAATACTTTTCCAAAAAGTAATAATTATTTGGTTCAAGTAGGGTAAAAATGAACCCTATTCAATAAAAATTATCAACCTTATGTTCGTTTGGGTACTGAAAAGACTAATTCTCAACTTTGCTCGTTAATGGGTGGATAAGTGAAATGTATTTTTAAAGTAAATCAGTTATAAAAGAATCGTGGATTAATTAAGAATGCAATCGATACCAAGACAGAATATCGAAAAAAATTCAAAAAAGGCCTGATGTGACTGATCTAATGCAAAAAACCTAAACTAAAATTATTGTTTTTACGTCTTTCATAAAAAAGTTAATCCTATGAAAAACTTTGTGTTAAAACGCCCGCAGCTAAATATTATCAATAAGGCAGAGGCTTCATACTTAAAGAATTTCAATTTGGCCCATATCAACTGGGAATTGAATCGTCAGGAAGATCGATTATTTCAACAAGAGGATAGACTTATTCATTCTATCAGAAAAGGTCCGAGGTTATTTTGAGGAGATTAAACCTAATTTGATTTCTTCACAGAACCACCACTACTTGAATCGGTATTCGTTCTGGCTGGTGCTCCTCGATAGCGAATGCTTCCACCGCTACTTGCATGGGCATCTAACTGTTTCGTCACATTCACTTTTATACTTCCGGCACTGCTTGCCCCCGCGTCTACCATTTCACTTTCAAGTCCGTAGGCATCAATTTCTCCGGCACTACTTGCTTCTACTACGAGTCTTTTTACTTTACCCTCAAGCACTACATCACCTGCACTGGAAGCTTCCACCATAGATGATTCAGATTCAATCGCTAACTCTACTGAAGCAGCGCTGGATACGCTAACATCAAGGGAGCCGGCATGAATAGTTCCTTCTGAAAAAACATTGGATGCAGAACTTGCTGAAACTTTATTAATATTTACATAGGTAACATACACCTTCACATTCCCCTTACGGTAGTTACCATCACGCATATGTATTTTCAAATAACTACCCGAAACCTCGGTGAGTACATCCGATAATCTTATATCCGTAGTTTCTACCCGTACACTTTCTTTTTCTCCCTTCTTCAGGTATACATCGATAGCCTCGGCAGCCTTTACCGCGGTGAAACTGCCTACTGACCTAACTTCACTTTGCTGAGCAAATGAAAAGAAAATTATAAAACTCAATAGGACTACACCAACCAACTTTTTCATAGTATAAGAATTTTGTCAGAAAGACCGCGAAGGTAAAACAGGGTTGCATCATTCATCACGATTCGTAACATTTTTCGACAAGATGTAAGAAATATTCGGTTTTTGAGGTAAATTTCGGTAGTCCTGTAATTACTTTTGTATAAAAATATTAATTATGATCAAAGAGCAACTTAATCTATTAATAAATCTTGCTGCCAGCGACCGGTCAGTCGGTGACCATGAAAGCAAAGTCATACAAATGATTGGTAAAGCTAATGGAATACCGAAGGATGAAATCGATGAAATGCTTAAGAGGCCATCGGCCATTGGAGATCTTAGTTCATTTACTGAAGACCAAAAATTTGAAAACCTGTATCACCTCATTCAGTTAATGAAAAGCGATGGACAAGTTTTTAGAAGCGAAGTTCATTTTTGTGAACAGATCGCAGAGAAGCTTGGTTACAAGAAAGGTGTTGTTGGAGAATTGTCTTCAAAAATCTATTCGGATCCAAGTATTACCACAGACCGAAAAATGCTCTATGAAAGGGCACACAAATTTTTAAAATAACAGTTCAGAATAGTTAAACTTCAAAAGCCTGTGCATACCTGCCCAGGCTTTTTTATTTCTTCTTGTATAAAACTTTACCCCCCACAATCGTCATCGATACTTCCGTTGAAAGAATCTGATTATCAGAAACGGTCATAATATCGTTCGAGAAAATAGTGAAGTCAGAGAGTTTGCCCGGTGCTATAGATCCCTTAATATTTTCTTCAAAGGCACCATAAGCAGCATCTATTGTATACGATTTTAATGCTTGCGACCGGGTCATTTTCTCTTCTGGTTCATAACCTCCTTCAGGCTGGCCTTGTAAGGTTTGGCGAGTAACAGAAGCAAAGAATGATGCGATGGGATTAATGGGCTCCACCGGAGCATCTGTACCGTTAACAATCTTTGCTCCTGACTTCAATAATGATTGCCACATATAAGCGCCTTCCTTGATTCTTTTTTCTCCAAGGCGGTCAATAGCCCAGGGACGATCGGAAGACATGTGCACTGCTTGCATAGCAGGGATTACACCTAATTGACCAAATCTTGGAATATCATTAGGAGCAATGTGTTGTGCGTGTTCTATTCTGAAACGATGATCTTTTATTTCCGGGTTCTCCTTGAAGGCAATTTCATAACGATCCAATATTTCTTTGTTGGCCCGATCGCCAATAGCATGTGAACAAACCTGAAACCCAGATTTGAGTGCCTTACGCGAAGTAGTCAATACAGAATCCATCGATATGGTTGCCATTCCATAAAAATCAGCGCGGTCGGTATAGGGTTCCAACAACCACGCTCCTCGTGAACCTAAAGCACCATCGCAATAGAGCTTAATGGATCGAATTGTTAACATATTCAATGAGTCTATTTCAGGACCTTTCTTTAGCCATTCATTCACTAGTGGTTTATCATCTCCAGCCAGCATGATATATAGTCGAACGCCAAGAGTCCCATCTTCTTTAGCTTGTTTTAGAAGTTCAATACTCCTTTTATTCTCACCAGCATCCTGAAAGCTAGTGATGCCATTGCGCAAGCACGCTTGTGTCGCCAATTCAATTGCCTGATGATCACGTTCATCATCAGCTGCTGGCATATGTTTATAAATCAGACCCGTTGCCAATTCATTAAATATTCCAGTTGGATTACCATTCTTATCTCTGATTATCTCTCCACCTTCTTCAGAAACAGATTTTAAACTCTCTTTCGATAATTGGTTAACACCAGCGATCTCCATGGCTTTTGCATTTACCTGCACGGCATGACCACTGGCATGCTCAAGAACAACAGGATTATTTGGAGAGACCGCACTTAGCTTCTCATGCGTCTGAAACCCCTTCACCATGTTTGATGGCAACGTATCCCATTTGTCCTGATGCCAACCTCTTCCTAAAATCCATTGCCCGGGTTGTGCCTTTTCAGCAGCGATACGGACCATCTCTACAATTTCATCATAATTTTTAGCCTTCATTAAATCAAGATCAATCTCGAAATAACCAACACCAAAAAAATGACCATGTCCTTCAATAAATCCGGGGGTCATTGTTTTGCCTTGCAGATCAATCACCCTCGTATTCTCTCCCTCAAACTTCGAAATGTTTTTTAAATCGCCAGCATAAACAATTTTATCTCCTATGACGGCCACCACCTCCACAATGGGATTGGAATCCTCTGCCGTATAAATCGTGCCTCCACGAATGATCAGATCAGCGGGAGTTTTCTTTTCGGAACAGCTGAAAATGATCAGACAGAGAAATAATATGAATGAGGCTGCTGTCGTTAATTGAAATCTATTCGGCATAAAATTGAATTTTATTGTAAGTCAAAAATACTAACCAATTTTATTCTTTAAACACTTCTTTTATCAACGGCACAGTGATGCTGGTTTTGTATCTTCGCAGCCGAAATGAAAGATCGCCTTCGGTTTTTTGGATTGCTGAGCTTGTTCTGGCTCACTTTTTTTGTGTTGAGCAGGATACTGTTTCTCGTTTACCTCCATGCTCAGACCTCCGAGTTAACGTTAAACGAAATAATAACCCCACTCGTCCTGGGGCTGCGCATGGATGCCGCCATGACTGGTTATTGGATGTTAATTACAGGGCTTGTTTTTACGGCCTCCGCATTTACGTCTAACCAAATTGTTTCGTTCATTCAGGGAGGCTTTACTACATTTTTTCTGATCGTCTGCGCTATTATTGTGGTGGCTGACATAGAACTATACAAACATTGGGGTTTTCGAATAAACTCCACTCCACTCATGTATATTGGTTCGGAAGCGGTAGGTAGTGTGTCTCCTGCCGTAATAATCTCATTAGTACTAATCTTTGTTGTTCTGTTTTCCTCATTTTTTATAATCTATTGGAAAAGATTAGCTCCGGCATTAAAAACACTCAGTCCATTGGAGAAAAAATGGGCACCTGTCTGGTTGATTATTACTGCAGGACTGATTATTCCCATCCGAAGTAGTTTTAGCGTGGCGCCTCTTAATACCGGGTTTGTCTACTTTCACAAAACAAAAGCGTTTCCTAATCATGTTGGTATTAATCCTGTCTGGAATTTTTTACGCAGTGTAACCCGAGATGACCACAGTAAGTATCCTGATAATTTCGTGCTTGATTATGAAGATGACTTTCAAAAACTCATTCACTCAGCGGGTAAAACAACTACGCTGATCTCAAAAGAAAAACCCAATGTCATTTTAATTATACTAGAAAGTTTCACGGCTAAAATAATTGAGCCTCTTGGAGGGATGTCCAATATTACACCTTCTCTTAATGCCTTAACCAGGGAAGGAATTCTATTTACCAATTTCTTCGCAAGCGGAGACCGCACCGATAAAGGCCTTGTATCCATCCTAAGTGGATATCCGGCACAGCCGCGCACTTCCATCATAAAGTATCCGGATAAGACTCAAAGCCTTCCTTATTTACCGAAGGTTATGGAGAAGCTTGGTTATCATACTTCCTTCGTATACGGTGGTGATATTGGTTTCGCCAACATGGAATCATACCTCACCCATGCAGGATTCGGTAACATCACTTCTGATGATGACTTTGATAGTGACATAGATAATTCAAAATGGGGTGTGGCCGATCATTATGTATTTAATCAGTTACTTTCTGAATGCGACACAGCTAAAAATCCATTCTTCAAAGTGATGCTTTCGCTCAGCAGCCATGAACCATTTGTTGTGCCCATGGAACCGGTTTTTAAAGGAGAAGATGAAAGCTCGAAATTTCTCAACTCATGTTATTATACTGACAAAAGCTTGGGGGAATTTATACGAGAAGCAAAGAAAAAAGAGTGGTGGTATAATACACTGATCATCATCACAGCCGATCATGGACATCGCTTTCCAAATCCTAATGAGTTGAAAGATAAAGAGCGATTTAAAATTCCGATGTTGTGGTTGGGCGGGGCCATTGCAAAACGAGACACCATCATATCAACCTATGGTGTGCAAACCGATATTGCAAACACCTTATTAAATCAATTTGGAGAGCATCCTTCCGATTTCACGTTCAGTAAAAATCTGATGGCGCAAGACACAAAATCATTTGCACTCTACGTTTTTAATAATGGCTTTGGTTATGTCACCTCTGATCATGAAAACATTTATGACTTTGATCTTCAAAACTATTTGAAAAAGGAAGGGGACGAAAAAGAACTTCCACTTGGCAAAGCCTATATGCAAAAACTCTTTCACGATTATAATAACCGATAACATGAAAAAATTTCTTTACGTTGCTCTAGTGGTTGCTGCCACAACATTGACCGCTACAGCACAAGAATTTGGCTTATCTTTTTCCTATTTCATTCCACGCAATGGATATTTTTCAACTCCCATTAGTCCATTTTCAATTCGCGGAATTGGCGTGAATCTGAACAAGTATATCGCACTCGAAACAGGCGCATCGCTTTACAGGATGTCTGGTTTAAATATTATGGACCTCCCGTTTGAAAGCAAAGACGCTTTACTTGGACCTAACTTCACCTTATTTGTTCCTGCTGAGTTAGTAATCCAATTCAAAGGAAAAAATATTGAGTTTGATATTAAGGGTGGTGGATTTTTTTTCTATGGATTCGATAATAAAATGAACTACGGCAATCTCGATCGCGCTATACGACAATACGAAAACTGGTCGGTGGCCAACTCATCGGTCAAGTTTGATAATCATCCAGGATTTGGATATCACTTCGGTGCAGAGTTTACTTTTAATGTTACCCGACAATTTGGTATTTCACTCGAAACCAATTATCTGATGGGGCAAGCTAAATTTCCTCTTACTGGTTCTTATTCTGGTGGTAACAATTCAATTGATACATTGCCGCTTGATTATCCGAATGCCAAAGTGGATTTTACCGGACTTGAATTTTCGATTGGTGTGATTTTTACAGGTAAATAAATCTAACTACTTAAATTTACTACTGCTCTCGCTATTGATCAATTCACCTATTCGCTTCACAATGCGAATTCCTTTTAATTCAGTTCGGGTTTGAATATCGATCAATGCAAGCTCTGCTGATTTGCGATTTGAAAACTTACCAGCCCACCAATACCATTTATTTTCTTCATAATCTGCTTTTTCCATACCATAAGATTGCAATACCGGGTTATCGGTTAGGGATTTAGTTTGATCATCGGAAAAGGAGCCCAATCGGATTGAATACACTACCGAATCAGGTTGAATATGATTTACTTTTTCAGAAACATTCACATTATATTTTGCATATAATGCACGGGAATCTTTTCTGAAAACATCAAAAGCATCACGCAAAAGTTTATCTTCCATAAATGCCGTGTCAGATTCAAAATACCTCAAAGGCAACATGACGAAATCCTTTTTTGCATCGCTTGATTTTTGTACCCATTCCAATTCATAGTCTGCCTTTTGTATGGAAGTCAACGAGACTGAATCCTGAATTACTTTTTGTAAATCAATCCACAACATCGCGCCTCCATCCCGGTAACGGGGACGCTGACCGGAAATAAAATTTCCTAGTGAATACACGACAAACTGATCTTTCTCATTCCTCCACTCCATCGGCTGAAGTACGTGTGGATGAGAACCAATAACCAACTTAACCCCTTCACGAAAACACAGATTGGTTAATCGCTTTTGTTCTTTATTGGGAAGGCTTTGATATTCATCGCCCCAATGAAAGAATATAATGATCGCATCGCTGTGTTGACCTTTTGCTTTTTTAATGTCTTTCTTAATCTGAATAGTATCAATCTGGTTTACTATACTATGGCGTGGAACAGGAATTCCATTGGTACCATAGGTGTAATTGAGCAGTGAAAGACGAAATCCATTTTTCTCAAGTAATAATGGATACGTGAGCGCTCTCGTTGCTGAATCCTTAAAAGTGCCCGTATGTGAAATTGAAAGTGTATCGAGCACATCAATGGTGTGTTCAATTCCTTTTCTTCCCCTATCTACGCTATGATTATTGGCGGTTACCAATACATCGAAGCCAACTCTTTTTAATTCATAAGCCAACTCATTAGGTGCACTGAATTGCGGGTAACCCTTGTACGGTTTCCCCGCAAGGGTCAATTCAAGATTGCCGATGGCCAGATCAGCGGATCTGATAATCGGTGAAACATATTCAAAGCACGCGGAGTAATCATACTTACCGGTGAGCGGATTATACGCTGCTGCGATATTAGAATCATGTTGCATGATATCGCCAACAAAAAGCAAAGACAACTGCGTGGTGTCCTGCGCGTAAGAATGTAGCTGAAAAAACAGACCGATCAGAAAAAGTAATCCTCTATGCATTGGAGTAAGCTATGATTTTATCATTTGCAATAACAAAAACTCTTTCCTCTTTTTTGGGATTCACTCTTGCCAATCCGGTGAACGAACCAAAAGCCGGAAGAATGCCCTGGCTCTTTCCAAAATAAAAACACGGAAGCGTAATCGACTGCTTTCCGGTTCCTATCAATTGCACTCCCGGATGCAGGTGACCCGATAAATTATATAATCCCTCCGGAACATGTGAAAGAGGCTCGTGGGTAAAAACAAAATCTCCGATTCTTAATTCATTGGGATAAACAATCATCGAATGACGGTCATATTGCAACTCGCTTAAGATATCATGATTTCCTAAAACCAACTCGAAAGAACAGGCAGAAAAGTGCTTTCTGATTTGCCCCACCACTTCCCATTCTTCATTATAGTGACTGTGAAATAGGTCGCCCAGAAAAATAATTCGCTCGGGTTTGGTTTGATTGAGCAGGTTGATCAGAAGTTCCGTGTTTCTGTCGTTGGCTTTGGCCGGAACCGGAATTCCCGACTTACGGAAGTGATTGATCTTGCCAAAGTGCAAATCGGCCACCAAAAGCAGATTTCTGGCCTTAAACCAAATGGCCTTTTGAGGCATTAATATTACTTTTTCGTGCAGCAGTTCAACCTCCATAAAGGCTAAAAATATGGCTTTATGATGCAAAACAGAAGGAATCCAGACTTATTACTTAGATGAAATTCTTTTTGCTTACCAAGGTTTAGAGATTAATAAAAATGGTAACATTGACATAACATTAGCCAACTGGCTTACCTGTAAATTTCGGACAATTTTGCTGCTATGTTTGACTTAGATCTATCCTACTCCATCCTGCTTATTTTATGTCTTGTGGCCGCTTGCGGTTTTGAGTTCGTAAACGGATTTCATGATACGGCAAATGCCGTTGCCACGGTTATTTACACCAATACCTTAAAACCCTGGCAGGCAGTAATTTGGTCAGGCCTTTGGAACTTCTTAGGTGTTTTTGCCGGTGGTATTGCTGTGGCGATGGGGATTGTAAACCTTTTGCCTGTTGAGTCGCTGATTGATCAAAACATTGCTCATAGCATATCCATGGTAATGGCCCTGTTGTTATCAGCCATTTTCTGGAATCTGCTTACCTGGTACCTGGGTATTCCGTGTTCAAGCTCGCATACATTGATCGGATCAATATTAGGAGTTGGTTTAGCATTCTCGCTTCTGCCAGGATCAACCAGTGAAGCGGTTAATTGGGGGAAAGCCCAGGAAATCGGTTTGTCGCTTCTCATCTCACCCTTATTCGGTTTTTCAGTTACAATTGTACTCATGTATCTGATACGAACAACAACCAAAAAGACAGAAACTGGCGAAATTTTATTTAAAGAACCCAAGAAAAATCAACCCCCTCCATTTTGGATTCGCTCAATTCTTTTTGTCACTTGTACTCTGGTTAGTTTCTTTCATGGCTCAAATGACGGTCAAAAGGGAGTGGGCTTAGTGATGTTGGTTTTAATAGGAATTGTTCCTGCTTATTTTGCCCTGAATGTAAATTTTGATCCCGCTAAAATACCTGGCTCGCTTACAAAAATTGAACATGTAATTTCATCTATTGACTCCACTACCCTTTCGGCCATAGATCGTAAAAAACTTTTTGATACAAGGTCTATGAATGATCACCTTCGCCAGACTTTTTCAACCATCACCACCGTCAATGAAATACCCAAAGAAGAAAAGTTTGGTGTAAGAAAAGATGTTATGGTTATGGATAGAAACATCAAATCCCTGATGGGAAAAGAGGAAGTGAGACTTAGCGAAGCCGATAAGGCAACGCTTAAAAGCGAAATGAAATCTGTTCGCAAATTAACGGACTACTCGCCTACCTGGGTGTTATTCATGATCTCTATTTCATTGGGCGTTGGCACCATGATTGGGTGGAAACGTATTGTGAAAACCGTAGGTGAAAAGATCGGCAAAGAACATCTTACCTATGCGCAGGGTGCCAGTGCCGAGCTGGTTGCTGCCAGCACCATCGGATTATCAACTTATTTTGGTTTACCTGTAAGCACTACACACGTTCTCTCATCAGGTATTGCGGGAAGCATGGTAGCGAATAAAGGTGTGAAAAATCTTCAGCCTGAAACAGTTAGAAATATTCTGATCGCCTGGTTCCTGACTTTACCTGTGGTAATGGTGATGGCCGGAACATTATTCATTATTTTCAGATCGATCTGGTGATCTTAATCAAAACTGATCTTCATTTTTTTTATTCGGTCTTCCAGTTTCTCGGAAGTTAACTTCTCCCGCGTGCGATCAACCATGATTGGGAAAGCAAAAGGAGTAGGCTTCTCAGGTTCCGTAATGATTATCTTTTGATGATCAATGCGATCGAGCGCCTTACGTAATCGTGCTTCTTCTAATTGGAAATCCATTACCTCTTCAAATGCCTGAAGTAATAAAAGATTGTGCGATTCATATTCGTGAAACACATTGAAGAATAATTGTGATGACGATTGCAGATGTCTTTCTTTTACTTTCTGCCCTGGCAAACCCTTAAAGATCAACCCAGATATCGCTGCGATGTCTCTGAATTTTCTTCTCGCCATCTCCGTGGAATTAATACTGGCCTGAATATCCTTTAACAGGTTTTCGCTTCCCAATATGTTCGTTTCCACGGCCTCATAAATTGGAATTTCCTGATCAGATAATAATTCAAATCCATAATCATTCATCGCGATAGAGAATGTAATGGGCGTGATCTGCGCAATGCGATAAGCCACTAAGGCAGCCATGCCTTCATGCACAAACCTTCCCTCAAAAGGATACATCAGCACATGATATCCCTCCGAGGAATGAAAGTATTCAATCAAAAATTCATTTTTCCTGGGGAGATGTGATCGCTCCTTCTGCAAATCCATGAGCGGACGGAGGAATTTCATTTCGTCATCATTTTCTGTGTTGGTGGCTGACTGATCAATCTTTAAACGGATCATTTCACTCATCTGCGAAGACAACGGCATGCGGCCTCCTTGCCACGAGGGCACCTTCCCTGATTTTCGATTTGACTTGCGCACATGAACTTCCATTTCTTTGATGCGAACTAACTCGAGACTTTTACCAGCAAACCAAAACACATCGCCCGGATTCAATCGTGAAATAAAATATTCTTCAATAGTACCGAGGTATTTTCCGGTTACAAATTTTACGTACAAAAGACTATCGCCCACGATTGTTCCAATGGAAAGTCGGTGCTTCATCGCAATGCGTTTGTTCTCTACTCTGTAGATTCCATTTTCAATAATCACTTTTCGGTATTCATTGTAAGCGGTAAGCGCTTCGCCACCAGTAGTGATAAAACCTAATACCCATAGCCACTCTTCGTCTGAAATCGATGAAAAGCTGACTGTACTTCTTAGCTCTGATAAAATCTCGTCCGGATTAAAACCATCCGATACAGCCAGAGTAATCAAATATTGAATCAACACATCGAATGAACGGAGATACGGAATTCTATCTTCGACAATATTACGATTCATTGCCTCGCGCAAAGCGGCTGCCTCTGTTAATTCAAGCGTATTAGTTGGTAAAAAATAGATTCTACTTACCGCACCCGGTTGATGGCCACTGCGACCAGCGCGTTGTAAAAATCGTGCAACGCCTTTTGGGCTTCCTACCTGAATCACCGTTTCTACCGGGCGAAAATCAACACCCAAATCCAAACTGGATGTGCACACTACGGCTTTTAATTTTCCTTCATGCAATTGATCTTCTACCCAATCGCGCAACTCTTTACTGATGCTTCCATGATGCATCGCAATCAAGCCGGAAAGCTCTGGTGCTATAGCTAAAATCTTTTGATACCAGATCTCGGCAAAGGATCGCGTGTTCGTGAAGAGTAATGTTGTTTTACTTTCCTTGATAATCGGAATGACTTTGTCAAGTAGTTGAATTCCTAAATGTCCCGCCCAGGGCAGGCGTTCCACTTCATCCGGAAAAATAGAAATGACCGTTACTTCTTTTTCAATGTTTGCTTTAACTACGCGATATGGTTTCGTTTTATAATAATTTCCCAGCAACACCTGAAGTGATTCCTCCATGTTGCCTATGGTAGCGGAGATGCCCCAGATTTTTAATGCCGGATTCACTGCCTTCAATCGCGACAAGGCAAGTTCCATCAATACGCCACGCTTCGAGCCTAGCAACTCATGCCATTCGTCTGAAACAATAGTTTGCAAGCCAGCAAAGTAATCGGCATATCCTTTTTGTGATAATAGTAAGTGCAAACTTTCCGGAGTAGTGATGAGAAAATCGGGAGGCTTCTCTTTCTGTTTGGCACGCTCGCGGGTGGATGTATCACCACTGCGCACGCCTACGCGCCAGTTTAGTTTTAATCCTTCAATAGCACGCGTGGCAGAATATTCAATCTCCTTGGCCAGTGCGCGAATGGGGGTGATCCAAATGGCTCTTGGTCCATTGTGTTTAATTTTATGACTTCCTTTTTCATGAGACTCCAATAATATGGGAATCAGTAAAGAATAGGTCTTTCCGCTGCCCGTAGGTGCATTTATCAGTCCACTCTCACCTTTCCACACACTTTGCCATGCTTCCAACTGAAACGGAAAAGGTTTCCAACCCTGCTGCTCAAACCATCGAATGCCTAACTCCTGACGATCGTCCATGATTCAAATAAAGAATACTTTCGATAACTTTTTGAAATTAGTCGTGTTATAGACGGCAATAGTTATAAACATGGGAAAATATTCGATTAAAGAATTAGAGCAACTTTCTGGAATAAAAGCCCACACGATTCGCATATGGGAAAAGAGACACCATTTGGTAGACCCCAAACGAACTCCCACCAATATTCGCTATTACTCGGATGACGATCTCAAGAAAATCATCAACGTCTCCCTGCTCAACTCACATGGAGTAAAAATCTCTAAAATCGTTGATTTGACAGTAGAGGAAATCAATCAGAAAGTGGCTGAACTCAGCGAAGCTAAAAACAGTATTGAAATCTATATCGATCAGCTTGTACTTGCCATGATTGATATGGAAGAAGAACAATTCGAAAAAATACTTGGCAGCCTGATTCTAAAATTCGGCTTTGAGCGCACCATCATTGAAATCGTTTATCCCTTTCTTGAAAAAATTGGAGTGCTTTGGCTTACGGATAACATCTCACCCGCACAGGAACATTTCATTTCGAACCTGATCCGTCAAAAGTTAATTGTAGCCATCGACAGCTTGCCTCTTGCTCCAAAGACTTCGAAACGAATATTACTTTACTTACCAGAGAATGAGTTGCATGAACTTGGATTGCTCTTCTACCATTATATCTGCAAGAAAGACGGTTTTAGAACGTATTACTTAGGACAGAGCGTACCCTACAAAGATCTTAAGATAGTTTTTGATACTCATCAGCCAAACATCATTGTTTCAGCCTTCACCACGGTGCCGCAAGTCAATTCGGTGGATGCTTACTTAAACAGGCTTTCATCTGATTTCTCTAATACCACCATCCTGGTTGCTGGTTATGTTTTGAGAAAACTAAAAAACCATGTTCCTGTCAATGTTCATGTGTTTTCTAAGGCATTGGAAATCAAAGACTTGCTAACAAGCTTAAAATAATGTTTAACATTTTAAAATAATTATTAAACAATATATTGCATTAATGACTGATAGGCTTAATTTTGTTCAACAATTAAAAATAAAAGTTAAACAATATGACAGCGATCGAATTCAGCACCCAAGTAGCAAGTCTTCGTCCAATGTTGAGAACGCTCACCAGGAGATTTACCTCAGACAGAGATGAGTCGCTAGACCTTGTTCAGGACACCGTTTTAAAAGCTCTAACCTATCGTGATAAGTTCCGTGATGATACCAATCTGAAAGGTTGGCTTTTCACCATCATGAGAAACACGTTTATCAACAACTATAGAAAAAATCAGCGTGCCAAAACTTCACACGATGATACTAAGGAGCTCTATTTTTTAAATGTTGAAGACACACACACATTTAACAAACCGGCAGAAAGTGTTGAATTCAAAGAAGTATGGCGCAATGTGAATGAATTGAAAGATGAATTATTGATTCCTTTCAAAATGCACACTACGGGTTATAAATACCACGAAATCGCAGAACATCTGCAAATACCTATCGGAACCGTGAAGAACAGAATCTTCCACGCCCGAAAGGAAATCCAGAAAAAATTAACAGGTTATAACTAATCCTTTAAGGAAGTAATAATCAATACACAAAAAACACGGTGCGAATGCCGTGCTTTTTTTTTATAATCGAACGATGAAAAAGATAGCGGTGATTGGAGCAGGATTTTCCGGCCTTGCAGCGGCTTCCTGTCTGGCTAAAGAAGGATATGATGTAACGGTGCTTGAAAAGAACAATTCGGCTGGCGGAAGAGCAAGAAAATTTGAATCAGAGGGATTTACCTTTGACATGGGACCGAGCTGGTATTGGATGCCTGATGTATTCGAAAAATTCTTTGCACGATTCGGGAAAAATGTATCCGACTATTACGAACTGGAAAGACTAAGTCCTTCCTACCGGATTTATTACGGAGCAAAAGACTTTATGGATTTGCCGGCAGGCGTGGAAGGACTTTGCAAACTCTTTGATGAACTGGAACCAGGAAGTTCTAAAAACCTGCTTCGCTTTCTGGAAGAAGGTAAATACAAATACGACATCGGCATCAATGACCTGGTCTATAAACCCGGCATTTCCATTGGCGAGCTGATTGATTTCAAACTGTTTGCAGGCATATTTAAAATGCACGTCTTTCAATCGATCTCACAATACGTAAGAAAATTCTTTAAAGAACCCCGCATTATTCAACTGCTGGAATTTCCAGTTTTATTTTTAGGAGCAACGGCACAAAAAACTCCTGCTCTTTATTCATTGATGAATTATGCGGATATGGCTTTGGGTACCTGGTATCCAAAAGGCGGCATGCATAAAATTGTGGATGGACTTACCGCACTGGCTATAGAGCAAGGCGTTAAGTTTGAGTTCAACAGTGAAGTCAACCGCTTTACGTTGGACGGAAATACGATCAAGGAGGTAATTGTCAATGGAAAGTCAAGAACTTTTGACTACGTAGTAGCGGGTGCCGACTATCATCATGTTGAACAAACCATGTTACCGGAGTCGCATCGCAGATACACAGAATCATATTGGCAAAAAAGATCGATGGCGCCTTCCAGCTTGATCTTTTACCTTGGCCTCAACAAAAAGATTTCAGGGCTGCTTCATCACACATTATTCTTTGATGAAGACTTTTCTGTTCATGCCAAAGAAATTTACGAAGATCCAAAATGGCCTACGTCACCGCAGTTCTACGTTTCATGTCCTTCTCAAACAGACTCTTCGGTAGCGCCAGCGGGTCATGAAAATATTTTTATCCTGATTCCGGTGGCGCCAGGTCTACATGATGAAGACTCGATCCGCGAAAAATATTATGACCTGGTGATGGCACGGTTTGAAAAAATTATGGGCCAATCTATTCGTGATCATGTCGTGTTTAAGCGCAGCTATGCCCACAACGATTTTATTGCCGATTACCATGCTTTTAAGGGCAATGCGTATGGTTTGGCAAACACGATTTTACAAACAGCCAATTTAAAGCCCTCCATCTTAAACAAAAAAGTAAAAAACCTGTTCTATACGGGTCAGCTTACCGTGCCTGGGCCGGGAGTACCTCCTTCGCTTATTTCAGGGCAGGTGGTTGCGAAGGAGTTAGTTAAGCAAGACAAGATCTCTAACTAGTAAAAAAATTCTAATTAGGAACTCTGTTTATATTTATAAATTATTGTCTGATCAGCATAAATGAGTAAAGAATTATTTGATAGCGTTTCATTGCGGTGTAGCAAACTCACTACACGCGCCTACAGCACCTCATTCTCATTGGGGATCCGGTGCCTGGAGAAGGAATTGCGCAATCCCATTTATGCCATTTATGGATTTGTGCGCTTTGCCGATGAAATCGTTGATACGTTTCATGATCACAATAAAGCCTATCTGCTAAATCGGTTTAAAGATGATACCTATCATGCCATCAATGATAAAATAAGTCTTAACCCTATTCTCCATAGTTTTCAACTTGTTGCAAACGCATTCAAATTTGAACGCGAATTGATTGATCAGTTTTTAAAGAGTATGGAGATGGATTTGGCCCTCACCTCCTATGACCAAAAAGGAATTGAAGAATATATTCTCGGTTCTGCCGAAGTGGTTGGACTTATGTGTTTACGTGTTTTCTGTAAAGGTGATGAACAGATGTATCAGCATCTTAAACCTTCGGCCATGAAGCTGGGATCTGCTTTTCAAAAAATAAATTTCCTACGCGATCTGAATGCTGACTTCAACGGTATGGGACGTTCCTATTTTCCTGGTGTTGACCTCACGCACTTCACGGAAGAAACGAAAAAAGAAATTGAAGACGATATCGCTAAAGATTTTCATACGGGCTATGAGGGCATCAGGCAACTTCCTCGCTCGGCACGCTTTGGTGTATATGTAGCCTATCTTTATTACATGGCATTATTTGAAAAGATAAAAAACACCCCGTGCCATGTTGTGCTAAAGAGTCGGATTCGGGTTCGCAACAGAAGAAAAATTTCCATACTCGCTTACTCCTATTTAAAACATCAACTGAACCTTCTCTGATATGGAGCATGTTATTTTGGTGGATGGGCAAGACAATGAAATCGGCACTATGGAAAAAATGGAGGCCCATGAGAAGGGTTTGTTACATCGTGCATTTTCAATTGTCATTTTTAATTCAAAGGGTGAAATGCTGCTTCAACAACGCGCAGCAGAAAAATATCATAGTAGTGGATTATGGACTAATGCCTGTTGCAGTCATCCAAGACCTGGTGAAGCTATTGAGGATGCTGGTAAGAGAAGACTTCTTCAGGAAATGGGCTTTACATGCAACCTGAAATACTCACACAAGTTTCTGTATAAGGTTGAATTAGAAAATCAACTAACCGAATACGAATGGGATTATGTTCTGGTCGGTTATTATGACGTTGCGCCTGCCATCAATATCGAGGAAGCGCAAGCATGGAAATGGGAATCATTAGCATCTATTCAAAGAGATGCATCTGAAAATCCTCAACGATATACCTGTTGGTTCAAACTAATTCTTAATCATCATGAAATTAGTAAGTTGAGTATCAATTCTGCTTACTGAAATCAAAATTATATCCAAACTGAATCAGGGCTCCAACATTATTCTCTTGTTGCGCACCACCCTTCTTTATCAACATCTGATAGAAGGGTCCGCCTTGAATGCTGAATTTACTTGAAAATTGATAACCTATCGAAGCGTACATACGATTCTGATCTGGTTTATGAAAAGCGACCGGTTTTCCCCAGCTATAAAAAACTTCATTATAGGCGGTAATGAACCACGCACCAGCTTCTACTTTAGCTTTGTTTAGCGGATATTGAACCTGCAGGCGATAGCGTATGCGATTTGCATATGTATCATAACCATCGTTTACTACTTCGCCTTCCAAATCAGTATGGTGTTTTTGAATAAAGCGTTCTTCCAATCGGAAACGATGATTGAAGAAAAACTTTCCAGTATTATGTTTGTAAATAATCTGTTGCCAGATTCTTTGCTCATTATTTACATAAGCAGCGGGTTGCTTTCCGTATTGGAAATTCCAAACATACATATAACCAATGGGAACAAAAGTTAGTTTTGGTGTAATATAAAACTCAAGTCCTGTTCGAATATAATTTTGGGCGCTTTCAAAATCCTGAACGAATCGCAACTGACTATCAAAAGCAATTCCAAATTTCTTATGCAGTTTAATGTTTGAATTTAATGCAAACCACTCCGTTGGCTGGGTGGCTATAGCTCGATCAATAGATTGCGCACTTGAATCTGATATGGAAAAGGTAAGTAAAAACAGAACTACAACTATTAATCTTGTTTTGCTTAATAGGCTGAAATTTGACATACAATCATTGATTTCCAGCAAAAGTAGGTTGGCACTATTATCTGATTGTTAAGTCAATGTTACGCTATTAACACTAAGGAAATAATGCCATAAAAGATCCGTTTTGGACTCTTAAACCGGCATTAATGCTTTGCTAAATGCCAAGCTCTACCTGGAACACCACAGAATAATATCCGTCTGCAAAAGAATCCGTTCTTAAATCGGTTAGTTTAGAATACATCAATCCTCCCTGTACTTTCAACCGATGGCCATTAAAATAACGAGTGACTCCCAGCTCATAGTTCTCTATCTGCCTTTCATTTAATGAAGGTGCCTCTGAATTATCATATAGTTTTGAGGACGGTTTGGAAGTAGCATATCTTCCTGCGATCTCAAAATTATTTTTAAAGAGATAGCTCATCTGTGACATAAATCCCAGCCCTTCATATACAGCACTGATCTGTGAACTATTATTTGGATTAACTGTAATCGGATTGCTGGTGGCTCGATTCATAAATTCTGAATACCACGCCCAACCATTATACTTGGCAAGCAAATCAAATTCAATAGCATTCATGGTACGGGCTGCATACAAATCGTTGCCTAATTGACCTTGATGACGAAGGGCTCTATCATTTTGAGAATAGGTTGCTGCCAGCGAAACTTTTAGTTTTTTCTCGCGCTCCAGATCACCTTCAAGATAATCATTCTCACCGGTAAAATGACCGAAGGGTAAAAACTCAACACGCCCGGTATACGCGAGCCCATTGTTTGACAGGTCAGAATTTCTGCCTTCACCCGAAGTAAGTGATCCGCGGAAAATCACATAAGGGGTTGTATAATGTCCAAAAAAACCAAAGTCGCGATCCAGTGTAAATCGGGCATTCACGATGGAGCGATCGAAAAATTGCTGATCTCCGGATGAAACAACACGTTGACGGTTTCCTGGAATTTTAGTTTGACCGAAACCTAAACGTAATCTTGAGTTTGGATTGTAGTAAATAACTGCATCGCGAATGATATTAGGACTGCTGTTGATTTTATTATTTTCAGGTCCACGCCAATCCATATCACCTCTGGCAAAACCTAATTGAATATAATAGGTAATCTTTGGATTAATTACGAAGCCAGTAAATTTCATGCGTAATCTTCTCACTCTCATTTCGAAGGACTCGGGGGCTAAATCGGTTTCCGATTTACTGATATACATAGCCCGGTTTTGGATGCGAAACTGAAAATTGAGTGAGAACACACTGTCTGCGGTGACGAAACCAACCCCTTTTTGCTTCTTGGTAAAGACGTTAACCGCAGATTTATTTTGTGCAGAAGTCTGAACGACAATGATTGTAAAAAAAAACAAGCAGTTTAAAATAGTAAGCAACTTGTGCCCACACTTAGTCAGGTTTTTCATGTGTATTTGGTAGTAGGCAATATTATCAAAATACTATCGAATTATTACCAACTTAATATTCGCATAATATTAATATTTGCGCTGAAAGATGCCGTAAATCAATACGATGAGGTTTGGAGCACCTCACTTGATGTCTTGACTTTCTACGCAGGGAATCCTTAACTGAGACGAAAACTTAATCGACTACTTCGTAGATGGTTACCGGGTTCGCTTTATTTTTAAGAACGGCCTCACCCACCTTGCGGCAATTAAATGATTCTTTAATTTTCTCGTACGAAGCTTCATTAATGATGATCTGGTCCGGGCCAGCTGCAGACTGCAATCGTTGGGCGGTGTTCACCACATCGCCAATAACGGTATAGTCCAATCTCCGCAGGGTTGCCGAACCAATGTTTCCCGAAATCATCTCACCACTGTTAATACCCATGGAGACTTTGGGTGTAAATGTCACATGTTGCTTTAACGATGGAAGGCTATCAATTTTTGCCCTTACTGCGAGGCATGCATCAACAGCTCGATCTAAATGAAAGTTGCCACGGAAAACCGCCATGATCGCATCGCCAATAAATTTATCGATGTAGCCGCCTTGAGCAATTACTTCCTTTACAATGGCATCAAAGTAATCATTCAGCAATCTCACCACGGTATCGGCTGTTTCATTTTCACTGATGGATGTAAAACTGCAAATATCAATAAAGACAACCGTAGCCTCCACCGTTTCATTGGCCATCAATGAAGATTCATACTCACGGCTGCCCATAAAATTAAGCACCGTTTCATCCACATACATCTTCAGGATATTATTTTCCTTGATAGCTTTCAACGTCTCGCGAATTTGAATTACGTGCTTGATGGTTTTCTCCATCGTAAGTGCCAGGTCTTCAAAATTGACTGGCTTGGTGACAAAATCAAAGGCACCGCGATTCATGGCTGTGCGGATATTATCCATATCACCATACGCAGAAACCATCACCGCTTTGATGAGTGGACTTGATTCCCCTAATCTGCTGAGCAGTGTGAGCCCGTCCATTTCGGGCATGTTAATATCGCTCAATACAATATCAATATCCGGATGCAATTTAATTTTCTCCAATGCATCATTTCCATTGATAGCAAAAACAAATTCATACTGCTGCTCACGAATCTTCTGTCGAAACTTTTGCTTGATAAGCATTTCCAAATCTGCCTCATCATCGGCAACCAATATTTTTGTCATCCAATAGTAAGTTTTAATTTTTCTTTGAGTGCTATGAAATCAACAGGCTTGGTTAGAAAATCATCGGCACCCAGCTCTTTCGCGATTTTAAGATTCTCTGCATCGCCATAGGCGGTGATCATCATGACTACAGGCGGTGGCTTCATGTATTTTTTCTTCACATTTTCAAGCAGTTGCAAACCGCTCATGCCAGGCATGTTGATATCCGATAAGATCAGCATGGCTTCATGTTCCCATTTATTGAGTTCCACCAGTGCATCTTCTCCTGAATAGGCAAAAACAAATTCTACCTGACCACTTTTGATTTCCTTTCTGAACCGTTGCTCAAATAACGTTTTTACATCCTGTTCATCGTCAACCACCAAGATCTTCATGCTTGTAATTAGTTAGGTAAAATTATTGTAAACGTTGTTCTATCATTTTCTTTTGTTTCTACTTTCAATTCTCCACTATGACCTTTTGTTACAATTTCATAGCTCATACTTAAACCAAGGCCTGTTCCCTTGCCTGATGGTTTCGTGGTGAAGAAGGGTTGAAAGATTTTATCAATAATGGTTTTAGGAATTCCATTGCCATTATCGCTAACTCTTATCTCCACATTATTTCCATTTTTATGTGTAGTTACTGTCACCGTAGGTTCATAGTCTGACTTGACATCTTGACTTTTCTTCTCGGTGACTGCATAAAATGCGTTGGTAATCAGGTTAAGAATTACCCGCCCGATATCTTGCGGTAAAACATTTATTTTTCCTATGCTTGCATCAAAGTCGGTTTTCATGGTGGCATTAAACGATTTGTCTTTGGCGCGCAAACCATGATAGGCAAGTCGCAAGTATTCATCGGCCAATGCATTGATATCGGTAGGTTCTTTTTTATTGCTGCTGCTTCTGGAATGTTGCAACATACTTTTAACAATGCCGTCAGCTCTCTTTCCATGGAAGATTATTTTCTTTTCATTTTCATCAATATTATTGGCAATGGTTTTTGCTTCATCTACATTTCCATGCATCAGCGCCTCTTTCATTTCAGAAATTAATTCTGAATTCACTTCAGAAAAGTTATTGACGAAGTTTAACGGGTTTTGTATTTCATGGGCAATGCCTGCGGTGAGTTCGCCCAGGCTCGCCATTTTTTCAGATTGAATGAGTTGGCTTTGGGTGGTCTTTAATTCGTTATAAGCTTTTTCAATTTCCTTGGCTTGCTTTAGTTCTCGTTCGCGGCTGCGCTCTCGTTCCCGAATCTTAATGCTTCTGCGCACCGCGCGATCGGCAGTAAACACAAAGCCACCAAATAATATGACATACGATGCATAAGCCCACCAGGTGCGCCACCAGGGTGGAAGTATAACAATCTCAAGTGATTTTCCTTCTTCGTTCCAGATACCGAAGGCGTTGGCAGCGCGCACAATAAATTCATATTTGCCGGGATCGAGATTGGTGTAGGCGGCAAAGTTCCGGTTATCATAAATCCAGTCTTTATCATAACCTTTCAGGATGTGTGCATATTGATTTTTTTGTGGATTGGCATAATGCAATGCTGCAAATTCAAAACTTAAATTGTTTTGGTTGAACGCCAACGAAATGCGCTTTGCATCCAATAAACTTTCGGTCAGTGGGGAATCCTCTTTCATATCCAACACTGATTTATTGGATATAAACAGATTTGAAATGATAATGGCCGGAGGTGTTCTATTCGATGTAATACTACTGAATGTAGTAAGGCCTTGTTCGCTACCAAAATAAAACCGCCCATCCGTGGCGCGTGTAGATGCGAGTTGTAAAAAGACATCGGTACCCAACCCATCGGAAGAATTGTAATTGATAAAGGTTACCTTATTCAGGTTTTTATTAGTAACCATTTGCGACAATCCGTTTTGTGAGGCAACCCACATTTCGCCATCATCGCCTTCCACAATGCCAACGGTGAGATTGGTAGGCAACCCATCGGCTTCGGAGAAACGGGTAAATGTTTCCGTAGAGGGGTCAAATTTGTTTATGCCTTCCGAGGTGGCTAACCAAATCATGCCCTTACTATCTTGTTCAATATCGAGTATATTATTATGACTTATCGAGTTATTATCCTGCTGGTCGTAGGCATAATGTTTAACGCTATTGGTTGTCGGATCAATTCTATTAAGCCCGCTCCCTGCCGTGGCCACCCAAACAAATTTATCCGTTACCTCAATGTCGTTAATGTTCACTCCGTCAATTACTAATTCTTCATGCTCTTCCACAGTCGGTGCTTTAAAGGATGGAAGTTGATTTTCATTTTGTGGTTTTATTAAAGCGATGCCATAAAGAGTAGTTTGGTCCGGCCCTGGTTCATTCCATTTTCCAAACGAGTGACTGTCATCCGTATGATAGCGTAATGTGTATTTGCCCGGTTGCAATGCAATGGATTTAATTTCTATTCGATTTTTGGAAGCACCTCCTGCATAATAAGTTTTATCAAAATCACTCATGATCCAAACGGTGTCTTTCACTTCGTTTTCCAGCCAACCAAAATCAGCTTTGCTCACACCATCAATCTCGCCCACGGACATCACCAAATAGTTGCCGGCCGTATTTATTTCT
>JAYVTC010000070.1:0-3332 GCA_043774745.1 Cyclobacteriaceae bacterium | reverse complement strand
TGGGGCGCTGACTTTAATCAATTAAGCGCAGGGCTTTTTCTTCTAAGGGTTAAAACTTATAATCCGAGTACCGGTGTCAATACGTATTTTACAAAGCTGGTTTTAAAGTAGTAAGCACTTACATTCGTTGACTTTATGAAATTCAGAATATTCCTGCTCCTAATTACAAGCTGTCTTGTGTTGCCCCTTCGGGCGCAGTTTTTCTTTGAAAGGGCAATTGGTGTGCCCTATCAGATAAAACAGTTTGATACCCCATTAGATGTGGCTGTGGATGCGCATGGGAATATCTTTGTTAGCGACAGAAACAATCTTATTAAAAAATTTGATGCCAATGATAACCCGATTAAACAATGGGGAAGCGGTGGGCAAGGGAATAGCCAATTTAACTATCCCATAGGTTTCGCCATTGATACCTCAGGCAATGTTTACGTGGCCGACTATTTTGGCAGCACCATATAAAACGAACTGAATTTTTTTTCATCTTTTCAAAGATATTGTTTTTCTACATTGGCAGAATTAATAGTTGGCTCATGAAAGGCTTTGTTGTTTTCAGATCACTCTTATGGGTATCGGTTCTTCTTTTACCCGCTATTGGCTATGGGCAGCTATTTTACCAAGCTGAACTGGGGAAACCCCTTACCCTCGGCCAGATCAGGGGTCCTCGTGACCTTGCTCTGGATGGAGCTGGCAATATTTATGTGATCGATATCGGCACTAAGCAAATCGTAAAGTTTAACTCTAGTGGAGTTGCTCAATCGATTATTGGTTCTCCCGGTGATGGAGAGGGCCTGTTTGGTGCACCCGTTTGCCTTGCCGTAAACGCTTCAGGCAATATTTATGTAACAGATGCATGGGGAAGCAGGGTGCATAAGTTTAACAGTGCGGGGGTATTTCAAGGCTACATTGCTACCTCCGGTTCTGGTGATGGACAATTTAACGACCCTAATGGAATTGCCATTGACGGTAGCGGAAACATTTTTATAACGGATAATGGAAACAATCGGGTACAAAAGTTCAATAGTGTTGGTGTTTTTCAGAAAAAATGGGGAACACCCGGCACTGGTAACGGTCAGTTCAATTATCCGAGTGCAATAGCTACTGATGCCACGGGTAATGTCTATGTTTTAGAAACTGGCAATACTCGTGTTCAAAAATTCAACAACAACGGGGACTATATATCGCAATTTGGAAGCAGTGGTGGCGGAGATGGCCAGTTTGGCTGGCCACTTGGAATAGCCACCGACCCGAGCGGCAATGTTTATGTATCAGAATATTTCCAACACAGAATTCAAAAATTCAATGTTAATGGCGGTTTCGTTGAAAGGTTTGGGAGCTTTGGCTCCGATAATGGTCAATTTTACTTTCCCAGAGGAATGGACACTGATGCCTCAGGTAATATTTATGTTGCCGATGAAAGTAATAGCCGAATTCAAAAATATAACAGCGCCCTTATGTATCAGAGTTCCATTGGAACACCCCTGGGCGATGAGCAACTATTTGCACCTCACTCCGTGACCTTGGATGCTTCGGGAAATATTTATATTGCCGACTCTTATAACGACCAAATTCAAAAATTCAACAGTAATGGCACTTTCAATATCCGTTGGGGTGGTTTTGGTTTTACTAATGGAAAGTTTAATGTACCCTACGATGTAGCTATTGACGCCCTAGGTAATGTTTACGTGGTAGATGGTGCAGACCGAGTTCAAAAATTTTCCAGCACTGGGGTATTCTTAGCTACGTGGGGCTCAAGCGGATCTGGAAACACGCAATTAAACCAGCCGCGGTCCATTGCCATAGATGCCAGCAACAATGTTTATGTTGCGGATTTGAATAACCATAGGGTAGTAAAGTATAACAGTTCGGGTGTGTACCAAACCAAATGGGGCCAATTGGGAATAGGTGCAGGTGACTTCAATTATCCGGAGGGCATTGCCGTAGATGCCGCAGGCAACATCTACGTTGCCGATACCAAAAATCACCGTATTCAAAAATTCACCAATACAGGCACTCCCCTTGGTCAATGGGGAACCAACGGCTCCGGTAACGGTCAATTTAATTCTCCTGTGGCCATAACAATTTCAGCATCCGGAAAAATTTATATAACCGATGCCAACCGTGTCCAATGGTTTAGTGATCAAGGGGTTTACCTGGGTGGCTATTCTTCTGGTAGTTTTGGTGGCACCGGATTTTTAGGGCCGCGTGGCATAGAGACCAACGCTGAGGGCAGTCTATTTGTAGCTGATCTGGGGAACAACCGAATCATAAAATATGCCCCGCTGGATATTATTTCATTATCAGCGAATAGCGGTAATCCAGGCGCTTCAATAACTATTACCGGCACAGGTTTTAGCACCACTTCATCTGAAAATACTGTCAAGTTTAATGGTGTTACTGCGTCAGTAACTTCAGCATCTTCCACAAGTTTAATAGTTACTGTGCCAGCAGGCGCTACAACCGGTTCAATAACTGTTACCAGGCTGGGGTTTACTGCTTCCAGCCCAACAGAATTTCTGGCTTTGCCATTTACAATTTCTTCGTTCACACCTTCGGTGGGATCGCCAGGTTTACCAATTACAATTACTGGCACAGGTTTTAGTGCCACCCCTGTCAATAACATTGTAAAGTTTAATGGCATTACAGCTACGGTAACGGCCAGCACATCTACTACTATTACATCTACACTTCCCGTGGGTAATACGGTAGGTAAAATATCGGTTACCATAAATGGTGTTACCGCCAACAGCACTAATAACTTCGAAGGCATCCTTTCGGTTAATTCATTTAGCCCCACCAATGCATTGCCGGGTGCATCCATTACTATAAGCGGATCGGGATTTAGTTCAACACCTGGCAATCAGGTTGTAAAGTTTAACGGAACAACGGCAGCGATCACATCAAGTACATCAACAAGCTTAACGGTGAGTGTGCCCACAGGAGCAACCACGGGTAAAATCAGTGTGCTCCGCGATGGTATAACGGTGTTGAGCACATCAGAATTCCTGGTGCTTCCGCTTGCCATCAATTCATTTTCTCCCAGCGTTAACATCGTTGGTTCTACCGTGGTTATTACGGGCACAGGCTTTAGTAGCGTTACTTCCGGAAACATTGTAAGATTTAATGGCATTGCTGCCATCGTAACCAACAGCACTTCAACTTCTATCACCGCAACGGTGCCAGCAAACGTAACCACTGGAAAAATTTCTTTAACGGTTTCAGGGGTAAGCACTACGTCCGGCACAGACTTCATTGTTACTACGTTAGCCGTTACATTCAGCTCGTTTCCTGAATACTTTGTAGTGGAAAGTGAATCTGCCATTGCCACGCTACAG
>JAYVTC010000069.1:0-6703 GCA_043774745.1 Cyclobacteriaceae bacterium | reverse complement strand
TAAAAGTGTTAATGGCGTAAAAAAGAATTTCTCACGACTATTGATTGAAAGACTATTGCCAATGGTATTAAGCAAGAAGAGCCCAGCCATACACCACAGAGCAACCTTGATGACATTCTTATTTATGTTAACCTTTAACAGGTCAGCATAAATAGCCACCACAGCAAGCATAATACCATTTAGCATGATGGAAACAATTTCAAACGGGATCATTTGCTGCTCGCTTTGCAACCTTCCACCCCACACCAGCTCAAATGGAATGACACTGATCAATACTAACACATGGAATAGGATCATCAATGAAAAAATGATGAGTAAAGCATTGATGGCGAATTTTTCGGTGATATGTCTTTTCATTTATAGTCTTCAGTAAATGAAAGTGTAACGGAATGTGGACCTCAAAGGTGACGGTAAGTTATGACTAACCGCATCAAAGCGCTATCCTATAGATCAATTTTAGAGGCTACCACCTGTTAGCTTAATCTTTTTATCTGTATTTTTAAGCCTGTTTAAATCCTTTCCATGAGCACCGAAACTGTTTCTACTCCTGCTGCAAAACCCACCCTTGCCGGCCACCAGGCACCTGCACCCTATAAGCCAAAAAACAAAGTGCGCATCGTTACCGCTGCCAGTTTGTTTGATGGTCATGATGCTGCCATCAACATCATGCGCAGGATCATCCAGGCAACTGGTGTAGAAGTAATTCATCTTGGCCATGACCGTAGTGTGGAAGAGGTTGTGAACACGGCCATCCAGGAAGATGCACAAGCCATTGCCATGACGAGCTATCAAGGTGGACATAATGAATATTTCAAATACATGTATGACTTGCTTCAGGAAAAAGATGCCGGTCATATCAAGATATTTGGTGGTGGTGGTGGTGTCATCCTTCCGGAAGAAATAAAAGAACTGATGGACTACGGCATCACGCGCATTTACTCACCCGATGATGGTCGTGCGATGGGCTTGCAAGGGATGATTAATGATTTGGTGGAGAAGAGTGATTATCCGACTGGGGAGAGAATTAACAATGGACAATTGACAGTGGACAATTATGTTAAGATTGCTCAGTTGATCTCGGGTGCGGAAAATTATTATGATAAACATAAAGAAGTTTTTGAGGAGATTAATAAAAAGGCAGCAACCTCGAATATTCCGGTGCTTGGTATTACCGGAACGGGTGGAGCTGGAAAGTCTTCCATGGTGGACGAAATTGTGAGAAGATTTATGATTGACTTTAAGGATAAAAAATTAGGAATCGTTTCGGTTGATCCATCGAAAAGAAAAACCGGGGGAGCTTTGCTGGGTGATCGTATCCGCATGAATGCGATTAATAACTCGCGCGTGTTTATGCGTTCGTTGGCAACACGTCAATCTAATCTTGCTTTATCGGCTTACGTGAAAGAGGCGATACAAGTGATGAAGGCAGCTGGCTTTGATTTAATTATCTTAGAAACCTCAGGTATCGGTCAGAGTGATACTGAAATTCTGGATCACAGTGATGTTTCTCTTTATGTGATGACACCTGAATATGGTGCAGCCACACAACTCGAAAAAATTGACATGCTCGATTTTGCGGATGTGATTGCCCTCAACAAGTTTGACAAGCGTGGCGCCTTAGATGCTTTGCGCGATGTGAAGAAACAATATCAACGCAATCATCAGTTGTGGGATAAGAACGTGGAAGAGATGCCGGTGTACGGCACGATCGCTTCGCAGTTTAACGATCCGGGCACAAACCAACTCTACAAACATCTCATTGATAAAATCGTGGAGAAGACTGGAGCTAATTTGAAATCTACTTTTGAAATCACAAGAGAAATGTCCGAGAAAGTATTTGTGATTCCACCACATCGCACGCGTTACCTTAGTGAGATTTCGGAAGGCAATAGAAAGTATGATGCGTGGGTAAAAGAGCAAAGTGAGATTGCACAGAAACTTTACGCCATCACTAAAACAATAGAACATCTAAACACACTGCACCCAGAACAGAGCATCTCCCCTTCTCCTCTGGAGAAGGGGCTAGGGGATGAGGTCCAAAAGCTGAAACTCAATCTCGATCCAAAAAACTGGAAACTCATTGAAGAATGGCCCAATAAAGTAGCACAATACAAAGGCCCGCTATTTAAATTCAAAGTGCGCGATAAAGAATTGGGAATCCAAACGCACTCTGAATCATTATCACAATTACAAATTCCAAAAATTGCATTACCCAAATACGAAGCGTGGGGAGATTTACTGCAATGGAACTTACAGGAAAATGTGCCGGGAGAATTTCCTTACACCGCAGGTATCTATCCTTTCAAACGCGAAGGAGAAGATCCTACCCGCATGTTTGCCGGTGAAGGCGGACCTGAAAGAACCAACCGAAGATTTCATTATGTAAGTCTGGCCATGCCGGCCAAGCGTTTATCTACCGCGTTTGATTCGGTAACACTTTACGGAAATGATCCTGACTATCGTCCGGATATCTATGGGAAGATTGGCAACGCAGGTGTGAGCATCTGCTGCTTAGATGATGCAAAGAAATTATACAGCGGATTTAATTTATGCGATCCCAAGACATCGGTTTCAATGACGATTAACGGTCCTGCTCCGATGCTACTGGGATACTTCATGAATGCCGCCATCGATCAACAATGCGAACTATACATCAAACAAAATGGGCTTGAAGGCGAAGTAAAAAACAAAATCATTACACTGTACTCCTCCCTCTCCTCCGGAGAGGGCCGGGGTGAGGTCCCCTCCTATCAAGGGCCATTACCAAAAGGCAATGATGGTCTTGGGTTGATGCTGCTTGGTGTAACCGGAGATCAGTTGTTGCCACAGGATGTATATGAAAAAATAAAAGCAGAAACATTATCACAAGTTCGCGGCACAGTACAAGCTGATATATTGAAAGAAGATCAGGCACAGAACACCTGCATCTTCTCAACCGAATTTGCATTGCGATTAATGGGTGATGTTCAACAATACTTCATCGATCAGAAAATTAGAAACTTTTACTCGGTATCCATTTCTGGCTATCACATTGCGGAAGCCGGAGCCAACCCGATTACACAACTTGCCTTTACATTATCCAATGGATTCACTTACGTGGAATACTATTTGAGTCGTGGCATGGATATCAATGAGTTTGCTCCTAACCTATCGTTCTTCTTCTCGAATGGTATTGATCCTGAGTATTCGGTGATTGGTCGTGTAGCGAGAAGAATCTGGGCTAAGGCAATGAAAAATAAATACGGTGCCAACGCGCGCAGTCAGATGTTGAAGTATCACATTCAAACATCCGGAAGATCATTGCACGCACAGGAAATTGACTTCAATGACATCCGAACAACATTGCAAGCATTGTATGCGATTTATGATAACTGTAATTCGTTGCATACCAATGCCTATGATGAAGCGATCACCACTCCTACAGAGGAAAGTGTGCGCAGGGCAATGGCCATTCAGTTGATCATTAACAAAGAATTAGGTTTAGCGAAAAATGAAAATCCAATACAGGGATCATTCATCATCGAAGAACTTACTGAACTGGTGGAAGAAGCGGTACTTACAGAATTTGATCGCATCACCGAGCGCGGTGGCGTATTAGGCGCCATGGAAACCATGTATCAACGCGGAAAAATTCAGGAAGAGAGTTTGTATTATGAAACACTTAAGCATACTGGAGAATATCCGATCATTGGCGTGAATACATTTCTAAGTTCAAAAGGATCTCCCACCATTCTTCCGCAAGAAGTAATTCGGGCAACCACGGAAGAAAAGGAATATCAGATCACGATGCTGCGCAACTTGCACCAGTTTCAAGGCGAGAAGGCATCTAAAGAAATGGATAAAGTCCAACTATCGGCCATTCAAAATAAAAATATTTTTGCTGACCTGATGAATGCGACTAAAGTATGTTCGCTGGGGCAGATTACGAAAGCACTGTTTGAAGTGGGTGGACAGTACAGGAGAAACATGTAAAAATACTAGCCCATCTTCATTAATTGTTATTAATAAACTGATCATTTTATGATCATTAAAAGGCAATAAGATGACAAATGTCATTCTGATAATTGCCTTTCTTATCTATCTTTTAAGTGCAAAGGATATGATCAAGACCCTAAAAAAATTCTTTCTGAATACCGGTGAGATGAGTCGTTTTGCCGGGAGATATTGTAAGGAAGCGTTCATTCCTCCTTATGAATTTCAGGAACTTCTCAAGCAATGCTATTTTATCGGCAATAAGTCATTTACACTGGTAGCTACTACCGGCTTCATTATGGGCATTGTAATCACGCTGCAAACCCGGCCAACACTAGCTGAGTTTGGTGCGGCCTCCTGGATGCCTGCCATGGTAGGCATTGCTATTGTTAGAGAAATCGGTCCGGTAATTACTGCGCTGATTTGTGCAGGCAAAATCGGTTCCGGCATTGGCGCAGAGCTGGCTTCCATGAAAGTGACGGAACAGATTGATGCCATGGAGGTTTCCGGCACCAATCCTTTCAAATATCTGGTAATTACACGAGTTACCGCTACTACGATTATGGTTCCCACTCTGGTGATCATTTCTGATATCATCTCATTGGGGGGATCAGCCATGGTTGAGTTATTAAAAGGTGGTGTTACTTTTCAGTTATACTTCAGCCGGGTTTTTGAATACCTGAATTTTGGAGATCTATTACCCTCAGTGATCAAATCCTTTTTCTTTGGCTTTGCCATCGGCATCGTTGGTTGTTATAAAGGATATACTTCCACCAAAGGAACGGAAGGTGTTGGGCTTACTGCTAACCAGGCTGTGGTAGTAAGTTCCATGCTTGTTTTTGTTATCGACTTCATCGCTGTATTGGTGAGCGATATATTTTATGAATTGTAATCATGCCCATTGCAATTGACTATACTGCCCCACCGATCATTGAAATTGAAAACCTGTATAAATCATTCGGGTCAAATCATGTATTGAAAGGCTTTAACCTAAAACTATGGCAGGGAGAAAATGTAGCCGTGATGGGAAAATCCGGTTCTGGAAAATCGGTACTGATAAAATGTATTATCGGTTTAGTGGATGTTAATCAAGGAACATTGCGTGTTTTGAATAATAGCATTCCTGACTTAACTCAAAAACAATTAGATGCACTTCGCTGTGATATTGGATTTCAATTTCAGGGAAGTGCGCTATATGATTCCATGACGGTTGGCGAAAATCTGGAATTCCCATTACGCAGACATCCAGAAAAGTTGGGAGCAGATTACAATCCTGATCAATTAGTAAAAGAAGCATTAGAAGATGTAGGTCTTCTGTATGCCATTGACATGATGCCAGCAGAATTATCGGGTGGAATGAAAAAGAGAATTGCGCTGGCACGCACGCTCATCTTAAGACCCAAAATTATTTTGTATGACGAACCTACCAGTGGTCTGGATCCCATAACAGGAAAAGAAATTTGTCTCCTTATAAATGAAATTCAGAAACGATATAATACAGCATCGATAGTGATCACACACGATCTTGCCTGCGCCAGAATTACCAGCAACCGGATGGTAATCCTTCACGAAGGAAAAAATTATGCAGAGGCCAGGTTTGATGAATTATCAGTGAACAATGATTCACCGGTTAAAGCATTTTTTAGTTAACATTTAAGTTTCACTATATGGAAAAGTCAACCAGAAGAACAATACGATTAGGGATCATGGTGATCATTGGCACACTCCTGTTCACCATGGCGGTCTACCTTATCGGACAGAAACAAGATATGTTTAGTAACACATTTAACTTACGGGTAGTATTTAGTAACGTGAATGGTTTACAGCCAGGCAATAATGTTCGCTTTTCCGGAATCAATGTAGGATCAGTAATGGGTGTAAATATACAAAATGACTCAACCATTGAGATCGTGATGCGCGTACGTGAAGATGTTCGGAAATTCATAAAGTCAGATGCTTTGGTAACCATTGGCACCGATGGATTAATGGGCAACATGATTATTAATATCAATCCGGGCAAAGGAAACGCGCCTATTGTAGAAGACAACACATTGCTTCAATCTTATAGTCGCGTAAAAACAGATGATATATTGAAAACGCTTAACATGACGAATGAAAATGCAGCGATGCTCACCCGTAGTTTGCTGGATGTCATTGAGAACATTCAGCACGGCAAAGGCACCTTGTCGTACATGGTCTATGATACGATGCTACGCATTAATCTCATTCAGTCGGTAAACAATCTGCAAAAAGCCACCCGTAAAACCAATCAATTACTGGCCGATGTACAAGGAATGGCTGGCGATATAAAAAGCGGAAAAGGCCTGGCTGGATATCTCTTACGTGATACAATCACATCGGGCAAGCTGATTGAAACTATGACGGAACTGCAGCAAGCCTCCACGAACATACAGCATAGCACGGACAGCCTTAAACTATTTATTCAAAAATTGAATTCACAGAATGGTAGTTTGAGTGTATTAATTTCAGATACTACCATGGCCAAAGACTTAAAAGAAACTATTTCGAATCTTAATAAAGGAACCGCCAAGTTTGATGAAAATATGGAAGCGCTTAAAAACAGTTTCCTGACCAAGAAATACTTCGAGGATCAGAAAAAAGAAAAAGAGAAGGGGTCTGTAAAGTAAACTGTGTCAGTTAATAATTATTGTAATCATATCTGATGTTGGAATGTGGTCAACTCCCACGCTACAGCCTTGGTGCAATGTTA
>JAYVTC010000068.1:0-23633 GCA_043774745.1 Cyclobacteriaceae bacterium | reverse complement strand
ACCACCAAACTCATTGATGGCATGGATGCCTATTTGTTGTGCGAGCTGGACGGGAATGATGAAGAAGTGTTGATGCGTGATGCTGAGCGTGTGATGAATGTGGTAGAGAAATTCCAGTGTGGCGAAGTTCTGTTTGCTGAAAGCAGTGCGCAGAAAGAAGAACTGTGGAAAGTAAGAAAGAATATTTCTCCTGCCGTAAATTGGTATACGCTCACCAAATCAGATGATGTTGTTGTGCCTAGAAGCAACTTGCCTAAACTGATTAAGGGAATCAAAGAGATTGGCAAGCAGTATGGATTTAATACGGTATGCTTTGGCCATTTAGGTGATGGCAATCTTCACGTAAATATTCTGAAAGAAAATATCAGCGAAGCAGATTGGGAAAATAAAATTCCAGAAGGCATTGGTGAGATTTTCAAACTTACAGTAAGCTTAGGCGGTACGCTATCGGGCGAGCATGGAATTGGAATTGCTAAGCGGCCATATATGCCCATTGCCATGAGTGAAGTGAACCTGAACCTGATGCGTGGCATTAAGAAAGTCTTTGATCCAAATGGCATTCTGAATCCAGGGAAGATTTTTTAACTCCGATTTAAATATCCTCGCCAATAAAAAAGAGTCTCGTGTGTTCGTGAGACTCTTTACATTTTTAAAGCAGGATTTATTCTTACTTGAATGATCTCAACGTGCCGAAGTAATAGTGAAGGCCAAGTTGCACGCCAACTAAAAAGTTGGCACGGCCTCCAAAAATCTCTGAAAAATCTCCACTTTTAAGTTTGTTAATAACATCTTTATTGCGCATATCCATAAGGCTGTAATTCGCTCTTATCTGAGTGGTTAAGAAAAGGTGCTTCGATAAATCAATGTCCAATCCAAAAGCTGCAGCTAGCTGAAACTCAGTCGTTTTAAAATCATTCAACTGTTTGGTCAGGAGATCCCGTGAAGGAATGTCTTGAGGAATATTATAAGTGCCATTTCCATTATCAATGGCTGTAGGATAATCCTGCTTAATGGTTGCGAAATCAACTCCTGAAGGCATTTCGAAATTACCAGCATTCGTGACCAGGCTTTCAACTCCCTTATTAAGAATTGATAATTGCGGACCAAAATTAAAATTGCCCCGCACTCCTCCATCGCCAGATCCCATGAACTTCATCATCAATGGAAGGTTGATATATTGTAAATCAATTTTTCTCGTACCTGCAATTTCCTTTGCTGTATTAATCACATTATAGATTTGTCCCTGATTTGATATTATTGATTCAAGTTGCAATCCAAATTTTTTACCTAAATCAACTCCAAAATTGAACCCTATGGGAGAGGTTTGATAGGTGTATGTTGAATTGTAACGTGGATCTTCACTTAACCCTTTATCAAGTACAAAAGTAGCACTGTAAGCAGTGGTCGCACCGAAGTGAACCTGACCATTAGCCACTGAACATGCAATAAGAATAATTGGAATAATAAGTGAGCTTAATTTCAATCTCATAAGTTAAATTTTAGTTTTAGTTCGTCAATATCGGATTAAGTAACCATCTTCAAAAAAATTCAATGTATGAAAAAGATATTTTATGTGATTTATTTTCTAGCACTCACCACTTTATTGATGCAGTGTTCCAACAAAAAACAGGAAGAAGTAACAACCGATATTACCGCAGTCGCGCCAGCTTCACAACTTACTGAGCAGCAAAAAACAGAAGGCTGGCAATTACTTTTTGACGGGCAAACTACCAATGGTTGGCAAATATTTAAAGCGCGGGAAAATAACACCTGGGAAGTGGTTGATGGAACACTTCATTGCAAAGCATTGGATGAAACGGTAAATGGAGTTGGTGATAAACGTGCCGATATCATGACAACAGACGAATACGAAAATTTTGAGTTATCATTTGATTGGAAGATTGGTGTTCAGGGTAATTCAGGAGTGATGTTCAGAGTTACTGAAGAATTTGAACAACCGTATTACTCAGGACCTGAATATCAATTGATGGATGATGCTGGTTTTCCCAATGAAACACCCAACCACCTTAACGGATCTAATTATGGAATGCATCCTGCAGGAAAAACAAACACAAAACCTGCTGGTGAATGGAATACATCAAAGCTGGTGGTGAATAAAAATCATGTAGAGCATTGGTTGAACGGTGATAAAGTGGTAGAATATGAATTGAACTCGCCTGAATGGCTGGCCATAAAAAAAGCTGGTAAATGGAATGAAGCTGCCGGATATGGCGCTGCAACCAAGGGACACATCGTATTACAGGATCATGGCAGCGAAGCCTGGTTTCGCCATGTTATGATCAGACCATTGTAATCAACCTTCACTCATTTTAAAGAAAGCAGCGGGATTCACCTGCTACTTTTTTTATTGCTCTATTTTACTTTCTATCTTTCCCAATCATAAACAAACATGTGCGGCATAACCGGTGTATTTGCCTTTAATCTCGTAGGAAAATTCAATATGATCCACGTAACAGCTGCTACCATGGCGCTGCACAAACGCGGACCCGATTTTCAAGACATCTACCTCGATGAATTTGTAGCACTCGGTCACCGCAGGCTTTCCATCATAGACACACGAAGCATTGCCCATCAACCCATGCAGGATGAAAGCAAACGCTACTGCATTATTTTTAATGGAGAGATCTTCAATTACCGTGAACTTAGGGAAGAACTGAAAGTTCGCGGAGTAAAATTTATCACTGAATCGGATACAGAAGTACTGCTGAACATGTATATCCAATACGGTGCTGATTGCCTTCCCAGATTAAATGGATTCTTTGCTTTTTGCATATATGACAAGCACGAACAAACCTTTTTTGTAGCCCGCGATCGTTACGGGATTAAACCGCTGCTCTATTTATTTGACGAAGATAAATTTCTGTTTGCCTCCGAGATGAAATCCATCATCCACTACGGCATAGACAAAGAGCTCGACTACACTTCTCTTTTTACTTATCTCCAGCTAAACTATATACCTGCACCGGATACCATCTTCGCCCACGTGAAAAAATTAATGCCCGGTCACTATCTCAAAGTCAGCTACAAGAAATTGGAGATTCATTGCTATTATACGATCCCAACAAATCCATCTTCAGAGCCTCTCCCCTATCCAGAGACAAAAGAAAAATTAAAAACACTTTTGGATGACTCCGTACAACGAAGGCTCGTTGCCGATGTTCCATTAGGCGCCTTTCTCAGCGGTGGTCTCGACTCTTCAGTGATCACCGCGCTGGCAAGTAAACATAAACCAGACTTGCACACGTTCTCCATCGGCTTTCGTGATGAAAAGTTCTTTGACGAAACAGAATATGCCAACCTGGTGGCTAAACACTTCAAAACCAATCACACGGTATTTTCTCTCACCAATGATGATCTCTATGCTCATGTGAACTCCGTACTTGATTATATCGATGAGCCTTTTGCAGATTCATCAGCCATTAACGTTTACATTTTAAGCAAAGAAACACGCAAACATGCTACTGTCGCACTTTCAGGTGACGGAGCCGATGAAATGCTTGCCGGTTATAATAAGCATGCAGCCTTCCACCGAATGATACACCGTGGTTGGAAGGAAAATATGGCATCCGCATTATCTCCTTTATGGAATGCGATGCCACAATCCAGAAATAGTTCTTTGAGCAATAAGTTCCGTCAGTTCAAACGTTTTGCGGATGGGATGAAACTAAACAGCAAGGAACGTTATTGGCAATGGGCCGGCTTTGCTAAAGAACCTGAAGTAAACGCATTGTTATCGGAAAGTGCCAAAGCAAAACTTCAACATCAACAGTATGAAAGCAGAAAAAAGGAACTGCTTCACTTCATCCCTGAAAAAGAAAGTATCCATGATATTCTGCTTTCCGATATGAACCTGGTGCTTGCCAATGACATGCTGACTAAAGTTGATTTAATGAGCATGGCCAACAGCCTTGAAGTGCGTGTTCCTTTTTTAGATTACCAGATAGTTGATTTTATTTTCAGTCTTCCGGATGATTATAAAATTACCAACTCCATCCGCAAGCGAATTTTACAGGATGCATTTCGTGATATTCTTCCGGAAAAACTATACAACCGTCCGAAGAAAGGTTTCGAAGTTCCGCTGCTAAAATGGTTTAGAAAAGAAATGAAGTCCTTGATTGCCAATGATCTTCTTTCTGAAAAGAATATTACCGAACAGGGCATTTTTAATTATTCTGAAATAGAAAAACTCAAGCGCCAGTTATTTTCATCCAATCCGCAAGACGTACATGCCCGCATTTGGGCATTGATCGTGTTTCAATGGTGGTGGAGAAAATATCTTAAAGGATAATTTATTCCAATCAAAGGCATAAAGAAGGCAAAGCTATTTTCCGTAAATCTGATTGAGTAATCCAGCAATGCGAACGCCTGCCTGTAAAATCCGTTCACGAACGGAGGGAAGATTCACATACGAATAACGATAACCCAAACTGCCTTTACCAATATTATACACGGCAGGCCTAAGGCTCATTGACTCTTTAGCCCAATCGCGGACTGAAGCTTGTTGCCATTTTTTTACGGTCTCGGCACTTGGCTTCCCTAGTGACTGAGTAAGCTCGGTATAACTTAATTTGGTATCATCAATCATATCACTGTCCCAAACACGATGCAAATTAGAATCACCTCCCGCCCACTTCACTTTTACTTCATTGCCACCACGGTCTCCGGGCTTACCTACATGCAACGGCTGATGAATATCGCCTACCATGTGAACAAGCATTTTCAAATATTCAGATTGTTGTTTGGGCGTCAGTGTTCCTGATTTTAATTCCTTTGTAAACTTCTCAATCATCATCACCACTTTTCCATCTGGATTGGTTTCTACATCTTCATACTTGCCTCCATCAGGAATGGTGGTCCAATGCCAGTCGGTTGTATAATTATAGGTAGAGTCCGACCGAATTTCATCCATCCAGGTGCTTACCATTGCCAAAGATTCCTGTCCTAAAATCTGTTTTATTCTTTTCCTGGCCTTTGCATTGAGGTATTGTTCAGCAATCATACCGGTAGCACGATGCCCCGTGGCGCCCCAACCAAAACTTTCCACCATCAAAAGGCAACTAAAAAGAACTAAAATCAATTTTTTCATGTGTCATTAGTAAAGGATACAATATTAGAATTTTTCGTTGGGATTAAATTTTCAAAGGATGATTTAAAGGTTAAATTTGGTATAAATGGTATGGAAAAGAAGGTAAAACTTGCCGCTCTACTCGTAGCCAATCAGTTAGATCTAAAGGGAATTAAAAACTTTCTTGATCCGAAACCTTTGGCTGATTCTTCTTCCGAACTTTTTTATAGTATCGGACCAGACAAGTATCAATATTATTTCAATTACGGAGTCATTGTTTTTTCCGGGCACTCTGATGAAGAAATCAAGTTAGCCATAAAAACCATTTCGGCTCAGTTGAAAAATCCATCCACCAACTGGATGCGCGATGATCATGAAATTGAAGTGAAAGAAGGCGAGATGGTGTTTGAGTTTAATCAAGTCGTGGTAGAACGATTAGACTCGAAAGTAATCCGGATTGCCATGCTTAACATCGCTCAATCTGTGGCGCTCGATCATTATCATGAGGTGACCGAAAATCTGTTGACTGAAATCCGGGGGTTCACCAACCAGCTGGAGGCAACAGGAAAGCTAAGTATCAATCGCAGAAACATGCTGAAATTCATTGGCAAAGCACTGAACACACAAAATGATATCGCAGACAATATTTATATTTTCGATGCACCAGAATTGGTTTGGGATGATGAGTATCTCGATCGGTTAAACAAGGGACTGATGAAGCACTTTGATCTGCGTGTACGTTTCAGTGAAATCGAGTATACCCTTCGTATCATTGAAGACAACCTGAGTGTGTTTCGCGAAATTTCTAATCAGCGTGAAAGCAACACACTCGAATGGATTATCATCATCCTGATTTTAGTAGAAGTATTTGACCTTTTCATTTCGAAACTATTCTGATATGCCAACTCCTCACCAGGCCATTTTTCTAAATTGCGATATCAAAGCTCAACCTGATGAAGTGACCTGTGGCCCTACCTGCCTGCATTCGATCTATCAATACTACCAGGATACGATCGAGTTAAAGGATGTTATTAACGAAGTGAAAAGTTTAAAAGCCGGAGGCACGCTGGCCGTGATGCTTGGCAATCATGCACTCAAACGCGGATACAAAGCACATCTCTACACCTATAATCTAAATGTTTTTGATCCTTCGTGGTTTAAATACAGTACCAAAAAAATCATTGCTTCTCTTAAACAGCAAATGCGCTATAAGTTTAAAAGAAAAAAACTGCTGGTGGCATCACGTGCCTATGTTAAATTTCTAGAAGCCGGTGGCAAAGTATTTCAAAATGAATTGAATCGTGAGCTCATTAAAAAATACCTGAAGGAATCTAAACCGATACTCACTGGCTTGAGTGCCACTTATCTCTATGGCACCAAACGCGAAATACCTTCCAGCAATAAATTTGACAGCATCCGCGGTGAACCCGTAGGACATTTTGTTATCATTAATGGTTATGATGAATCAACCAATACCGCCTATCTGGCTGATCCGATGAATTCAAACCCGTTGAATAGTCAGTACTATGGCGTCAACTTTGATCGCCTCATCAATAGTATTATGCTGGGCATTGTTACGTATGATGCCAATATTTTGATTCTTGAACCAAATAAGTAATCCATGCCAAAACTGATTGTCGTTGAAAAGCCGGAACTATGGAAGTTCAGTCTGGATGATGTAGAAGTGATTTCTCCGGATAAGTACATCACGGAAGTAAACTTCCAGGTTAAGAATATAAAAGTCATTAACCTGTGCAAATCATATCAATACCAAAGCGAAGGTTATTATGTTTCCCTTTTAGCAGAAGCACGTGGGCATAAAGTGCTTCCTGGTGTTTCAACCATTCAGGATCTACGGTTTCCATCCATTTTGCGTGACGACTCCCTGGAGTTCGATGAACTGATACAAAATACATTTAAGAATGAACCCTATGATCGTGTAGAGTTCAATATCTATTTTGGTAACGCGAAATCTGAAATTCTAAACCGCTTGGCACTACAGCTTTTTCAATTAGTACAAGCCCCCTCCTTGCGAGCCGTTTTTTCGAAAAAAAATAAATGGGTGTTGCAAAGCATTCGCCCTCTAAGCTTAGGTGAAGCACCCGAGGCCGATCGACCCATTTTGATTCAGTCTCTCGAAAAATATCTTCAACGCAAACGCGAATTCAGACCCGATAAAAAGAAATATGATTTAGCTATTCTGGTGGCCCCCACTGATCCTAATCCGCCATCAGATGCCCGTGCTTTAAAACGATTTTATCGCGCTGCTATTGAAGCCGGGTTCAATACAGAGTTTATTACCAAAGATGATTTCGATCAGATAATTCAATATGACGCGCTGTTCATTCGCGAAACAACGAATGTGAACCATCACACCTTTCGATTTGCTAAAAAAGCGAAATCATTAGGACTCGTTGTCATCGATGATCCCGATTCTATTTTAAAGTGTACCAATAAGGTCTATTTACATGAACTATTAAATGCCAACAAAATACTGACCCCATCATCGATTGTGCTCACCGAAGAAAACTGTGATGCATTGGATGGAAAAATGAGTTTTCCGTTCATTCTCAAGCAACCGGATGGTGCGTTTTCAAAAGGAGTATTCAAAATCAACTCGATGGAAGAATTTAGAAACATTCGCGAAGGCATGTTTGAAAAATCAGACTTGCTGATAGCGCAAGAGTTTCTTCCGACACCGTTTGATTGGCGCGTTGGTATTATTGATGGGCAAGTTATCTACGTATGCAAATACTTCATGGCATCCAAACATTGGCAGATTGTGAACTGGAACAAGCAGGACAAAACACATGAAGGAGAAGTGGAATCAATCGCCATAGACCAGGCACCATCCGGATTATTAAAAACTGCACTCAAAGCTACTTCGCTGATTGGCAAGGGACTATACGGTGTGGACATGAAAGAAATTGATGGGAAGTTTTATGTGATCGAAGTAAACGACAATCCCAACATTGATGCAGGCATCGAAGATAAAATCTTAAAAGATCGCCTTTACGAAATTATCATGGAAGTATTTTTAAACCGAATCAAAGCACAAAAATGAACACATCTCCTTATCATCTTTTTCATGGCTACGGTATTGAGTTGGAGTACATGCTGGTAGACAAAGACACCTTGCAAGTAAAACACCATGCTGATGATTTATTAAAATACGAACTCGGAGAAATTGGAAGTGATTTTGAAAATGGCATGGTCACCTGGTCCAACGAACTGGTGTTGCATGTCATCGAACTTAAATCAACACATCCCGAAAGTGACCTGGAAGCTTTGGAAAAAGCATTCACAAGAAATATTTCCAGAATCAATACAATCCTTGACGAATGGAATGCGATGCTCCTGCCATCTGCTGCACATCCCTTTATGGATCCTTTCAAAGAAACAAAGCTGTGGCCTCATGACAACAACGAAGTATATGAACTCTATAATAAGATCTTTGATTGTAGCGGGCACGGTTGGTCAAACCTGCAAAGCACGCATTTGAATCTTCCCTTTTCCGGTGACGAAGAATTTGCCAAACTACATGCGGCCGTTCGCATAATACTTCCACTGTTACCAGCATTGTGCGCAAGCTCTCCAATACTGGATGAGAAACTTTCTGGCATGCTTGATACGCGATTAATGTACTACAAAACCAATCAAGCTAAAATTCCATCGATTACCGGATCGGTAATACCAGAGGCGGTTTTTACTTACCGTGAATATCAGAATAAAATCTATTCAGTAATCGAAAAGGATATTGCACCATACAATTTAGAAAATGTTCTTGATCCGGTTTGGGTAAACTCACGGGGTGCTATTGCCCGTTTCGATCGTGGTTCCATCGAAATCCGGATCATGGATGTTCAGGAATGCCCTGCCGCTGATTTATCCATTGTGAATTTAGTAGTAGAATTACTAAAGGTAATTGTCAACGAAAAGTTTTGCAACCTTCAAGATCAAATGAAGATTGATACTGATGCTCTCGCAACGTTGCTCGACCAAGTAAATGTGAGCGGAAGACAAACCGTTATTAATGATATACCCTATCTTACCGCCTTCGGCTTATCATCACCCATCACCGTTAAAGAGTTGTGGAAACATATTCTGACCATAATGCCTGCCAAAACAATATATGAACAAAGATGGCAGTCCGTCATTCATACCATCTTAGACAAAGGTTCTCTCTCCGAACGAATCATCAGCGCTATACATCACGATCAATCCACGAATCATATCAAGACTATTTATAAAGCACTGAGTAGGTGCCTGGCGGAAAACAGACTGTTTGTACACTAACAACGTTTTGAATGACACATTCTCTCATCTTTACGTGCGAACATGCTGGCAACTATGTGCCGGATGAATATAAGTCATTATTTGAAAATCAAGAGGAAGTACTTCAATCTCACCGTGGCTGGGATCCTGGCGCATGGCCGCTTGCCAATTATCTTTCAAAACAATTGGATGCACCGGTATTCGGATGTTTAACAACAAGGCTACTTATTGAAGCCAATCGCTCACTAGATAGCGTTCAACTTTTTTCAGATTTCACATCATCGGTAACAGAAGAAATAAAAGCAAAACTAATTCAGGAAATTTATAAACCCTATCGCGACCAGGTTCAGTCAGTCATAGAGCGAGCATCCAAACCGGTCTTGCATCTTTCCATCCATTCATTCACACCCATTTGGGATAATCAGGAACGAAAAGTAGACATCGGAATTTTATTCGATCCCTCGCTGGATTCCGAAGCATCATTCAGTAACATGCTAAAAGAAAATCTACAACATAATCTTCCGGAATATCTAATTCGCTTTAATGAACCTTATAAAGGCACCGATGATGGAATCACCACATGGTTACGAAAAAAATACAAGGATGACATTTACACTGGAGTTGAAATTGAAGTGAATCAAAAATTCGCATCCAATCTTTCCTTAATTGAATCCGCATTCCGTAAATCGATAAAGGAAAGTATTAACCAACATACTACTAATTTCAAATTATGAATCGGATCAGATCATGGGTACGCGCATTTTTTGGTTTCTCGCGAAATGAGACCAACGCGTTTCTTGTGCTTTTGCCGCTAATGTTTCTAATCATTTTTATTGTTCCCACCTACAAAGCCTTCTTCACACATAAACAGAAAGATTACAGCCAGGAGAAAAAAGAATTAGATAGTTTACTTGCCACATGGAAAGAACGAGAGCATAAAGACAGCATAACTAAAGCTAATGCACCCATCCCTCTGTTTGCTTTCAATCCCAATACCGCCTCGAAAGAAGAGTTGGTAAGCCTTGGCTTTACACCGTATGTGGCAAGTCGACTGGAAAACTATCGCAACAAGGGAGGCAAATTTATTATCAAATCTGATTTACTGAAATTATATGGGATGGATACAGCACTCTATTCAACCTTATATACATGGATTGAATTGCCTGTCGAAAAGCCTCTAAAAAAGTTTGAAGAGAAAGCAGCACCAGAAACTTATAAAAAATTAGTAAAAGAGAAATTCGATCTCAACCTGGCAGACTCTGCACAATTCGTTTCTGTATATGGAATTGGAAGTAAGCTGTCAGTTCGAATCATTAAATACCGTGATCGGTTAGGTGGTTTTATTTCTTCCGATCAACTAACGGAAGTTTATGGACTTGACACGGCCGTGATCCGTGAACTAAAAAAGAAAACGTTTATTGCTGAAAATTTTAAACCGAAAGTGATTGAAATTAATAGTGCTACCGAAAAAGAGTTTGCCGCACATCCTTATATTAAGTACGCAATAGCGAAGGCCATTACCGCTTATCGCTTTCAACACGGCAGTTTTAAATCGATTGATGACCTTACTCAAATAGCCATCATTGACAAGCCATCATTTGAAAAAATAAAACCTTATCTTTCTTTAAATCCATAGAGTGAACCGCCCTGATCTAACAAAAAAAATACTCCACACGTACCTGCGCAGGCTCACTAATTTATCAGGTAATAATCGCTCCATTTTTCTCCCCCGCTTGGTTGGCGATCAATTTTTGGACGTGCAGGAGCTTAGTCAATTGAATGGAGAGAAGGCTTTCACTATTATAGAAGCACTTATCGCGGAAAAGCTCAAAGCTATTTGTCCCTTGCTTGACTCCAGAATGGAGGCCTCTAATGAGGGAAGTACAAAACTAAAAAAACTTAAGCGCATTGATCAGTTCATATTCGAAGAACGTGGTTCGAAAGACTTACACGTAGGGTGGCCATTTGTTCAGGGGAAATTTAATGATGGTACGTTGGTAAGATGTCCCCTGTTATTCTTTCCGGTTACGCTTACTGCGATAGGCAATCAATGGGTGTTACAACCACGAAAAGATGCTGGCATAACATTCAATAAGTCATTTCTATTAGCCTATTCTTTTTACAATAAGATAAAGGCGAATGAACCATTAATTGAAGAAACCTTTGAAGATGCCGATAGAGAAAGTATAACCTTTCGCACCTGGTTGTATGAGCTATTGAAGAAAAGTCAATTAGAAATCAACTTTAATCCAGACAACTATCAGGATGAGTTAGTGCCTTTTATAAACTACAAAAGAGAAGAGTTTGAAGAAGGAGTAAAAAATGGTGAACTGAAATTATTTCCCAATGCCATCTTAGGCATTTTTCCTCAGGCAGGTTCCTACCTGGTGCCTGATTACATGCATTTGATCGAGGAAAGTAATGTTCAGGATCTGGAAGAATTTTTCTATCAACGCACGTCAACTCATGAAATACCAGAATCTCAAAACTTTCATGCCTTGGTGAAAGAAGAGAAAATGTTCACGGTATTCCCGCAGGATATTTGGCAAGAAAATGCATTAAAAGCCGTAAAGCTTGGACACTCATTAGTGGTGCAGGGACCACCCGGAACAGGCAAGTCGCAACTCATTTGCAACCTGATCAGCGATGCTATGGCATCAGGTAAGCGTGTGCTGGTGGTGTGTCAAAAACGTGCCGCCCTGGATGTGGTTTACAACCGAATGAAAACGCATCAACTCAGTCAATACCTGGCACTGGTGCATGATTTTAAAAATGACCGCAAGGATATTTATGAAAAATTAGCGACACAGATTGAGAAAGTAGATGAGTATAAAACAAAAAACATCAGTCTTGATGCTATTCAATTGGAACGACAGTTCACCAGAGCATGCCATCGGATAGATTCTATAATCGAAGAACTTGACACATTTAAAGAAAGCCTCTTTGATGAAACAGAGTGTGGTGCCAGTATCAGAGAACTGTACCTTCAATCCAATCCCACAGAAGAAGTAATATCATTAAAACAAGAATTCTCGCTTTTCAAATTTGATGAGCTATCCATCTTTCTGCGCAAATTAAAAACCTATTTGCATCATGCGAAAAAATTTAAAGCTCAGGATTATGCATGGAAAGACCGGAGATCCTTCTCCACATTTTCATCGGGTGACTTAACTTTAATTAGCAAAGCGGTTGAAGACGTAACGAATCTGTTTACACAAATCAGCGATCAACTTCAATCAACACTAAACACCACGTTAGATTGGGAACAATGTGAGGGTCTATTAGAAAAAGAACAATCAGCTAACGACATGAAGACTTTACTCAAAAACGAGAAAGTTTATCTGTCTTTTCAAAAGATGGTTTCGGAGCAGGATGAAGAAACAAGTTCTTTGTGGCTCTCGAATGTTGAAAAGAATATCATGAATTGCTTTGAGGGAGAAGGACCTGAGGCTCACAGTGCCACCAGCCAACTGGGTGTTCTGCAAAAGGCGTTGTACCGAAGCATGAAATCGAGAAAGAGTTTGTTTGGTCTGATCCGATGGGAACTGTTTTCAAAAGATAAATTTCTGATTAAACGAACCCTGGTGGCCCATGGGCTGACGGACACAAAAATTGGATTTAACACACTTGAAAAAAAGTTAGACAACAGGCTTAACCTTGAACATCACCTCTCCAAAATACGCGCTAAGAACTGGCTTCATGAAATACCAGAGTCGCTGGTGCAAAAGGATTATATCGTTTGGTTTGCCAACCAGCATTTCGCACTCAATGCAAAACTTAATTTTAGTGAGCTGCGATGGATTAAAACATTCATCGACCCAACATCGCATTCATTAAAAGATTTTTTCGATAAGGTCAGCATACTATACACGATCCTTAACCAGATTCACGAACATAAAATAAGGTGGATTAACTATCTGACCCCAATTCAAATTAAGTTAATCACACAAACGCCTGATGAAGCACAAAAACTCAATCAATCATTAAGGCAGGATTTCGATGCCTTGTGTGATTTCGATACACTGAGTGAAAGCCTCACCGCTGATGAGAAGTCTGTCATCAACAGATTGCATGATCACACCCAGAATTGGGAAGAAGAGAAAATAAAACCTCTTTTTCTAAATAGCCTGAGCATAGCGTGGATAGATCATCTTGAAGTGAAGCATCCGGAACTGAGGATTGTTTCGTCTGGAAAAATTTCGCTACTGGAGAATGAACTTCGAGACCTGCTTAGGGAAAAACAAAATATCAGCGAAGAAATTGTATTGTTGCGGGCACGGGAAAAAGTAGTAGACGAATTGAAATTCAACCGGCTTAATAACCGTGTCACTTATCGCGACTTACTTCACCAGGTAACAAAAAAGAAAAAGATCTGGCCGATACGAAAACTGGTTGGCGAATTCGAAGAGGAGATCTTTAAGCTTGTTCCCTGCTGGCTTGCCTCCCCGGAATCGGTCTCCGCTATTTTTCCGATGGCGGATTTGTTTGATCTGGTGATCTTTGACGAAGCCTCTCAATGTTTTGCAGAGCGCGGCATACCATCACTCTATCGTGGCAAGCAAGCCATTATTGCAGGAGATGCCATGCAATTGCGGCCGGGCGATTTTTATCAATCACGCTGGCAGGATGAAGAAGATAATCATCCTGATTCGGAAGTTGACTCACTGCTTGAACTGGCAGAACGATATCTGATGAACACTCAGTTGCGCGGACACTATAGAAGTAAGTCAACGCAACTGATTGATTTTTCAAATCGACATTTTTATAAGGGGAATTTGCAGTTCTTGCCCGACTTGAATGCCCTCAATAAAGCTGAGCCTGCATTGAGCTATGAAAAAATTGAAGGCGTTTGGGAAAACAATACAAATCTGTTAGAAGCAATTCATGTTGCCACAAAAGTTTTGGATTTGACAAAAGTGAATCCGTCACTGGAAATTGGCGTTGTGACATTTAATGCACCGCAGCAAGCGCTTGTGTTGGATATGATTGAGGATACGTTTCGTGAAGCGGGGCAACTTGTTCCTGAAAGTCTATTTGTGAAGAACATTGAAAACGTGCAGGGTGATGAACGTGATATTGTTATTTTTTCTGTTGGATACGCTCCCGATAAAAAAGGAAAAGTAAATGCCCAGTTTGGAAGTCTCAATGTAGCCGGTGGAGAAAATCGGTTGAATGTGGCGGTGAGCCGTGCACGTGAAAAAATTATTGTTGTCACCAGCTTGTGGCCTGATCAATTGAAAGTAGAAGACACCGTGAATGCCGGGCCCAAACTTCTCAAAAGCTATTTGCAATTTGTATTGGATACTTCAAAAGGAAACGATACGGTAGATGCCCCACGCTTGAATCAAAAGAAAACTGCTGCATACCTGAAAGAAGAAATAAAAAAATGGATATCAAAAAAATGGCCTGAGTATCAGCTGGAAGAAAATCGTTTCCCTTACTTTGACTTTACAGTAAAAAAAGGAGAGCACCATATAGGCGCCCTCTTCACGGATGATAATTTGTATTTTCAAAGTCCTTCTGTAAAAGCAGATCACGCGTTAACATCTCAACTGCTCGAACTTAAGAACTGGCCTTTCGTGCGTGTGTACAGCCGTAACTTTTGGCAAGACCCTGACAAATTTTTTAATGAAGTCAGTAAGCTGCTTAACCAATAGTTACCTCAATCTCGATAATTCAATGCCGGAGGCCGAGTGCCAATCAAGGATTCGTATTTAAAATTTTCTCCGGTGCGCTTTTTCAATTCTTTCCATGCGGCATCAATCGTGGCAGGATTTGAAAACACATCAATGATAGAAAGAGCCATCGTCTTCGCTGCCATCATCATGCCCTTATTGCCAATGGATGTGCCCCCAGCCGCCACCGCTTGCCAACTATGAGCGGCCGTGCCGGGAACCCATGTAGCGGTGGAGAGTCCAGCGGTAGGCACTACCCAGCTTACGTCACCTACATCAGTAGAACCAAAACCCGAACCATCTAAAATTTTAAATTCACTTATTGCGTTCGTTGTTATCAATGCCGGAGCAGCAGAAGTAAATGTGGTTTGAATTTTTTCAGCAAACACTTTCTCATCTGGAGTATAGGTATATCCACCTACAGCGCGCAAGTTCGCATCCATCACTTTTGATAAAGTCTCATTGGGTAATAAATCATATACACCACCGGTAATCTCCCACTCCACCTTCGTATCGGTGCCAAGTGCTGCGCCTTGTGCTGCTCGTGTAAGACGTTCCCACATATCCTTTACTTCGGTGCGCTTTGGATGACGCACATAATAATATACTTCCGCGAAAGCGGGAACAACATTAGGTGCTTCGCCCCCACGGGTAATCACATAATGAATGCGTGACTCTTGTGTAATATGTTCGCGCATCATATTCACCATGTCATTCATGGCTTCAACGCCATCAAGAGCAGAACGTCCTCGCTCTGGCGATGCAGCCGCGTGTGCAGCAATCCCATAAAAACGAAATTTGCCTGTTTTATTTGCCAGCGAACTTCCAGCACTTGCGTTGTTTTGTGCACCCGGATGCCAATGAAATACAACATCCACATCGTTGAATAATCCTTCACGCACCATGTACACTTTTCCTGAACCGCCTTCTTCCGCGGGAGTTCCATAAAAGCGAATGGTGCCTTGCTTCTTGTTTGCGATGAGCCAATCTTTTACTGCAATCGCTGCAGCGGATGATGCTGTTCCAAAAAGATGATGACCACACGCATGGCCAGCAGGACGACCTTCAACCTTTTTAATTTCCGGCACTGCATCTTGCGAAACACCGGGCAGCGCATCAAACTCACCTAATATTCCGATTACAGGTTTGCCTGAGCCATACGTTGCTATAAAAGCAGTGGGCATACCTGCCACATCTTTTTCGACTTTAAATCCTGCCTGACTAAGGGCTTCTTGCAAGAGGGCTGAACTTTTTGTTTCCCGATAACCTACTTCCGCAAACTCCCAGATTTTTTTTGCTATAGATGTGTATCTATCATAGCCTGCATCAATGGACTTAACAACATCCTCTTTAGTCTTCTGACTAAATGCGATCACAGGGATCAACAAGAGAAAAAAAATAACAACTTTCATACATTAAAATTTATTAAAACTGAATCAAACTTTTTTATCTACCTCTTCTTAACCTCATGCCCACTACAGGGCTTACATAATCAAAGCCTTCCGTAAAGTCTGTGTGATATTTGATATCTCCATAAACACTAAAAAACCAAACCGCGCGGCCCAGGTCAATACCATGGGTAACATATTCTATTCTCACCATTAAATTAGCTCCAGTGGCAAAATTTGACTGCTCACCTTCAGAAGTGTTATACAGCCTCGTTCCTGTCTGGAGTCCTGCGCCAACATAAGTTTGAAATACAAATGGTTTATGGATAGAGAGTATCGGGTGCAGATAATTAAGATCGAATCTTAATCCTCCCTTTACCCAATTTCCTCCGGCATACACTTTATCATCTGCGAGTTCAAGCATGTTTTCCTTACCCACACCTAATTCCCAAACTCCCATTGTCGCCAAAGAGGAATTATTATCATTAAAAATTCCCCGAAAGACTTGCAGGTTTAAACCGGTGGGTTCAAACGCTTGCACACCAATGCCAAAACTTCTGCCCTGGTCTTTTCTGAAAGATTGGCCAAAAGAATTAATACATACCAATAGGAAAATAAAAAAGAGAAACCTCATGCAGGAATAAATTCCGGTTAAGATATGGAATGAGGATTCTAAAAACAAAGGCTAATCCGCTATTGAATCCATCCCGATTCACTCTTCAGCTAAGATAAAATGAAGGGAGTTTCAATTTACCTTTTACCTGGTTGCCTCCATCGTTTCAGCATGCTGGCTTAAGTCAAGACCTAAGCGCTCATCATCCGGAGATACGCGCATGTAGGTGATCATACTGGTGATTTTAAAAATCAAATACGAGCCAACAAAAGTAAATACTCCTACAATTACCAACGCGATGATGTGATACATGAACGTCTCGTATTGACCATATACAAGTCCAACATCTTTGGCAAACACCGCTGTTAAAATCATGCCGGTGATACCGCCCAATCCATGACAAGGAAACACATCGAGCGTATCATCAAGTGATGTCTTTTGTTTGTAATACACGGCAAGGTTACTTACAATCGCGGCAATGAAACCGATGAATACACTCTGACCTAAATTGACAAATCCCGCTGCCGGTGTGATGGCCACTAATCCAACCACAGCGCCTATGCACGCACCCATCGCGGAAATTTTTCTGCCTACCAAGGCATCAAACATCACCCAGGTAATCATGGCCGAAGCCGATGCCATGTTGGTTGTTCCAAATGCCTGTACCGCCAAACCATTCGCAGCTAGTGCAGAGCCAGAGTTGAAACCAAACCAACCAAACCACAACATGCCTGTGCCTAAAATGATGAATGGAATATTCGCGGGATGATGATCTTTGTTCTCGCGCTTGCCAAGTATGTAGGCTCCGGCAAGAGCAGCAAAACCTGCCGACATGTGTACGACAGTGCCTCCGGCAAAATCCAATACACCCCACTGTCTTAAAAATCCATCGGGGTGCCAGGTCCAGTGTGCGAGCGGGCAATAAATCAATAACGAAAACAGGCACATGAAAATTAAATAAGAAGTAAACTTCACACGCTCTGCAAAACTGCCGGTGATCAATGCCGGTGTGATGATGGCGAACTTCAATTGAAATAAAGCAAACAACAGAAATGGAAACGTAGGTGAAAAAGCAGGATGTGGATTGAGACCTACATTTTTAAATGCAAAGAAAGTTCTTGGATCTCCAATAAATCCACCAATGCTATCGCCAAAGGCTAAACTGAATCCTACGAGATACCAAAGCAAACTAATTACACCCAATGCTATGAAACTTTGCAGCATAGTAGAAATCACATTTTTAAAACTCACCATGCCGCCATAAAAGAATGACAAGCCGGGTGTCATAAAAAGCACAAATGCTGTAGCCACCAGCATCCAGGCTGTGTCGGCCTTATCGATGGTGTCGGCTGCATCGCTGATTGGGTTTTCCGAATTGAACAATACAAGGAATTGAAGGATTACCAGAATCGCGAAAATGACGATCCAGCGGGTTTTAGGTCGGCTCATGATTGGTGAATGGGTAGATTCGCACCAAATTTCGACTAAATGGGTTTAAGAAATGCCTATTGTCTATAAAAAATTACTGAAATCGTTTTCTATAGGTCAATTTCAACCCTCACTTCTTTTTTAAAGGCTTCTTTTTTTGATTTTTCCCTTCCAGAATATTCTTATCCAATGTTATTCCCGCTTTTCCACGGGCCCTGAATATCCATTGAATATCCCTCCGTGTGATTAATGATGCATAAGAAGTGACCGCTAATGAGTCGATAGTAAGTGTCATCTTTTGTCCCGACTTTCCTTTAGCCACCCCTTGCTCAATCAATTTTGGTAAGCCATTTAATTCTTCGGTGATATCTTTTTTCACGGTGTCAGCGAGAATGGAAATGAGTTTATCATGAAGCATCCAGTCGGCTGTGTTGAGTAATGCCTCTTCGGTATTCAAATCGTAGCGAAGATTTCTTAAGCCCACCACTTGCGTGAGTGTATCGAAATAAGGTTTGGCCCTTAAATACACTTTTCCTCTCAACGCTCCTTTTACACGCATCATTAGTGCTAACTCTTGTTCACTTCCGTAGAACTCTGCATCGCGAATGCCAATAGTATAAGATTCATAGGTATACGAGATCGTCTCAATTTTTTTATTCGTAAGGTTATTCAATTTATCATAAGGAAGTTTTGCCATCACATATAAGTCGAGTGACTCATCTGCTTTTTCGGCATATTTATGTTTGGGAAGCGGAGCTATCTCATAGGCTTCAGGTTCTTCAAACCAGGAATAAACTTTCGCTTTCAGTGTAACCATTCCCGTAATATTTCCACGTGGATTGGTGTTCCATCGCAACATCAATTCTTCTGCATGTGCTGATAATCCTATCTGCGGCTTTGTCTTCTTTAGGATGATCGGCTGCTGAATATCATTCCAAATCTTCTCAACTACTTTTCGGGTGTCGAGCAGTTCGTGTGAAAGGGAATCAAACTTGTGCGTTATTTTGCTTTGATTCTTTTCAAGATAGTTATCAGCAATCTTGCGCAGGTTAACGTTAACAAAAGCAATCTTAATGGATGGTTCCATCTCCCATACTATTCCTTCTAATGTTGTGTTGGAATTTATTCCCCAGTGCTCATCGAGATGAATTTTTGATTTCAAGTGAAGAATCACTTCTGCTACAATTGGTTTTTCGTTCTGTATGCGAATGCCAACCGCCTTCTTCTTAAATAGAAAGCTGATCCGCAAAGGAACTTTTGCTGATATCTCTCCAGGTATCCACGCAAAACGGATCGGGTTGGTGCGCTCCAACTCCAAATAAATGCTGTCCCTCTTCTTATCACCAACGGCAATCCACTCTTTAATAAATATTCCCTTCAATTTATTGTTCACCATTTTCTCCAGGTCTTTCAATTGAAATTCAATAGGGATTCGGATGGAAGACACCGGCACTATCAGCGTAGAGTCCAATGTAGACCTAGCCGGTTCTTGCGGCCTGATGGGCTTGCTGAATAAAAAGTACCATACTCCTGTTCCAACGCCAATCAGTATGATAAGCGCCATCACAATAATTACTGATTTTCTCATTTGCCTTTTATCCTTGCTTTATCTGGCCTTTCATCACCTTCATAGTTTTGCATTTTGAAAATACTTACTTTCCGAATCTAATTTCTAACCCATGAGAAAGATATTCCTGATTTTTAGTCTTTTCGTATCCACTGGGCTGCTTGCACAAGTTGCAAAAGCACCAGAAGTAAAAGAAGGCGATGGCCCTTATACACAATTAATCATTCGCGGAGTTATGCTGATTGATGGCACCGGTGCACCTCCGGTAGGTCCTGTTGATATTGTGGTAAAACAAAACCGCATTGTAAATATTGTAAGCATTGGCCTTCCCACTCCAGGCATGGCAAACACCTCTAACCGAGCTAAGTTGGAAGCAGGTGGCAAAGAACTCAATTGCGAAGGCATGTATCTGATGCCAGGCTTTGTGGATATGCACGCACATATCGGTGGCAACCAGGCACCCATTGCAGAATATGTATTTAAGCTTTGGATGGCACATGGTGTGACCACAATAAAAGAGCCCGGCTCTGGCAACGGTGTGGATTGGGTGCTCGATGAAAAAGCAAAGAGTGAAAAAAATCTGATCACGGCACCACGCATCAAAGCGTATGTAACTTTTGGCGCTGGAGCGAAAGAACCTATTCGTACACCGGAGCAAGCGCGTGCCTGGGTGAATGAAAATAAATTGAAAGGTGCCGATGGAATTAAATTCTTTGGCTCTGCTCCTGAAATTATGGACGCTGCCATTCGTGAAAATAAAAGAATAGGTTTGAGATCAACCAGTCATCATGCACAGTTAGGAGTTGCCCGCTGGAATGTGTTTCACTCAGCACGTGCCGGCATGACTTCCATGGAACATTGGTATGGTTTACCAGAAGCCATGCTGGAAAATAATACAGTTCAGGATTATCCTTTAACATATAACTACTCCAACGAACAACATCGTTTTGAAGAAGCCGGTAAACTTTGGAAGCAAGCAGCTGCCCCTTTCTCACCCAAGTGGAATGCATTGATGGATTCATTGCTGAAATTTAATTTCACACTTGATCCAACCTTTAATATCTACGAAGCTTCACGCGATTTGCATAAGGCACGCAGACAAGAGTGGCATGAAGTATACACACTTCCACAGTTGTGGGCATTTTATCAACCAAGCCGAATAGCGCACGGATCATATTGGTTCTCATGGGGCACAGAACAGGAAGTTGCCTGGAAAGAAAACTACCAGTTGTGGATGACCTTCGTGAACGAATATAAAAATCGTGGTGGCAGAGTAACTGTGGGCACCGACTCAGGATTTATTTTTCAATTATATGGGTTTGCTTTTGTGCGAGAAATGGAGTTGTTGCGTGAAGCTGGATTTCATCCGTTGGAAGTTATTCGCTCCGCTACGTTATATGGCGCGCAGGCATTGGGCATGGATAAGGAAATTGGCTCCGTTGAAATTGGTAAGCTTGCTGACTTTGCGATCACCGATGTAAACCCATTAGAAAATCTTCAGGCACTGAATGGCATGGGCGCAATTAAGTTAATGGAGGATAACACCGTGAAGCGTGTGGGTGGCATCACGTATACCGTGAAAGATGGTATCGTGTATGATGCTAAAAAATTACTGGAAGATGTAAAGAAAATTGTTGATCAGGAAAAAGCGAAAGCCGGATTTGTAATGAAGCAGCCAGGGATGAATTAAATGAAAAGATCCGAAGGGTTGCCCTGTAAACAGTGTAACTCAACTGACTGGAATAGTCTTAGCGTGCTGCCAAAAGTAGTGCGCTATTTTTTTAATCCATTCCGTAGAATTTAGCCCTAAAAAGTCCATTTGCTTTTTGATCCTATTCTTTCATTGCAATAGGCAGCCGCGCGTGAAGATCGCGTTCTGTGCTCACGGCCAGTTCAAGTCTGCATTGTTTGAATTTCGTAAGTATTGCTTTGAAATTTATTTATTTTGTGAATAGTTAACTGTGTTATTTGCATAAATATTCAACCTAAGTAAGCCATGCACTTAAACCCAAACAGGCTATCTTCATTATGGATAGCTGCGATCATTGCTTTATTAAGCACAAATTTCAAGGCGTTTAGTCAGGGAAAGGATAGCACTTTCTATTTTCATGCTGATATGAGTGTAACCAACAACGGTTTCTCTCTCGTGCCGGCATTTACGCTGGGCGATCCTGCCGCTTTCTTAGATATGCGCATGGGTAACAAACGCATGAGCTTTGAGCCACAGTTTCGTTATGCACTGGAAGGTCGCCCATGGTCATTTATTTTTATCTATCGATACAAGGCGATCATAAAACCAAAATTTCAGTTGACTTTTGGCGGTCACCTGCCAGGATTGAATTTTGTAACGCTGCCTGTTACTATAAACGGAATTGAAGACAGCTTATCAGTAACCCGAAGATTTCTGGCAGCGGAGATTATACCTACATATAAAATCAAGGACAACATCAGTGTAGGTTTTTATTATTTGCGCGGCCATGCTTTTCAAAACAGTGGACCACAGAATACCAATTTTCTGGCGTTGCAAGGTAACTTCACTAAAATCAAATTGGTTGGAAAAACGTATTTCAGTTTTAGCCCACAGGTATTTTACCTGAAGGTAGATGCTGATGATGGTTTTTATGTGAATGCAACCACCACCTTTGGTGTGAGGGATTTTCCATTTACCATTTCAAGCATTGTGAACAAGGCAATTCAGTCAGACATAGCCTCTAAGGATTTTGATTGGAATGTGAGCCTGGTGTATACGTTCGATAGAAATTTCACAGTAAAAAGGAATTGATTGTATTGAAAACATCCAAATCAAGATCAAGTATGAAAACAGGAGTATTCAGTTTAATATGTATGCTGGCAATCTTTAATTCTGATTTCGCAGCGGCACAAGAACAGGGTCAGATTGTGAGGCTTGCAAAACTGGTGATCGATTCTGCCCAACTTGAAACGTACAATGCTCTTTTAAAAGAAGGAATAGAAACAGCAGTGCGTGTGGAACCCGGTGTGCTCACATTATATGCAGTGGCTGAAAAGAATAATCCTACCCACATTACCATACTGGAGATTTATGCCAGTGCAGCCGCCTATGAGGCTCATATAAAGACGCCTCATTTTTTGAAGTACAAGAATGGCACGAAGGATATGGTGAAATTGTTGGAGTTGGTTGACACAACTCCATTGACACCCGGCATGAAAATTAAATGAGCTGCATCAAAATTTAAAATTTGTGGACATGGATAAGATCGAAACACTAGAGGAGTTCTACAAAAGAAAGTTTGATTGGCTTCCGGAAAATATCCGGAATGACATTGGCCATTTCAATATTTTCAAACTCCGAATTTCAGAAGAGAGCAAGCCGGAATCAATTCCTTACCGCAGACGGGATTTTTACAAAGTCATGTTGGTGGAGGGCAATAGCATCGTGTATTATGCAGACCAGGTGATTGAAGTGAAGAAACAGGCTTTGTCTTTTTCAAATCCACTCATACCATACAAATGGGATCATTTAGAAAGCACTGAGGTGGTTTATTGCATCTTCAATCAACACTTCTTTAGTCAGTTTGGAAATATCGGTCAGTATGAAGTTTTTCAACCCGGAAGTAATCAT
>JAYVTC010000067.1:0-38811 GCA_043774745.1 Cyclobacteriaceae bacterium | reverse complement strand
TTGGGAGTTGGGATTAGCGGAAGCGCATCAGACCTTAGTAAGAAATAAACTGCGCGGTCGCGTAGTGTTACAAACCGATGGACAGATTCGTACCGGTCGCGATTTAGCGATTGCGGCATTGCTTGGCGCGGAAGAGTGGGGCGTGGCAACCGCTGCATTGGTAACAACAGGTTGCATTATGATGCGCAAGTGTCACTTGAATACGTGCCCTGTTGGTGTGGCTACGCAGAACAAAGAATTGCGAGCGCTCTTTACCGGTAAGCCGGAATATGTAGTAAATCTTTTCACATTCTTAGCGGAAGAGCTTCGTGAAATTATGGCGGAACTTGGTTTCCGTACTGTGAATGAAATGGTTGGTCAGGCCGATCGTTTAGAGCTACGCAACATCGACAATCATTGGAAATATCAGAATCTTGATTTGTCATCATTACTCTTCAAAGAGCCAATGAGTTTAGACACGGCACTGTTTAAACAAGAAGAACAAGATCATGGCATTGCCGAAGTCTTAGATAGAAAATTGCTCACGCTCGCAAAGCCTGCACTCAAAGATGGAGTACATGTTCAGGGGGAGTATAAAATCACAAACCAGGATCGTGCTGTTGGTGCGATGCTCTCCAATGAGATTTCAAAAATTTATCTCGGTCCTGGATTACCGGAAGATACCGTGCATGTGAAATTCACTGGAACTGCAGGACAAAGTTTTGGTGCTTTCGTAACAGGTGGCGTTACCTTCGAACTGGAAGGGGATGCGAATGATTACTTCGGCAAAGGACTATCCGGAGGGAAACTTATTCTTTATCCTTCGCCACAAGCAACATTCAATTCATCCAAGAATAGCATTGCCGGTAACGTAGCTTTTTTTGGGGCCACATCAGGCGAAGCTTTTATCGGAGGTATGGCCGGTGAGCGTTTTGCTGTTCGTAACTCAGGTGTGAAAGTAGTAGTAGAAGGTGTGGGCGATCACGGTTGCGAATACATGACGGGAGGAACAGTTGTGGTGTTAGGAGACACAGGCAGAAACTTTGCTGCCGGTATGAGTGGTGGAGTTGCCTATGTGTGGGACGTGAACAAGACTTTCGTGAAGAACTGCAACATGGAAATGGTGATGCTCGATACACTGGATGAAGAAGATGAAAAATTTCTTCGCGAAATGATTGAGTCACATCAGAAATTTACAAATAGTGAGCTTGCTGCACACGTGCTGAGTTATTGGCCAACAGCGTATAAGAGTTTTATCAAAGTAATGCCAATTGATTACAAAGCCGTGCTCGAAAAACGTAAAGCAGAAAAGAAAGCCTCAGCATTGAAATCATCAGTAGGCAATACTGATTTTAAATTTTCATCAAACTAATAATTAGCTGCAAGCTACCAGCTCCAAGCTTCAAGCTTGTTGCCTGAAGCTTGGAGCCTGAAGCAAATTAAGAAATGGGAAAACCAACAGGATTTTTAGAGCAGGACAGAGAGCTTCCAAAAAAGCGTGATCCAAAAAAACGCATTAGCGACTATAATGAAGTGGACGCGGTGATTGATGAATCGATCACACTGAAACAAGCTTCACGCTGCATGGATTGTGGCGTTCCATTTTGTCATCATGGATGCCCGCTGGGTAATATCATTCCTGAGTTTAACGATGCAGTGTATCAAAACAACTGGAAGCTGGCCTATGAGATTTTAATTTCAACCAACAACTTCCCTGAGTTCACTGGTCGCATTTGCCCTGCACCTTGCGAAGCTTCATGCGTACTGGGTATCAACAAGCCTGCAGTCGCGATAGAATACATTGAGAAATCAATTATTGAAAAAGCATTTCAGGATGGTTATGCAAAACCAAGAATTCCGGCAATGCGCACAAATAAAAAAATTGCTATTGTCGGTTCTGGTCCTTCGGGATTGGCAGCAGCAGCACAATTGAATTATGCCGGTCATTTCGTTACGGTGTTTGAACGATCCGATGAAATAGGTGGATTGCTGCGCTATGGAATACCCGACTTCAAATTAGATAAGCAAATACTCGATCGCAGAATCAATTTGATGATGGAAGAAGGCGTGAAGTTTCAGACCAATGTAAATGTGGGAGAGACCTTATCCATAGAGCAGTTGAAAGAAGATTTTGATTCCATCTTATTATGTGGAGGCTCCACCGTGCCTCGCGATTTACCGATACCCGGAAGAAATCTTAAAGGCGTTCATTTTGCGATGGATTTTCTTACACAACAGAACCGCAGGGTAGGAGGCAAGAAAGTAAACGTAGAAGAAATCTGGGCCACTGGAAAAAATGTAGTCGTGATTGGTGGAGGTGATACGGGTTCAGATTGTGTGGGCACATCGAATCGTCATGGTGCGAAGTCAGTAACACAAATTGAAATCCTATCCAAGCCACCCAAGGACAGAACAGAAACGATGCCCTGGCCTAGCTGGCCGATGATCTTGCGCATCTCTACTTCACATGAAGAGGGATGTGACCGTCAATGGTCTATTGTTACCAAAGAATTTATAGGTGACGAGCAAGGCAACTTGAAAGCATTGAAAATAGCCGAAGTAGAAATAAAGAAAGCGGAGCCAGGCAAGGCTCCCGGCTTTAGTGAAATACCGGGAACTGAGAAAGTTATTCCATGTGAGCTTGCTCTGTTGGCGATGGGATTCATGTATCCACAACATAATGGTTTGCTCGATCGCCTGGGTATAGATTATGATGAACGTGGAAACGTAAAAGCCACACGCTATCAAACTTCGATAGAATCCATTTTTACCGCAGGAGATATGCGCAGAGGTCAGTCGCTGGTGGTGTGGGCTATTAGTGAAGGGCGTGAAGCAGCACGTGCTGTAGATGAATATTTGATGGGACAATCTATTCTGGAATCTAAGGAAAAGGGGATCTTAAGTCTTTCGTAATCTTAAGACCTACTCCTCATAAAACTCCAATGGCAAACCATCCGGATCTGAAAAGAACGTGAAGCGTTTGCCGGTAAATTCGTCCACCCGAATAGGTTCGCTTTCAACACCATTTTCTTTAAGATGCTGAATAGCTTTTTCAAGATCATTTACAGCGAATGCCAAATGTCGAAGACCAGCAGCTTCAGGTTTGCTTGTTCGCTTGGGCGGATCAGGAAAAGAAAACAACTCGATTACATACTGATCATTCAACGCCAGATCTAACTTATACGATTGTCGTTCTGCACGATAATGCTCGGCTAAGATTTTTAAACCTAAAATTTCAACATAAAATTTTTTGGAGACTTTGTAGTCGGAACAGATGATGGCGATGTGGTGGATACTTTGTAAGAGATTCATATGGAATTTTTCTTGCACGCAAAGAACGCAAAGTTAAAGAGCCTGTATTCTTTGCGGCCTTTGCGTGGAATTTGCCTTTAGTTATTTGTGTTCCTTTGCATAATGCTCCCGCAAAATATCTTCTGCAAAATCATCATTGAGATCGCGAATGGTGGTATGCACATGGTTGGCATTGTTCTGCGTGTTGTCATATTCAATCAACAACATCGGGCCTTGAATGCGATAATAATTTGCCACCCCGGGAGCTAAACTTCCTGCCCATGCAAAATGCAGATTTTCTATACCTGCTTTTTTGATTTTATCCATCAACTTCTTGCTGAACCCGAAGGCATAATTTTTTACATACTCATCCAGTAATTTCAGAAAGAGAGTTTGTTGCTCTTTGCTCAATGCTTTAAAGCTTATTCCATCGGGAGTAAGCGGCACGGCCTTTCTCTTGTTGCCTGAAATGATTTCTACAGGTGCTACTTCTGAAAATATTGCTATGCCTCGTTGATTAACAGTCAAAGAATTGATTAATTCAAAGCCTAGTTTCGTTTCTTCTCTAAGCACTTCAAGTCCTTTGCTTTCACCTTCTTTAACAATGCCTGGGTTCGATCCGAAAAAGGAAGGCGTAGCTGAAACCACTTCGCCTCCCATGGAAGTAAAATTCAAGGCGACATGATGTCCTTCAAAGCGCCACGCCCAGGGCTTTCCTTCAGCAGGCTCCCCAAAAAACGTGAAGTGATAATTAAGAGGATCACGATGACGACTGTCTGGCGCCTGCTTTTCAATCACCATTAAAATGTTTTCGAGGCTTACGATAGCCATTGCTTTTTTATATCCCTGCTCGCTTAAGGAAGATTTTAATAACGTCATAGCCGCATCGCGTTGCTTGTCAGAAAAATCATAGTAGGTTAATCCATTTCGTTTGATAGGCACAAAATTCCAGTTGAATCGTTCGGCATCATCAAAAGGATATTGGGCACGCGATTTAAGTTCTGGCGTGAGCGTGCCAAGGAAATTTTGTGTGTTTGTAAGAACCAAATTTTTTTGGGCAATAGCGAAAAGCGGGGTGATTAATAAAATTAAAGTTGCGGTAGCTAATTTCATGGAGAAGACTTTGTCGAATATACTTATTTTTTTAGCGGGATATTTAATTGAGCTTTATTTTCATAATCACAACTTCTTTAAGTTTGGAGGGATCAATTATTTTACTCTTCTCCAGATTGCTCATTTGACTGTTGGCAATAAAATAAAACCAATCATCAACAATGACCCCGGTTGTTGGGATATCAAAGAGTGGATGATCAGCAACCAATACGCGGGCACTTTCAATTTTATCAAACGGAGCATTTAACTGATACTGATTAATACTAACGGGGTAAGTGACATTTTGAATTCCAATCAGCGATTGTTTGTAGAAGCAAAGCCCATCAATACCAATGACGTAGTAGTTAGGAAACGGAAGTGCTTTCAACTCTTGTGCAACGGCATTGATTTTGAAAAACCCTTTGAAGGTATTTACGATAACGGCATCATCAGGAGTGATGGTGATTCCATTGGCATAGTGAAGCCGATCGTCTTTGATAAGTAATTCCAGATTACTTGATTTAGGATTCACACGATAGATAGCGCCATAATCTGAATCCGAAATGATAACATTCCCGTGGCTGTCAACCGCCAGGTCGTTAAACAAGTGTAATTCTCCTGGGGGTAGCATCCATTTATTAACTAAATCACCACTGGCAAGATTAAATGCATGAACCATGGATTGGTCTTGTGCATTCCCTTTACCAGTGTTGCTGCACACCCACAGTTTTCCATCGCTTACTTTCATTCCTAATACTTGACCAATGCCTTCTTTGCCACTTTTTATGAAGTCTGTTACTTTGTGGCGCTCATCAATTCTGATGATTTTGTTTTTATGAATGCTGCTCACAAAGAAATTTTTGGATGTGGCATCGTAAGCAATTCCCTCAGGTATCAGATCTTTTTCTGTAATCCTGAAGGCAACTTCTACGGGCTGCGCGTCCACCATCAGAGAGCCCAATAGAAATACCAGTAAGACCAGATTTGCTTTCATCCTTTTAAACATGGCCAAGCAATCAAGTATATTTCATTTTCTATTTCGGAAACAAACTCTTATCAATTCCAGGAATCAGGCTCATCGCATTCTTGTAATAAATCTTCTTCAGGATTTCATCAGGCAAGCCAATGCCATACATTCGCCAGAAGGCATGATAGCGCTTGTGATAAGGGAAGTATTCATCTTCCGTTTCCAATACACGAAAATAGGTCTCATATTCATCGGGCACCCAGCTGTCCTTTCCAAACAGCACACGATCCTGGTATTTTGTTAAGAATGCTTTTGATGCCCTTGGTTGTCTACCCAATTCAGCAATCACGGCTCCAATCTCGGTATACATATTCGGATAGGCATTCATCAACTCACCTAATTTTTTTAAATCATTTCCATACCATCCCAGATGCGCGTTGATGAATTTTGTTTTCGGATGTTTCTTGAAAACATTGTGTTGCTCCGCAATGATGGTTTCCCACTTCGCAAACGTTTCATCATACCTGCGACCCGGATGAGTTTTCAATTCCAGCCAACGTTCATTTTGATCATCGATAGGATCCCAGAAGGGTTTTGGATCGGCCGAGTGAATTAAAACAGGAATGCCGAGTTGTCCGCACTTTGCCCAAATGGGGTCGATGCGTGGGTCATCAATCGCAATACGGTTGCCTTTGCTGTCTTTAAGATGAATGCCGAGGTTCTTGTAAATCTTCAACCCTTTCGCGCCACGCTTTACATCGTCTTCCAATTGCTTGGTTATTCTGGCCGACCACTCGGGATTATCAATGTCTGTAAAATCAACATTGGTAAAAAGAATGAATCGGTTAGGATATTGTTTCTGAATATTTTCAAATGATTTTTCAAGATGATCGCCACTGCTTCTGAACCCTCTTCCACTCAGGTTTACCATCACGCCCATGTTCAACTGATCCATGAATTTTACACGCTCGCTCAGATCGGCCGTGTTCATGTTGCCATAGTGATTATGGATATCAATAAAAGGGAACTTGGATTTTTTGAGTTTATGCTCTTCAACTTTCAGTGTGGATGGAGGATCATATTGTTCGAAATCCATCTTCATGTCCAGCGGTTTTTCCTGCGCCCAGCTAGCGAAGCTGTATAAGCAGATTGAAAGAAGCGCTACCAAATATTTCATATTGCATCAGATTTATCAGGGTAATTTACGATTATCCCGCAAAGAGGTTCTAAAAATGTGCGGAGCGGTTCAACGGGAAAACGTCAACAGATTTAATGCAATTCTTACTACCTTGCCTGATAAGATGAACCCATAGGTATGATACGACTGATCACTCTCTTTCTTTTACTTCCGATTATTGCGGTGGCCCAAACCGATGCAGCATTAGAAGCAGCGCGAAAAAAACTGGATGCTAAAAACTTTACCGCTGCCAAAACGGATCTCACTAAAATTATTGATGCCAATCCGAAAAACAAGACAGCACTTTCACTGCGAGGACAAGCACGCATAGGCCTTCAGGATTACTACGGGGCCGTCAGCGATTTTAGTTTTGCATTAGAAATTGACTCTACGTTTGCAGAGGCACTCAACTTTCGGGGAGAATCAAAAATGAATTTGGGTGACGATGCTGCGGCTATACTCGATCTTGACAAAGCGATTAAGTTTAATCCGAAGTATTCTGATGCATATACCAATCGTGGATTTGCAAAATTTAACATAGAAGATTTACAAGGATCATATTTCGATTTTTCGAAAGCATTGGAACTTGGTCCTGTGGATGCTGATAAATATTTCAATCGTGGCCTGGTGAAAGCAGAACTGGGAGAGTTTGTAAGCGCTATTGACGATTATTCAAAAGCCATTGAACTGGATAAAGCTGATGCCATTCTTTATAACTACCGTGGCGTTGCTTTTTATAGTACATCCAATTTTGATAAGGCCATCCTTGATTATAATGAAGCAATACGACTGGATCCGAAAGATCCATTTAAATATGAAAACCGTGCATTGGCGAAGGCGGCTGCCGAAGATTTGAAAGGAGCTTTGGCCGACTACGATAAATCGATTGAATTAGACAGTAATGATCCTGAAACCTATAATCTAAGAGGCGTACTCAAGCACACGATGGAAGATTATGATGGCGCTATTGCCGATTACACCAAAGCGATTGAGCTGGATGACTCCAACCCGATGTATTATGATAATCGTGCCTGGAGCAAAACATCAAAAGAAAATTATGCCGGTGCGGTGGAAGATTACACCTTTTCCATTGAATTGTTTCCGAGCGATCCGGAAACGTACTATCAACGAGGTCTCATTAAGTTATTGATGAATAACAATTATGATGGTTGCTTAGATTTAAAGCATGCAGAAGAGTTAGGCTCAACCGATGCGAAAGCGGTGATCAAAAAAAGTTGTAAGTAAAACTAATTTGCGATGTTAGATTTACCATTTACGATTCCCGGTTTTAATAAAATCGTAAGTCGTAAATGAAAATAGCGATCATTCTCAATGGCATCTCTAGAAAGAAGAAGAGATTTTATCAACAGATTCTTCCTTCGCTTCAAAGAAGATTTTCAGTTGAAGTTTTTGAGACGTTATTCTCGGGTCATGCCATTCAACTTTCAGGTGAAGCCGTCATAAAAGGTTTTGATATAATCCTCTCCGCAGGTGGAGATGGCACATTGAATCAGGTGGTGAATGGAATTTTGAAAGCGCCAGAGTCGTATAAACTTCCTGTCTTAGGCATTATTCCACTTGGATCAGGAAATGACTTTGCCGGAATGATGGGAGTATCTGGCGATCCTTTACAGCTCTTAAATTTTTTGGATCAGAATAATCCTAAATCTGTAGATGTTGGAAAAATTTCCTGTCATCATAAAGAAAGAGGATCAGTAGAAAAATATTTCATCAATGTGTGCAGCTTAGGTATGGGTCCCGCAACCGTGCATCGACTGGAGCGCTTGCCGCGATGGATGGGAACCAACTTCCGTTATTACGTGAGTGTATTAAATACCTTCTTTACTCACCCCTCAGAAAAATTTGAAGTGAACACATCCGGGTGGACATGGAAAGGAAATGCGCGCGTAGTTGCCATCGCCAACGGAAAGTCATTTGGCAATAAAATTTATATCGCACCGGAAGCACGACCGGATGATGGGGTGTTTTCTACTTTCATCGCCACCGATATGCCGCTGTTGAAATTTCTTTTTGTTCTGAAGACCGTAAAAATGAAAAAGATTGTACGTGATCATCATGTCATCTACTCGACAGCCAATGAGTTAGAAATCACTTCTCCTGATCCTGCCTGGATTGAAGCAGAAGGAGAATTAGCGGGAATGTTACCGGCTCGTGTTGAAATGCAAAAAGGAAGGATTCAGTTTTTGAGTTAGACATCCTCCACCTCACCGTGCAGGATGTCTACTACTACCTGTTCACCACCAGTGTGCCTGCAATAATGTCGTGCAAAGCCTGTTTCTTTTCCGTAAAGCCAGCAACGATGTATCCAACTGTAAACGTAAGATCACTGATAATCTTGCAAAGATTGCGCACTAACGCCTTAGTAAAATCCAGCTTTGCGCCAGTGGCATCCGTAACAATAATACTTAAGGCCATCTTACCAAGACTGCCTTGAAATTTCGATGATTCGAAAAAAGAATGGTAAAGTACATTAACCACCGTTTGTATAACCATGGCAACACCAGCCATTGCTGTAATAATGCCGACCAAAGCGGCAACATCAACTTCATCAGGATTATTCATGAGATCTGAAAAAGGAAATCCTGAAGAGGTAATTCCGATGGCTGCTAGAATGGGTACAAGTATGATCCAATTTATTGTTCCAAGAATGATTTTATCAAGGAGCCAGGCGAGGAATCTCTTCCAAAATCCAGCGTAATTTGTATTCATGTTAAGGGGGGTTTGGTTTAAGGTTACTAAAAATAGAAAATGCCGGTGATCCCACCAACTTAAATTTCCTACTTTTATGCCAAATGATAAAAGTTTGAACACTTCGCTATTGCATTTATTCGATTCCCTGGAAGCTCAACGAAACAAATTGTTAGGTTTAATTACGAATCTTACTAATGAGCAGTTACATACCCATCCAGAAGGCAAATGGTCAATTGCCCAGGTGTTATCACATTTAATTGCCTCTGAACATCTTTCGGTCAAGTATCTGAATAAAAAAATGCTGGGCATTCATGAAGCCCCCAATACAGGGCTTATCGAAGAATTAAAAATGATTGTGTTGATTGTTTCTCAACGAACGCCTTTTTTAAAGTTTAAAGCACCTAAAGTTTTAGCAGACAATACTCACGTTTACCAAACTGCCGAACAATTGAAAGGAGCGTGGGACAAAAACAGGGTTGAATTAAAGGAAGTCATTGCGCGCTTTCAAGACGATCAACTTAAGAAGAAAATATATAAGCATCCCATTGCAGGCATGTTAAACATAAAGCAAGCCCTTCAGTTTTTTGGAGAGCACATCCATCACCACACTCCGCAAGTCAAAAAACACTTGAGGTAGAACTAATTTTTGTACACTTTGTGACCTTTAATTTTATCACTACTATGAAGAAAGCCCTTCTCACAGCGATCACTCTATTCATCGCCCTTGTTTCATTCTCACAAACTAAACTTCAGTCACCAGCGGAGTTTTTGGGTTATGAACTGGGCGATCGCTTCACGCGCCATCATCGCATGGTAGAATATTTTAGGCATGTTGATGAGGCCAATGCTAATGTGCAGGTGATGCAGTATGGCGAAACCTATGAACATCGTCCCTTGATTTATGCGATCATTGCCTCACCCGAAAATTTCAAAAACATAGATCAGATTCGTCAGGATAATTTGAAACGTGCCGGCATGGCAGAAGGAGTACCTTCCACGAAAGTAGCCATCGTATGGTTAAGCTATAACGTGCATGGCAACGAGGCCAACTCCATGGAGGCATCGATGAAGACTATTTATGAATTAGTGAATCCGGATAATGCTAAAACTAAAGAGTGGTTGAAGAACACCGTAGTGATTATGGATCCTTGTATTAACCCAGATGGTCGTGATCGCTTTGCAAACTTCTACAATCAATATGGAAATAATCCTCCGAATGCTGATCCGCAAGCGCGCGAACACATTGAGCCATGGCCGCGTGGAAGGGCCAATCATTATCTATTTGACTTAAATCGCGACTGGGCCTGGGAGACACAAATTGAATCACAGCATCGAATAAAAATTTACAATCAATGGATGCCGCACGTGCACGTAGATTACCACGAGCAGAGTTATAACAATCCATACTATTTTGCTCCTGCCGCAGAACCTTACCATGAGGTCATCACTCCATGGCAGCGTGAATTTCAAAATACCATTGGCAGAAATAATGCGAAGTATTTTGACGAGCAAGGTTGGTTATATTTTACCAAAGAACGTTTTGATCTTTATTATCCCAGCTATGGCGACACATACCCAACCTACAGTGGTGCTATTGGGATGACCTATGAAAAAGGAGGTATTGGTGCTGGCCTTACAGTTACTACTATGGAAGGCGATCCGATGACTTTGAAAGATCGTCTTACTCATCATTTTACTACCGGTATGGCTACGATTGAAGCTTCATCAATCAATGCCAATAAATTGGTTGATGAGTTTGAAAAATATTTTAAAGAGACGATCAACACGCCTTCTGTTCCATACAAAACGTATGTGATTAAAGGAGACAATAATGCTGACAAATTGAATAAGCTAACCACATGGCTTTCTTCTCATAGCATTCAATATGGACACGCTGCAGGTGGTCGTGCCGCAAAGGGTTTTGACTACCAAACACAAGCGCAGAATAATTTTTCACTTTCTACGGATGATATTATTGTAAACATTCATCAGCCGAAAGGCAGATTTATCACCGCGGTGTTTGAGCCGCAATCCAAACTCACGGATTCAATGACCTATGACATCACCGCCTGGAATTTATTGTACAGTTACGGTCTAAAGGCATTTGCACTCAATGAAAAAATTGCCGTAGCAAAACCATATCAGGCAAAGAAAGTAGTCAACGAAGCGATTGTCAATAAACCATATGCATACATTTTCCGCTACGAAAGTTTGAATGACGTAGAGTTTCTGGCTGCCCTAATGAAGAAGGGTGTTAAGGTGCGCTCCAGTGAAAAGAGCTTTACGCTAAATGGACAAAATTTTGAACCGGGATCATTAATTGTAACGCGCAGAAATAATGAAGGCGTTGCAGACTTCGATAACACAGTCCAGTCTGTAGCCAATTCATTGGGAAGAAAAATTAATTCTGTTACTACAGGATTTGTAGATAAAGGCTCTGACTTTGGATCATCGGATGTAAATTACCTGGAACCTCCCAAAATTGTTTTGATTGGTGGCGATCAAACTTCTTCGCTCGGGCATGGAGAAATATGGCATTTCTTCGAACAGCAAATTCATTATCCAGTCTCCGTGATTGGTACGGACCAATTTCGCAATGTGGATTTATGGAATTACAATGTGATGGTGGTGCCCGATGGAAGTTATCGTTTGTTTGACGAGAGTACCTTGGGTATAATGGATCGTTGGGTGAACGATGGAGGCCGTTTGATTTTGATAGCCGGGGGCACATCTGCCTTTGCTGATAAAAAAGGTTTTGGATTGAAAGAATATCCCACCGAAGATGCAAAGAAGCAAGCAGAGAAAGTTGCGAAGGAACAATCAGAAAAAGAAGGACCATTGAAATATGGGGAAGCGGAACGCAAGCAATTATCCAATGCCATCTTTGGTGCGATCTATAAAGTATCATTAGATAAATCACATCCACTTGCTTTTGGGCTTGGTGACACCTATTATTCTTTACGCACCAACACCTTGCATTATACGTATCTCGAAAAGGGCTGGAATGTGGGCATCCTAAAAGGCAAACAAAAGCCAGTGCTTGGTTTTGCCGGGGTGAAAATTAACACAGCATTAGACAACACCCTCGTATTTGCTGTAGAGGACAAAGGTAAAGGCAATGTGATCTATATGGCCGACAACCCGATGTTTCGCTCCTTCTGGGAGAATGGAAAAATGATTTTCGCCAATGCGGTGTTTATGGTTGGACAGTAAAATGTAAGCGTCCAAAGAGAATACTTTACGGCATCGAGAGGATTGGTTTGATATAAAGAGAGATCATAAAATGAATGTAGCCATTTTATTATTTGACGACTTTGAAACGCTGGATGTATTTGGACCGGTAGAAATCTTCGGTCGACTAAAAGAACATTATCAAATTCATTTCTATTCTGAGTTTGGTGGCCTGGTTAAAAATAATCATGGGGTAGCGATTCAATCTGAAAAGATAGAAAACATAATGAATGATGTGTTCATATTTCTTATCCCTGGCGGATGGGGAACAAGAAAAGAAGTTCATAACACTCTCCTGATCGAGAAGATCAAAGAGATTTCGCAAGCCAGTAAATTCGTTCATACTGTTTGTACAGGAACAGCACTACTTGCAAAGACAGGGCTATTAGATGGCATACGAGCAACTTCGAATAAAAGAGCATTTGATTGGGTCAACACCCAAGGAGAAAACGTAATCTGGATTAGGAAAGCTCGCTGGACAAAGGATGGAAAATTTTATACTTCCGCTGGAGTGAGTGCCGGCATGGATATGACCTTAGGATTTCTCAGTGATATTCATGGAATTGACTTTGCCAGAAAGGTCGCTTTTGAAATAGAATATAATTGGATTGAGAATATGGATGAAGATAATTTCTCTAAGCAATAGCAGATGTTCATAAACAATTAGGGGTCCTACATCATGGAGATGCAGAACCCCTTATCCATTAAATTGGGTATGTTGGTTTTTTAATTTTTATACCACTTGAAGTCATTATAGTAAACATCTAGTTTTTTATTGTTACTTCTCATATAGTCCAGATAAGCGTCATCCAAATAGAGTTTGAAATTCTGCCAGGCACTTAATTGTAATTCGGGGTGGCCAGGATAAATGGTTGAGCCGGTTACATCAAATAATACGACAGGCTGTTCACCATCGATGGTCATGGTTATTTTGTATTTACCATTGGATGAATCACCTCTTTTTAAGTAGATATCCAGTGTAAACCATTTTCCATATGGAATAGGGACAGTTCTGTTTTCATACGTCCAGATACCGTTATAGGCGATGACTTCGGGCTGCATATATTCTGCCCGTATTCTCCAGAATAATGGTTGTCCGCCTCCTGCTTCTTTCTTAAGCGTAAATCCCCATCTGGCCGAACCAGCCACATCGCCATTAGGAAAAATTCCAGATGCTATACCGTCTTCGGCCCAGATTTCAGATAATACAAACCAGGTTATTGACGATGAATAGGTCTCTATGAATTTTACATCTGGATTTATATACATTCTATGTGACGTATGATACACTGGAAGATCGACACCATCTTTAAATCCCATCGTTACCTGAGCCCTGGTTGTGCCCCCTTCGTTTGGATCATCATCAACGACCACCGCGTTCATAACTTTTACATTGGGGTTAACAGGGTCTGCTACAATTTTCTGATAAGCAAATTGGTTAGAATTGGTATTGTTACTTGTGATATTATCAAGGTAAAATTCTCTTACATACGGGTGAGTTTTTAATGCATCCCATCCATTAAAATATAAGTTAGAATTATTTGAATTAGAAGTAATGGTCACATTATCCATATTTCCCTGGAAATAAACTTCACTTGTTGTAACCGTAGATATGACTGGTAATGCACCAGTCGTCATTGTAAAGTCTGTGGTAGTCGTCACGTTTCTTCCTTTAGATGTGACTGTGATTGGACCACTCGTTGCTCCATTTGGAACCGAGGTCGCAATCGTATTTGACGTTACATTTGAGACAATTGCCGCTGTGCCATTGAACGCAACAGTGACAGGTGCGACAAAATTCTTACCTGTAATAATTACTGAGGTTCCTTCTAATCCAGATGTGGGCGTAAAACCTGAGATAGATGGAGGAGCTCCTTTTGCCTTGGCATTGGCCGTTGTTGAGTTATTCAGATCTAATGCGGGATCGCTGCAATAATTGAATAGTGACAGGGTTGATAAGAGTAATAAAAAAATACCAATTTTTTTCATGCACGTTGTTGTTTTGATAACACCTTAAATCGTTAGCAGATTGAGCTCAACCATTTCGAGAAATAAATGTAGACCATTCGCGATTGAAAAGGCTACGGTTTTACCATGGATTATCATATTCAACGTTCACTGGTTGTATACTTCGTTGAGCTATTTTAGAAAGTAATTATTTGAGTGAAGTGCGATTGGCTGCAGGAGGTGCGGCACACTAAATGACAATATCTTCAACGTTTTAATACATCAATAGTACTTGAAGACAATCTCGTGACGAGGAATGCGAATGAAGCTTGTCATTAATTTTTATACCACTTAAAATCATTATAAGAGACGGATAATTTTTTGTTGTTATTTCTCATATAATCTAAGTAAGCGTCATCCAGATAGAGTTTGAAATTCTGCCAGGCACTTAATTGCAATTCGGGGTGACCGGGATAAATGGTTGAGCCCGTGACATCAAATAATACGACAGGCTGTTCACCATCGATGGTCATTGTTATTTTATACTTACCATTGGATGAATCACCCCTTTTTAAGTAGATATCCAGCGCAAACCATTTCCCAAAAGGAATTGGAACAGTTCTGTTTTCATACGTCCAGATTCCATTATTGGCAATGCTTTCGGGTTGCATATATTCTGCCCGTATTCTCCAGAATAATGGTTGCCCGCTTCCTGCATCTTTCTTAAGCGTAAATCCCCACCTGGCTGAACCAGCCACATCGCCATCAGGAAATATTCCAGATCTTACACCATCTTCGGCCCAGATTTCAGATAATACAAACCAGGTGATTGAAGATGAATAGGTCTCAATAAATTTAACGTCAGGATTAATATACATTCTGTGTGACGTATGATATACCGAAAGATCGACACCATCTTTAAATCCTAATGTTACTTGAGCTCTGGTGGTACCCACTTCGTTTGGATCATCATCAACGACCACCGCGTTCATTACTTTTATGTTGGGGTTAACAGGGTCTGGAACAATTTCCTGATAAGCAAATTGGTTAGAATTGGTATTATTACTCGTGATATTATCAAGATAAAATTCGCTTACATACGGATGTGTTTTTAGTGCATCCCATCCATTAAAAAGTAGAGCTGATTTATTTGAATTGGGGGTAATGGTTACGTTGTCCATGTTTCCCTGGAAATAAACTTCGCCTATTGTTACGGTAGGGACTACGGTAGCTGTCACTGTAAAGTTTGTGGCAGTCGATACATTCTTACCCATAGATGTGACTGTGATTGGGCCACTCGTTGCTCCATTTGGAACGGAAGTAGCAATCGTAGTTGACGTTACATTTGAGACCATTGCAGCCGTACCGTTAAATGAGACTGAGATGGGTGCGATAAAATTCTTGCCTGTAATCACTACCGAGGCTCCTACTAATCCTGAGGTTGGAGTAAAATCAGTTATAGTAGCAACGGGGACTGCAGCAGCTGCCACCGTTATCGTGACATCATCTGTGGCAATACTGTCTCTATCATCCGTCACGGTTAACTTAAAGGTATATACACCTGCGGCCAGTTGATTAACAGCGGTACTTTTCTCTGATGGGTTGGTTATTAAAAATTGTGCCGGGCCTGAAACCTTACTCCATTCATATTTCTTTATGGTGCCATCGGGATCGATTGATTCTTCTCCGTTCAGCGCGACCGAATTAGTCGGCAATATTATTGTTTGGTCGAGCCCAGCTTGTGCCACCGGAGGTTCATTCAATGTTAATTCAATATCCTTGCTGCAATAGTTAAAGATGAATAAGGCGGTTAGCAATGTTATTAAATTGATTATTTTCTTCATGAAATTCTTGCGTTGAATTTGAATCACTTAAAATCATTCATATCATTGCCAACCATGTCTCAAATATGAATTAAATCCAAATAATTTGCGATTGCAGGTAATACGATTTTGTTGGTAGATGCCATGAGTTATCATATTCACCGGTCGCGGGCTGAATATTTCGATGGGATCTTTAAGAAAATTATGATCCTCCTGCTTTTGGGCCAAAGCACTATCAGTCGGAAATAGAGCCTCATTAAAAAAAACCATCATTATAATTGCAAATTCGTGATTCACCTTAATATTATAACAATGGTTTCAACGCTTTAATAAACGCGTCAATATCCTGCTTGGAGATAAACATGTGACAGGAAATGCGAATGGCATTATGTTGCGTTAGAAGTTTCACAATAATATCCTGTTCTTTTAGTTTGTTGAAGATGTCTGCATTCGTCACGGTATTTAAAGAGAAACTTACAATTCCCGTAGCTAGTGATTTGCTCTCAGGGCTGATTATTTTTAGCCCTTTTAATTTCTTTAACTCGGCCATGCAATAGTTTCTTAACTGCAGGGTAAGTTGTTGAATTTTATCAGTGCCAATGCTGGTGTGAAAGTCAATAGCTAATCCAAATCCGATAATAGTGGCCACATTGCGGGTTCCGGAGGAAGCCGAGTATGCAGTAAATCCGGAAAGGGTAAACACCGGTTGAATTTTATCCTGAATTTTTTTATCCACATACAAAAAGCCTGTTTCCTTCGGGCCCATCAACCACTTGTGGCCACTGGCCGAGTATGCATCCACACCTAAAGCTTTTACATCTACTTTCGTGAGCCCTGGTGCTTGCGCTCCATCGGCAATCAAATAAATTCCTTTTGGTTGAGTGATTTTTGCAATCTCCGTGAAGGGCATGAGTAATCCGGTAACGGTATTGACATGACTCAACATCAACATCTTTGTTTTGGGAGAGATGTTCTTTTCAATCGCACTTACAATTTCCTCTATGCTTTTACCTGGTAATGGAAGTTCAATTTTTTTGATAACCACACCTTTTGTCTTTACCAAAAAATCAAGACCAACTTCACAACCACCGTGCTCCAATGTTGTTGTAATGATTTCATCGCCTTCGGTGAGTTGCAATGATTGAGCTATCAGATTGAGTCCTTCTGTTGTGTTTCGTGTTAACACAATTTCATCCACATCGGCATGAATCAAATCAGCGACTTTTTTACGAACCGACTCCATTTCATTTCCAAGGGACCCCCAGTTTTCTCCAACGGGGTCCATTTCAAGTTGTCGTGTGTTTGCGTGGATGGCGTCAATGATGTGCACGGGGCATGGGCCTAAGCTTCCGGTGTTCAGATAAATCCGGTTCTCTGGCACCAGCAGTTGTTTTCTCACCATCGCAAATAACTCATCATCACTGGATGCGCTTCGAAAATCAGGAAGAGAAGTTATTTCGTTTGGAGAGAATCCTTCACTAAAAAAAGGCATGGCAGTGAGTCCTCCAAAGAGTCCTGTTGTTTTTATGAATTTTCTTCGCGATGTCATGCTTGTTAATTATGATAAAAAAATTATAACTCCATCACCACCTTTAAACAATCATCTTTCTTATTCGCAAAGATGTCATAGCCATGAACACCCTCATTTAGTTTCATCCTGTGACTGATAATAGAAGTAATGTTATATTTCCTTTGCTGCACCATAGGCACCAGTTGTTCCATCATAAAACGCGCTGGGCAGCGGCCTACTTTATAGGTAAGGTTTTTATTGTAAGCATCGGTAGGTGAAAAAGGCAAATGTAAATCGGTGCACACACCAACAGCAGAAATTATTCCTGCGGGTCGGATTAAATCATAGGCTAAACGATTCGTGGCAAAATTTCCTACAGCCTCCATAACCGCATCTGCACCACGGCCATCGGTTTCCTCTTTTATGATGTCAATGGCATTTTGATGAACTGCATTGATCACCGTTGCTCCAAACTTTTGCGCCATCGCTAATCGTTCAGGCACGGTATCGATCGCGAATATTTTTTCTGCACCGTATTCAATCGCACCTAAAATAGCGAGAAGCCCAACGGGGCCACAGCCGATTACAGCATAAGTATTTTTAGGTTTAATCTCGGCTTGCTTTGCGCAGAAGAATCCGGTTGATAAAATATCACCGAGCAATAATCCTTCTTCCAATGAAATCCCATCAGGTATTTTCATCAATGAAGAATCGGCCAATGGCACCCGCACGTATTCTGCTTGCCCGCCATGAAGTCCTTGGTTGTTTTCGCGCCAGCCAAATAATTGACTGTGAACACAGCGGCAAGTCAATCCGATGTTGCAGTAAAAACAATTTCCACAACTGGTAGTAAACGGACTCATCACCAGATCGCCAACGCTAAGGGTTTTCACTTCTTTTCCCAAGCCAACTATTTCACCGGCAAACTCATGCCCCATCGCAGTGCCGTGATCCAACCCTTTTTCATGTTCGTGATAGGCGTGCAAATCCGATCCGCAGACAGCGCACACTTTTACTTTGACAATAACATCCGTAGGGTGTATAATTTCCGGATCGGGAATCGACTCGTATTGTATATTGTGCTTGCCGTGAAAGGTGAGTGCTTTCATTGACTGAACAAACTGTTAAGCTCCAACTCAATTTTGTTTACGATATCGGAAAAATCTTCTACTCGTTCTACGAAGTCCATATTGTTAACGTCTATCACTAACAACTTACCAAGTTTATATCCGCCAATCCACTCTTCATAGTGTTCATTCAAGGTTCTGAGGTAATCAAGTTTGATATTGAACTCAAAGTCGCGGTTGCGTTTCTGAATTTGTTGCACCAGCTTGGGTATGTCGGCCTTCAGATAAATTAATAAATCGGGAGGCTGCACAAAGCTGATCATCGAATTGAAAATATCGAGATAACTCTGGTAGTCACGCTCGTTGATGTGCCCGCTCTTGCGCAGGTTGGCAGCAAAGATGTGTGCGTCTTCATAGATGGTACGGTCTTGTATAATCGTTCTTTCGCTTTCGCGGATCTGGCGCACCTGGTTAAAGCGGCTGTTGAGAAAATATATTTGCAGGTGAAATGCCCAGCGTGTCATGTCATCATAGAAATCACGCAAGTATGGATTATGATCCACCGATTCGTACAGCGGAGTCCACCCATAGTGTTTGGAGAGTTTTTCGGCCAGCGTTGTTTTTCCGGAGCCAATGTTTCCGGCCACGGCTATATGTTTTGGTTTGGACGACACGTAAAAAAATTTAGGAATGCAAATTCAGAATAAGTAGATAGAAATACAATGGAACCATAATACAAATTCCTATTCTATATTCATGCGTGGAGGACTAACTTCCAGGGCTCCTTATTATAATAGAATGAGACCTGACATGACGGAATATAATTGCGTACTTTTAAGTGTGTTTCAAACAATTAATACAAACATTGTGTCCATCACGCGTAAATGGGTTATGAAAAAAGTATGGTTGATAGCTTTGTCGTTGATTTCTTGTGAGCATGATGACATAAAGGAAATAGCACCGATAAACTATATCGTCTTTGGTCATTTTTACGGTGAATGTTTTGGAGAGCAATGTGTTGAGCTTTATAAGCTAACGGATACAGCTCTTTATGAAGACACGGCTGATAGATTTTCAAATTGCACCGACTACAAAGGAAATTTCAAATTGCTCGATGACGCTTTGTTTCAGAAAGTAAAGGCTTTGGCGCAAAAAATTCCGCAGGATCTTATTGTCACCAATCAGCAGACAATAGGGCAACCTGACGCGGGTGACTGGGGTGGGCTTTATTTTGAAATAAGAAACGAAGGCATGTGCCAGTTTTGGCTTATCGATAAAATGAAAACCAATCTTCCGGAATGGTTGATACCCCTTGCAGTTGAAATAGAAAGGGATATTGAACTTATTAATAACTGACTTACAAGAATCCACATCTCTTGGATTATTGTTCTTCATTTAAATTCTCCACATCTTCGCAACATTAAATTTTCAGAAGCTATGCGGTCGTTGTTCGTCTTCCTTCTTTTCTCAATTCTTTTTTCTTCTTGTAGAAATAGTGTGCAGGAAGAATGTGTGTATGCACCAAGCACAGAGGGCATTACCGTTGATTTAAAGTTCGAATCTTTGGAAGAGGCTCTTCCGGCAATCAGCAGCAAGAAGGAATTGGTAGATTTCTTTTCGCGCAATACAACTATGCGTGATTATTTCTTCAACCGCCAGGCTTATCCAAGCGATTCAGTTTTTATTAATGAGCTATACAACCGCTTCAGCAATCCGCACCTCGACACATTATTGATGGAAACAAAAGCAGTGTTTGGAAATGGCGCTCAATTAAAGGAAGAATTGACGGTAGCCTTCACGAACATCAAATCTTATTATCCTGATTTTCAAATCCCGCGTGTGCAAACCGTGCTCACCGGCCTTGAAAGTGATATGTTTGTGAGCGACTCCCTGATTATTATTGGCCTTGATTATTACCTCGGTGAAAACGCCCGCTTCAGGCCTAACATGTATGAGTATATGCTGCGCAGGTATGACAAAAATTTTATCGTACCATCAATCATGTTGTTGTATGGAATTGATGGTCGCTATAACGAAACTGATTTAAGTGATCGCACGGTGCTTGCAGAAATGATCACCTATGGCAAGGCGTATTATTTTGCCAAGCACATGATGCCGTGTGTGCCCGATAGTGTTTTTATTGGTTACACGGCAGAGGAAATGGCAGGAGCTCGTGCCAATCAGGATAAGATCTGGAAAAAATTGGTGGAAGATGAAGCATTTTACTCAACCAGCCAGCAAATGAAGCAACGCTACATTGCTGAGAGACCTAAGACCTATGAAATTGGCGATCAGGCACCCGGCCGCATTGGCACATGGGTAGGCTGGCAGATTTTTAATAAGTATGCAGAACGGAATTCTGATCTCACACTTCCACAGTTGATGAAAGTGAAAAATGTGAAGACTATTTTCACAGAATCCAAATACCGACCAACGGAGAAGAATAATATTTTTTAGGTTGAGTTTAAGTTTGCCGCTCAGATAAAATGCTGGATCACGTTTCGCAATTACTAAATACGTTTCTATCTTTCTAAACGTGTATTAAACCCACCGCTATGAAACCAGTTGTGTTCACGAAATTATCGCTGATGATGCTCCTCGAATATTTCATCTGGGGTGCGTGGTATGTAACGATGGGAACGTACATGTCAGAGTTTTTGCATTCAAGCGGGGTGCAAATTGGTGCTGCCTATAGCGCATTGGCTATCGCAACCATGATCTCTCCTTTTTTCGTGGGCATGGTGGCCGACCGTTTCTTTGCAGCACAACGCATCATGGGGGTGCTTCATATTTTAGGGGCCGTGTTACTTTATCTCGCCATACAAATTACGGATAACACGGCTTTCTATTGGGTAATTGTTGTCTACTCATTACTATATATGCCAACCATCGCGCTTTCCAACAGTATTGCATTTCAACAGATGACCGATCCGGGTAAGCAATTTCCATGGATACGCGTATTCGGAACACTAGGTTGGATCGTTGCCGGATTTATGATCGGTAATCTGGGCATTGAAAAGACTCAACACACTTTTGAGATGGCAGCCATTGCTTCTTTATCGTTAGGCGTGATCAGCTTTATATTACCACACACACCGCCCAAAGGAAAAATACCTGAGACTAAAACCGAAAGCGCGATTGGCACGGAGGCATTTGTGCTCTTTAAAGACAAACCCTATTTGATTTTCTTCATCGCTGCCATCCTTGTGTGCATACCTCTTTCATTTTACTATGGATTTGCAAATCTCTTTTTAAATGAAGCAGGCATGGATAATGCGGCAGGCAAAATGATTTTCGGTCAGGTATCCGAAGCCGTATTTATTCTGGCGATACCATTTTTATTTAACAATATTGGCGTAAAGAATATGTTGCTATTGGGAATGGTAGCATGGGTGCTTCGCTATGTATGCTTCGCTTTTGGCAATGCCGATGTAAATTTATGGATGCTGTATGCAGGCATTATCCTTCACGGAATTTGTTATGACTTCTTTTTCGTTACCGGATATATGTATACCGAGAAGAAAGCGGGAGCGAAAATTAAAAATGCTGCGCAAGGCTTATTTACATTCGCAACCTATGGCGTTGGCATGTTCATCGGCACATGGTTCTCTGGTTTTGCCACAGATTATTACACAATTGGTGGCGTGCATCAATGGAAAGAGATCTGGTTTGTGCCGGCTTATATTGCCGTGGGCGTGATGGTTTATTTTATTTTCTTCTTTAAGGAAAAGAAGGAAATAAAGGCAGCGTAAATATTAGAAGATCGCTGTTGGTTATTCGTTGCATCAACAGGATATCTGATCTCCAACAGCCAAACCATCAGCGAGAAGCTAGTAATGAATAACTAACAACAGAGTAATATGAAAATCGCAATGCTTGGCACTGGCTTCATCGGCCGCTTTTATGCCGACTCACTTCAAGGCTACAGAAGTAAAGACAAAATCGTCACCATTTATTCCCGCAGAGAGGAAAGCACAAAAAAATTCGCGGAGGATTATAAGGTTGCTTTTCAAACCACCAATATGGAAGAGGCTATCAACCGACCGGAAGTAGAAGTCGTATGCATTGCACTGCCCAACGATTTGCATGAAGAAGCCGTGATGCTTTGTTGCAAACATAAGAAAGCGGTGATCACCACGAAGCCGCTCGGTCGCAATGCAGAAGAAGCCAGGCGCATGTTGGAAGCTGTAGAGAAAGCAGGCATCTTCAATGGGTACCTGGAAGACTTGGTGTACACACCTAAATTTATCAAAGCACATGAGAGTGTGAAGAGTGGAGCATTGGGAAGAATACTCTGGGCAAAATCACGCGAGACACACCCAGGCCCGCACAGCGATTGGTTCTGGGATATTGAACGTGCCGGAGGTGGTTGTATTCTTGATCTCGGTTGTCATTGCGTAGAGATCACAAGAAGTTACATCGGCAAAGACATCAAGCCCATTGAAGTGATGTGCTGGGCCGACACGCAAGTGAAGCCCATCGATGCAGAAGATCATGCCATCGCATTGATTAAATATGAAAACGGAGCCATCGCACAATTTGAAACCAGCTGGACATTCCGTGGTGGTTTGGATTTGCGCGATGAAGTGATGGGCACCGAAGGAACAATTTGGGTAAATGGTTTTTTAAGAACAGGCTTCGAAATGTTTACCACTGGAAAAGGAGCCAACTATGTGGCCGAAAAAGCAGAAAGCAATTCAGGATGGTTATTCCCTGTAGGTGATGAATTGAATGAACTGGGTTACAATCACATGTTCATGGATATGTTCAACTCCATGGAGAATGGCACGCAGCCCAAAGAGACTTTTTATGATGGTTATGTCGTGAACTCTGTGCTGGATGCTGCCTACCGTTCTGCAAAAACAAAACAGTGGGAGCCAGTGAAGTTAGATATCTGGAGAGGTCGTGTGGGTGTATCCAAAGATTCACACCTTCAAGATTACGATGCTGATCATTACTTAGTAAAAGAAGAGCTAACCCACTATGGAGCGAAGAAAGTGATTATCAAAAATAAGACGACCGGAAAAATTTCTGAGAAGGTGTTGAGTTAATTTTGTTTGCACGCAAAGGCGCAAAGACCGCTAAGTTAATGTCTTGTATTCTTTGCGTTCTTCGCGTCTTTGCGTGGGATTGCATTTAGGAAACTACAATCTCTTGCGCCACTGCTTCTTTTCAGCGTGGCGTTTTTTATTATCTACTCGTTTTACTTTTGATGATTTGGTTGGCCTGGTGGCTTTTCGAGCTTTTGGTTTTGTCAAGGCCTTGCGCAACAGTGCATCTAGTTTTTCAAGAGCGAGTTCTTTATTTTGCAATTGCGACCGGCTCTCTTGCGAGTTGATGATCAGTTCGCCTTCGCGCGTAAGTTGAGAGGACAATTTATTTAATAGCAACATTTTTTCTTCATCGGAAATCAAAGAGGAATGCAAGAGATTCCATCGGATAATTACTTTGGTGCTGACTTTATTTACATTTTGTCCGCCTGGGCCGCTACTGCGGGATGAGGAAAACTCCAGTTCGGGTATTAGTTCTGCTGAAGTGATGATGTGGTTGTTTGCCATTTCAATTAAGATGAAAAATAAAGTTACTCATTTGATGATGTATCTTTCGTAAAATAAATCAGGCCAGAATAAAATCGCATTCAATATGATCGAAAGAGTAATCGTGTTCTCCCTTCTATACATATGCCTTTTTACAGGAAATAGTTTAGCGCAGACCAAACAACCAGCCGATACGTCAAGACAGTTTCTGTTGGACGCAGCTCGCGAAATCATGTTATCAGCAAAAGAATGTGGTATTATCACACAGGATGAGAATGGCGTTCCACAAGTTCGCACAATGGATCCCCTTTCGCCAGAAGAAGATTTCACCGTATGGCTTGCCACGCATCCGAATACGCGCAAAGTGCAGCAGATAAAAAATAATCCAAACATCACATTATACTATCCCGACAAAAATGATAAAGGGTACGTAACCATTCATGGCGTTGCCGAATTGGTAAACGACCAAAAAGAAAAAGACAAACGCTGGAAAAACGAATGGAAGAATTTTTACGCCAACAGAACCGATGCTTATCTATTAATTAAAGTGACGCCACACTATTTGGAATTGATTAATTACAATCATGGCATATCAGGCGATCCAAAAACCTGGCAGCCTGCTATGGTTAGGTTTAGGGATTAAGATTACTTCTGCTTTTTCAGTTCAAGATACGTCCACAGCGCACCGGCAAAGTCAACTAAGCCAAACATGATTAGCATTGTAGGGGCCCATTCGATGAGCACAAAAATAATAAACCATAATAGAATTGATGCTCGTAAATAAACCGTAACGGTAAGAAATAAACTGTGGTTAGAGGGTGCCAATACGATATAAAGAATACCAATGTTGAAGACGAGCACACCTACTACCCTGATCCAAACCTCATTCGTTTCTGGCATCATAAAGGTTGTTAGCAAGAGATTTGGAAAGACTGTGAGGGCAGCACTCAATATCAATAAATAGAAACCAAAATAGTAAACTGATTTAGCAGCAGAATTCATAGATAATGGGGTTAGGTGATTCTAAGTTAATTTATTTTCGTTGAATACCAAGTAAATATCCGACATCCACAGGCTTACCCTTGGTGATTCCAACTCCAGGTAAATCGATCATAGCATTCCGTTGTAAGATGCTCGTGTTTAGCTCTTCCACGGTGTAAGTTCTGATTATGGAGATTACACTATCCCGTAAAATAAATAATGGTAAGAATGGAATAAGATAAGTGAATTCGATCCATTTTAAATGAACGAATGAAGGGGTAGAGAGAGGTACATTTAGCGGAGAAAGAATCATTGCAATCAAACTTTTTAAATTCCGTTGCTGACCCTTAAAAATGGCAATGGGCTGGCTGTTGTCAATCGCATTTTACAGAATAACCTTTGCCTGTTCAGGTTTAAAATGATGAAACGAAAGAAATTGAGTGCGAAGTCCTTTCAATGTTGGAGGAACACTCAACGCATCAACCGGCTCTTTGATGAACTCAACTGTTTCCGGGGCCTTTGCACGAGTTCGTTCAAAAGCTTCTATGTTGGGATAAAAATCCGAAAGAATAATTTCTAGCGAAGAATTCTCTTTTTTCAAATGCTGAGCAATTCTTATCAATCCCCCTCACCACCCGAAGCAATATCTACGATGGTGTTATTGCCGGCATGGTCAATTCCTTTTTCAAAATTGGTATCGCAGATCGATACATATCAAATGTATTGGCGCCAAATTGAATAAATCAGTGGTGTAATTGCGAAGGTTTTTGGGGAACCAACGCAAATCGTCAAACTCAAAAGCATGGATGCATTTCATTTGTAATGAGATTGACGTTTCCAGTAAAAGCTCTTTAAAGTTGACTAATTTTAATGAAATTTCAGACCACTCATTATCGCCCATGTCTTTGTTTATCGCCTCATTGAATTCGGGAAGTAACGGAAACTGCTACTATGTAGGCAACGATCAGGAGGCGGTGCTGATAGATGCCGGTATTTCTTGTCGCGAAACAGAAATCCGGATGAAGCGATTAGGCTTATCGTTACGAAAAGTAAAAGCAATTTTTATTTCACATGAGCATTCTGATCACATCAATGGGGTGTCGGTGCTTTCAAAAAAATACCAGTTGCCTGTTTATGTTACTCCTGAAACAAAACGTGGGGGAAGATTGAATCTGAAAGATCATCTTAGTTTTTCATTCAAGGCCTATGAATCGGTTTCGATTGGGATGCTTTCGGTATTGCCCTTTCCCAAAAATCACGATGCCAGCGACCCGCATAGTTTTGTTGTGGCCAGCGAAACGGTGAAGGTGGGTGTGTTTACGGATATCGGATCCAATTGTGAACATGTGATCCAAAACTTTAAGCAATGTCACGCGGTCTTTTTAGAATCCAACTATGATGAGCACATGTTGGAAACCGGTAGTTATCCAATTCAATTGAAGAATCGTATTCGCGATGGGAAAGGACATTTATCAAATAGTGAAGCGCTGAATTTATTTGTGAAGCACAGGCCCCCGTTCATGAGTCACTTGCTGTTGTCACACTTGTCGGCAGAAAATAATTCGCAACGAATCGTGAAGGATTTATTTCAAAAAAATTCAGAAGGCACAAAAATTATTATTGCTTCGCGCAGCAAGGAAACACAGGTTTATCACATCAGGCACTCTTCGCGCAAGGCGATGGTGGCAACACAAAAATCGTATTCTCAACTTTCATTGTTTTAGAAGTCTTATTTTCTTTCCAAAAAAAGGAACAGCAGAAGTTAATATCCCTCAGCTTAAGCAGCTATTTGCTTTTGATTGATCATATCGATAACCGTATCCACTTCAACGCGCGACAGCTTGATTGAGTAGAGTATAAATCGAACCTCTCTGGTTCGTAAAACTTTATCGGACAATGCCATCTGGTAAAGCCTTGTGAACGCTTTTATCTTAAACTCATCGGTGCAGAGGTTCAGCGACTCGATCCCAATCTGATAGATTTCTTTCTCCGATTTCCCGATAAGGGACTTAAAGTATTCAACAAATGTATCGTCTGTCATCCCTTCCTCCACTCTCATTTTATGAAGGTAATACAGCTCATTATCGCTTATTTCCTTATTAGAGCTGATTAATAAGTAGGTTAGGAATAAAAGCCCCTTATTATAACTGTCGATGGATTTCATTATTTTTAATTTATGTGCCAACAATCGCTCAAAGGCTAATCCACATCCATCCATTTTTGGGTAACCATTTTTAACCTCACCCAAACTTTTCTATCTTGGCTTAAGTAAAATCACAACCCCCTATGGATTCATCAAACCCAATTGAAAATGCTGTTATCAGAAAAATTGACAGGCGCACGTTTCTGAAAGCTACGGGCATTACTGCTACAGGTATTGTGCTGGGCCTGCAAATGGGATGTTCGCCATCAAAACCGGGAGTTCCTTTTTCACCCAATGTTTATCTCACGATTAATTCTGATGGATTGGTCACGATTGTGGCACATCGTCAGGAGATGGGAACCGGCATTCGCACAGGCTTGCCGATGATAGTTGCCGATGAACTTGAAGCCGACTGGAAAAAAGTAAAATTAGTTCAGGCGGTAGGTGATGAAAAGACATTTGGCAATCAAAATACCGATGGATCTTTTTCCGTGCGTATGTTTTTTGAGCCAATGCGAAAAGCAGGAGCCTCTGCGCGCATGATGTTAGAGCAGGCTGCTGCTAATAAATGGAAAGTAGATGCTAGTGAATGCAAAGCCAGCAACCATGAAGTTGTTCATAGCAGTGGAAAGAAAATTGGTTTTGGTGAATTGACCGAAGAAGCTGCAAAGCTGACGGCACCAAAAGATGAAACAATCGTGTTGAAGAAAAAAGCGGATTGGAAATACATTGGCAAACACATGAACCTGTATGATGTGCCTGATATTGTGAAAGGCACGGCTATATATGGAATTGACGTGGTGAAGCCAGAAATGAAATATGCGGTGATTCTTCGCTGCCCGGTGGCGGGAGGAAAGGTGAAAAGTTTTTCTGATGCTGAAGCGAAAAAGATAGATGGCGTTGTTAAAATTTTTGAAATGCCGGCATCAGGTTTTCCGGCAGGATTAGAAGTGCCACAAGGCGGAATTGTAGTGGTAGCGAATAGCACCTGGAACGCCATCAGCGCGCGTAAGGCTTTACAGGTAGAATGGGATTATGGCGTAAATGCCACGTACGATTCTGTTGCCGATCTCAATGAATTAAAAGCCAAAGCAAAAAAGAAAGGTATTGTTCACCGTTCTAATGGTGATGTAGATAAAGCCATCAGCAGTGCAGCTTCTGTTTTGGAGTCCACTTATGTAACGCAGTATTTGGCGCATGCTCCCATGGAATCACCCAATGCTACGGCTTTGGTAAAAGATGGAAAATGTGAAATATGGGCACCGGTTCAACATCCGCAATGGGTGAGGGAAAGTGTTGCCAAAGCATTGGGTCTGGAGTTGGAAAATGTAACGATAAACATCACGCTGCTCGGTGGTGCCTTTGGCAGAAAATCAAAACCAGATTTTGCTGTGGAAGCCGCCCTCATAGCCAAAGAAATGAGCGGCACGCCTATCAAAGTTCTATGGACACGTGAAGATGATCTCACCCATGACTATTACCACGCCTGCAGTGTGCAACACATTAGTGTGGCACTAGACAAAAATAATAATGTTAAAGGCTGGAGTCATCGCAGTGCATTTCCTCCCATCGGGGGCACTTCAAATGTTCAGGAAGTTTCGCCAAGCTTGGGCGAATTAGGATTAGGAGCGATTGACTTCCCTTATGATGTTCCTCATGTTTCTATTGAAGCGATTGAATCTCCTGCGCGCACGCGTATCGGTTGGTTGCGATCAGTAAGTAACATTCAACATGCTTTCGCCATTGGCAGTATGCTCGATGAAATCGCGTCACACCGCGGGGTGGATCCGGTAAAAAACTTATTGGAATTACTCGGCCCCGATCGCAACATTCCACTCAATGAATACATCAAAGGGTTTGATAACTATGGTGAGCCGATTGAGAAGTTTCCTTGCAACACAGCGCGTATGCGCAAAGTGATTGAGCTCGTTGCCGAAAAATCGGGCTGGGGAAAAACGTTGCCGAAAGGTCATGGCATGGGCATTTGTGCTCACCGCAGTTTTCTTACCTATGTAGCCTGTGTAGTCTATGTGGTCGTTGATGATGCCGGCAAACTAACCATACCTGAAGCGCACTACGCTGTTGATTGCGGCCAGGTGGTAAATCGCAATTCGGTACTTCAGCAGTTTGAAGGAGGGTTTGTGTTCTCATTAAGTGGCGCACTGAAAGGAGGCATCTCCTTTAAAGATGGAAGAGCCGAACAAACTAACTTTGATAAGTATCAAGTGGCTCGGATGGTGGACGCACCAATGGCAACACATATTCACTTTGTGGAGAATGAGGAACTTCCAACTGGTGTTGGCGAACCCCCGGTGCCACCAGTAGCACCGGCATTAGCCAATGCCATTTTTGCAGCCACTGGAAAACGATACAGGGATTTACCCATTAAGCTTTCGTAAATGCTGAGATCGAATTAGGGAGCTCGTTTTTATAGCTTTCTGTTAGCGGGTCTCCCGTCAGTCAGACTTATTATTTTAATTTTCTTTTTTAGAATAAAATATCAACTATGAAAAAAACACTTCTCATCACTGGAGTGATTTCCCTCTTTTTCATTTCAATGGCCACTCATTTTGCTCCTGCTTTGTTTACGTTTCAAAGTCAGGTGAGAGCGGACATCACTCCACCATTATCAATCTGCGGCACACCGGGTGCGAGAACCATTCTTAAAATTATGGACACTACCCGGCAGATGGCGCCATTGATGACGAACCTGGGCAAGTATGGAATGAAAGTTTCCACTACAAACGAGCGGGCACAGTTGTTCTTCAATCAAGGTCTCAATTTATATTATGGATTTAATCACCTCGAAGCGTATCGATCATTCAAAGAAGTTGCGCGGCTTGATCCGGATTGCGCAATGGCCTATTGGGGACAAGCTCTTTCTCTGGGACCCAACATCAATTTACCGATGGACCCAACCGATACAGAAACAGTTTACAAAGCACTTCAAAAGGCAATTGCGCTGAAAGATAAAACATCGCCCATGGAGATGATGATGATTGATGCGCTTTCAAAACGTTATACGGCCGAAGCATTAAAAGACAGAAAGTCATTGGATGAAGCGTATGCCAATGCCATGGAAGAAGTGGCCAGGCAATTTCCGGATCATGCCGATGTAAATACATTATACGCAGAGGCATTAATGGATTTGCACCCCTGGGACTTTTGGAAAAACGGACAACCTCAGGCGTGGACAGCTAAACCCGTTGATGTGATTGACCGCATCGTAGCGAAAAACCCATATCACCCTGGAGCCAATCATCTAAACATTCATATCCTTGAAGCTTCTCCAGAGCCAGAGAAAGCAGCAGCCAGTGCTGACAAACTACTTGACCTGGTGCCTGGGTCTGGGCATCTCGTTCACATGCCATCGCATATTTACATTCGCCTTGGCCGTTATCTTGATGGCGTAGAATCAAATGAGCGGGCCGTGAAAACAGATGAAGAGTATATTGCCCAATGTAAAGTGCAAGGAGTTTATCCGCTTTTCTATTATCCGCATAATTATCATTTCTTACTCGCCTGCGCTCAAATGGCTGGCATGAGTGATAAGTCTGCGATAACAGCGAAAGCATTAAAAGAAAGCATACCGGTTGAGATGTTAAATGCCCCTGACTTTGTTACACTTCAACATTGGTATGCGATGCCCTGGTATAACATGGTTCGTTTTGGTAAGTGGAATGAAATTCTTCAGATCAAAGAACCCGTTGATTCCCTGAAGTATGTAAAAAGTGTGTGGCATTATGCAAGAGGCATGGCTTATATCCGCACCAATAAACTTAATGAAGCAAAAAGTGAATTGATGAATCTTAAGAAATTGGTCGCTGATCCTTTTATGGACAATACCATCGGGGGATTCAATAGCTTTAAAAATGTTCTTAGCATCGGCCAGAATATTCTGGAGGGCGAGATTGAAGCAAAGCAAAAGAACTACGATAAATCAATTGAGTTATTAACGAAGGCCATTGACATTGAAGACAATCTGCTTTATCAGGAGCCACCCGATTGGTATCATCCTGCGCGCCAGGTATTAGGTAGCATTTTGCTGGATGCTAAGAAACCGGTTCTTGCCGAGCAGCGCTTTCGCGAAGACTTAAGGCAATACCGCAAAAATGGATGGTCGCTTTACGGATTATATCAAAGCCTTCGGGCGCAAGGGAAAAAGAACGAGGCCGCAGATGTGGAGAAAGAATTTGATAAAGCTTTTTCCAAATCCGATATCAACTTGAAATCGATTAGGTACTAGATCATCTTTCCATAAACAACAAAGAGGTGCGTCAAACTTTTGACACACCTTTTGTTTATAGTTATAAGGATAAATTATTTCTTGCCAAGTGGCGGAGGCCCATCCGGCAATAAACCTTTATACACTGCATCACCTTTGCGCTGCTTAAACTCTGCTTTCACGGCTTCTATCTTTTTTGGATCTTCAAACAGATCCACCATCGTCATCGACAATGTTTTGGAAGCATGCAACAATCCTTTGTGCCCGATGGACATGCCACCACAAGCAACGACAGCCCAGGAATGCCAGGGTGTTCCTATCGGTGCGGTAGCAACACTTAATCGAACAGTAGGCACTACCCAACTCACATCACCCACATCGGTTGAACCACCACCTGCATTGGGATCGGTTGCTTCCAATGGTTCCACTATCGTATGTAAACCTACTTGTGGCTTGCCTGTACTCTCCTGAATTTTTCTTGCGAAATCAACTTCATCATTCGTGTATGCCATCGGCCCAAGTAATCCAAGATTTTTGGTAAGCAAATCTCCACCCGCACGGTTCACCAACACTTCATAAACTCCGGATACCAACGAAATTTTATAATTCACATTGGCCATGATCGCAGCGCCTTCAGCCATCTTTTTTACGCGCTCATATACTTCTTCCATGCCTTCGCGTTTGGTATCGCGCACGCGCACCCATAGTCTTGAGTAATCAGGCACTACGTTTACAACTTGTCCGCCATCCTGAATATGATAATGGATGCGCACAGAAGGCTTGATGTGTTCGCGCAAGTAATTGATACCGGTTGTGTATAACTCCAGTGCATCGGATGCGCTCCTTCCATTCCATGGATCTGCGGAAGCGTGTGCTGCCTGACCATTGAATTCAACAATGAAATCAACCAACGCCAATCCGGTTTGTACAGCGGCTTTGGTTTCTGCACCGGGGTGCCAGTCCATCACCACATCTACACCATTGAATAATCCGGCACGCACCATCCACAATTTGCCAAAGAATTTTTCTTCGGCTGGTGTTCCATAAAATTTGATCGTGCCTTTTAGTTTGCCTTGCTCAATCATTTCTTTGATCGAAATAGCTGCGCCTAAGCTGGCGGTTCCAAATAAATTATGTCCGCAGCCATGGCCGGGTTGACCTTCATGCAAAGGATTTTTTGTAGGCACTTTGTTTTGTGATAAACCCGGTAAAGCATCGAACTCACCGAGTATACCAATGACCGGGCTGCCACTTCCGTAGGTAGCAACAAAGGCAGTGGGCATTTCGGCTACACCACGTTCTACTTTAAAGCCGTTGGCTTCGGCATAGTCGGCAAGTAGTTTGGAGGATTGTATTTCATTGAAAGCAGTTTCTTCTGCAGCCCAGATTTTATCGCTGATGTTGATTAAGTCCGCAGCGTGATTATCGACTGATTGAATTACTGTTTTTTTACTGGCACTGATTACGGGTGCTGTTGTTTTTTTCTGAGCGAAGGTGTTTATGGCAATGACCAGGAACGCACAGACAAGGATCGATTTAAAATTCATAGAGCGTAGTTATGTTATAATAGCATAATTTATGTGGGCATAATCTACAGGTTTCCATATTCATAATGGAACGCGATTACATGCCTGGCTTTAAAATCGTTTGTAGTTTTTTTACATCAATATCTTGTACTCCTTTTTTAGCATCAATGGCCATGCTGGCTGCAGTGGCAGCGGATTGCCCAAGCACCATAAACACGGGCTCCATGCGGATGGAACCGTAAGCAATATGCGAAGCCGACAAACAAACCGGCACCAACAAATTTGAACACTCGTTCTTCTTAGGCACGATGGAGCGGTATGAAACCGGATACGGACCGAAACCACCTACTTGCACATCGCCCTCATTTTTCACCATGCCATTCACCACCACGCGCTGAATATTATGCGAGTCCATGGTGTAGGCAGCTTGACCGATTCCATCTTCTGCTTTCTGGCGACCTTCACAGTTGTGTTGTGTCATCACGTAATCGGAAATCATTCTTCTTGCTTCGCGGATGTAGAGCTGATGACTGAAGTGATCGTTATCAGCATATTCATCTTTAGGATAACCCCACTGCAACATTTCATTTCTTAAGTGCAGCGGCATGCGTGAGTCGTGGCCCATAAAGTAAAGCCATCCTTTTGTGTATGTCTCATGAGCTTGAATTATTTTCTTACGGGTTGCATAATCTCCCTCGGCATAATCGTAATTCATGCCAATCATATCCGAAGAGAATCCACCACAGTTATTAATATCTGTTTTATGGTTGGGCATGTAAGCAAAATGCAGTAGTTGCCAGTTCAATGAATCAGGTGTATATGTTTTTAATTGACGAAGCAATAATTCATACTTCGTTGAATCATAATCAGGAGGACGTGAAATGGTAATGCGATTCTCAGGTTGATTAGTAAGGCACAACCGGAAATTATAAGCCTGAAGTTTTTTATCACCGGTTCCATTGGGCGGCAACACATCAGGAGCCACACCCCAAATTAATCCACTCTCCGCTTTGCCAGGAATGACATACGGATCAACGCCATCGCGAAACTGATGTTTGTCTTTGAGTTGAACACCATTATAAGTTTCCGCATACACTGAATTTGATTCCCGGCCAACGGTGTATGAAACGCCTGCTTTCGCCATCAGGTCCCCTTCATACGAACAATCGATAAACATCTTCGCACGAATGATTTTGCTTTCATCTTTTCTATCCGCATGATCAACCAAAATTTCTGTGATGCGATTACTCTTCTTCTTTACGGAGTTTAGTTGAAATGAATACAATACATTGATCTTGGCGGTGCGCACATAGTCAAGAAAAATGTTTTCGGCAATGTTAGGTTCAAAAATCCATTGTTCCTCTTTTCCATAATGCTTGCCAATGTCGCGATAGAAATCGCGGGCCATGCCGGTGATGGCTTGCTTGTTGCCAATGTCGGTTTGCCCTAAGCCACCTGCCGACATTCCGCCCAAATGGTTTCCGGGTTCAATTAACACAACAGACTTACCCTGAAGCCTGGCAGCATATGCGGCAATCACGCCACCCGAAGTGCCTCCGTAAACACAGATGTCGGCTTCAATTATTTTTTGTGCATGAGAGTTTATACTTGATAAAATAAAACACCAGGCAAAGGCATAGCGGATAAAGGGAAGCATCATATTAATTGAAAAGTGAATGTTGTTCTTTAGGCACGGCAATCAATGGTTGAAAGTAAGCGGTGCCTTTCAGTGATGCTTTGATCAGTTGATGCATGCCTTCAATCGTCTCCGGTGTGTATTGACTTTGATGACAATGCCACGAAGCTTTTGCTTTTTCGAAATCGGCATCGGCTATCGGAATTTTTACAGATAAAAAGGAAGAATCTACCGTTGCCAGTTGCATGGGGTTTTCGGCAGGAAGATTTCCTGTGGGGATGGCGGCATAAAAAAGTTGTGCAGGTTTTTCCCACCGCTGACTTTGAAATACTTCTGTTACAATGGTGCTCACCAGGCGGTGATCATGATGGCCTGTCCATCCGGAAGCGCCCCAGGTAATAACTACATCGGGTTTTAATGTGCTGAAAAGTTCTTTCACTTTTTCGCGCATGGTGTTGAGTTGTTCATGAACAGGGCCAAAACCTTCGGCCATTTTTAGTTGGTCGTGTAATCCAAACATGATCGGTGGTTGAATGCCCAACTTTTCAGCAGCACATTTTGCTTCTTCATTGCGCACGGCAGCAAGACTATCACCGGCAGGAATTTTTGCATGCTCGGTTACACCATATCTTCCATCGGTAGCAATAGCCAGGTAAACGATTACTCCTTCTGCAGCATACTTGGCCAATGCATGGCTCACCGTTGCTTCGTCATCAGGATGAGCGAAGATGGCCAATAAAGTACGCGGACTTTTTTCTTGTGCTGGGCTTGGTGCTGATTGACATTGCGATAGAAGAATGATAGCCAGTAGCGTTGAAAAATAACGAGTTAATATTGGTAATTTCATGAGCTTAGATACGATGATTAACTAGATGAGAAAATACAATTTAGCGATTTCTATTTTTGTAACGGCCTGTTAATCCATTAGTGTTGATTTATTTTATTTCATCGGTTTATCCGTCCACGAAGTCAAAGTAAGAAACTCCGATTAAATCATCTGGTAAGGAATATCAGTTCGTTTTTTATAGATTAGAATAATTAATCCAACTGCTTTATGAATCGCCACATCAACCGAAGAGATTTTATCAGCAAGAGTGCATTGGGTGCACTTGGCCTGACTTTACTTCCATCATTCATTTCGCGCGGGCCTGCGAGTGACCGGCTGCGCATTGCACACATTGGGTTGAATGGCATGGGCAACAATCACATGAACTGGTTTGCTGCGTTGCCTGATGTGGACATTGTTGCTTTGTGCGATGTAGATCAGGATCACCTCAACGGCACACTCAAAAAATTAAAAGAGTTAAAGCCCGACTCGCAGGCGAAAGACTATGAGGACTTCCGTCATATTCTCGACCGAAAAGATATTGATGCCATCACAGTGGCAACACCCGATCATTGGCATGCACAAATTGCTACACTTGCTTTTCAGGCAGGCAAAGATGTGTATGGCGAAAAGCCGCTGTCGTATTGTGTGAAAGAAGGACAGATGATGTTGAAGCATCAACAAAAACATAATCGTATTTTTCAACTGGGCACACAGATTCATGCCGGAGATAATTATCATCGTGTGGTAGAGTTAATTAAAGGTGGTGCCATTGGCAACGTTCATACCGTGCGACTTTGGAAAACAGGTTTCTCACCTGGCCTTGGTCATCCGAAAGTGCAGACACCACCGCCCACATTAAATTGGGATATGTGGCTGGGCCCTGCACCGTATGCTGATTATTTTCCTGATCGCTGTCATTTAAACTATCGCTATTTTCTGGATTATTCGGGTGGCGTGTTTGCCGATTTCTGGTGCCACATTGCCGATGTAGTGTGGTGGTCCATTCAACCGAAAGGATTGAAGAGTGTAGTAGCACGGGGAGAAAAGACCGATGGCGTTGCCGATGCACCAAAGTGGCTCGATGCTGATTTTGAATTTGATGGATTAAAACTTTTCTGGACATCCATACCACCTGATGTGCCGGGTGCAGCCGGGCGTCATATTGGTGCTTACTTTGAAGGCGACAAAGGCACACTCATTTGCGATTATGAATCGCGATCGATCACCATCAACGGAGAAACCGTAACCGACATTTCTGAAATCCCGCAAAGCATTGTGCGTTCACCGGGCCATCAGCAAAATTTTGTCGATGCCGTGAAGTCACGCACACAACCTGAAAGCAATCTTGCCTATGCCCGCGAGATGACATTGCCCATGCACCTGGCCTTAATCTCCTGGCGACTGAACCGCCCAATGAAATGGAATGCTGACAAAGAAAAATTTATTGATGACAAGGAAGCGAATGCCTTGCTGAACAGGAAGTATAGGAAGGGGTGGGATTGGGTCTGATTTCAATTAAACAAGAGAATGCAAATAATCTGCTGATTGATTTAGTCCTCTTTGTCTGAGCCTATCCAATACCTGATAGCAATCTAAATCGGGGTTTCTTCTGTTGTTAACCATTTCATTAAATGCGTCAACTGCAATTTTTTGATTTAGATCAATGATGTCCGTAATAAAATCGTCTGCGCTTGTAGAAGTTAGTCCAAATTCGGCCAGGTATTCCAACGGAAAGTCTTTCAGATTATTAGTTACAATGATATTGGCATTCGCTTTAATAGCGGCCGCTAACACGTGACAGTCATTGGGATCATGTAATGACAAATTCTTGATTAATGGTTCATAGTTTTTTACCAATGCATCTGGAAAAGCCTGGTTGATTCTTTGAATCTGAGTTTGGATTTTATCGGTTGGAATATTTTTTTCGATCATTACTTTAGAGAGCTCTTTCATGATATCATTACTCCATTTAGGAGTATATAAATCATAGTGAGCAAACCATAGATGCAAATCCCGGATATCGATCGGGTAAATTACGTTGGTGTCTAATACAGCAGTGAATCGTACACTATGAATCATACATGCCGGTTTCCTCGTCAGCTTTCATCATTTCAATCATTAATCTTCGCTGAGTTTCTTTCAGTCTCTTCTTGTATTTGATCACATCTTCATATTTCAGGCGTCTGTGTCTTCCTACTTTGATAAAGGGAATGGCGCCACTCTCAACCAGTTTTACTAAATGAGGCCTTGAGCAACCTAATAATTCGGCCGCTGATTGCGTAGTTAATTCAGTAGCTATAGGAAGAACTGAAATAGGGTTGCCCTTCGAAGTTGCTTCTAAAATTTTTGCCAGCAGTTTCATGGCAGCAAAGGGAACTTTGATTTTCTCATTCGTTTCCTCAATCTCAATTTCTATAGTTGGCGTTTTTTTGTTAAGAGTTTTTAATGTTTCCTCCAGCGCGTTATAGGATACCAGGGCAATCTTTTGCTCCTCTTTGGATGGTTTTCTGATGTCCTCTGAATAGTTCATAACTTTCTTTCTTTATGCAATAATTTTAACGAAATAAACGAAACATTGGTTCTGTTAGAATAATGTTACCATGTAGTACATGTCGCGTTAAATACAAAATTAGGACCATTTAATAGAATAATAAGTGATTATGAGTCGTATTTATAAACGAAATAAACGAAAATGCATTCAATCATCAAATGATGAACCGGTTTATTTTCAAAATACTGGTCATGAGCAAAAAGAGCATCTCCTGTAATGCCATAAATCAATTGGCCACCACGATACCGTTTCAATGGTATGGCATTTTGCGATACCTTTCGGTGAGATGAGACACGAAGACGGCATTTCATTTTGCTTGAGCCGTGCAATGCAGCGAAAAAAAATTATTGATGATAAGGAAGCGAATTCGTTGTTGAACAGGAAGTATCGGAAGGGTTGGGGTTTGGTGTGAACGGTTATCACTAAAGTTGGTAGGAGACTCTCTGGGAAGGGAAGTGCTAATTTTGAATGGCGACCAATAAATCATTGCTGTGTTCAACTAATAAGTGCAACTTTTAATTTTTGTAAAAATACAGCATTTGGGGTTTGATAATTAAATTTCCGTACTGGTCTTTCGTTGATCATTT
>JAYVTC010000066.1:0-7519 GCA_043774745.1 Cyclobacteriaceae bacterium | reverse complement strand
TTCCCGATTAAAATCAAAAGCTGAAAAGACAGCACTTGGAGGTGGTGAGAAAAAAATTTCAGAGCAACATCAGAAAGGTAAACTCACGGCACGCGAGCGGATTAATCATTTAATTGATCCCGGATCAGATTTTCTGGAAGTCGGACTTTTTGCTGGTGAGGGCATGTATCAAGATCAGGGAGGATGCCCGTCAGGAGGAGTGATTACAGGTATTGGTTTTGTTAAAGGAAGGCAATGCGTGATTGTGGCTAACGATGCTACCGTTAAAGCAGGAGCATGGTTTCCAATCACGGCCAAGAAAAATCTCCGGGCCCAGGAGATTGCTATGGAGAACCGTTTACCGATTATCTATCTCGTAGATAGTGCCGGTGTTTTCCTTCCTATGCAGGATGAAATTTTTCCTGATAAAGAACATTTCGGAAGACAGTTTAGAAATAATGCGAAGATGTCATCCATGGGTATTATTCAGATTGCGGCCATCATGGGCAGTTGCGTTGCCGGTGGGGCCTATCTTCCCATCATGTCGGATGAAGCAATGATTGTAGATAAAACAGGTTCAATTTTTCTTGCTGGTTCTTACCTGGTTAAAGCTGCTATTGGTGAAGATATAGATAATGAAACGTTGGGAGGTGCCACTACGCAGTGTGAAATTTCTGGTGTGACAGATAATAAATTTCCAAACGACCAGGCTTGTCTGGAGCACATCCGAAATTTATTTGATAAGCTTGGCGCATTTGAGAAAGCGGGTTTCGATCGTGTCAAATCTCGACCACCAAAAGAAAATGCGGAAGAGATTTATGGCATTATGCCGGCAGATCGTGCTAAGCCGTATGATATGCTTGATATCATTAAGCGTATTGTCGACAATTCTGATTTTGATCAATACAAAGCGCTGTACGGAAAAACATTACTCTGTGGTTTTGCCCGCATTGATGGATGGGCTGTTGGCATTGTGGCGAATCAACGAAAAGTAGTAAAGACAAAGAAAGGTGAGATGCAGATGGGTGGAGTCATTTACTCTGATTCAGCCGATAAAGCAGCACGATTCATCATGAATTGTAATCAACGGAAAATACCACTCGTATTTTTGCAGGATGTGAGTGGGTTTATGGTGGGAAGCAAAGCAGAACAAGGTGGCATCATTAAAGATGGTGCAAAAATGGTGAATGCAATGGCAAACTCAACGGTGCCCAAGTTTACATTCATTTTAGGAAACTCATATGGAGCGGGTAACTATGCAATGTGTGGTAAGGCCTATGATCCTCGACTGATTTATGCCTGGCCTACTGCGCAAATTGCCGTGATGAGCGGAAGCTCCGCTGCAAAGACCTTGCTTCAAATCAGAGTAAGTGCACTGAAGTCGCAGGGAAAAACTATCTCAAGCGAAGAGGAGTCTCAATTACTCAAAGAAATCACAGATCGATACAACGATCAGCTGAGTCCATATTATGCCGCAGCTCGTCTGTGGGTGGATGGGCTAATCGATCCACTGGAAACCAGAAAGGTTATTTCTATGGGAATTGCGGCTGCAAACCATGCCCCTGTAGAAAAATTTAACGCAGGAATTATACAAACCTGATTGATTGATTTAATAAATTCCTGAATAGTGCTGATGAAAAAATAATTTAATATTCTTGCATCAATGACTGAGAATGAATTAAAGGCACTGGTCTCACTTCTTGACGATGAGGATAAGCAAATTGCTGCTCATGTAGAGGAAAAGATTTTGTCTTTAGGGAAGGAGGCAATTCCATTTTTAGAAAAGGAGTGGGAGAGTAATCTGAGTCCTGTGGTGCAAAGCAGAATTGAAGAGTTGATTCATACCCTTCAATATGATTTGCTAAAGGAACGACTTATGAACTGGTATGAAAGCAAAGATCAGGACTTGCTTACCGGTATGTGGATTATTGCCACCTATCAATATCCGGATATTGAACTTGAAAAATTGAAGCAAGATCTTGAGCAAATCTATTATGAAACATGGCTCGAATTCAGGCCTGATTTATATGCCTTCGATCTGGTTAAGGTGATCAACAGCGTCATCTTCAACAAGCTTAAGTTTGGTGCAAACACAAAGAATTTCCATTCTCCCGGAAATTCAATGATTAACATTGTGCTGGAAACCAGAAAGGGAAACCCCATCACGTTATGTGTGATCTACATGTTAGTGGCACAGAAATTAAAACTTCCGGTATCCGGTGTTAATCTTCCTAATCTTTTTATTCTTACTTATAAAGACGAAAACCATCAGTTTTATATTAATACATTTAACAGGGGCTTAATATTTTCTAAGCAAGACATTGAAAACTATATTAACGAACTTCACCTGGTGCCGCAGACTTCTTTCTTTGAGCCGTGCACTAGTCTTGAAATTATCCGTAGAGCATTGAGAAACCTGGTGATGTCATTTGAAAAAATGGGAGAACATGCCAAGGCTGAAGAAGTAAAAATGCTTTTGATAGAAATTTCTGAAGGTGGTGATTTGGGTGTGTGAGTTTGTCTTACTGAATCAGATTAAACCGATTAGAATTTCTTGATCAATTTCATGCCCACCATCAAATTCGATGAGCCTAGGATTAATATTCAGTCGCGCGTTGAGCGAAGTAACTTCCTTTAGTCGTTCATCCGTAAGATAAGGATCAGTTTTCCCGAAGACTTCAATGATTTTTTTATCCTTTAGTTTTTCATGTGCTTTTTCAAAGTTCATATCAGGAGGAAGAATCCCAGCCCATAAAATCAACTGATTAAATACCGGATTTCCTTCAATCGACCAACGGGTGGCAGTGGCCGCCCCTTGGGAAAAACCCAGAAAGGTTACTTCTCCCTCAAAGTTATGAGGTACTTCCTTTTGGTAAATCGTGTTCAGGTAAGTAATGTAGTTGTCAATATCAGCAAGCCTATTCTCACGGGTCATCCAGGTGGCACCTACGCGATTGTTACCGGAGCGAGCTCGGCTGGTGACATCTTCCAGATAAAATTTAGAAAGTCCTTCAGGGGCAATTACATACACGCCAGCTTCCGATAAAACTTTGAATTTGCTTATAAAAAATTTAGCTAGTTGGCCATAGCCGTGCAAGACGAACCATATTTTCTTAGTGGTGGCTGTAAGGTCTCCCTGGGTGTAGTACCTGGCTTTATAATTAACGTTTAGTTCTCGTTCTTTCATTTTGGAATTGTTCGTAATAAAAACGGCTATTGGAATTCCAATAGCCGTACTTTGAAAGTATCCATATTCTTATCTTTTAAATCCAAGGGCGCTGCCACCACAATGACCAGATGGTTCATCAAATGTATATTGAATATAATATATGCCGGAGGCATTGCAGGGATAATTAATAGCTGAAACGCTTTGGCCGTTTATTTTACTGGATGCAACTCTATTTCGGTCTTTATCCAGAATGCTAACCACGACACCATCGGTAGCGGAGCCATTTGCACAAAGGTTAATCATATACTGTGTTCCCTTCATAAATACATAGCTATACTCTACCTTATCTTTTGTTGCGCCATCTACTTTATAGCTTTTCAGAAAGTTAAATCCTGCTGAGAGTTTTGGGATGCAATCATTCGCAAGCTTATCCGAATTACACTGATCAACAAAGTCACTGGCTCCAAAGAAAAAGAAAGAAGAGAATAAAATAACGAAGACAATTTTTTTCATGATATTTTATTACAGTATTAGCCGATAATTTTAGTTCTGATAGCATTAATAATAGTCGTTATTTCCTCTATGTTCTGTTCTGTGATATCGATGGTTGTTGTGCTGTTATCTTTTATTACCGCTACTCCGTTTACAATTTCCATGGAAGACTCTTTGTAGGTGTAGTTAATGGTAATTTTTTCATAAGATGCCTTTAATGGCTCAAGATCTTTCAATAACCCAGCCATATTTGAGTCGTCCTCGTAAAAAGAAAAAAGTAACAGGATTTGCTCAAGTATAATTTTCTGTTCCCCAATTTTTTCAAATAATTCTTTGCTTGGTTTTTTTGAAGACACCTGGCAAGTGATCTGCATGGCTTCCAGCCAACCACCTGTTAAAAGCAATACACTTAAATTATCGCGACCTTGTGTTTGCAGGTAGTGGTTTATGTGATTGAAATTTTGTGTTGTTATCAACAAAAGCGAATCAAGATTTTTACTATTCGTAGCAAGTCTTCCAATGGTCTCAACATCAAAAAATTGACCTATATTTAGTTCATCGGCTAATGATTTTATGGATGAAATGTATTTGATGCCATCCTGATTTTGGCCATAAATATTTGTATAGCCCAGATCTGTTCCATAAACACCCAGATTGAGGGCTTTCTTAAAGTTATTATTGTATTTGGGGAGGTTTTCAGATTGGTTTAGTAATGAACCGTTAAATTTAGAACCGGATTCTTTAAGAAGAACAGATATTTCCAATGGGCTAGGAATCTGATCCAAAATGGAGTTAATGACGTCTTCGTCAATTCCGGTCTTTTGTTTGGTTGCCTCAAGACTTTTTAGAAATTCCTGATCGTCAGGTTTTTTTTCTGTTGTGCAATTGACTAAGAAGGCAGTTAGGATTCCAATGATGAGAATTCGCATCGTGTTAGATTTGTCTTATTACAAATTTAGCAATTCAGGCTTCGTTACCAAAAGTCAATTGAATGGTATTAAGATTCTCCCAAGCTGGTAAAGAAATCAATGATTTTGCGTAAAAATTCAAGATACAGTAAGATATAACAACCTATTGACATAAGCCAAATCATGATGAGATCAAACCAGTAAGTGCTTACAGGATAGCCAGCAAGATTTTTTTCCGAAACAAAAAAAGCAGTTCTATAATCGAGCCGATAAACTGGATGTGGTAACTGAAAAACAGGATTGATGGTTTGTATTAGTCTTCCTTTATATTCCATAACCCTTTCTTTTATGGTACTGTTTCTTACCAGGTCAGCGATGCTTTCATTGAAGAATTTATTTTTCTTTTCCATGATATTGACACCTTTGCTTTCATAAAAAGTCATTTTCTTTTCAATCAAATTGGCATAGGTGTTATACTCTTCCTGATAGTGTTTTTTATAATTCACCAGATATTTATCTAGTATCACTCCTGCCTGCTTAGTATATCCATCGTTAGAAAATATACTTTTTAAATCAAGTTTTTCAATTCCTTCATGGAAAGGATCCGCCCGCAATTCAGAATAGATTATTTTCTTTTCCTTAGCAACCAATTTCTGAATAGAGTCATTTTTTGTGTCTAGATTATCCAAAAGAAATTGATTTCGCTTTTTTAATTCGGCAGCGAGGTAAGTCGATTTATAATCGGCTATGGATTCCCTTCTCTCATATTCAAAATAGGGTTTTTCGTATTCATTGTTTTTAAATTGGTGGACGGCCATCGCCTCATATGCCCAGCGGGAAGCCATCATGTCTGCAATAACTGGCACCTTTCCTTTATTGCTGATCAATTCGTTGAGTTTATCAAAGCTAAACAACAAACCGCTTAAAATCATTTGAGGAATTAACAACAATGGAATCAGTATGTATACTGTTATTGCGGAATTGAATGCGGATGAGATATTTAATCCAATAATGTTAGCCAGACACGATGTGGAAAAAAGAACTAAACCAAAAGCCAAGGTCATTCCCTCAATTTCTAAAATCAAGTTTCCGATAGCAATAAACGAAATCGATTGAATGGCTGAAATAAGAAACAGAATGGAAAGCTTGGAAAGCAGGTAACTATTCCAGCTGAGATTTAAAAATGATTCACGTTTAAGGATTCTTCTATCTCTTATAATTTCTTCAGCGCTTATCGTGAGCCCCATAAACAACGAAACGATAATGGACATAAGCAGGAAAGCAGGAATATTTTCGTTGTAACGAAAAATGTATTCTTTGCCGTTGGGCGCACTATTGTATTTAATAATGAATGCGAGAATGACGGCCAATAAAGGTGCTTCTAATAGGTTGATTAATAAATATTGTTTGTTACTTAGCTTAGCAAGGAAGTCACGTTTTAAGAAAATGAATATTTGCTTAGTGCGGGAAGCCAGGTACAGATTGCGAGGGGGCTCATCTTTCACTTCCTCCAGGCTGTTTGGCTTATATTGGGCCTTATACATTTCATGCCACTCCAGCGGTGTTATTTTTCTTTTGGAAGTAGGTTGACCATATTCATCTACCACCTTTGCTTCTAAAATGTTAAAGATTTGCTCCGGATTTACGTTACCACAAATTTCACACTGACCACGATTGCTGTCTACCTGATGTGTTGCCTTTTTAAAATAGGTGACTGCCTCAATGGGGTTTCCATAATACACGGGAAATCCACCGGTATCCATGATAATCATCTTGTCAAACATCTTGTAGATGTCTGACGAAGGTTGATGGATGACTACAAAGATTAATTTTCCTTTCAAGGAAAGTTCTTTCAACAAGTCAATTACATTTTCAGAATCCCTTGAAGAAAGTCCTGATGTAGGCTCATCTAAAAAAAGAACGGCTGGTTCCCGTATAAGCTCAAGGGCAATATTTAGTCTCTTCCGTTGACCACCGCTGATTTTTTTATCCAATACATTTCCAACCTTAAGATCTCTTCGCTGCTCAAGGCCCAGGTCTTCCAGCACTTTTAACACCCGATTGTGAATATCGGCATCACTTAGATTTGCAAAGCAAAGCTTAGCATTGAAAAATAGATTTTGATAAACAGTAAGTTCTTCAATCAAAAGATCATCTTGTGATACAAAACCGATGACACCTTCCAATTCACTTTTATCTTTGTGTATATCAAAGCCATTGATTCGGATTTTTCCTTTACCTGGTTTCTCTAAGCCAGCAAGGATATTCAATAGGGTGGTCTTTCCAGCCCCGCTGGCACCCATAATGCCCATTAGTTTACCAGGCCCTTCGTTAATGTTTACATCCCGAATACCAATCGCGTCATTGTGAAATCTGAACTCCTCTATTTCAGCCCGGAACGAGAGTTTTATAGATAAAATTTCATTGTTAAACTCGGCAGCAAGGTCGCTGTAGTATAATGCATTTCCTCCATGTGTTTTAATTGTGCTACCATTCGAAAACAGATAGATACGATCGGGTTGCATGATAAAACCATTCAGGTTGGTTGGATCGGTTCCTAGGTACCTGGCAAAATACATTCCTACACTATTCACCTTTAAGAAGACCAGGTTGCCATCCAGATGGGCGTGTATATGTTTTTGCTTATCCCCTGACCCCTTTAGGTCTTCGTTAACAATTAATATGTCAGAGAAGTCAAGAGCTGAAATGTTTTCAGATAGAACAAAGCTTTCAATGAGTTTGTATTCTTCTTGTGAAATATTAAATACGGTAGAAACTGTATTTACAATTTCCATACGCTGAGCTGAGAAGTTCTTATCAGAACGTACTAATTCAAATAATTTAATCAGAACGACTATTTTCTGTTTTTGGGTCAGCGTTTTATTTATTTTTTTACAAATCGCGAGCGTCTTAAGTGAATCTTTTACTGAAGGAACAGAACTTCGGTCATCTTCATGATGTGGAACTTGTG
>JAYVTC010000065.1:0-7713 GCA_043774745.1 Cyclobacteriaceae bacterium | reverse complement strand
CGTAAATGTTGGAGTCGTAGCACTACAGCCGGTCAATGTCTCTGTAAAAGTAAAAGTGACTGTCCCTGCAGATATGCCAGTAATTAATCCTGCATTATTTATTGTTGCTACTGCGGGTGCATTGCTTACCCAGGTACCGCCTACACCTGGACTCGCTGTCATCGTAGCGCCCACACACAACGTGGCCGATGGTGTACTCACAATCGGAAGTGCTTTCACCGTAACACTTGAAGTAGTATTGCTGCAGCCTGTGCCTGTTGAGGTAAATGTAAAGGTTACGCTGCCTGCTGATATGCCAGTAATTAATCCTGCGTTATTTATTGTTGCTACCGCGGGTGCACTGCTAATCCATGTGCCGCCTACACCTGGACTCGCTGTCATCGTGGCGCCAATGCATAATGTTGCCGATGGTGTACTCACAATCGGAAGTGCGTTAACCGTAACGATCGGAGTGGTATTGCTGCAGCCTGTCAATGTCTCTGTAAAAGTAAAAGTGACTGTCCCTGCAGATATGCCAGTAATTAATCCTGCATTATTTATTGTTGCTATTGCGGGTGCACTGCTAACCCAGGTGCCGCCTACACCTGGACTCGCTGTCATCGTAGCGCCAACGCATAATGTTGCTGATGGTGTGCTAACCACAGGAAGTGCATTAACAGTAACAATCGAAGTCGTATTACTACAACCGGTCAGTGTCTCTGTAAAAGTAAACGTAACAGTGCCCGCGGTTATTCCTGTAATTGATCCTGTATTATTAATAGTTGCTACAGCAGGTGCACTGCTAACCCAAGTGCCGCCTAAACCAGGACTTGCATTCATCGTAGCTCCCACGCATAACGTAGCAGATGGTGTACTCACCACAGGAAGTGCACTCACAGTAACAGTCGAAGTGGTAGCACTGCAACCTGTCAATGTCGTTGTAAAAGTAAAAGTGACTATCCCTGCTGATATGCCAGTAATTAATCCTGCATTATTGATGGTCGCTACGGTAGGTGCACTACTTACCCAGGTGCCACCAATACCCGGACTTGCATTCATCGTAGCTCCCACGCATAATTTTACAGATGGTGTGCTCACAACCGGAAGTGGATTTACCGTTACACTTGAAGTAGTATTGCTGCAGCCTGTGGTTGTTGAGGTAAATGTAAAGGTTACATTGCCTGCTGATATTCCCGTAATTAATCCTGCATTGCTTATAGCCGCTATTGCCGGTGCGCTGCTTACCCATGCACCGCCCAAACCTGGGCTTGCTGTCATCGTGGCGCCCACACACATGGTGGCCGATGGTGTGCTCACAACCGGAAGTGGATTGACGGTGATACTAATCGCATACCCCACACTCACACACGAGGAATTGCTTACGAATAAAGTACCAGTGTAAGTTCCGGGCACAACCGGAATACCATTGATAGGTATTGGGCTTGCTGGTAATGCGGTAAATCCAACATCGGTAAGGCCAGATGTCCAATCAATGCTATATTGTGTGGGTGCTTCAGTAGTTGCTGAATAGCTAATAGAACTACTTATTGTTCCAATGCAAACACTGGGGTTTGAGCCCAATGTTATTGTTGGGGTGCTGACAACAACTATTCCTGTTAAGGAAACTTGACAGTTATTCTTGTCAGAAACGACTACATCATAGGATCCACCGTTTAATCCGGTCGGGTCTTCAACAGTTGGTAATGATGGCGTCCATGAATAATTGTAATTAGGAGGAGGAGTGATGGTTGTACCTCCCGATACATCTAAATTAATTGCACCTGTTCCAGGTGTACATGCAGGGATGATAGAATTAACCGTTGCTAAAAGTTCCGGAGGCGATCCAATGGTGACAACTGTAGTCTTTCTTTCACAAGTAATTGTGCCCGGACCACTCGCTACAACAGTAACTCTATATTGTGTTATTCCAGAATTGGCGGGGATACCAAAAGTTTCAGCCCCAGGCTCAGTCAACGTTCCATTTCCTTTCGCAAAAGTGATCGTTGTTTTTATTGGGGTATTTACAGAACCCAAAAAAGTAAGTCCAGACGCACCATCATCATAAAATAAATCAACCCGAAATGGTCCAACTCCGGAATTTATTTTAACAGCAATCTGACCATCATTACCCGAAAAACAAGTTACATCGGTAGGTGTTGCAGTGATTGTCAAACATTGGGCATTCGCAGATGAATAAACACCTGAAAAAGTGATGAATGCCCAAAATAGTTTTACGTAAAATAATTTCATCAATATCAGTTTATCTCAAAGAAAATCTCATCTGACATTTTCTTTTTACATAAAAAATTATTTTCAGACGGAACTACCACAGCTATCCGATAAACAGTTCTGTCTATTGATAGTCCTTTAAAAATTATTTTTTCGCTACCCGAACCTGTCTTGGTTTGAACAAGTTTTCTTTCTATCACAATGTCACTGTACAATTCAACTGAAAAGGCCGCATCAGCTTTCACATCAACTTCGATCGTGCCTGCACTCAGTTCGGTCTTTGCGCTAATCTTAAATTTGTATGAGCATTGTTCCTGAGCATTAGAAACATTGGGGAGAAAAGCTATGAAAAGACACGCTAGAAAGTTTTTCATTATAAAAAAGCTCAAAAAATTAAACAATTATAACCTTCAATAAAAATGGTGTCCATATTTCAAATTCAAAATAAACAACTAATAAACTGAATAAAATTAATTAAAAGCTACTATTTAAATCGCCTCAAAATCGTCTAGTCAAAATTTCATTTAGAATAATCGCTCTCTTAACTGTCTTAGGATTCTTAAGTTCCTTAGCGTATTCTGAAGCTAAACTCTGACTTTCTTTCTTACTATATTCTTTAAACTGATCATACTTTACTTCTGTGTCTTCCACCTTCATCGTTTCCTCTAATGAGGCCCTGGAAAATGCAGCTTTCTTGGCGTTTTCATAAGTCTCATTAAACTTATCATTAGCGTAATAATCCGTCCGCTCCAGGGTCTTGTTTTCATCTCCAAGGTTATCATCATAATCTTCCACTTCATACTGCCTGGAAGGGACTTGTTTTGGTGCAACTTGAACATGCTTTGGTTTCGGAGCTTTGGAAGCCTGGATTTCCCTTAATAGATCTTCGAATGTAACCGGCTTGGTATCTGCAGTCCGGGTATGTGGAATTTCCCTTTGCTCCGGATCGAATGACTGAGGCTGCTTCTTCTTATTAGCCCGAGCAATCAATGTAACGACAATAACAATAAGCCAAACCCAGAACTGTATATCCATATGGAACCAAAGATATCGAAATTATTAATAAAATGCCTTTTTGGGGCATTTTTAGATAGGGATAAATTGTGGATGAAATGGGCATATCCATCTTTCTAAATGCCATTCCTAAGGTTATCTTTGCCATCTTGTTTTTTAGGCAATCACTAAATTTTAAGTAGTCCATGCAGTTATCGAAGTTGGAGATTAAAGGGTTCAAAAGTTTCGCGGATAAGATTGTGATCAATTTTGATGAGGGGATCACCGGTATTGTAGGCCCTAACGGATGCGGAAAATCAAACGTAGTTGATTCTATCCGATGGGTATTGGGTGAGCAGAAGACAAGTGCATTACGTTCTGAAAAAATGGAGAACGTCATCTTCAATGGCACCAGCCAGCGCTCTCCCCAGCAAATGGCAGAGGTATCGCTTACTATCAACAATACCAAGAATATTTTACCTACTGAATATTCTCAAATTACCATCACCAGACGCCTGTATCGCTCCGGTGAAAGCGAATATTTGCTCAATGGTGTAGTTTGCCGTTTGAAAGATATCACCAACCTATTCCTTGACACCGGAGTTGCCTCCAACAGCTACGCCATCATCGAGTTGGGTATGGTGGATGATATCTTGAACGATCGCGACAATTCAAGAAGAATGCTTTTTGAAGAAGCTGCCGGTATTTCAAAGTTTAAGAAACGTAAGAAGGAAACACTGAAAAAACTGGAAGATACCGATGCTGATTTAGAGCGCGTGGAAGATTTACTTTTCGAGATTGAAAAGAACATGAAGAGCCTGGAGAAGCAGGCCAGGCAAACTGAGCAGTACTATAAAATCAAGGAAGATTATAAAGAGAAAAGCATCAACCTGGCCAAGGTGGTCGTGAACAAGCAAAAGGACACCTTAACCACTGTACAAAAGCAAATTGAAAATGAGAATGACCGCAAGACCAAACTTACTGTAGACCTTGCTGATAATGAAGCCTTGATTGAAAAGTCGAAAGCAGAACTGATCATTAAAGAGAAGACATTGTCATCCAGACAAAAATCAATCAACGACTTCGTCTCTAAAATCCGACAATATGAAAGCGATAAGCAAATAAAAAATGAGCGTCTCCGTTTTTTAAATGATCGTGTTACCAACCTGAAAGATCAAATCGATCAGGATAAAAAAAGTAATGAGCGCGCACGTTTTAGCATTCAAAGTTTGGAGACAGAACGTGACTCTGCACAAACCATCTTGAAAGAAATCACAGATAAATTAGAAGCTCTGAAGGCAGATTTCGAAGCACAGAAAGCAACTACCTATACCTTGCAAGGTGAATCAGATGCACTTCGTCAGGTTTATCGTGCCAAACAGGAAGAATCCTTTCAGCTCAATAAGTCGCTTGAAATTCGTGAGATACAAGTCGCCTCTTTTAAACAAGAGCTAGAGCGCACCACTACAGATACTAGTCAGCAAAGCGCCAGCATTGTTGAGTTCGAGAAAAAACTGGTAGGACTCACCACTGAGATCAACGAAAAAAATGGCTACCTCGATAAATTAAAGAGAGAAGAAGAAGACGTTTTCCTGCGCATCGGTTCATTGGAAAAAACCATTGAAATGATTCGTGAAGAAATGACGGAGACCGGTCGTAAACTGGACTCGCGTCAGAATGAATATCAACTCACCAAATCACTCGTAGAAAATCTGGAGGGTTTCCCTGAAGCGATTAAGTTCCTGAAGAAGAATGTAGGCTGGACAAAAAATGCTCCGCTCCTATCCGATATTTTATCTACCAGTGAAGAATATCGTGTTGCCATTGAAAACTACCTCGAGCCGTATCTTAACTATTACATCGTAGAACATGAAGCTGAGGCGTATGAGGCGATCAATATATTGAGTGACGCCAGCAAAGGAAAAGCAAACTTCTTTATCCTGGATGCCTTCGAACGCTTCTCTCCTTCGGATTTAAAAATGTATCCCAATGCTTTTCCAGCAACGCAGATCATTGAATTCGATTCGAAGTATTCGAAATTGATGGCCTTTATATTGGATAAAGTATATGTGTATGAAGGTGATGTAAGAACAATTCCCGTTGAGGATAACAATACCTTTATCACCAAGAGTGGAAAAGTTACCAAGCGTAGATTCAGTCTTTCGGGCGGTTCGGTAGGGCTCTTTGAAGGAAAGAAAATAGGGCGCGCAAAAAACCTGGAGAAACTCGACAAAGAGATCAAAGAATTTTCTAAAAAAGTAGAAGACATCCGTCACTCTCTCATTGATCGTCAAAGAGAATTGGAGCGACTTCGCAACAATACACTCAAACAACAAATTGAGGAAGCTCAGAGTGCCATCAAATTGGTGAATGACGAATTCATATCGGTGCGTACCAAGCAAGAGCAGTTCTCAAATATGCTCAACAGTGCCGACTTGCGTAAAGAAGATATTCAAGAAAAGATAGAGAGCCTGAGTGATGAACTGGAAGATCTCAAACCCAAAGCAGAGCAAGCGCATCAGGAACTAGGTCACCATGATGAAAGACTGAAAGCGATTACCATTGACTTAAATGTTCAGAGTGAATTACTGAGTCAAAAATCGGGTGCCTATAACGAACAGAACATCTTCTTCCATCAACAGGAGAACCGGGTAAAAAGTGTTGATCAAGAGATTCGCTTCAAGCAGGAGTCGATGGAGCAAAGCAGTGTACGCATTGAGGTGAACACAGAAGAGCTTAAAAAAAACGAAGACGAAACCCGCACCATCATCGAGACTACGCAAAGCAATGACGATGAATTGCTGGGCATGTATGCAGAAAAAGAAGAGATGGAAAAAGGTCTGAGCGAAGCGGAAAAAGATTACTATTCAGGCCGCGGTGAAATCGACCAATTCGAAAAAGACTTGCGTGAGGTTCAGCATCAGCGTCAAAACATTGATACCATACTGATGGAGTTGCAAAGCCGATTGAATGATAGCAAGATGCAGCTCAATTCTGTAAAAGAGCGTCTGTCAGTAGAGTTTAACATCGATCTCGATTCTGTTTTAGGCAAGACCACTCCGGAAGAGGAAGAACAACTTGCTTTATTCGATGAGGAAAAGTTGCGCAATGACGTAACCAAGATTCGTGAGAAGCTGGACAACATGGGACCTATCAACCCGATGGCCATGGAAGCCTATACCGAAATCAAACAGCGAAATGATTTCATTATTACGCAAAAGGATGATTTGATAAAAGCCAAAGAATCATTGTTTAGCACCATCAATGAAATTGAAATGGTTGCCAGCGAAACATTCATGCAGGCATTCAACCAGATTAAAGAACACTTTGTACGCGTGTTCCGCTCCCTGTTTAATGAAGGTGATGATTGCGATCTGAAGCTTTCCGATCCGGCAAGACCATTGGATTCTGAAATTGATATCATAGCAAAACCAAAAGGAAAGCGACCACTCACAATCAATCAATTATCAGGAGGAGAAAAGACGCTTACTGCTACTGCATTGCTCTTCTCGATGTATTTATTGAAGCCTGCACCGTTCTGTATTTTTGATGAGGTGGATGCACCGTTGGATGATGCCAACATTGATAAGTTTAATAATATCATTCGCAGCTTCAGCAAAGAATCACAGTTTGTGATCGTCACACACAATAAGCGCACCATGACCACCACTGATGTCATCTATGGTATTACCATGGTTGAAAAAGGGATTTCACGCGTTGTGCCTGTTGACTTGCGCGAGCTAGCTTAATTCCCAATCATATTTTGATTTAATGAAGGAGTCGGGAAACCGGCTCTTTTTTATCGCCAAGTAATTCACACTGGTTCGACAATTACTGAAATAGATTATGACTAATTAATCCTATAAGCATAGTGCCACCCATAGCATTTCTTGAGTGTGGCATAACTACCTAATCAAAATGGATAAATCAATTAATCATCATTCCTAATTTTAGACTAGCTTTAATATTAACCACCGTTGTTAAGACTAAGTTTATGAAAATAGTTATCCCTTTATCAATATTAGTTTTAGCATCTTTAATAGGGCTATCTCAAAGAATGAAGCCAAAGACCCTGATCCTGGTTCCGATCAAAGGTACAGACAGTACCATGTTGATTAACGTAATCGATCTTGTTGGAATATGGAGAAATGTCTCTGCTGCATATCCTGTTGATGGCACAATTGAAATTATTAATGGAAATACTGTGATTATTAACGATACATGGAGAGAAGAATATCCCAACAGACTAAAAAATAGTACATGGGGAATTGCCGATGAGGCACTTGAATTTCGCTCGCCTGAATTAGGCACGGTAATAGTTGATATTAAAAAGTTAGAAAATAGTAGGGTCTTTGAATTGACTATTAACAATTTTACCTATCGAAAACTTGTAAATCTTTCCAGAAACTAAAAGCTGTGTTCAACTAATAAGTGCAACTTTTAATTTTTGTAAAAATACAGCATTTGGGGTTTGATAATTAAATTTCCGTACTGGTCTTTCGTTGATCATTT
>JAYVTC010000064.1:0-15353 GCA_043774745.1 Cyclobacteriaceae bacterium | reverse complement strand
GCCGCTTTGATGGTCATGTGGTGCAAGGCCATGTCGATCAAATAGCAACGTGTATCTCAGTTGAAGATGCCGATGGCAGCTGGATTTTTAATTTTGAGTATGATCCATCCTATGGAAACATAACCGTTGAGAAAGGATCAATCTCCATCAACGGAGTGAGTCTCACGTGTTTTAATAGTAAGGACAATGGATTTACAGTAGCGATTATCCCTTATACGTTTGAGCATACTAATTTTCATCAAATCAAAACAGGAACTTTTGTTAACCTTGAGTTTGATATCATTGGCAAGTATGTAAAGCGATTATTAAATAAATAATGAATCATTGTTGTCAGACTAAAATTTCATAATTCATAATCGTTGATAATCCCTATACATGTTAAAATGATTCAAGGGATTTGTAAAAAGGAGTCTCCCATTGCACTATGAGGGTTCATCGCAGATGCGCGAAATTCGAGTATGTATTTCATAGGTACATGGCAGGCGCGCATTCAAGGGCATGATAGTGCGCGAAGATGATCGGAATATCCTGTTATTGCCGCTCATCCCTCAGGAATTATCATCCTGTTTGGTGATGTCCAATTCATGAATATTTCAAAAAATAAATTATTCAACGTTAACAGAGCCTTAGGCTCGATTCATTTTGTAAGGATGGACTTCAGTCCATCCTGTAACGCGCTTAAGGAGATGAGAGCCGTAGGCTCGGCCGATCTGCTTTGTATAATGCTAAAGATGTACCGTTCCTATGGAACTCTGGTGCCTGTATGTATTTTTCAACGGACTGAAGTCCGTTGTTACAACATCAATCGTTCCATACGGAACTCAGATTTCAATAAGACCATAATTGTTTAGTCGGCCAAGAATGTTATTTTTATATTCTCATTAAACAATAAATATCATGTTAGATCAACTTGTAAAACTAGTAGAACAGAATGCCGGTGATGCCATTGTGAAGAACCAGGCTATTCCAAATCAATTTAACAATTCAGCAATACAGGAGGTGGCCGGCTCCATATTTAACACGCTAAAAGGTCAGGTAGCCCAGGGAAATCTACAGCAAGTGGTTTCTATGTTTCAGGGTGGTGCCAGTCAAAATGCCCTGGCAAATAATCCCATTGTGAATCAAATGATTTCTTCGGTGGCAGGCAATTTTGCTTCTAAATTTGGAGTTTCATCTGCCCAGGCGCAAAGTATCGTTTCAAGCCTGTTACCTACGGTGATGAATCAGCTTGTCAAAAAGACAAACGATCCAAAGGATAATTCTTTTGATCTTTCTAGTATGATGAAAACCATGAGTGGCAATAGTAATCTGGATGTGGCAAGTATTGTTGGGCAGTTAGCCGGTGGAAATTCGAGTTCAAATCCGCTTGGTGCTTTGGGTAGTTTGGCTGGAAAGTTCTTTGGGAAAAAATAATCGTTACCTCATAAATGGTATCGAAGCTCCTTCAGGCAACTGAAGGAGTTTTTTTATATCGCTTTCTTAAATGTTGCGAAGCCTTGAATCCAATCCATCCGCACAGGAGGCCAATAACACCGCCAACAAGAATATCTCCAGGATAATGAACGCCTAAATAAATTCGGGTGTAAGTCATCAGTATCGCCCAGACAAAGATCAATCCCATCCAGCGATAAACTGATCGCAGGTTGAGCCAAACAAACAAAGACACCCCTAACGTATTGGCTGCATGACTGGAGGCAAATCCATAGCGTCCTCCACGATAACCATCTACAAGGTGCAATAAACTCTGCATGGCTGGATCGTGGGATGGCCTCAACCGTGCAAAAAATGGCTTCATAAAGGTTGAAGTAATCTGATCGCAGAGAAGAATAGTTAAAGCAGCACCGATCAAAATGAACCAGGCTTCTTTACGATAGTTTTTGAATAGCAAGAAAATCAAAAACAAGTAAAGGGGTATCCAAAAGAAAGTTTTGGTGATAAGTAACATTACCGGGTCAAGTACCGGTGAATGGAATCCATTAAGAAAAATGAAAATTTTTTTATCTATTTCGATCAACTCCTCAATCATTGCTCTTCTGCCTCAGCGATAATGTTGCTTGTAAACTCAATATCGTAACAAAGGTAAAAAGAATAAATCATATTAATATTTGGGTTTTTATTTCTGGCCTGATGGTATAATTTAACTTGTAATTCAGCCGCTTAAAATGGTAAATTGGAAGTTTAAGAGTTGAGCAAGTATGAAATATGATCTCATTGTAATCGGTGGTGGCCCTTCGGGATACGCAGCCGCAATGCGCGCACTGGATTTCAAGAAGAAAGTCCTATTGATAGAAAAAAATAGGTTGGGAGGAGCCGGTGTGACCAATGGAGCGCTGTCATCCAAAACCTGGTGGGAATTATCCAGAGAGGCTTCTGCTTTTCGCAAAAGTTTAAATCGTTATAATATAGAAGTCCCCTCTATCAGCTTTAAGGAAATACAAAATGAAGTGCGCAAGGCTGTACATGAACGCAAAAGCATGCTGGAAGAACATTTACAGGAGCTGGTCAACACATCTTATTCAAATTTATTGGAGTTCAAAAAAGGCGAAGCAAGAGTTATTGGTCAGCATGAAGTAGAAATATTAATTGGAGCAAAAAAAGAAGTGGTACAAGGTGATTATATCATATTGGCTACGGGTAGCAGACCTCGCTATTTACCCGAATTGCCCATCGATGAAAAACATGTACTGACCAGCGAAGGAATTGAAGACATGAGTGATTTTCCGGAAAGCATGGTGATTGTCGGTGCCGGGGTTATTGGTTGTGAGTACGCAACCATTTTCAGTGGCTTTGGTCGCACCAAAGTTCATTTGATTGACAAGGGTGATCGGATATTGCCCTTCGAAGATGACGATGTGGTTCGCATCATCGAGCGCAATATGGAAAACAATGGAGTACTCATTCACCGTAACTCCAGGTTGATAAGTATGCACGTTGTGAATGAACGGGTAGAATATGAATTGGAGTACACGGATGGGACTCGTGAGATTTTTAATGTCGAAAAAGCATTGGTCTCTGTTGGTCGCGTAGCGAACCTGGAAGACCTGTGGAATGAAAAAGTGGGGATCGATATATCGAAGCGTGGTATTCATAATAATGATACACAGACTAATGTATCCAATATTTATGCAGTGGGGGATTTGACGGCTGACATTTCATTGGTCAATGTAGGCGAACTAGAAGGTCGTTATGCGGTGGAAAAAATCTTTGGTCAGCCGGATCGTAAATTAGTGTATGAAAACATCAGCACCATTATGTTTCTGAGTCCTGAAGTTGCTGGTGTTGGACTTAACGAAACACAGGCGAAAGAAAAGGGTATTGACTATAAAGTTGTAACACTCGAGTATAGCACGATTCCCCGGGCTATCGCGAAGCGAAATACACAGGGGTTCATTAAGTTATTAGTTACCTGTGATGACCACATGAAAATATTGGGCATGAAGGTAGTAGGTAACCATGCTAGTAGTGCCATTCAGGCAGTGGCGGTTCTCATCTCGATGAACAAGGGCATTGAAGAGCTGGCCGAATGCGTTCACCCTCATCCCAGCATTACAGAAGGAATTCAGGAATGTGTACGCATGCTGATGGGAAAGTCATTGTTTAAACCCTCAGCACTTCGTGGACGACTATCTTGTAGAAAGTCTGTTGATGGATCGTATGAGGATATTGTTTTCTGATACATAAATTATATTGATACTCTTTCTTAATTAAAGAATGGGGTAACTTTTACATGATGAGAATAATAATCACGGTTACATTAATCGGTTTAGTATTTGTTTCCTGCTCTATGGACAAATTATACTCGATGAAGCAACGCAACAAGGTTTATTCATATGAGCAGATCGATTTTCATGATCTCATGAAGCGATACGTCAATAAGGAACAGTCGAGTGTAGGTGAGATTGAAGGCATCTACTCCGTTTCGATGGTGGTGTATAAGAAAGGCAAAGGAGTTCTTTCTTCTATTGAAAAGGAAAAGGTTTTAGAGCGAAAAGAAAATTATATGCAAGTGGCGATCATCAAAGATACGAATGGTGCAAACCGTGAATATGTAGAGGTTCCTTTGGATAAGAAATTTTTGCCTAGCTATTCAATCCGGGGTGAGTTTAGCAAAATGGCGGATGCGAATATTCTGATTTACAAACATTTGGAGTCGCGCGGCAGGGAATTATCTTATACGTTCACGTTTGATCGTTCGAAAGACATTCTCGAAGGAGTGCGTAAAGAAAACAACGGTCAGTTTGAATATACCTATCAACTCACGTACATGAAGTTGCAGCCGAAGCAAGCCGAGAGTTCTCGCAAATAGTCTCAGTAAAACCTGGCGACTGATTTAATTGGTTTTCTTTCAAGTTTTGGAACGTAGGTTTCCGAATGTGGATACCCAACCGGAATGAGAAGAAAAGGCCTTTCATTTTCTGGCATCTTGAGTATGGTCATCAGAAAATTCATTGGACTAGGTGTATGAGTAAGTGCTACCAGCCCGGCATGGTGAATGGAAGCTAAGAGGAAACCACAGGCAATGCCCACGGATTCATTCACGTAATAATTCGTTTTCTTTCTGCCATCGGGCAATAGGTCATACGCCTTTCTAAATACGACTATCAGGTAAGGCGCTGTTTCTAAAAAAGGTTTCTTCCAATCGGTTTGTAACGGTTTTATATCGTCAAGCCATTCTTCACTCATCCTGCTATGATAACTTTCATACTCTTCCTTTTCAGCAGCCTTGCGTATTTCTGATTTAATAGAAGGATCACTGACAATGCAAAATGTCCATGGTTGTTTATGAGCACCTGATGGGGCCGTGGATGCCGTGAGTACAATATTTTCAATGACTTCTTTTGGAATTGTTTTCTCTGAAAAATCGCGAACCGTTCTGCGCTTGTTCATCCAGTCATAAAACACCTTGCTGCGAAAGAGGATTTCTTCTTCGCTGTAGACTTCGTGTGAGTAGGCTACAAAGGGATAGCCATCAATCATCTTTACCGCATCGGAATTCATAAAAAAATAGTTATCCGAAAAGATAAAACTATTCCGCGTGAACAGTGGAGATGTTTAAGAATTATTTAGCATGCCTTTGTCTTAGTACAGACAGTACATCTTCCAATTGATAACCTTTTGCGGTGAGCAACACCAGATAGTGATACATCAGATCAGCGGCTTCGTTAAGAAATAGCTCCTTATTGTTATCCTTCGCTTCGATGATTAACTCCACAGCTTCCTCTCCAACTTTCTGGGCTACCTTATTGATTCCAGAATCAAGAAGTTGATTTGTGTATGATCCTGTCTTTGGATTTTTCTTTCGTTCCTGAATGATGGTTTCTAAGAATTCTAATCCTGAATACTCATTTGCTTGATTGAAACAAGTATCGGATCCGGTATGGCATGTAGGCCCTTCAGGGGTTACTTTGAAAAGGAGTGTATCATTGTCACAGTCAATGTTTACATCAACCAGGTGTAAGTAATTACCGGACGTTTCTCCTTTTGTCCAGAGTCGTTGTTTTGTACGACTATAAAAAGTTAGTTTATTTTCTGCTAACGTTTTGTCCAATGCTTCGCGATTCATGTATCCAAGCATCAAAACCGTATTTGTTTTTGCGTCTTGCACGATGCATGGAATGAGTCCTTGTGTTTTATCAAAGTCTAAATTTTGAATATCGATCATGGCTATTTATACCCGGACAGGTACCCCGTTATTTTGCAAATATTTTTTCAAATCTGAAATCTTCAGTTCACCAAAGTGAAAAAGACTGGCGGCCAACGCGGCATCGGCTTTTCCCAAAATAAATGCTTCCAGAAAATGCTGCATGCTTCCGGCTCCACCTGAAGCGATTACCGGAATGCTTAAAAGTTCATGAAGTTTTGCCAATGGGTCAATGGCGAAACCTTGTTTGGTGCCGTCATGATCCATGCTGGTAAATAGAATTTCTCCCGCACCACGCGATTGTCCTTCTTTGGCCCACGAAAATAATTTCTTGTCCGATGGTTTAGTACCTCCATGGGTATGTACCATCCATTGATTACCAACTTTTCGGGCGTCAATGGCGAGCACGACAAATTGAGAACCGAATGCTTTAGCCAATTCATCAATCAGGTTTGGATCTTTTACTGCAGCTGAATTGATACTTACTTTATCCGCTCCAGCTTCCAGCAGGGGAGCAACATCAGCAACACTCGTAATTCCACCGCCAACTGTAAAAGGTATGTTTACATGTGTGGCAATTTCTTTTACTAAAGCGGCAAAGGTTTTTCTTTTTTCATTGGTGGCAGAGATATCCAGGAAGACTAATTCATCGGCACCCTGTGCGGCATAGGCGGCTCCCAATTCAACCGGATCACCGGCATCGCGAATGTCTATGAAATTAACACCCTTTACCGTGCGTCCGTCTTTGATATCGAGGCAAGGTATAATTCGTTTAGTGAGCACGGTTTGTAGTTAGATTTACGAATTCTGAAAGGCCTTTAGCTCAGCTAACTTTAGTTTGCCTTCATAGATGGCCTTTCCAATAATTACCCCATAGACATGAGTGTACTTTAATTCTTTCAGATCATCGATGGATGTTACACCACCGCTGGCAACGACTTTTAATTTGGGATAACGATTTACCAGCTTTTTATACAATCCAATATTAGGACCTTCCATCATACCATCGGTTGTGATATCCGTGCAGGTCAGGAATTCGAGTCCTTGTTTTTCAAATTGGCTCACCAGGTCAAACAACCGGAATTTTGTTTCCTCCAACCAGCCATTGATGGAAACGTTTTCTCCCTTTACATCGGCACTTAATACAAAGTTTTCAGGACCATATCGTTTAAGCCACTCTGAAAATTTATCAGGTTCTTTTACGGCCATGCTTCCAACATTAATCTGATGAACGCCAAGATCGAGGAGCTGCTCCACTTCTTCATCCGTTTTTACACCACCACCAAAATCAACACTCAGGGCTGTCTTCTCCTGGATTTCACGCACTACATCCCAATTAACAACCTTACCTTTTTTAGCTCCATCCAGATCAACCAGATGCAGGCATTCTAAGTCAGCATTTTGAAATTCCAAGGCTACTTCTACGGGATCTTCACGATACACTTTTTTCTTTTTGAAATCCCCCTGTGTTAGTCTTACACATTTTCCGTCAATAATGTCGATAGCAGGAATGATACGCATCACTTAAAATTTGTTCGATTTACGATTTGTTTAGGAAACTTTGTAACACTTTTTCACCTATCGTTGATGATTTCTCAGGATGAAACTGAACGGCATAAAAATTATCCTTTTTTATAGCTGAACTAAATGGCAGTATATAATCTGTAATAGCCGTTGTATGAGGGTTTACGGGCACATAATAACTGTGAACAAAGTAGACATATTGTCCATTCACACAGTCATCTAACCACCCATTAGTTAGGGTAAGTGAATTCCAACCCATGTGAGGAACCTTCTCGTTATTGACAGTCTTGAATAGTTTGACTTGTTCATCAAAGATCCCCAGACAAGTAGTGTTATTTTCTTCGGAAGAGGAACACATCAATTGCATACCAAGACAAATACCAAGTACGGGCTGTTTTAGTTCCTTGATCACCTTGTCCAGCTTGTGATCCTGAAGATAGTTCATGGTGCTGCTGGCTTCCCCCACGCCAGGAAAAATTACTTTATCGGCCCGTTGAATTTCTTCATGATTATCGGTGATGATAAACTCAACACCCAGTCGTTCCAAAGCAAACGCCACGGAGCGAATATTTCCTGCGTTGTATTTTATTACTGCAACCATGTTGAATTACGAATTAGGTATGACGAATTCTTTATGTTAACTGACTGCCTACTGCTTATTGCCTACTGCCTACTTTTTATTCTTATCTCACAAAATTCCCTTCGTACTTGGCAACTGATCATTAAACGGATCTTTCCTCACCGCCATCTTGATCGCCTTCGCGAATGACTTGAAAATGGCTTCAATCTTATGATGCTCGTTGGTTCCTTCTGCTTTGATATTCAGATTGCATTTTGAAGTATCTGAAAATGATTTAAAAAAGTGGAAGAACATTTCGGTAGGCATCTCACCAATTTTCTCTCTCTTAAACTCTGCTTCCCAAACTAGCCAGGGTCTGCCTCCAAAATCGATGGCTGTCTGCGCAAGACAATCGTCCATCGGCAAACAAAAACCATATCGCTCGATGCCGCGCTTGTCACCAAGTGCTTTGTTAAAAGCTTCGCCCAAAGCCAGACCCGTATCTTCGATCGTGTGATGTTCGTCAATGTGCTGATCGCCCTTCACCCTTATTTCAAGATCGATTAAACCATGGCGGGAAAGTTGATCGAGCATGTGATCGAAAAAACCAAGACCAGTTTGAATATTCGCCTTGCCGGTTCCATTCAGTTTCACGGACACAAAAATATTGGTCTCTTTTGTCGTTCGCTGTACGTGAGCGGATCGGGCGGGGAGTACGGCTTCATAAATTTCTTTCCAGGTATGGATGATTCGTTTTGTTACGGTATCAAGACCCTTTTCAACCAGTGCATGCTGAAGGCTGCCGTCATTCATTAAGATGGCGGTGGCTCCCAGGTTTTTTGCCAGTTCAACGTCTGTAAGTCGATCTCCAATTACATACGAGTTTTTCAAATCATATTCATCTGTGAAGTATTTAGCAAGCATTCCAACACCTGGCTTTCGGGTAGGTTTATTTTCATGAGGCAGAGTAGGGTCTACATGAACAGCCTCGAAATGAATCGCTTCACCAGCCAGGGTATTCATCACCATATTCTGAACGGGCCAGAATGTTTCTTCCGGGAAGCTTGCCGTGCCTAATCCATCCTGGTTAGTCACCATCACTAATTCATAATCTGTTTCGCGAGCGATTTTGCCAAGCCATGTAAATACGCCAGCAACAAACTTCAATTTACTAAAGCTATCAATTTGAGGATCCTCGGCAGGCTCATGGATCAACGTGCCATCACGATCAATAAATAGAACTTTCTTCATACCTGTTTTAATTCGTTGAGTAGAATTTGATTTTCTTGTGGTGCGCCTACCGTGATTCGAAGGCAATCATCACACAAAATAACGTTCGACCGATCTCTCACAATGATTCCTTTTTGTACCAACGCTTCATATACACCCCGCGCGTTCGTGATCTTCACTAATAAGAAGTTGGCATCTGACGGATATACCTTTTTTACGGAGTCGATTTTAGATAATCCTGCTTTAAGCTTTTCTCTTTCGCTAATGATTTCGCTTACCCATCTGTTTTTCCTCACTTCAAAATGCAATTCTTCCAGCGCAGTTTGTTGTGCCAGTATGCTGATGTTATAAGGTGGCTTAATCTTGTTTAATACGGCTATGATTTCTTCGCTGGCAAAACACATTCCCAGGCGAATAGCGGCAAGACCCCAGGCTTTTGATAAGGTTTGCAAAATCACCAGGTTGGGATACGTTTTTAATAAAGGAACAAAACCTGCATAGTTGGTGAAGTCGATATAGGCCTCATCGACTACAACAATTCCGTGGAATTGGGTAAGCACAGTTTTTATCTTTTCCGGATCCAGCAAATTTCCCGATGGATTATTGGGACTGCAAAGGAAAATCAATTTCGTGTGATCGTCCCAAGCTTCACATAATGCATTAATATCAATATCGAAATCCTCAGTAAGGTTTATTCTTTTGATTTCAACGTTATTGATCGCTGAACTCACCGTATACATCCCGTAGGTGGGTTGTGGAATTACTACATTATCACTACCGGGTTCACAAAAAGCACGAATCAATAAATCGATGGGCTCATCACTGCCATTGCCAAGAAAAATCTGATCCACAGGTATTTTTTTTATGGTCGAGATCTTCTCTTTCAATTTAAGTTGATGTGGATCCGGATATCGATTGAAGGGTGACGAAAATGGATTTTCATTTGCATCAAGATAAACTGATGCGCTTCCTTTAAAATCGTCCCGCGCGGAAGAATAGGGTTTTAACTTCAATACGTTCTTGCGAACTAATTTCTCTAAATCAAACATAACATTATTTTCTTCTTACCCTTACTGCTTCGGCATGACCTTTTAACTGTTCTGCTTCGGCCATTTCTTCAATAATGGGGCCAAGTAAATCAAGTCCGGCTTTGGTGATTTTCTGTATGGTGATGTATTTCATAAAGCTCTCTAGTGAGACCCCCCCAAATGCTTTTGCAAACCCGTTGGTGGGCAACGTGTGATTTGTTCCTGATGCATAATCACCAGCGGCTTCTGGTGTATAAGGTCCCAGAAAGATTGAGCCTGCATTCACAATGTGATCAACCAGCTGATCGCTGTCCGTTGTGTTAATGATTAAATGCTCTGGTGCAAACTCATTAACAAAGTCAATCAATTCATTCGTTGAATCAAATACAATGGCTAGACTATTGGCAAGTGCTTCACGTGCAATTTCCTTTCTGGGTAATTGCTCAACCTGCCTGTCAATTTCTTTCAGCACAACAGGTATCAATTCAGAATGTGTAGTTGCCAATATCACCTGACTATCAGAACCATGTTCTGCTTGCGACAACAAATCGGCTGCGAGATAAGATGGGTTAGCTACTTCATCAGCAATCACCAATACTTCTGATGGTCCTGCCGGCATATCAATGGCAACTCCTTCCTGACTGATCAGTTGTTTTGCTTTGGTCACATATTGATTTCCTGGTCCAAAGATTTTACTGACGGAAGGAACTGTTTCTGTTCCATAAGCCATGGCAGCAATGGCTTGTGCACCGCCTACTTTAAATATTTTTTTTATTCCTGTGTGATGTGCAGCGAATAAAATGGCGGGATTTATTTTTCCACTTTTATCCGGGGGTGTGCAAAGCACTACTTCTTCACAACCTGCCAGTTGTGCAGGAACACCAAGCATCAAAACAGTAGAGAAGAGTGGGGCAGAACCTCCCGGTATATAGATGCCAACTTTCTGGATGGGTGTACCTTTTCGCCAACAGGTTACCCCAGGCATGGTTTCTACCAACGTCACAGAGCGCTTTTGTGAAGCATGAAAAGTCTCAATGTTTTTGGAGGCTGAAAGTATCGCGGTCTTTAAGGTTGAGGGAAGACTAGCAACGGCCTCGTCAATTTCAGTTTGCTTCACCTGAATATCATCAAGGCTTACTTTGTCAAACTGCAACGTGAGTTCTTTTACCGCTTCATCCCCGGATTTCCGCACACGGTTCAACACATTTCTCACCGCACTTTCCAAAAATTCTAATTCAATTTGCGGCCGCTGACAGAGCGTTGACCATTGCGAACGATCTGGTGTATTGATAATCTTCATACGAATTAAGCAATCATCTTTTCAATCGGTATTACTAATATTCCTTCAGCACCAAATGATTTCAGAAGATCAATCTTCTCCCAGAAATCATTTTCATTGACCACAGAATGAAGCGATGACCAACCTTGTCGACCCAAAGGCATAATGGTGGGGCTCTTCATTCCAGGAATCACACTGGTGATTTTTTCGATGGCTTCATTCGGACAGTTCAGTAAAATATATTTATTATTCTTTGCTGACTGCACGGTCTGAATACGAAACAACAACTGATCAAGTGTTTTTTTCTTCTCTGATGCTAAGTTGGGTGTGGAAATAAGTACTGCTTCGGATTTCATCACCACTTCCACTTCTTTCAATCCATTGCTTAATAGCGTGCTGCCCGTGCTCACGATATCACATATTGCATCGGCCAGGCCAATGCCAGGGGCAATTTCAACCGAGCCGCTGATCTCATGAATGCCGGCTTCGATATTATGTTTAGACAGAAATTGTTTTACAATCGTTGGATAGGAGGTGGCAATGTTTTTTCCTGCCAGTGAAGAGATACCTCCATACGTTTCTGACCTTGGTATAGCGATGGACAATCGGCACTTGGCGAAGTCGAGCCTGCGCACTAATTCATTTTTCTTTTGCTTTTCGATCATCACGTTTTCACCTACGATGCCTGCATCAGCCACCTGATCTTCTACATATTGTGGAATATCGTCATCCCGAAGAAAAAGCAATTCTACAGGGAAGTTGGTTGCCTGTGTCTTTAGCTGGTCTTTTCCATTACTGAAAACCAGACCACTTTCTTTCAAAAGTTTGAGCGATTCTTCCTGCAGTCTTCCCGATTTTTGAATTGCAATGCGTAACATACTATTCATCATTTTTACCTTATTAAAAAACAAAAAAGGCCTACCAGTTGTTGGCAAGCCTTTTATTAATTCATTTATAAATCAATCAAAACAAAGACCAGCCTCTCGTGCTACTTGCATGATGGCGATGGCCGTGGATGTTTTGAGCGTTATTCATATCAAGGGCTCAAAGGAAATGAGAACTTTCTATTATTCAAAATAATAAATGAGAAAAGGAATTAAAATAAGCTTTAACTGATTTATGATATCCACGTAACCGATTGCATAGCGGGTTGTTAAACAAGTACGTGATAGGGATGATATCCTTTCCTGTATCTTTACAGGATTAAAATCGGGTAAACGAATGAACCAGATTGTAGATAACAGGTTAATATAGTTGAAATGAAAAAGTGGTTGGTTTTTGTATTGCTGTTAGCCTGCTCAGATTCAAAAGAGGCAAAACTTCAGAAGTTTTTATTAAGGGGAAATTTGGCTCTGAAAGAACGAAACTTTGAACAAGCCAGCTATTACTATGGCGAAGCGATTAAGGTAGAGCCTTGCTATGCGGATGCCTGGAATAACCTCGGCACGGTTTATTTCGAACAGGATCGATTTGATTTAGCGCATGAAAATTATGAAAAGGCCATTGCCTGTAAGCCTGATTTTATTAATGCACTAGTTAACCATGCCAATACCAGCTATGAACTAAAAGAGTATTATGCGGCCTTGTCCGATCTGGAGAAGGTAGCCAGGCTGAAACCGGATACTGCTATAGTCTATTTTACACGAGGGCTTGTCTACACGAAGATGCGTGAATTCAACAAAGCATTGACGGCATTCGATAAAGTGATCGGCATGGAGCCTAATAATCTGGATGGCAAAGTGAATCATGCCACCGTTCAATTCTATCTAAAAGCTTTTGATCATGCGCGTACTGAATTAGAGGCAGCAGCGAAATTGAAGCCAGAGGAACCCAATATTTACAATACACTCGCCATGATTGAAACGGAACAAGGTAATTACGCGGAAGCTTTGTTTTGGGTTGATAAGTCTTTGTCTTTAGCTCCACGTCAGGCGTACTTTCTGAATAACAGGGGTTTCATTTATCTCAGCATGAAAGATTTTGAAAAGGCGGAAGCAGATATCAATGAAAGTATTGGACTTGATCCTTACAATGCTTGGGCGTATCGCAATAAAGGAATACTCATGCTGGAGAAAAAGGATTACGCTAACGCAGAACGACTGCTGAGACAATCGTTGGACATGGATCCATTTGTGGACAAGATTTATTTTTATTTAGGGCTTGCCTATCAGAAGAACGGAAATGAAACAAAGGCATGTGAGTCATTTAAAAAATCGAAGGAGATTGGTGATGGCATGGTTAAGCCCGATGTAATGAAAGGCTGCAAATGAATTTAGTTGAGTTAGTTGGCAAGCTTGAGCAACGATTAAAACTTCCTTTGCCGGGGGGGGAAGCACATGAACCCTTGCGTGCTGTGCCAGCTGGCATTATTAAACCTAGGTTTGAACATAAAACTCCACCGAGGCCAGGAGGCGTTCTGATATTACTTTACGAGGAAGATGGTGTAGTCAAGTTTCCATTAACAAAGCGACCTGATTATTTAGGCACACATGGTGGTCAGATCAGTTTGCCAGGCGGCAAGGCAGAACCTGACGAAGATATTATTGAAACCGCTTTGCGCGAAGGAGAAGAGGAGATCGGTGTCTCCCGGAACAGTATCAAAGTGATAGGACAACTCACTAAGCTTTTTGTTATTCCCAGTAATTTTATGGTTACACCCGTAATTGGATATCTGGAGGTACGTCCTCTTTTAAATCCTGACCCCAAAGAAGTCGTGCGGATTCTGGAAGGTACGATCGATCAATTGATCAAGCCTGACGCTGTGAGGACAAAGGAAATTCTTGCTGCTAAGATTTACCCGATGATGGCGCCACACTTTGAGATTGAAGGAGAAGTAGTGTGGGGAGCTACAGCCATGATATTAAATGAACTGCGCGTTTTGATTTCAGATTTCTGAATTTAAGGTTTACGCATTTCACCGATGGGAATGATCTTTCTTGTTTAACGATTTCTCGTTGCTAATTTTTTTGATTCAGTTTCTAAATGGATCACCACCAAAAAGAGCAACGCGTTTATCTGAATCAGTTTTTCTGATGAATAATTCCAACATGCCGCGCATCATAGTCTCAAACTTTGAAGCTGATTCTTGTTTTTTCTTGTTACGGGATTTCATAGTAGTTATTGGGTTATAATACACTACTATCGAACTATTGTGCCAATCCTAAAAATGGCTTTTACACGTTGAAAATGGACTTCAGTGGTAATTTTATTCCTGAATTGGGGTCTTGTAATTCCCAATAAGAAACAAATTGATCGAACCAACGTGGTACTGCTGACTTCTGATTAATGCCTACTGCTTATTGCCTACTGCCTATTTTTCTATCCACTGTCTACTTTCTGCTACAGCGAAAGGTAACCTCTGCACACCTGCGTGTACAGAGGTTAGGGATTGCGTAGGTTCATGACCTGCTTAGTTTGGTGAAACGGATCTTACGAACCAAGGCTGTCGCTTCGTTGGTGTAGCCAAAGGTGGCCTTCACCTGTTGCTTCACGGCCATAGCAGTGGCATGCAGACTCTCTGGGGCCAGGTACAGGAAGTTGTTGCGCGCCCTGCGGGCATTGCTCCACTCAACATAGGCGGATACCACTGCGGCATTGACGCTACGCAGATTGTCCAACGTTGCTTGCAGGCCAGTCATCTGAAACGCTGGCTTCATCGGCTGATACATAGGCTCGTTGCCAAGCGTCTGCAGCAGCTTCTCGAAGTAAGCGGTGGAGTTGCCAAAATCGGCACTGTTGCGCTTGCGGGCGACCGCTTCACCGACAGTAGCCTTTTCTTCCCTGAGCACGACTGGCTTTTCACCTTTGCCGTAACCCCTGATCTTACGCACCACCACGGTAGCATCGGCTACCGCTTGTGGCAACGCTCCTGACGATTTTAATTCGGCCAGGATACGTGATGTGAACTGACGCATCTCCGCGAACGCAATCTCGCGTTGGTTTTGCGCCTGCTCGTGGCTTGACTTGGCGATACTCACTTGCAGCAGCTTTTCACGTGCCTGCATCAATAAGTTCGACAAGTTTTCTACGCGGAGGTTTTGTTTTCCGGGGTTATAGGATCCTCCATACCCGGTGCAGATGCCTAAGAGCTTC
>JAYVTC010000063.1:0-85743 GCA_043774745.1 Cyclobacteriaceae bacterium | reverse complement strand
GTGGCAATGGCTTTGTGTAGATGGCACGCTGGGATGGTTAACATAATATAATTATATAATTGTGCGTCAGGGATTTAGCTCGGCAAGAGTTATATAATTTATATTATGTTAAGTAATATTCTTTGAACCGGTCCCCTTATGGATATAATCAGCCAAAATCTGTGATTGATCGGATCAATCAAGTTTGTCAGTTGCGTCTTAATAAAATATATGTTCATAAGATTTCCTTGATTCCAATCCCCCACCAGTTTGTTCCAATACAGCCTATAAACTTTACCATAGGAACGCCAAAGAAAAAAAGTAAATTCCTGCTTTAAGTTTAATCGCTTATGAAGAAATCTGAAAGACTCATCGCCCGTAGAAATGCCATCGTCCCGGAAGGTATGGGTATGTTTAGCCCGCTCACCATAGCCTCTGCCAAAGGTGCCATCACCAAAGACGTGGATGGCAAAGAATACCTTGACTTTGCCGGTGGCATTGGCGTGCTCAATGCAGGTCATTGCCCAAAGCCTGTGGTAGATGCTATCGTAAAGCAATCGAGGCAACTGATTCATGCCTGCTTTCCTGTGACCGTTTATGAGCCTTATGTAGAGTTATGCGAAGTGCTGGCCAAACTATTTCCTCATGGCAAATCGACCAAAGTGATGCTGACAAACACCGGTGCCGAGGCTGTAGAAAATGCTGTAAAGATAGCCCGTCAAGCAACTGGAAAGCAAGGGATTATATGTTTCACAGGAGGCTTCCACGGACGTACTTTATTAGGCATGTCGCTGACCTCAAAAACAAGCTATAAAATTGGATGCGGTCCTTTCGCGCCTGAAATCTATCGCATCCCCTTTCCGGATTATTACAAGAATCACGATGGTCTGATGCTGGATCAATTTATCGATCGTGAACTCAACGCCTTTGAAAATTACCTGCACACCGTAGTCGATGCTTCAAACGTAGCGGCCGTAATCATGGAGTTGGTGCAAGGCGAAGGTGGTTTTATAGTAGCGCCCAAACCCTATGTGCAGGGTCTTCATCGCATCTGCAAAGCCAAAGGCATCCTACTGATCATTGATGAAGTGCAGACCGGTTTTGGCCGCACGGGAAAATGGAGTGCCTATGAACATTATGATATCGTACCTGATATTTCCACCTGGGCCAAGTCGATGGGCAGTGGCATGCCGATTGGTGCCGTTATTGGTCGTGCCGACATCATGGACAAGACAACGAAAGGAACTTTGGGAGGCACCTACCCTGGCAACCCCGTAGCGTGTGCTGCATCGCTGGCGACAATCCAATACATGAAAGACATTGATCTCAACAGCAAAGCAGAAAAAGTAGGTAAGACCGTGATGGATTTTTTCAACTTACTGAAAAGTGAATGTAATGCTATCGGTGTTGTGCGCGGTCTAGGCGCCATGGTTGCCTTTGAATTGGTGAAGGACAAAGATCCCAACAAGCCAGATGCAGAGTTGTGTAAAGCTCTGATCAACGCCTGTGCCGCTAAAGGATTATTGATCATCAGCGCAGGGGTTTCCGGAAACGTAATCCGAGTGTTGAGTCCGCTTATTATTTCTAAGCCACAATTGCAGAAAGGTCTTAACATTCTGCGCCAAGAGTTATTGCGCCTTACTAAAAAATAAAACCCCTATGATTAAAAGTTTTACCATTCTATGTGCGGTTCTGCTGCTCAGCATTGCCTCTCAGTCACAAACTATAAAACCACGTGCCCGCGATCTGGGAATTCCCTTTGAAGGAACAACCGGAAAGTATAATGCCATCACCGATGTAGCCGGTGTTGAGGTGGGCTATAAAACATTGATTGAAGGAAGTGGAAAACTAGTGGCAGGTAAAGGACCTGTTCGAACCGGTGTCACCGCTATCTTCCCGAAAGGCAAAGGTTCATTGGATCGTGTGTTTGCCGCGTGGTTCACGCTAAATGGAAATGGTGAAATGACGGGCACCACGTGGGTAGATGAATCCGGTGGACTGGGATCACCGGTGCTCATTACCAATACACACAGTGTGGGTGTGGTGCGCGATGCCGTGATCGAATGGTATGCTAAAAAAATGAAAAGCAACGATTACTCTGGCGATGTCAGCTTGCCGGTCGTGGCCGAAACATGGGATGGTTTCCTTAATGACATCAACGGCTTTCATGTCAAGAAAGAACATGCGTTTGAAGCAATGGAGAGTGCTGCGGGCGGACCCATACGTGAAGGAAACGTAGGTGGTGGCACGGGCATGATCGCTCATGGTTTCAAAGGAGGCACCGGCACCTCATCACGAAAGTTGGATGTTAAAGAAGGTGGTTATACCGTGGGTGTTTTGGTGCAAGCCAACTATGGAAGACGTGCCCTGTTATCGATTGCCGGAGTTCCGGTAGGAAAAGAAATTGCTGACCTTCTCCCCTATGAAGCAAGACCCGATACCGACCAGGGTTCCATTATTGTAGTCGTTGCAACCGATGCTCCCCTGTTGCCACATCAACTGGAAAGAATTGTAAAGCGCGTATCGCTGGGCATCGGTGTGATGGGTGGACGTGGAGGAAATTCTTCCGGAGATATTTTTATTGCCTTCTCTACGGCTAACCCGGAAGTATCAAAGAACGAAGGCATCGCTCATCTTGAAATGTTGCCCAACGACAGGATCACTCCCCTTTTTGAAGCCGCTGCATCTGCCACAGAAGAAGCCATCGTGAATGCGTTGATTGCTGCTGAAACGATGGAAGGGGTGAATGGAAATAAAGTATACGCCATTCCGCATGATCGTTTGATCTCGGTGATGAAGAAATACAACCGCATTAAATAAGTCGGCCTCTTCGTAGTCGCTATGAGTATAAAAGTAAAATCAATCCTTCTTTATTGATTACATGATTCGATGTAACAATGTCACGGTTTCTTATCAGGATCATTCCTTATTTCACGCCCTTGACCTTCAACTTCAATCTGGAGTCAGTTATCTGGTTACCGGAAAAAACGGATCTGGCAAGACCACCCTATTGAAACTCCTCGCAGGAAAAATTCAATCCCATAAGGGTACCGTGATGTATGATTTTATTGATGATCGCCTTGGCTGGGATGAAAAATTCGCACTACGCAAAAAGTACATCCACTTCGTGCCCACGCATGCCCTGCACGAGTTAGTGAGCTCACATGATTTATATTATCAGCAACGTTATTACACCATTGAAAGCACTCCCCTGCCTACCGTGCGTGATTACCTGGGTGAACGGCTTAATGACCTGGCACGCATTCAACTACCGGATTCTTTTCAACTCAACCATCTGCTCGATCTGGAACTCACCCGCCTGTCCAACGGGCAAGTGAAGAAACTGATCATCCTGAAACAATTGCTGGATTCAATTCCATATGTCTTGATCCTCGATTATCCATTCGAGGGGCTTGATGTTAAAAGTCGCATTGAGTTACGTGATTTTTTGGATCACCTGGTTTCGGTACATCATATTCAGTTAATCATCGCAGACCATGCACATCCGCAAATACCTAAGACCATCACAAAAAAAATCGTTTTACAAGATGGAGTAATTGCCATCGAAGATCGTGCAGACAGCACCTCATTCACATCAACCGATGTGGTGACTCACGCAAAGCCGGAACGAAAGGAATCGGAACCCGTAGTGGAAATGCGCGCATTGAAAATACAGTATGGCCAGAAAGTAATTATCGAGCATCTAAACTGGAAAATCAACCGGGGCGAACGATGGGCGCTCACAGGAAAAAACGGTTCCGGAAAGACCACACTCTTTAGTTTGATCTATGCGGATCACCCCATGGCCTATAGTGAAAAGGTGTTTCTCTTTGGCAAGCGCAGGGGCACCGGTGAATCCATCTGGGATATTAAGAAGCGAATCAGTTACCTCGGGCCAGAACAAATCCATTTTTTAGATTATGCTACCGAACAACTTACGGTGCATGAATACCTGAGAAAAGTAAGCGCCAATCCCGAAGACTTAACTAATCTGATTAATTACTTCCATCTCCAAGCCTTGCTTTCCAGTACGTTACGACATCTATCCAACGGACAACTTCAATTAATCCTGTTGGTCGCTTTGTTCCTTTCACAAAAAGAACTCTTATTGCTGGACGAGCCTTTTCAATTTCTTGACCCCAAAAGAAAACAGCTCGTCTGCGATTACCTGGAAACTCACATGGACGAATCCGTAACGCTCGTATTGATTACTCATTATGAAAGTGATGTTGCCCGGTGGACCAACCATCGGTTGACTTTATAATGTGACTATGGTATTTGAAACACTCGGTGAAACTTACGCAGTAAATTTAAACTGTCATTCCTGGTAAGCTTGATAGTGATGATATTGAAATTACCTTATCTAAATATTGAAGTAACTGATTTCGAAGTACCGCGCGACCCGGAATCTCCTTCATCCAGCTCGTAGTTTGTACGAAGTGCTTCTACCTGATGAATGAACAGTATTTCAATGAACCATCTGCTCGTGGCATTAAGGAGATCGCGGGTCGCGTTTTGTGACGATATACAATAGCACCAAGCTTCTCACCATCGCGCATGGGAATCATCACTTGTTCACGGAGAATATTTAACCCAAATTATGCATTAGAGATGCATAATCTGCCCGGAGGGTTGACGAATACTGACGGTATCGTCAGTATTGTCAAGGTTAACCCTGACAATGAATCACCAACATGGTTTCAAGTTTTACATGGCAAGTTGCTATTGCATAATTCGGGTTTAATGAATGCTGACCCGATGCGATAATAGTAATGAAACAAAAAAGACAAAAGAGAATGGATGTAATTTGTGTATATCCTCGTATTCTATTTAAGCACGCTTTGATAAAATGATTTAGAGTTTTGAATATCCTTCACGACCGATTGTTTCTCAGCATCATTGCGAAATGAAAGCTCATTGATTTTACTTTCGATGCGAGTTACCCACTTTAAAAAGTATTCAGCTGCCGCTTTTTGTTGAGTGTTACTCACTGAACTCTGAATATATATAGGATTCGTGCTGGCATACGGATACAAATCAGGAAGATCAGGATGCGCTTGATCACTCCACGCACGAAGCAACAGCCAACCGTTGCCTTTCACTTTAATTGTTCCGTTCAGATCGGCACTTTTAGTTGGGCCTTTCAGTGAATGCGTTGCCACGACTTCACCATTCCAGATTACTTCCACATGATCAACAGGAACATTACTTCTTAAAAAACCTGAATACGATAGACTCTGACCTTTCGAATTAATAGCAATGCTTTCACCTGACTGAGCATTCTCTACTTTCAATCCTACCATGGGTCCATTGGTTACAAAACTTTTCCCTCCCTTAAGTTTGGATTCAAACACATTGGCATCCAATGTCTCTTCTGCCTTTACATATACACGATTTAATCCAAGAGGACCGCGAAGACTGGCATAGTTGGCCATCGCATCAGTGCCAGCTGCAGCAGGAATACGCAACCCACAGTTCAATAGTTTATACCATACGTGTTCGGATGCCTTGTGATCAGAGAAACCAATGAGTTCATAGTAATCTACTTTTCCCAAGGCTGCATCCACCGGCAATTCATTCATCAGCGTTGACGATTGATCAGGAAAAACTTCCGATTGCTCGAAAGGATGCACATAGCCAACCAACCCTTGTTGTGCGTGTGCGCGATCAGCAATAAATGCATTATGAGGGAACAAACTTTCAACAGCCGTTTGTGGATAACCAGAATAGCCCGGAAGAATGAAATGATCTTTTAAATTGAGTAAGCCCAGGTGTCCCCAGAAGCTGGTGTGAAATTCTTGTCCATGGAGAAGCATGGTTTCTCCATCCGAATTTTTATCAGGTGCAGTAGAAAAATAGTTGATATCAGGAATGCGCTGCTCTTTATTTACGATAAGGTTATAGACAAAATTCAAATCTTCTGCTCTGGCTTGTTGCACCAGCCGGTCGGGTTTGTTTTGGTATTGACCGGTGTAGTTCATGTGTACATGCACATCGCCACTCCACCATTTACCAAAGTCGGCAGGCAGATTGAGTTTTTTTAAATTGATCACCACTGGATTTGTTATCGTGCTGGCATCCACTTGCAACTTCTGAATTTCATATTGAGGGCCGTGTGATACTTGAATAATCAATTTGCCTGCTGGTACCTTCACATCCTCACTCCCATCGCTTTGAAAATAATGAGATTCAAACTTTTGTGTCGTGAGATTCCTTGAATCATCAGCATGAATCCAGGCCGTATGTGGAGCATAGAATTTTCCGCGACTATCCACAATACTAATACGTGCTGGAATTTCCTTTCCTTCCTCATTGCGAATGAGGAGTTTCAATGAAGTGTGTGGTTGCAGGTATTGAAATGAATTGGCGATGATTTGCTTTTGTTCGCCATCAAAGACATTCACCACCCAAAGCGAAGTATTGCCATCACGATTAGAAATGAACGCAATCTTTTCACCATCAGGTGACCAGCGAGGAAATAGATTATCATATTCACCATAGGTTAATGGCATGGGGTACCCCCCTTTTGCCGGGAGCATCCAAAGCTGTTGCCAGTTGCGACCGAGGTAACTGCTGTACACTAATCTTGTTCCATCAGGTGAAAGATCAGGTTTAGTTCGCCATGCAGTTTCTTCATGGTGAATTCTAGTCTGGTTGCCTGATTCTACATTAAGTTTCATCAGATCACCCGTTCCGTGTGCTATTTCACGATTGGAGATAAAGTAAATGTCCTTTCCATCGGTTGACCATGTTGGATTAATCGAATGATCGAAACCACTGTAGTAATATCTCTTGACTACACTTTTATGATCAGGAGTCAAACATCTGGTTTCGGTAAGTAGATCACCATTTACGTTGGCAACGTGCAATAGAAAATGACCTGAGTTGAATGTGGAAACAAAAGCAACTTTGCTCCCATCTGGTGACCAGCGTGGCTCAAGGTTTACCGCTTTATTATCCGTCAGTGATTTTGTTTGTTTGCTGGCAAGATCCAAAAGCATCAGTTCATCGGACACTCCATTGTAGCGGACAAAAATAATTTTCTTTCCATCGGATGAAACATCGGGTTGATAGTCGTAGCCCTCTCCATCCGTTAATTGTATCGCTTCATCGCTTTCAACATCCTGTCTCCATAAACTTCCAGCCATGGAATAGATTAAATTTTTTCCATCCGGCATCCACGCAACCGAAGATGGTCCGCTGATTAACTGAGGAAGATAAAGTTCACGGAAATAATAATTGTGAGGAAGATCAATTTGATTGAGGACGGGAACTCGTTGAGCATGTAGACAATAATTGAAGCTTACTAGTAATACAAGGAGAATCCAGACTTCTATCTTCTTCATAACAATCATTCTTTATACCACACGTTCATATCTTCAATTCCCGAATAGATCATGCAATTATTTATTAAACGACCACCATACGTGTAGCCCAGTTGAGCAAAGGCTTTGTTCATGGAAAGAGACTCTGACCGGGCAATTGTATAGCAACACGTGATGCCATCGGTCCTCAATTTTTGTTCGAGGAAGAAAAGCAACTTCTTGATGTGGCCTTTACCTTCCGCCTGAGGCAATGTGGCGCAATCCGTAAGTTCCGCATTTTTAAATTTTGCATTAATTTCCGCTGAAGCTGCACTAACAATTTGATGATCAATTTCGATATACACGTACACGGTTCCCTCCTGCATGGTCTTGATGATATGGGTTTCTTCGCTGAGCGGTGTGGGGTAAACTTTAAATATCGTTTTGTATAACCGAGCCAGTTCTGCGGCCTGCGAAAAGGAGGCTACGTTGATTCCTTCTGTAGATGGGTTTTCTAAAATACTTTTATCGTTAATCAGTTTTTGAACAATAGATTGTGCTTCGTACCACTTTTCACTTCGCTCTCGACCCGCTGAAAAATACATCGTTACAAAGTACATATCGGCCCCTGAAAAATATCCTTTGATGAACGCTTCGCAGGAAAACCCACGCGCTATAAAAAAGGGAACATCAACTGCGCGCGATTTTATAATCAATTTATCCACCCAATTAGAAACCTGCTGGTTAATAATGTTCAGCACCTCATCTAAATCTCCAACATAATCATCAATGCGAACGCGTTTATTAAACGGATCTGTATAAACAGAGACAGTGGCTTTATCGGTAGTTACTTCTTTTGTCACGTTGTTTTACTCTTGTGTTTCTGAAAGATAATTGGTAACGCATGAATCCTTGCCTACTGCAAATTGCCTATTGCCTATTTTTTTTACTACGCAGGTTCACACCAAGCTAAAATCGTATGAGCAAAAACTTTAGATGCCTTAATCATCTCATCTAAATCGATAAACTCGTTGGGATAGTGAGCTACCTTAGTTTCGCCAGGGCCAATAATTAAGGTGGGGATTCCTCCTACTTTACCCAGCAATCCTCCATCCGTTCCCCATGGTGATGCCTCGATGGTGATTTTCTTATTATATACCGATTCAAAATGATCGACTAATATATCTACGAAAGGATGATCGCGTACTACAAAGTTTGGAACCCACTGTCCACCAAAAAACTCAAGGCGAACGGGATGTTCCCGAAGCCATTCATCCTGATCACTTACATCTTTCAGGCAAGCCGCCAACTGATTTTTTACTTCCATCATTTCTTCATGAGGTCCGACACCGATGCGTCCTTCGAGTGTAACTAAATCCGGAACAGATGATGGCCATGATCCTCCTTGAATTTTTCCAACATTAATCGGCAAAGGAATAGAGATGTGTTGATATAAAGGATCGTTGATGGCAGCGTTGCGCTTTGTTTCCAACTTCATGATCGCATCATATACCTTCCATGCCTTGTCAATGGCCGACACGCCTTCGTAGCGCGTTCCTCCATGCGCGGAGAGACCTTCAACAGTAACCTTGAACCACATAGAGCCCTGTTGTTTGATGAAGAGCTTCATATTAGTGGGTTCTGGAATGATGGCAGCATCGGCTTTGTATCCACGCAGTAATGTTGCCAGGGTGCCTACGCCACCCGTTTCTTCTTCTATGACCGATTCAAAGATCACATCTCCTTTCAATTTTATTCCTGAATTAATGATCGCTTCTAAAGCCATTATGAGAGAAACATTTCCACCTTTCATATCGGTCGTTCCTCTTCCATACATTTTATTGTTCTCGATGTGGCCTGAAAAAGGAGGTTGATTCCATTTGGTAATATCTCCTTCCGGCACCACATCGATATGACCATTTAAAATAATCGACTTGCCCCCGCCTTGTCCGCGTAACACACCCACTACATTAGGGCTGCCTTCATAACTTTTTCGCGAAGCAATGAAGTAGGGATGCTTTTCTAACTCATCGAATTTCGGTTCCCACACATCGACTTCCAATTGCAGCTGTTTTAATTTTTCAATGACAATAGCTTGCACTCCCTTTTCATTTCCTTGTATGCTGGGCTGCTGAATCATTTTCTGTAAAAAGGAAATGACATCCTTAGCATGGTGATCAATATACGTATCGAGTTGCTTTTGTTTCTCGTTCATGATGGCGATGTTTCTTTAAGTTGAAGTGAAACGATAAAATCAGCTTCTGTATGATTCTTAATTTCTGTCAAAGAAAACCCAGGCATGATTTCCTCTAATATCATAGCATGATCGTGGATGGAGAATACGGCCATCTCGGTGATGATCTTCTTTACACAGTGAAAGGCGGTGATGGGAAGCTTGCACTTCTTTACGATTTTTGGACGGCCATCTTTTTCGCAATGTGTCATCAAAGCAATCAGATTTTTTGCACCATAGGCCAGCTCCATCGCGCCACCTACTCCAGGCACACGCTTTCCGGGCACAATCCAATTCGCCAGATCACCATCCTCACTTACTTGTAAAGCACCTAAGATAGAAACGTCAACACAACCTCTGCGAATCATTCCAAACGCAATGGCACTATCAAAATAACTTCCACCGGGGAGAATTGTCACCGGTAATCCGGCTGCGTTGCTGAGGTTACCATCAGCATTACTCGTGGGTGTAGGGCCCATACCCAAAATCCCATTCTCTGCCTGAAAGAATACGTGAATGGAAGAGTCGAGATAATCTGGTACGAGGGAAGGGATTCCTATTCCCAGGTTTACGATCATTCCATCTTTGACTTCGAATGCAGCCCGTTGTGCTATGATTTGTCGTTCATCTCCCATTTCCATTTCCAGTTATATCCTTGCGATTGCACAATGTGCTTTACATAAATTCCGGGTACAATAATTTCTTCCGGATTCAGTGTTCCCATCGGAACAATTTCTTCTGCTTCCACTACAGTGACCTTACTGGCCATCGCTACATAAGGATTGGTGTTGCGTGCGGTCTTATCGAAGATGAGATTACCAAAAGTGTCGGCCTTCTTCGCATACACGATGGAGACATCTCCGGTAATGGGAGCTTCATATAGAAATTCCTGCTCACCGATTTTTACGATTGGTTTCGTGTAAGCGAGATTGGTGCCTATTCCAATCTGAGTAAGAAATCCATCTAACCCCACACCTCCGGCACGAATGCGTTCTATCAAAATTCCTTGCGGAGAAAATTCTACCTTCAACTTCCCTTGGTTCATCAAATCACCCGCCACGGGATTGGAACCAATGTGAGAAGCTACGAGTGACTGCGCGCGTTCCATGCAAATGAACTTACCCATACCTATCCACGGAAAGCCTGCATCGTTGCCGATGACGTTGATATTCTTTACACCTGATTCTATCAGACAATCGACCAAACCTGGAGGAGTGCCCACGCCTCCAAATCCACCAAAGAGTAAAGTCATGCCATCAAAGAAAACAGACTTCACGGTTTCGTAATCGGTGACTTTGTTGAATAGGCTCATGGTAGCACTTCCTTTATTGACTGCTCTAATTTCGATAACAACTCATCCGTCTCTTGCTGATTTATGATAAACGGTGGCGAAATTAAAATGCCATTTTCATCTTTCCCGTAAGGCCCACCCACGGCAGGATATACTAATAATCCATTGTTGAAACATTGATCAATAATTCTGGACTGCAATCCTTTCATCGAAGGATCAAACTCTACTCCGATCATTAGTCCTTTTCCTCTTACCACATCGATGAAGGAGTACTTACTCTTCCATTCCATCAACTTGTTTTTAATGAAAGTACCTTTATCGTTCACATTAGCAAGCAGGCTATCTTCTTCTACCACTTCTAAAACCTTTAAAGCAGTTGCGCATGACAGCGGATGACCGCTGTATGTATGTCCGCTCATGATTAGCCCACTCCCATTTTTTATAGGTGCCAGAACTTTTTCAGTCATGATGGTGGCAGCTATCGGTGCATAACCTGCTCCCAGACTTTTGCCTATCGCAACAATGTCGGCAATCGTGTTCCAGTACTCCAGGGCAAACCATTTTCCGGTTCTGCCCAAACCCGTCATCACTTCATCGGCAATGAATAATATTCCATAGTCATCACAGATTTTCTTCATCGCGGGATAATATTCCAACGAAGGAGTTAAAGCCGTGCCCGCAGCGCCTACGATCGGCTCGGCCACAAAAGCCGCAATATGTTTGGCCCCTGTTTTTTCAATGACCGCTATAAATTCATTGGTCTGCGTTTCAAGTGAATCCTTTTCGAGATCAGCATGTAGTAAAGGATATTTTTCCAATGTGTTTTCAAATCGTTGACGTCTCAATGCATGACCTGATAAGGAAAGTGCACCCACGGTAATGCCGTGATAACTTTTCCAACGTGATATGAAGTGCTTCTTCTCAGGTTGCCCTTGTTCCTGCCAATATTGAAGCGCCACTTTCATAGCCGTTTCAATAGCTTCGGTTCCGCTGTTGACAAAAAATGTATGCGCATGACTTTTAAGAACGGAGAGTTCAAACAATTTGGTGGCTAACTGTTCTACTTCTTCAGAACCAAACTGTGAACGGTAGACAAATTGAAGCTTGTCGAGTTGCTGTTTGATAACAGACAATACTTTTGGATGCGAATGACCTAATGAGCATGCGACAGCTCCCGAAGATCCATCGAGATAAGGTTTCCCCGATTCATCATAAATATAAACTCCACTGGCTGACTTCGCTTTTAAATAGGTCTTGTTGAGTAAGGGTTGGATGTTGTGCACGTTGTTGTAAATCAAATTCATTGAAAGATAATGTGATTTGAGTTTTGTTGAAATAGGTGTGGAATATTTAATACTTTTAAACAGATGAAAATAAAAACCTTCCCCAACGCATTAACCATTGTGGTTGGCTTTATACTAATTGCAGGAGCACTTAGCTATATCATTCCAAAAGGACAATATGAACGTGTAAGGGATCCTGAAACGAAGCGGGAAGTTGTTGTTTCCGATTCCTACAAGCATTCTGATGTGAAGAACTTGTCTCCTTTTGAAATCCTGATATGCATTCCGCGAGGGATCGTCAATGGTGCAGAAGTGATGGTATTGATTTTTTTGGTGGGAGGATGTCTTTTTATTGTGGAGAAAACCGGTGCGCTAAAAGAAGGTGTGGTCTACTTTACTTCACGGGTGAAAGGGAAGGAAGAACTTGCGTTAGTGTTGATGGGATTTATGTTTGCCGTAGGAGGTGCTACGGAGGGCCTTGAAGAAGAGATCATACCATTAATACCTGTCTTGCTGGTGTTCACCCGCAACCTGGGTTATCCGCCACTAGTTACCGTAGGCATCAGCTATGGTACTGCTGTTATTGGTGCATCGTTTAGTCCGATCAATCCCTTTGGAGCGGTAATCGCCCAGAAGATTGTCGAAGTACCTTTTTTAATGAATGTCTTTTTCAGGATGATTGTATTCATGGTTGCCTTCATCGTGTGGATGGCCATCATCATTCGTTATGCCAATAAAAATAGAATTGAAAAGCAAGTTGAAGATGTTTCTGGTTTTGCCATGTTTAGCAGAGCTCACACCATTATTCTTGGCCTCGTTATGTTCGCTTTTGCTTTATTGATCTTTGGAATGCTTTCATTAGGCTGGGGCTTCAACGAGATATCGGCAGAGTTTTTTGTGATCGGCATAGTCATTGGCTTACTGGGTGGACTGGGATTGAACGGAACATTCCTCACCTATATTGAAGGACTAAAGCAAATGACTTTTGCTGCTATGATCGGAGGACTGGCATATGCGATTCCATTGGTGTTGAAAGAGGGACTGATCATTGATTCAATTATCTACGGATTATTCACCCCGCTTCAATATGTTCCGTCTATATTTTCAGCCATTGGCATGATGGGGTCTCAGGCGATGTTGCATGTAGTCATTCCCAGTTATTCAGGTCAAGCAGTTTTAACGATGCCTATTCTTGCACCGCTGTCAGACCTTATCGGTCTTTCCCGTGATGTATGTGTTATGGCCTATCAATATGGTGCTGTGCTAATGAATATGATTGCGCCAACCAATGGTGCTCTTATGGCAATCATTACCATTGCAGGAATTTCTTATGATGAATGGTTTAGGTTTGTTTTGAAGAGATTAGCCATTCTATTTCTACTCTGCTCATTAGCTTTATTCGCAGCTATCTTAAGTGGATTATAAGATATCATACGAGAGGCGCCCTCGTGTATGAACTTACTGAATTCAAGATCTTCTTGATCAGCCGAAATGATCTTTGAAGGGTAATAATCGTCATGGAATTAAATTTTAAGGATAATAGTACACGAATCTTACAGTTCAACTATTAAGCAGTTCATGCTAATAAAGATGCTTGTTAAGATAGAATGTTCATTCAACCCTTGAATAGGATAATCTATCCAAATATTTATATTCAAACTGATACACAGTTGCATATTTCGTTTTTAATTACTCTCTTTCGAAAGATTAAAGCCAACTATAGACGAGATTATCCCCAGTGGTCAAGGACTATTGGGGATTTTCTTTTACGTACATTCCTATCTCTGGTTACAACCTCAACACCTTTTTACCTTGATCTTAGATTATCTTATAATTCACAGTATCAGTATATGATATCCATACTCCATCTACAAGCTAAGATGATTAAGTATTGATACCAACTTCTTCACCAGATCCATTTTTTTTAAGTAACCTTACATCAATCTTACAACGCGATTAAAAAAATATTCGCGGTAGAAAAATTCGATTCAATTAATCACGCAAGTCAACGCTCTGTTTTGTCATTTTACCTAACATTTATAATATTTTTCGTTTTGTACTTGCAGATTATATTTCTAAAAGCAATCTTTCGAAAGATTAAAGCCAACTATAGACAGGATTATCCCCGGAGGTCAAGGACTTCTGGGGATTTTCTTTTTATGTCAGTACACAAAAGTGTCACCACTGATATCGACTTGACTTCTTCATGATTGATATCTTCATCAAATTAAAGTACGGTAAAGAGGTGGTGGTTGCAGCCGGATTAAGCAGACATAGATTTAAATCTGCCAGCGTGGTGGAAAAAATAGTGGCTGATCTTGCTATGAAAGTAGGCACCTAGCAGCCAATAGAATTTTTAAGTGCAAATCGATTTTTATTACAATTCGAGTACTCCTTACACGAGTGATCATGGATACATTTATTCGACTCATATTCGTTGGAGCAATTTTCAATTCAATATCCTGTCATAAAAAATTCTACTTTTGATAATGAAAAGACCAAGCCACTACAACCATGCTTATGCACATTCCTGATTACATTTTGTTTGAAGATGAGGTCATTATAGTGCTCAATAAGCCAGCAGGCCTAATGGTAGAACCTGATCGCAACGGGTATCCTAATTTACAGCAACTAGTAAAAAAATACCTGAAAGTTTCTTCGAAAGCATCCGGAGAAGTATATGCACAACACATCCATCGGCTCGACCGCCCCGTAAGCGGTGTCGTACTCTTTGCGAAGCAACGCTCGGTGCTAAAGAATTTAAGCGAGCAATTCGCGGAGCGGAAGGTTAAAAAATATTACCAGGCATTAACCGATAAAGCTCCAGAAGTGAGGATCGATACGCTTAAACATTGGCATAGAAAGGAGAAGAAAAAGGCGGAACTCTATACAGAGGAAATACAATATTCAGAGAAGGCGATACTCATGTATGAAGTGCACGATAGGAATAATATGCGTTTTCTTTGGAACATTGAACTTCACACGGGAAAGTATCATCAGATACGAGCACAACTTGCCCAGCTTGGTTGTCCTATCATTGGCGATGCGCTCTATGGGTCCGCTCGCTCGTACTATCCAAATAGTATTCCATTACATGCCTGGAAACTTATGTTTTTTCATCCAATAACGAATGATCTTTTAACCATAGAAGCGAAGTGTCCATTTTAGTGCTTAGCCGCTTAAAAAGTTGCTTAAGAGTACTTCAACAATTTTTATTACATTTTAGTCATTAAAACCTTATTTCATGAACCTAATTCAATCATCAACCCAAGCTCAGTTTTTAATTTTTGTTGCCGTAACAATGACCCTTTGCAGTTGCACAAAAACATCTACCCAGGAAGAATCCGGTGAGGCAGCTGATACTGTTGCCATAATAAAGAAAACACCCATATCACAACCCATGGTGAGGCATATCTATACCGCTGATCCATCCGCGCATGTTTTCGATGGGAAAATCTACATCTACCCTTCTCATGATATTGATGCTGGCGTTCCTGAAAATGATAATGGTGATCATTTTGCTATGAACGATTATCACATTTTATCCATGTCGGCCATTGATGGTGAGGTAACAGATCATGGTGTTGCTTTAGATATTAAAGATATTCCCTGGGCGGGCCGTCAACTATGGGCACCCGATGCAGCATTTACTAACAACACCTACTACCTCTATTTTCCGGTGAAGGATAAAAGTGATATTTTCAGAATAGGTGTAGCCACCAGCAAATCTCCTGCAGGTCCTTTTGTTGCAGAGAAAGAATCCATAGCGGGAAGTTATAGCATTGACCCTGCTGTATTTAAAGACGATGACGGATCATACTATATGTACTTTGGTGGAATCTGGGGCGGGCAATTACAGTTTTGGAATAACAATCACTATGACACAAAAGCCACATTACGCAAAGGTGATGAGTTGGCTGTTTTACCGCGTGTAGCGAAAATGTCAAAGGACATGAAAAGTTTTACTGAAGAAGTTAAAGAGATAAAACTGTTGGATGAAAATGGTAATGCCTTCACGGAAAATCAGAACGACAAGCGATTCTTTGAAGCAGCATGGGTACATCAGTATAATGGAAAATATTATTTCTCATACTCAACAGGTGACACACACCTTATCGCTTATGCGATCGGTGATTCACCCTATGGTCCGTTTACTTATAAGGGTGTAGTGTTGCAACCTGTGGAGGGTTGGACCAATCATCATTCCATTGTAGAATTCAACGGTAAGTGGTATTTATTCTATCATGATGTTCAGCTTTCAGGCAAAACTCACCTGCGAAATGTTAAGGTAACCGAGTTGACTCATAACGCGGACGGCAGTATCCAGACGATTACACCGTACAAATAATTTTTCCAGGCTACTATGATAAGATTAAAAGAAGCTCTTCTCTTTGGTGTCTTTCTTTTTATCATAATTGGATGTAATTATCATCAACCAGTAACAGAAAGTTGGTGTGATCAATCCATAAGACCTGAGTTTAAAAACTTCAAGGAAGTAATCACTCCGTATAGTTGGTTTAAAGTCTATGAGGTAGGTGATGGTGTGTATGCTATCGCAGAACCATTCAATTATCAGGAAGTTATCTCCTATCTCATTATCGGATCAGAAAGAAATATTCTTTTTGATACAGGCATGGGTATGGATCGGATTTCAAATGTTGTAAAGGAGTTATCGCCTCTTCCGGTTATCGTAATTAATTCGCATACGCATTATGATCACATTGGAGGTAATCATGAATTCGAAACCGTTTACGCCATTGATACTGCCTACACAGAACAATTTTCATCTATCGGTTGGAATCACGATCAGGTTAAACAAGAAGTGACCAGCGAAGCCTTCTGTTCAAAAAGACTCCCAACTCTCGATACTGCCTCCTACAAGATAAAGCCCTATAAAGACAAAATCAAAAAGTTCATTACGGATGGCGATACGATTGACATCGGTGGCCGAATCATTGAAATACTTCAAGTGCCAGGACATACACCCGATTGCGTGGCATTACTCGATCGATCATCTGGTTATTTATGGACGGGCGATATGTATTATGAAGCAAGGATATGGTTGTTCTTTGAAGGGACTAATTTAAATGCCTATGAAAAAAGTATTAGCCGCTTTGCTGGTTTAGCACCAACCCTTAAAGCAGTGTTTCCTGCACACAATAAACCAACGGCATTACCCTTACATTTAATTGATCTGCAGATGGCGTTTGATTCCATTCGAAACGGTACCAAAGTTGGGATCGAAAATAAGTCAAACAGTCATCCGGAAGATAGGCGGGCACTCACGTTTAATTTCAAAAATTTTTCATTTTTGATCCGAAAAGATCAGTTAATTAAATAGTTAAGGCCAATCGTGATATCCAGTTGATATCATCATAACTGTTCAGTCAACCATAAATGTTACAGTCTCTTCAGGTTCACAGGTTCTATAAATTTGAAACCAAAGAATCAACAGCCATTAGGCTCGGTGCATATGCATACTACTGTCTAATCCTGTCTTGACATTGAATTATTGAAAGTAGTTTTACTTGCTTATTAATCATGCTTTGCATAGCTTAATTTTTATAAATACTTAAACCATGTTTGATCTTCACAATTCACAACAGTCACGCAGAAAATTTCTGGGCTCTTTGGCAGCCCTTGCTACACTTCCGGCATTTGAACAACGTGAAGCTGACCTGATCTTGTACAATGGAAATATTGTGACTATGGGGAAGGCCGCCCGGGCACAGGCTGTAGCCATTGCAGATGGAAGATTTTTTGCGGTGGGAGACAATAAAGAAATTCAATCCCTTGCCGCAGGCAAAACAAAAAAAATCGACCTTGGCGGTAAGACTGTTGTGCCTGGTTTTATTGATGCTCATTCGCACCCAGGCAGTTCAGGTCTCGCCCATCTTCGAGAAGTAGATTGTGATTTGCGTTCGATCAAACAAATACAGGATGCCATTCGCAAGCGGGCAGCAGAAACTCCAAAAGGAAATTGGGTATTAGGTTTTAAATATGATGATACAAAGACAAGTGATAACCGGATTGTCAATCTTCACGATCTGGATTTAGCTGCACCGGAACATCCCGTTAGAATTTCGCACCGAGGAGGCCATACGATGTATGTAAATTCGTTGGCGATGAAAGTAGCCGGTGTAGTGGATACCACACCCAATCCGGATGGTGGAATGTTTGATCGCGATGCATCCACTAAAAAGATGAACGGCCGTGTGAAGGAAAGTGCATGCGATGTTTTTGATAAGGTAATTCCCTCCGCTTACACACGCGATGATTTGAGAGAAGGTGTTAAGTTAATTTCGAAGATGATGTCTCGAACCGGAGTTACTTCCGTGCATGACGCTTACGGCTCACCAGAATATTTAAGAGCCTATCAGGATGCTTACGAGAACGGTGACTTATCTCTTCGTATCTATTGTCTCATTGGGTATATGCATATCGATAAGATGATTGAAGCCGGAGTTCGCACCGGTGTTGGGAATGAATGGGTGCGTATAGGTGCCATGAAAATGACCTGTGACGGTTCTATTTCTGAGCGCACTGCAAGGCTCTCACAACCCTACATTGGTCGTCCTAATGATTATGGTATTCTCGTAAACACGGAAGAACAATTATATAGTTATGCCAAAAAAGCCCACGATAATGACTGGCAGATTGGGATACACGCTAATGGTGATGTCGGCATTGATACTACACTTAAGGTTTACGAAAGACTTCAAAAGGAAAGACCAAGACGCGACCCGCGATTCCGTATTGAGCATTGCACGATAATCAATGATTCGTTGATTCAACGAATGAAAACGCTGGGTGTAATACCAACTCCATTTTCAACCTATGTTTATTATCATGGTGAAAAGATGCAAGAGTACGGTGCCGAACGATTGAAAAACATGTTTGCACTACGTAGCTTTCTTGATGCCGGAATACGGGCCACACAGGCTTCTGATTATCCTCCTGGTCCATTCGAACCTATGATGGCCTTGCAATCCAGTGTCACGCGTACTGATATAAAAGGTACTGTATGGGGAGCAAACCAAAAAGTGACGGTAGAAGAAGCTATCCGTATTGGAACCATGCATGGTGCATATGCTTCCTATGAAGAAAATACAAAGGGATCAATTGAAACCGGTAAACTAGCAGACCTTGTTGTCTTAGGTCGTGATCCGTTTAAAGAAGATCCCATGTCATTGGTGACTATTCCCATTGAGCGCACCATGGCCGGTGGCAAATGGGTATATGAATCTTAAGGATCAATTTTTTATTCATCTAGCAAGAACAGTAATGATCATTGAACTAATCAGAAAGATCAGGCAATACAATTTTCATCTGCAATTTTTAATGCTTCAGAAATGATGGCGATCCCTTCATCAATTTGTTCTTCTGTTACTGTGAGCGGTGGTGCAATGAAAATGTAGTTCCATCGCACGAACGTGTACATACCCAGTTCTTTGAGTTTAGCACCTACCTGATTCATTACCTTCATGGCAGAGGCAGGAGCGTTATAAGGCGCCATAGGCTCCTTTGTCTTTCTATTTTTCACTACTTCAATGCATCCCAGCAAACCAGAATTGCGAAAGTCTCCAATGCTTGGATGAATTTTCTTAAGGTCTTCAACACGTTTGTTCACATACTCACCCATGCTCGCTGCCCGTTCAATCAGGTTATCGGTTTGATAAATTTTGATTACCTCGAGAGCGGCTGCACAAGCGGTAGCATGCGCGCTGTAGGTAAGGCCTATCATCAAGGGATCGTTATCATATTTGGCCGCAATAGTATCTGTCACCATCAGGCAACCAAAAGGCAGATAACCCGAAGTAATACCTTTCGCCATACAAACCATGTCGGGCACTACGCCATGATGTTCAAAGCCAAACCATTTACCTGTCCTACCAAAGCCACTCATCACTTCATCAGCAATAAGTAGAATGCCATGCTGATCACAAATTTCGCGAAGACGCTTCCAATAATTTTTTGGATACTTGATGCAGCCCGAGGTACCACTTTCTCCTTCCATTAAAATGGCTGCAACATTTTGCGCACCTTCAAATTCAATAATGCGCTCAATGTGCGAGATGCATTCCAATTTGCATGAGTGAGGTTCCTGGCTCCATGGGCACCGATAACAGTAAGCATCTTCCACATGCACCACATTAGGCACTTGCTGCGAATCGGCTGGTAATTTTCTTGGGTCCCCTCCCGCTGTCATCGCTCCGTACGTAGATCCGTGAAAGGAACGGTAGCGCGTAATGATTTTATGTCTGCCAGTATAAAGTCGGGCTAGCTTCATTGCGCTTTCAATAGACGTAGCCCCACACAACGTGAAGAATGCTTTGTTCAAATTCCCTGGACAAATTTCAGCTAGTTTTTTTCCTAGCTCTCCACGAACCTTAGTAGCACAACTCGGTGTAACATAACTTACTAATTGCATTTGTTTTACTACAGCATCGGTTACGCGCTGATCACCATGTCCGATGTTCACATTCATCAATCCGCTGGAAAAATCCAAATACCGTTTTCCATCATAGTCATAAAGGTAAACACCTTCTGCGCGTTGTATACAAAGCGGGTCAATGCCCTTTTGTTTACTCCATGAGAAAAGTGTGTAATCCAGATTATTATGCAGAACTTCATCGCGTTCCGAAACAAGTGTGTTGGTTTCTTTTATCATACGTAATGGGTTTCCATGTTTTTTTAACTCATCCAATTGGTACGCGATTCAGGATTCCACTTAACGGTGATTTTCTTCAACTTAGTCCAGAATTCTATGGAGCTCTTTCCTGTGAGATCGCCAGTTCCGAATTTCGATTCATTCCATCCGCCAAATGAAAAGGGTTCGCGAGGAACAGGCACACCGATATTCACGCCAATCATTCCTGCACTTGCTTTTTCCATCACCTGCCTGGCTAGTCCCCCACTTTGAGTAAAAACTGCTGCGGCATTGCCATACGGATTTGCATTTTCAATATCGATTGCTTCCTCTAGTGTATCGGTGCGCATGATGCAGATGACTGGTCCAAAAATTTCTTCCCGTGCAATTGCCATATCCGGCTTTACATAATCAATTACCGTTGGGCCAACATAATATCCATTTTCCATCCCATCTACTTTTGCACCCCGACCGTCAACTAGAATTTTAGCACCTTGGTATTCTGCCTCAGTGATGTAGCGTTCTATTCGCTCTTTGGCTTGCTTCGAGATTACCGAGCCAAGGTTTTTACCCGGCACAATCTTTCTAACTTCTTCACACACTTTTTCAATAATATGATCTGATTTTCCAACAGCTACCATAGCTGATGCCGCCATACATCGCTGCCCTGCGCAGCCAGACATAGAGGCGGCCACATTACTGCCAGTCATTTCAGGATGTGCATCGGGCAAAACAATGAGATGGTTTTTTGCACCACCTAATGCAAGTGCTCTTTTGAAATGGGATGTAGCCCTCGCATAAACCAGTTTAGCAACTTTGGTAGACCCAACAAATGAAACGGCATCAATATCAGGATGGTCGCAAATCGCTTCCACCATTTCCTTATCGCCATTGACAATAGAGAAAATTCCATCGGGCAATCCTGCTTCCTTTAACATGGAGGCTATCCGCTGACAACTTAACGGCACAACCTCCGAAGGTTTCATGATCATGGCGTTGCCCAAAGCAATCGCGTTACAAATCGTCCAATGAGGCACCATGCTTGGAAAATTGAATGGTACAATAGATGCAACTACGCCCACTGGCCAATATTCAATTCTACACTCCACCCCTTTACTCACCTCCAATATTTCCCCTGTCACCAACTGTGGTAAAGAGCAGGCAAACTCAGTGAGTTCAATAGCCTTATCAATTTCGGCAGTAGCCTCTCCAAATGTCTTTCCATTTTCCTCTATGATTAATTCAGCAAGTTCCTTACTATATCTTTGAAGCAATTGCTTGTATCGATATAAAACCTGCACTCTTTCTTTTATAGGAACTTTCTCCCAAAGCTTCTGAGCTTCTCTTGCCGCGCTTACAGCCTGGTTGAGATCATCGTTATTTGATAATCTAAGGTTGGCTATAACAGTTCCATTCAAGGGGCACTCAACGTCCATAAAACGATTACTTGCTGAGGTCAAGAATTGACCATTGACAAAGTTTTTTACTTCCGGATGTTTCATAGGTTTCAATTTACAAAAGAAAGTGTTTGCGTTAATATTTCGTTCCTATAGTTTTCTGGATAAATAAAATCAAAATCTGCCTGGTTATAATTTCATGTGTTGTTTCCCTTTAATTACAGTCCGTAATAAATAGAATAATGGAAACCCAGAAAGAAATAAAATTAATCCAACACCAGCAGCTGATGGATTATTGATGAGCACACTAATATTGACACCGGCATACACCAGGATGAACAATATTGGCAATAAAGGATATCCTGCCATTTTATAAATATCAGATGGCTCGCCAGACTTTTTAGCACGATGACGTAATACAAATACAGAGCCTACCGCCAGGATTAAACTGATACTATCAAAGAACATGACATAATCCAGAATTTTTTGAACAGACGAGAGCAAAAATAATGTAAGGATAATAAAGGTAACGTATAAGGTCAGAGCCCACTCCTGCACTTGGGTCTTTTCGTTTACTTTTTTTAGCACTGACGGCAGCACTCCGTCTTCAGCCATGGCATAATACACACGAGGATTTGCCATTATTGATGAATTCACATAAGCCAGGACTGCCAGAAACATAATCACCGCAGTAATTTTGAACCCTACATTTCCAAAGATTACCGATACCATATCAGCAGCCAACGCGTTGGTTGCTTTAATCTGTTCAAACCCGAGAACATAGTAATAAGAAAAATTGACTAACAAGTACAAGGTAAAGGCGATGGCAATACCAAAGAAGATACTTCGGGGAAGATTTTTCTGAGGCTCGGTGATGTCGCTTCCAAAATTAATCATCATGTGATATCCGCCACAGGTGAAGAATACGGGCACAAAGCAAAGAAGAAATGCTTTTCCCGATTCACTAAATGTGAGTGATGAATACACTGCCGTGGATGGGGTTGGCGTATGTCCGATAAAAACAAGCGAAATCAACAATAGCATCATCCCAATTTTAATGATCATAAGTACATTGAGTACGCGTGAGCTCATCTTGATACCAATAAAGTTTATCGCAAAAAGAAACAACACCGACAGAATAGTTGTGATCTTCACTCCTAACTCCCGATCAACATCAGGTAGAATGATGGGATTTATATAGTCGGCACCAATGATGGCCACAAGGGCAGCAGTTGCAGCATTTGAAATCACGCTGATCCAGTTCACCATAAAGGCAATAACGGGATGATAGCAGTACGAAAATATTTTGTAATACCCACCGGCAGCCGGGTAACGGCTTCCAATTTCGGCAAAAGTGAGCGCGCCAAATAAACTAATAACGGCTCCCAACGTCCACGCTAAGAAAAAAATAGTTGGTGTTATCGCTTTGTTGGCTACCTCAACGGGGGTTCGGAAAATCCCCAGCCCAATGATAAGGCTTACCACCACCATGGTCAGATCAAAAACAGCGAGTTTAGGTTTAATGGTTGTGCTCATTGGTAACTTTCGTTGTTATGGCTCAAGAGCTCCTAAGTTAAAAGCATTTGATTCCTAAACTATGAAAGACATAAAAACTTATGTGACGAGTCATATTCTGGGATCAGTGGAGCTCAGGATCATTCCAAACTAATCGAACGCCTCAATAATAAAATCTCTGTGCACGTCTCGTTTTGGAGTTGAATTAAATCCCTTAACTGCATTTTGGATTTCAGTCAAGATCTCTACACGAAGTGGAAGCGAATGTTCCTGTGGCTGATAGGTGGTACCTGTAGGATAATCTACGCCTGATTGATTGCTCATCTCAATGTGGTTACCCATTAGAAAAGTTACGGTGTTAGCTTCACAGAATTTGCTAATTCGGTTAATACTTTCTTTAAAGGCCGGCCAATCACGAATATATAGGCGCCCAGGGTAGACCGTGTCGCCAGTTAAGAGCCATTTGGTTTGGGGATCATACACCGCTATGGAAATCTTGTCATGTCCTGGTATTGGTATCATGGTGAGTTCACGATTGCCTAAATTATAGTTAACTGATTCATTGGGCCAGTTCTTAAAATGAAAGAATTGAACCAACGATGGCATGTCTGCACTAACCAACTCCACACCTGGTTTATTTAAAAACTGAAAGTCATTTGCTTTGTGATCTCCATGTCCGTGACTGTGAATCACTTTTAGTGGTAGCGGTCTTCCTGATTTAGTTAATCTCTTTTCAAGGATATCCAATAGCAAATGAAGTAACGGAAATGATGAGCCAGTCTTAGCGCCAGTGTCTACCAGCAATGCCGTTTCATCTCCGATAAAGAGGTAAAGAAAAGGCGCCTCATAATTCAAACATTTATTTTGTCGTATGATGTAGGTGTCGCTGTCGTACTGAACTACCTGGGCAAAAGAATCATTGTTCACAGAACAGTCATACGAGCCATGAATCCATTTTACATTTTCTAAATCTACCTGCGCGAATGAGTATTGTGATACCGCTAAAAATACCAGAAGAATAAAAAGTTGAACAATCGGTAATACAACACCTCTCCTATTTCCCTCCATCATGATCGATGCTACTTCTCGGAAAGTGTCCAGATCGGGCAATCGATATGATTCATTACATCTTCTGCAATGCTGCCGCTCATCAGATGATTTATTCCCCTTCTACCATGCGTGGACATGGTGATGATTTTATTTTTGAATTTCGTTGAGAAATTTATAATACCACTTTCTTCATCGATATCATTATAAATATGAATTGAACAATTCTTAAATTCGTTTTGCTTCGCGAATTCAATTAGTTGCTTTTCCGTTGAATGATCAGGTATGAAATTAGACGGAACATTGACATATAGAATATGAAGACGTGCTTTAAAGAAACTTTGCAACGCCTTTACTGAAAGGACTAAATCCTTATTGACCGACTTCAGGTTAGTTGGGAAAACAATATTTTTAAGTGATGATGTACTAACCGTTTTTTTGATGGCTATTACCGGCACCTTCGTGTACCTCACAATTTTTTCAGTGTTTGATCCCACCGTATATTCCTTTATGCCACTCGAACCGTGGGTGCCCATAACCACCAGATCTATTCTCTTTTTAATAACAAATCGTTCTACTCCTCCCGTCACTGATCCGTGCTCTACAAAAAAATGCACGTTCACTTTTTTACACCATTTTTCCTTCATCTTCTCAAAGTTTCTATGAGCTTTTGATTTAACCTCTTTAAGAAAGGCATTTTCATAAGCCTGGATAGGCACTAACAAAGAATTGTGCATGGATGGCAATTCGATCACGTTAAGTAGAAACACTTCACCTTTACTTATGGTGGCTATTTCACAGGCAAATCGAAAGGCTTGTATTGCAGTACTCGAAAAATCGCAGGGGACTAATATCTTCTTCATAAAATTCGTTTCATTAAAGTTAACCCTTTACATGATAATATGCCACATTTTGACGAAGATCATTACTTCTCACGATGGCTGTCACTGCAAATTGCGTTAACCATCTTTACTTTAATCCAAAATTTAATAAGATGAAAACCATACTGGTGTCAACTGATTTTTCAGATTATTCTTTGAAGGCAATCCGCACAGCTGCTCCAATTGCCAATACTACCGGTGCTAAAATAGTTCTCTTGCATAATGCTATATCAAAACGAAATGGGAAGCCGTGCCCATACTTAAACGTCACGAGTATCCTTACACTTAAAAAGATTCTGGAGTTAGATAAAAAGAATAAACTCGCTTGTGAACAAGCTTTGACAACACCTTCGTCACTCAAAGAAAAAAGACCTTACCGTTTCCTTATTTTATCACAGATAGTCACTCACATTTTTATCGTTGCATACCACCCATCTGTCAAAATCAGCTTTCCCTATAAATAATTCTTTGTAGTTGCTTTCATAGGCATGCAACAAATGAATTAAGAACGGATCGCAACTAATATTACTTTTGCCTTAATGGAGATGGGTTTGGACTTTAGCGTTTTGGTAGTGATAAATCTCAATTGATAAGTAAGAACCAGGGCGGCCTTGGAATCGCTATCGAACTGTTGTGATGCATTCATAAAAACAACCTCACTTAGAACAGCTGCGAAAAAAAACGGTATTGAACTCTACATCGCCTTCAATGAATAGTTGTGCTGCAATGAAGGATGTCAATATGGAAAGTCCTAAAATCCACATTCGCATTACACATACACTATAAACTAACAGAGAATAACTGTAAGGATAAAATAAAACACGCTACAACTATCCTAATGTTTTGGCCTATTCTATTAACCCAGATAGGTTCTTAGTGCTTTGCTCCTTGAATTGAGCCTGAGTCTGCGTGTAGCTTTCTCTTTGATTTGACGCACGCGTTCACGGGTAAGGTTATATTTCTCACCAATCTCCTCGAGGGTCATAGCGGCCTCACCATTCAATCCAAAATAATAAGCAATAACATCCGATTCTCTTTGGGTAAGCGTGGCCAATGCGCGCTGTACTTCTCTACGCAAAGAATCAATCATAAGTTCTGAATCGGGAGTTACGTCATTGTCGTTTGTAAGTACATCCAATAAGTTGTTCTCTTCTCCGTTCACAAATGGAGCATCCATAGATACATGGCGACCGGAAATCTTCATCGTATCCGTTACTTCCTCCTGGCTGATTTGTAAAACTTCCGCCAGTTCCTCAGCAGAAGGTTCGCGCTGAAATTTTTGTTCCAGATCAGAAAAAGTCTTAGAGATTTTATTTAAAGAGCCCACCCGGTTTAATGGAAGGCGCACAATTCTTGATTGTTCAGCCAGTGCTTGCATAATTGACTGACGGATCCACCACACTGCATAAGAAATGAATTTAAAACCACGGGTTTCATCGAAACGCTTAGCGGCTTTTATCAATCCAAGATTTCCCTCGTTTATCAAGTCGCCTAAGCTAAGGCCGTTGTTCTGATATTGCTTGGCTACAGAAACTACAAAACGCAGGTTCGCCTTTGTTAATTTTTCCAGAGCAATCTGGTCTCCCTCACGAATTCGTTTGGCCAGCTCAACTTCTACATCCGAGGTGATCAAATCCACCTTCCCTATTTCCTGTAAATATTTATCAAGGGATTGGCTTTCACGGTTAGTAATCTGTTTGCTGATCTTGAGTTGTCTCATTTTTTAAAAATTATTTAAAGAGTAGTAGTTTAAAATTGTGCGTCCCTGACCCCGTAAGAATATCAACCGATGATCTACTCCGTAAGGTGTAAATGGCATGAAATGAGGGGATTGAATGATTTTTTAGTGTATATACAACTTGCAAGATACAATTTTCTCATTGATTATCTCTTTTCGTTTGTGTATTGCATACCTCCCACCCTCAAAATGATGCGTTTACAAAATCTATACGACAACACAATTAGTAATCAGGCAGTTCCAATCCATAAAAGAAAGGCTGGCACAATTTCTATCCATTTAAGTATTTTGCAGGGAATGGATAGAATAAAAAATGATGAACGTTGATTTCGAAAAGGTGAGGCAGAAGAAAGTGAAGGAATTCATGTTGAAACACAACTTGAATCACATTACCGGATTTACGAGGTTACAAGCCATTTGCTATGATCCGGCTGTCGGGGCTTCTTACCAAAAACACCTTCAAACTTTTATTATTAAAAGTGATGTCGATTCAGTCTGGAATACCTACAAAACCATTCACCCTAAAGACGCCTGGAGCGGAGAAATGATCAGTTTTGGCGTTCAGTATTCGCGAACGAATAATACATTCAATTACCTGGATGATCCCTATTCGGGAATGGAAAAAGGGCAAATCATTATCATCAATCTTAAAATGTTTTGGGGATTGTTGCACCTGGCTGTAGCACACGAAGTGGCCGAAGTAAACGAGCAAAATCGTATGATTAAACTGTGCTATACAATAGGTGGCGCATCGGAAGGATCTCAATGGATAACCTTTAAGGAAACACCAGAAGGATTTACAGAAGTTTCGCACATGACGCTGTATAAAAGTAAATCGAAATTTCGCGACACAAAATTATATCCCCGATTTCATTCCAAAGCGATCACTGAATTTCATAATAATGTGAAGAAGAAGGCAGAGTTGGTAAATGACTATGCATAAAGACTAAGGTTTGCTATCGAATAAAAAATTGAAATTTCATCTGTACTAAAGCATCCAGTCGTGGTTGCCCTGCAATGAACTTTGTGATGTTGAGAGCCGCTGAAGTTTTTTCACCAATCATCTTTCCAAAATCCAAACGCAGAAAGACATAATACGTGTCCTCAGAGAATGACTTAATGTAAATGGCATTCATACCAACCCAACCTCTCCAATCGGAGACTAGGGCAACTGCCGGCACGGATATACTTAGATTTTTAATAAGACCATCTATGTCTGTATCTCCCTGATCGGGGGCTCCATCACCACCTAAACCATTAGCTTCTTTGGTCGAGAAGCTGTATTTAATTTCCGGATAGAATGATACGAACGGATTGGGTCTGAATGTGAAGATGACTCCGGGCTTGTACACCCATGTGCCTGTTCCTCTGCCTAGCTCTGATGCTCCCGTGGGTGCTGTCATCTCAAAATAGGTAGATATCTGCTTATCCGATTTTTGTAAGGGCACAAACATGTAGCGCATCTTTAAATCTCCAACGCCTGTGGTATTCTCATATCCCCCATAGTCGGCCAGGTAAATGTTATGCACGAGTGGTAATGACAGACCGAAAAGATGTTTTTGATTTTGAAGACCATATTCATATCCAAATCGCATAGCATAAAACCGGGCACCCGCCACAAAAAAATAGCTCTCGAAGTCAGTGGTAACGCGGCTCTTCATAATAGCCGGATCAGACGCTTCGAATTCACCAACGGGAACAGAGTTTGTTTGGGCTGTCAATGGATTGCAAAAACCAACAATCAAAAAAAATGCGATGACAAAATATTTCATATTAAGACTATTAACGATCATCACAGCAAATTATTAAATCGCTGTACATTCAAAAAACCAATCGGCAATTCTGTTTTACCTTTCATCGCCAAGTCAGCCATGATCTCTCCTACTACCGAAACAAACTTAAATCCATGGCCACTAAAGCCAGCCGCTATAGCAACTTGATCATCATAACCGGGTAAAAAGTCAAGTACAAAGTTTTCATCCGCTGTGTTGGTATATAGACAAGTCTTTAATACGTGTGTTGATGAATAACCTTTAGGGAGAAATTTATTGATGGCCCCAATCAGCATCGCTTCATCTTCTTTTGAAGGAATACGATTCACGGCATCCGGATCAGATACCTGACCTGGATAATGAAGTGCTACTTTCAATCCGATTGGAGCTCCGAACTTACCCACTGGCAAAACCGGGAAGCCATAGTACATTCCAGGTTGTGTGTGATCGTCAATCAACCAACAAGGGAATTGACCAAGTTCAAAAGGTTCTCGCTCTTTGGGGTTTAACCAGGCAATTACTTGTCGGGTTACTTTTAGTTGCGTTAAAAAACCAGGGATCATATTTCCTGCCCAGGGTCCTGCAGTGATGATCAGTTTTTTACAGGTATAGGTTACTTTGTTGGTAATAACCGTGATGGCCTCTCCTTCTTTCTTCCAGGAGATCACTTTTTCTTTGGTATGAATGTGAGCGCCTGATTGTATCGCTTGTTCTACATAAAGCAATACCGCCCGCTCGGGTGTTACGAAGCCTGCATCGGGCTCAAACAACACGTCATATCCGTCTGGTATTTGAAATTGGGGGAAGCGATCATTTACTTGTGCATCCGAAAGTGATTCAACTTTCACATTATACTTATTTGCCGACTCACGAACACCTTTGATCAGAATATCACTGGATTTACCGGCATACAATAGCCCCGTTGGAAAATAGATCTGTGACTCCGTTTTATGTTCTATTTCTTTCCAGTTCTCATAGGCTCTTTCCAACAAAGGCACATAATCGGGATGCTCAAAATAAGCTTTGCGGATGATGCGACTCTGCCCGGCATGTGAGCCCTGGTCATGAGGGATATCAAATTGTTCCAACCCAAGTACGCTATAACCTTGCTTTGCGAGGTAATAACAGGTAGAGGAGCCCATTGAGCCAACACCTAAAACAATAACATCAAAGTTTTTACTCATATCGAAATGACATGAGGCCAATGTAGAAAAAGTAATCAAGAATATAAAAATGCATTTCGTTTCTGTTTTTCTTTTCTCCAAAGTATATAACTTACCGATTATAATTCACAAAATTATGAGTGAGGCAACATTTTATTTATATGACTTAAAAGTGGAAGTCATTGAAGGAGAAAAGCCCTTTGTATGTAGTCATCAGCTTGGAGATGCCTTCGAAGTGAGAGGTGAAAATCTTCACTTCAAAATAGAACGTCCTTTTTCATTATACGTATTGGCAGCACTCCTGCCCTTACTTACGCCCAAGCAACGGCCTTTAAATCAATATGATTGGATGGCAACTGATCACATCATCGCTTGCCCCGATCCACATTGTGGTGCCCGATTTAAAATTAGTCGCATCGGCAAGCGCATGTACGATCGATCTGCTGCCACCATAGTCCCTTTACCTGAACAAAACGACTGGATCGAAAAAGCATGAGCATCGAACGAATAGAAATTGCCCCCGGTTTTTCCATATCCAGAATCATCAAGGGAGGCTGGCAATTATCGCAAGGCCATAGCGAAGGGAATAAAGATCATGCTATTGAAGATATGTTCTCATTTGTCGATCAGGGCATCACTACGTTTGACTGTGCGGATATTTATACTGGTGTTGAAGAATTGATCGGCAAGTTTTTAGCAGAGCGCAAAAGAAGACTTGGTTCCATATCCGATGTGCAAGTGCTCACCAAGTTTGTTCCTGACTTTGATATTCTGTTGCGCATCACTAAATCACACGTAGAAAAAGTGATTGATCGTTCCTTAAAACGATTAGGTGTAGAGCAACTTGATATGGTCCAGTTTAGTTGGTGGTCCTATTCTATTCCCAAATGGATGGAGACCGCTTATTGGCTCAAAGAGTTACAGCAAGCTGGAAAAATTAGATTGATTTCAGGCACCAACTTCAATACGCAGGCTACCCACGCCATGGTCGAAGCCAGTGTGCCCATTACTACTTTACAAGTTCAATATTCCTTATTGGATAATCGGCCTGAAAAAGAACTGATTACTTTGTGCAAAGAAAAGGATATTCATCTGCTATGTTATGGCACGGTAGCGGGAGGTTTTCTAAGCGAGCGATGGCTTGGTGCTGAAGAACCTATGTCGCCTTATGAAAATCGTTCCATGGTAAAATATAAACTGATGATTCAGGAATTTGGAGGATGGGTATTGTTTCAATCTCTCCTGGAAACTCTGCAACAAATTGCCCAGGCACATCAGGTTAGTATTACCAACGTGGCAACCCGTTATATTATGGAACGCGATCAGGTTGGTGGAGTAATTATTGGTGCACGTGATTCAAAACATGTTGATGAAAACTCGAAACTATTTCAATTTCAACTTACCCCAGATGATTACAAAGCTATTCAAAAGGTTATCTCACATCGGGACGGTCCGCATGGAGACGTCTTTGATATAGAGCGCATCAAAGATGGGCCTCATGGAAATATCATGCGCTATAATCTTAATCAAGTAGATTTATAGAATTATAAACCAATCTGACGGATTTGATTTTACAGTTATGTCTGAAACCACTTCATCAAAAACCTGGTCATCCAATTATCTTTTCTTAATGGCCTCCATCGGCAGCACGGTGGGCTTATCCAACATCTGGCGGTTTACTTACCTCGCAGGTGAAAATGGTGGCGGTGCATTTGTCTTGATATACCTGTTATCGTTGGTTGTCATGGGCGTACCCATCCTCGCTGCTGAAATGGTGATCGGTAAACGTGGTGGAAAAAGTATGGTGGGAACACTGGAAGCATTGCATCACAAAGATGGACTTCACACTAGCTGGAAATATTTTGGCTGGGTGGCGATGATTACCGTGTTTCTCATCCTCAGCTTTTACTCTGTCATTGCCGGCTGGACGTTAGACTATACGATCACTTCGTTAGCAGGATCATTGAATCATCTTAACAACGAAGATGCGACTGCTTTCTATCAGCAATTACTGGATAGTCCGTTTCGCATGATGATCGGTCAAGGAATTTTTGTGATTGCTACAGTATGGATTGTTGCGAAAGGTGTACACGATGGATTAGAGAAATCAATCGGCTGGATGATGCCTGCTTTGTTTGTGATTCTGTTGCTATTGGTTGTCTATGGAATGATCTACGGTAAATTCATGGAGGCACTAAGTTTTCTATTTACTCCGGATCTTTCAAAGATTACACCACAGGTTGTATTGGCTGCCTTCGGCCAGGCCTTCTTCTCACTTGGTATTGGTGTTGGCGTCATGCTTACTTATGGTGCTTATATGCCACCCCAAACTAACGTATTAAAATCAGCGACCATCATAGCATTCTCCGATGGATTTGCATCCATGCTCGCAGGTTTAGCTATCTTCCCTATTGTATTTCAATATGGACTTCCCCCTACGGAAGGCCCTGGGCTTATCTTCGTCACATTACCGGTAACCTTTGGTGAATTGCCTGGTGGCGGATTCATTGGATCATTTTTCTTTTTGCTCTTGTTCTTTGCCGCACTTACCTCTTCCATCTCGTTATTGGAATCGATCATTTCTCATTTAGAAGAAAACAGTAAAAGCAGCAGAACAAGAATCACTATTGTTTCTGGAATTGTTTTGTGGCTGGTGGGATTAGGAACAGTTTTCTCCTTTAACTACCTCTCCGATTTTACTCCACTGGGTTTTATTACTGTATTGAAAGGTAAAACCATTTTTGGTTTACTGGATTACTTCGGCTCCAATCTGCTCATGCCTGTTGGTGGCATACTGATGGCGATCCTGGCCGGTTGGATATTATCCAAAGAAGTTGTTTTTTCTGAGATGAATCTCAAGAGTGAATGGCAGTTTATTGTCTGGAGATTCTTAGTGAGGTTTCTGGCTCCTCTGATTGTCCTGGCTCTATTTATTTATAACTTATAAAAGAGATACCTGATTTTAATCTATCTATCCCTCATGGCATCTGAAATCAAATTTTTAGAAGGACCTCAATCACGGTGGGAAGAATTTAAGTTTTACCATTAAAGTAGTGATCGAATTTATCCGTGGCTTCACTATGGCGTGCCAATGCTATACAGTGGTCAGGAAGTGGGATTAGATAAACGATTGAAGTTTTTTGAAAAAGATTCCATCGATTGGAGTGATCCTAAACAGTTTCAGCCATTCTATAAAAAACTGGTGTCACTTCATGCAAACAATCAAGCCTTGTGGGGTGGCGAATATGGAGGCATGGCAGTGCGCATAAATAATGAAGATGCGAATGTGTATGCGTTTCAAAGAACCAAAGGGAATAATAAAGTGATTGGTGTTCTTAATTTTTCAGATAAACCACAAGAGTGCAAACTTATTGATGCCGGTTCCGCAGGAAGTTATCAGAATTATTTTACTGGAGAAACGTATGAATTATCTACAACAAAACCATTGAAGCTATTGCCGTGGCAGTATTTGGTTTTTGTTAAAGAGTAAAATATCCCGCCCTTTCAGGGCTTGAACTGGATTCGTTCTCTTTGCGATGGGCTTTGCCCATCGTTGTACAGATACCACCCGTTCAGGGCTGAATGCCTTATTCATTCTCTGAGCGTTGGGAGTTGCCCATCCTTATGTGATACTGCCCTTTCATGGCTTGATGCGCGTTAGGCAATAAACGGGATTATATTAAACCCAGATTATGAATTAGAGATGCATAATCTATCTGGAAGGTTGACGAATACTGACGGTATCGTCAGTCTTGTCAAGGTTAACCCTGACAATGAAAATCACCAACATGGTTTCAAGTTTTACATGGCAAGTTGCTGATTTTTATTCGTCAATTATGCAATAGCAAATTGCTATTGCATAATTCGGGTTAAACATATGATATAACTTCTTTGACTAAGCTAATCCTCAGCCCTGAAAGGGAATGATCCGTAAACATGGGGTGCAGCCCCATGCTTCTCCAATAACCATCAGACTTAAGCCCTGAAAGGGCATGATCCCTAATCCCACACATAACGCTCATCATATTCCACTTTGTACTTCTTCAGGAACGCCCTGTACTCATGCTGAAAAGTCAACTTCCTATAATGCTCATGCTGATTCGCTATGAAGGTGACTACTGTATCTACCTCCGATGGATTTACAGAGAAAGCTCCATATCCATCCTGCCAGTAGAAGTTATTAAGAGATTCATCTTTAGTCTTCATCCATTTAGAAGAGTGTGACTTTACCTCTTCGAGTAGCTTCATCAGTGCGATTTTTTTTGATAGCATACACAGAATATGGATGTGATCGGTGTAGCCACCGATTTTTATCGGTTGACATTCCAGGTTTTTACAGATGCCACCAAGGTAGCTGTGAAGTTCTTCTTCATAGGGAGGAGTTATCATCGGTGTCCGGTGCTTAGTACTGAACACGATATGGATGTAGTTTTTTACCAGTGATTGTCCCATGTGGTTTTGGTTTAACGTTAGGATAAATATAGCACCCATTCAGGGCTTATGCTGAATACGGTGGGCTCACCCATCGTTATATAGATCCTGCCCTTTCAGGGCTTGATATGCCTATGCCGCTAAACACTGCGATGGGCTACACCCATCGCTATCCAGATGATCGCCCTTTCAGGGCTTGATATGCCTAAGACACATAAAAGGTAATAGGCTAAACATATGCTTTATCTTCTACTAAACTAATTAAGCCAATGCAGCCACATGTTTGTCCTGCATCATCAGGTATTAGCCCTGAAAGGGCTAGATATCATAACATGATCACTAAACCTCAGCCCTGAAAGGCCGTGATCCATAATCCGGAACATAGCTCTCATCATATTTTGTCTATGTATCCCTGCGGAAGTTGTACTCCATCGTGATGTTTAAAAATTATGTAAAATATTACGCCCCTTCAGTGCTTGGGTTTGATGCATTCTATGCGCGATGGGCTACACCCATCGCCATGTAGATAATCGCCCTTTCAGGGCTTGATATCCCATGGATAAAAACTGATAGGGCCGCAGGTCAGGAAATTCAGTGTGCAGAAATTGCTCTATAAATAAATCAATGGGTGCGTTATACACTTGCAGATTAAGGCCCTGAAAGAGTTTTTGCACATAGTCATTCACAACCGCTTCGCTCACACCTGCTTTGCGCAGCTTGCGGCTATGGTCGCTCATCAGTTTTATAAAGTGCTGCCTGTGTTCTTGTGTGCTGGTAAATAACTGATTGAGTTTTTGCTGGCGTGCCTGTATCACAAAGTCGAGGTGCACCAGTTCGTGCATGATCAGATGTTCCACTGCCAGTTGCACGGGCTTGAAGCGCACGATGTGTTTATCGCGCTGATAGTTTTCGGCAAATTCAATTTTGGCTGCCGTAGTTATAGCGGCATCTTCTACAATATCAATGGGCACGTTACCGGCTTGCTCCAATTGCTTTCGGTATTTTCTGAAAATCCGTTTGCCTTCGTCAGAGGTGGCAATGCATTTAGCTGTATCAAAGGCAAGCTTCCATGCGCTTTGATACAATGTGTCTTTATTCTTGCTATATCGCAGGGCTTAGGTGGCACTGTAAAAAGCAGAAGGTAAATCCTGCTCTTCGCTGGCAATCATGGCCAGTACTACGTGCGTGTTGGCATACTGTGCATTGATTTTGATGGCTTCCCACAAATACTTCTTTGCCTCTTCGCGCTTGCCTTGCTGCATGAGCAGGAAGCCTACGTTAGTGAGGCTGATAAAATCTGTTATGTTGGCGATCAGTGCCTGATCATAATATTTCAGTGCGGTGTCAACATCCCGTTTATATTTCGCGAAGATGTTGCCCATCATGAGCAACGCCCAGCCGTTTTTCGAATCCCATCGCAGGGCATCAATCAGACAATTGATGGCTTCATCCTGATCGCCTTCATCAGAAAGTATCTGGCCGAGGATGCGGTGATACTCCGAGACCGATGGATTTTTTTCTATGAGTGAGTGGAGAATGGACTTAGCTTCGGCATAGCGGCCTTTCTCACAAAGGGCGACTACTTTCTTATACTCTGCATCTTGCGCGAGTATCGCAGGAGTATCAATATCAATGGTGACCCAACCATCGTGAACAGAAACATTTGGTTTGAAAGAACCATAGGAATAGTACGTTTGTAACGTACTGATAATTAGAGAATTACCCCCCCCCCTTCAAATTAGGAAATATGGTAAAAAGAAATCCGTCTATTTTATGAAGGATCTGCATCAAAAGTCGTTCGTTCAATTCGTGTATGTATACATCGATTTTTAACGTCCACGAAGCTGCCAATGTAAATATTATTTATGTATGTGTCTATATCATTCTGCCTTGAGCTTTGTGAATGTCAAATCATAAACCTTATCCAGTTTTGTTGCCTACCAGCATCTATCCTATAAGAACTTTGGAGTCTGGCGGGGTTATCCCATAGTTCAATAATACTATATTTGTTTATTGATCTGAGTTTATGCAATCATACCTATCCATATCTACTGATTCTGAGAGCCTTGAGGCATACTTTCAGGAAATCGCCACCAAAATAATCGGACACGATTATACCTTTGAAGGTCCCTCCGGAAAGAAAAAATTACTCTATGCCGATTGGATAGCATCTGGAAGATTGTACGCCCCTATTGAGGAACTGTTAAGCAATCATTTCGGTCCGCTGGTAGGGAATACACATTCAGAGTCGAGTCACTCGGGCGAGGCGATGACCCTTGCTTATAAGATGGCACAGCAGATTATTAAGAAACATGTAAATGCCAATGATCAGGATGTCATTATCACACAAGGCAGCGGCATGACCAGTGCGATTGCAAAATTGCAACGCATACTCGGCCTTCATATCCCCGAGAAGGCAAAACCTTTTTATTCCCGGCCTCTTTCCGAACGTCCCGTTGTGTTTCTTACTCACATGGAACATCATTCCAACCAGACATCATGGCTGGAGTGTGAAGTGGATGTAGTTGTGATTCCTCCCGGTGAGAATTTACTGATTGAACCAAAGAACCTCGAACTGGAACTTGATAAATACAAGGACAGAAAACATAAAATCGGATCGTTCACCGCATGCTCTAATGTAACAGGCATTTTCACACCCTATCATCAGCTTGCTCGTATCATGCACGATCACGGTGGATTATGCTTTATAGATTTTGCTGCCTCTGCACCATATGCATCGATGAACATGCATCCTGAAAATCCCGGTGAATCATTGGATGCCATTACGTTCTCACCCCATAAATTTCTCGGTGGTCCCGGAAGTTCTGGTGTATTAATCTTTAACAAGAAGTTATATGCTAATCGTGTTCCCGATATGCCTGGTGGCGGAACGGTAGCCTGGACGAATCCATGGGGCGGACATCATTACTTTGAAGATATAGAGACCCGTGAAGACGGAGGAACTCCTGCCTTCATGCAAACGATCAGAGCTGCATTAGCAGTTCGATTAAAAGAACAGATTGGTGTGGAGCGAATTGAACATCGTGAAGAAGAACTGTTGGATATTGCCTTTTCAAGATTGTCAACCGTGCCCGGCCTTAATATTCTTGCTCCTGATCATAAGAAAAGACTGGGCGTGATCTCTTTTTATGTTGACAATCTCCATTACAATTTCATCGTGCGCGTACTCAGTGATCACTTCGGCATTCAAGTGCGTGGTGGATGTTCGTGTGCCGGAACTTACGGGCATTATTTACTGGAAGTAGATCAGGAATACTCCAACAAGATCACCAGGAAAATTAATTCAGGTGACCTCTCCGAAAAGCCAGGATGGGTTCGACTATCGCTTCATCCCGTGATGACACATGAAGAAGTTCATTTCATTGCTGATGCTATTGAACAAATAGCCTTACACCCGGAACAATGGATGAGTCTTTACCAATACTCTTCTCACACCAATGAGTATCATCCTCTTGTGGAAAATCATACTCTAAGAAGCCAATTAACTAAATGGTTTAACCTCGAAGTTGATTACTAAGAAAAAGAAGGCTGCCCTTTTAAGATAGCCTAATAAAATGATGATCTTAATGATTATCATTTCACCTTATACAGTTTCTCATAATACTCTTCCAGCATTCGCTTTACTGCGAACTGATCTTTGGTACTGAGAATACTTTGCTTCATCATGTTAGTCCACTTACTGCGGTTATTGTAATAACAAGGCACAACCTCGTTGAGTAATACTTTATACATGGCTTTCTGATCGTGGGAGTCTAGTTTTTCTTCATTCTTGTTCTCGTAGCCATCGCCAATCTGCCAACCATTCACACCATGGTTACATGCTTCCGGCCACCAGCCGTCCAGAATACTTAAGTTCAACACACCATTCATAGCTGCCTTCATTCCTGAAGTGCCACTGGCTTCCTGTGGTCTGCGCGGGTTGTTCAACCAAATGTCACTGCCCCGCACCAACATGGAGCCTATAGTCATGTCATAGTTTTCAAGGAACACAACGGAGTTTGGATATTCTTTCGTTAAGGCAACGATATTCTCAACGATCTCCTTCCCGCGATCATCCAGCGGATGAGCTTTGCCTGAAAAGATGATTTGTAATTTTCCGCTCCTGAATAGTGAATCAATCTTCGGGCGATCGCTAAAGATAAAATCACTGCGCTTATAAGGTACAGCCCTTCTGGAGAAACCGATCGTTAAAGAATCTTCTTTTAATTGAACTCCGGTGCGCTCTTTTACAAAATCGAGAAGCCTTCTTTTATTTTCCATGTGGGGAGTCCACACATCTTCACTTTTTTCAGCAGCTTCAATCATGTGTTTATCCACCCATGTTGGTAAATGAATGGCGTTGGTGATCCCAACTATTTCATCTTTCTCTTTCACCTTCTTCCACATGTTATTGGCGGTGACAGCATGAAGCTGCGCCACCGCATTTGACTTTCTTGATAAGCGCAATGCGCCTATTGTCATATTAAAAGGTGAACCTCCCAAATTCTTCAGTTGCTTTTTACTGAAGCTGCTATTATCGGCACCCATATATAAAAGCCGGTCGATGTAATGGGATTCATTTCCCTGCACTACTGGTGTGTGTGTTGTAAATACAATTTCGTTGCGCGTTGCTGCGAAAGCTTCTTCATATGTTTTGCCTTCCGCTAATTTTTCCCGCATCAATTCAAATCCCGCAAAAAGAGCATGACCTTCGTTGAAATGGTATACATCAGTTTTAATACCTAAAGCACGTAATGCTTTTATTCCGCCAATACCTAATACCATTTCCTGGGCAATACGCTCTTCACCAAACCAACCATAAAGCTGTCCACAGATCCAACCATCTTCGTTGCCCGGAACATCGGTATCTAAAAGATATATTGGAGCATTGCCAAATTCATCACACAACCAAACTTTACATTTTACTTCGCGGTTGCGGATTGTAACAGACACCATTACTCCAGTGTCCTTTAAAAAAGGATATTTATAGATCGGATAAGTATCCAGCACTTTTCCTTCTTTGGTGATGCGCTGATCCGTGTAGCCTTGCTTCCATTTCAAGCCGATACCTACCATCGGGTAGCCATGATCTTTAGCTCCTTTCAGGTAATCACCTGCCAGGATACCTAATCCACCAGCATATGTTTTAAAGTCACTTTGTAAAGCATACTCCATGCAAAAATATGCTACGTGTGGTAAGTTGTTATTTTCCTGTGCCATAAGATTTATTGATATGAAATGGTAAGTTGATGCTGTAAATATGTTAATTTTTCCGCGAACCAATAAGAGAAATTTCAACCTTATTACCTATGGAATATTTGTCTGATGTGGTGGCCACCCATACTGTTAGTTGACGATAGGTAAGTTTCAATTCATACAGGTTTCCACAGAATCTCACTTCATTAATATGAAACCTGTTTACTGTTTTACTTTTTCTAATCCGAAACTCTTCCGGACGCACCAGCCTGTTTCCCAATGGATGCTTTACTCCAATTATTTTTTGCTCACCTGGTGTAAGCAGGTTATACGTTCCGAATAGTCCGGCTACATATTCATTCACCGGTTCGCGATATATCTGTTGTGGAGTTCCATGCTGAACCATATTTCCATCTTTCAACACCATGATCTCATCCGCCCACGCGAGCGTATCAGCAGGATCGTGCGAAACCATAATACAGGTAATTCTTAATTTCTTTCCGATGTCATCGATAACCGTTTTCAAAATCGCCTTCACCACCATATCGAGGTTAGTAAAGGGTTCATCCAGCAACAAAAGTGAAGGCCTTCCGATCAGTAATCGGGCAATGGCTATCCGTTGCTTTTCACCACCAGAAAGCTGATCGGTCTTGCGCTGCAATAAGTGATCAATACGGCACACTGAAAATATGGAAGCCGCTTCTTTTGCTGAAATTGAACTGGCATATTCAAGCACTTGCTCTACGCGAAGAAATTTTTGAAGATCAAATTGCTGTGATAGATACGCAATCTGCGGATGGCCTGCCACCAGATTTTCATCAGGCCCTTTTACTTTCTCTCTTTTCAAGAATACATCTCCGTAATCGGATTGCATCAGTCCTGCGATGATCTTTAATAAAGAACTTTTGCCAGATCCCGTTTCGCCTGCGATTACTAATCGTTGAAATAGCTTTTGTTGAAATGAGATGTCATTTAGAATGATACGATCATCCGACTGTTTGCTGATATGAGATACTCCTAAGAAAGTCACCGGTAGAATATTAATTCAAAATACGGTTATCAATAATTTTCCATCACCTTCCAAAGATTATCAAACTCTTTGAGGTATGATTTTACCAAACCAGCTTCCTTGCTCAAGATGATGTTTTCCTGATTAAATTTAGCTGCACTGCGCGTCCAGTTGTAGCTGCCGGTGATGAGGGCCTTTTCATCAGTCACCATAAACTTATGATGCATATGATTGGGAGTTCGATCCATCTTGACGGAAATACCTGCACGGGCAATCTGCTCAATATCAGATCCTTCATCGTGCGACTTATCATTGTCGGTGATAATACGGATTTGTGTCCCACGCTTATGCGAAGTGATAATCGCATTAGTAATGGAATCATCACTGATGGTGAACACACAAATATTCAGTTGATTGATTGCGGAATTAATCTGATTAATAATTACGTTACGACATGCATCGCCCGGACTGAAATAGGCATCAGATAGTGCCGAAGGCTCCGGAATCAGTAATGCACTATTAGCAGATTTAACCCAGTCCAGGATGAAGTTATAATTGTTAGCATTCACTTTCTCATTGGCCAGTTCGTAGATTTTACTTCTAAGAAGATTCATCTGGTGTTCATCAAGCGGATATTCGCTGACCAATGATTTTAGTGATTTTCGTTCTGATTTCGATAACACTTCGTCTTCAATACTTTGACGCAGGCTTTCAATTATTTCGTTCATAGACCTGAGATTATTTTGAAATATACAACTGTGTTTTAGAATAAAAACAGGGCAAGCTGAAAAGAAAAAATGTAATATCTTTGCCCCCTGCTTACCGGCAGGCTTATTTTAAAAACTCATGATCTCAGTAGACGCAGTAACGGTAGAATTTAATGGCTCGGCTCTCTTTAGCAACATCACCTTCAACATCAATGAAAACGATCGCATAGCCCTCATGGGCAAAAATGGAGCAGGAAAATCGACTTTATTAAAAATTATTGCGGGGGTAAATAAGGCCACCCGAGGCAAGGTCTCAGCTCCAAAAGATGCCATTATCGCCTATCTGCCGCAGCATTTGCTTACGGAAGACGATTCTACCGTGTTCGAGGAAACTTCGAAGGCGTTTTCTAAAATCATGAATATGAAAAAGCAGATGGATGAACTTAACCATCAGCTTGAAACCCGCACCGATTACGAATCGGATGAATATTCAAAAATTATTGAACAAGTATCTGAACTCAGTGAGAAATATTATTCCATTGAAGAAATCAATTTCGATGCAGAAATAGAAAAGACCCTGATGGGCCTGGGTTTTGAACGGAGTGATTTCAGCAGACCCACAACAGAATTCAGTGGTGGCTGGAGAATGCGTATTGAGCTGGCTAAAATTCTTTTACAGAAACCTGATCTGATTCTTCTCGATGAGCCCACCAATCATTTGGATATTGAATCCGTACAGTGGTTGGAAGAATTTTTAAAGACGAGTGCCAAAGCCGTGATTGTAATCAGTCACGATAAAATGTTTGTAGATAACCTCACGAACCGCACCATCGAAGTAACCATGGGGCGTATCTACGATTACAAAACAAACTACTCGCACTACTTGCAGTTGCGTAAAGAAAGACGCGAACAACAGCAAAAACATTTTGAGGATCAGGCCAAGGGGATTGCCGATATTCAAGGGTTTATCGACAGGTTTAAAGGCACGTATTCTAAAACACTTCAGGTACAATCGCGCGTGAAGATGCTCGAGAAGATCGAGATTGTGCAGGTAGATGAAATGGATACTTCCTCACTTAACCTGAAATTCCCTCCTGCCCCACGCTCTGGAAACTATCCTGTCATTGTTGAAGGGTTAACAAAAAAATACGGAGATCATGTCGTGTTTCAGGATGCCTCCCTCACCATTGCCCGTGGAGAGAGAGTAGCATTTGTTGGAAAGAATGGAGAAGGAAAATCCACTATGATCAAAGCGATCATGGGCGAAATTGATTTTGAAGGTAAAATGCAGTTGGGTCACAACTCCATGATTGGATACTTTGCACAAAACGAGGCTTCAAAGCTGGATGAAACGGTAACGGTATTTGAAACGATTGACCAGGTTGCACTGGGAGATATTCGCACCAAGATTAAAGATATGTTAGGAGCATTCATGTTCAGCGGTGATAACATCGATAAAAAGGTGAAAGTACTTTCGGGTGGTGAGAAAACACGACTTGCGATGTTGAAGTTATTATTGCAGCCTGTAAACCTGCTTATTCTGGATGAACCTACCAACCACCTTGATATCAAAACGAAAGATATTCTTAAAGATGCTTTGTTAGCTTTCGATGGCACATTGATCCTGGTATCACACGACCGTGATTTTCTGGATGGACTTGCCAAGAAAGTTTTTGAATTTGGACACAAACGCGTTCGAGAGCATTTCGAAGACATCAATGGGTTCTTGAGAAACAAAAAGATAGAAAATCTGAAAGAGATTGAAAGAGCGGTGAAAGCATAGTAAATAACAATCTTTAGAGCTTATTTAATGATTGGCATTACTTGGTCTTGTGTTGTCCTTGAAAATCTTCCTGACCATTCTTAACTTACAGGATGTATTTTAGATTTCTGTTTATTGTTTTGATTTTAATAAATGGTTCCTGTATGAATCAAAAAACAACCTATGAATACGCTGATGGCAGTGCTAATCTCTATCTGCTCACCGAAACACAATTACGTTACGTAGCGGTTGTACCCGAAGAAAGTTCTTCCGGCAGTTACAGCGGTGGTGAAAACAAGACCATAACTATTTCGGCCACACAGTTTAACGAGTTGAAAAAACTATTTGACTATGCAATAGAAAATCCCTCCATTCACATACCCAATCGGGTTATGATGAGCGGAATGGTTTCCCGGATAGGTTCAACTAATAAGCAATGCGTTATCAGGCCAAATTGTAAAGAAATGATTGAGCTTGAAAATGCACTAAAAAAAATACTTCATTAATAAATCTGTATTTATAAAATCAACGTAATCTTTCTTCAAATTGATCATTTCTTTGAACAAGAATCATATCCGAGTTAGCTAATTTTATTAAATCGTAATTTAATCCCACGATCATGGTCAGATCTCTTTTTATAGTCGTTTTAGTTTCTGTCTTTGTTTCATTTACTCCTAAAAATGGAAAAGGCAAATGGGTAAGCCTGTTCAATGGAAAAAATCTGGATGGCTGGACAATGAAAATGGCAGGTTATCCATTAGGAGAAAATTTTGGCAATACATTCCGTGTGGAGAATGGTATCTTGAGTGTGCGTTATGATCAATATAAAAGTTTTGATAACACGTTTGGTGCGCTTCACTACACCAAAGAATTTTCTAACTACCGGTTAAAAGTAGAATACCGTTTCGTAGGTGAAACAGCACCCGGTGCACCTTCGTGGGGCTTTCGCGATAGTGGAGTTCAATACCATGGTCAGGCACCGAATACCATTGGCTTAAAGCAAAACTTTCCAGTATGCCTGGAATATAATCTACATGGCGGTAATGGCAAAGACGAAAGACCGGTGGGTGAAATCTGTGCCAATGGAATCTTCGTTGATATCAATGGAAAGAAAAATGAATCATACTGTACCCCTGCCACTATCAAACGTACTTTTCATGGCGACCAATGGGTAACACTTGAAATCGAAGTGCGTGGCAATACGATAAAGCACTTTGTCAATGGTGAAGAGATTCTGCAATTCGAAAATCCACGTTACAACCCAGAACATGAATTGGGTAAAACATTCATAAAAGGCAATGATGCTTCATTGAAATCCGGTTACATCTCTCTTCAATCGAACAGCCACCCGATTGATTTCAGAAAGATTGAAGTCATCGAGTATTAGATGCCTCTAATGGCGTTGAGTTTGCTTCAGATTTGAGGACTGACTTTTTTTTAGGCGGCCTTCGTAACTTACTTCTTCCTGGCGCCTGTAAAAGTGCCCTCTCCCATACTCCCTAATTTCACTTTACCCTTCATGGTATCGTCATCTACCGTGCCGTCATATTCTACAAGATTACCACTTACGCTGAACTCCAGGTGAATCTTATTTCCTTCTACAGTTCCCTTTACTTTAGCTTCACCCAATTGTCCTTTGTAGGTGCCGGTAAGTGTAGTTTCGGTTATATGCTTCAACTCGAAATCAGGATTGCCACTTCCAACGGATGTTTCAACATTCATCTTCCAGTTACCTTTCACATCGACATGATGCTGTGCGTTTACCGAAGGCCCAATCATCAGCAATGCTGATACGATCAGAGATGATAATACTTTGTTCATTTCTATTTTAGTTTAGCATTAAAAAATAATACGGATAATTCCTTGTTAAATCTTCGCCTTCTCCATATTCAACTTCATCCCTTCCACAGGTTGATCAGAATAAATGATGGCTTCCCCTGATCGTATGTAATGCTCTTGTGAGGGATTTAAAATCTTCAACTTCACGATGTGTTTTCCTTTCGGGATCTGATACTTCCAGCAAAACTCATGACGCCTCGTAGTAAAATTCACTGGCAATTGTGGTTTCTCGATAAGCTGATCATCGAGGTATAACTCGGTTTGGAAAATATAGTCACTCATATTGGCCCAAGGGGAAGCGTCACCTTTCACGACAAAGCCAGTACCTTCAAATTCAAAACTGATTTCATCTCTACCCTCCGACCATATTACCGGAATCTTAGCGATCGGATAATGACCTTCAAAACTTTTTTCAAACTTAACCGCAACGGTTGTTTGCAATGGAAGGGTAATCTGGTCCCCTACAATCTTTCCACCATGCTTCTCAATATTTTCTAATGCATGTTTGAATCCGATCGCATACACATCATTCAATGAAATGGTTGTGTATTTAAAATCGATATCTTCGGCTTCTTTCAATCCCATCTTCCAATAAGTGGGAATGTTTTTATAGCCCACGATCGTTCCCAAAATTCCTCCGGCCGAAGAAGGATTGCAATCGGCATCCTGACCTGTGCGTGTGGAGATCTCAAGCGTTTTGGTGAAATCACCTTCACCATATAATAAGCCCATCACTACATAAGCAGCATTTACTTTCGCGTCAATATTGAACGGGTGGAAAACTCCATCCGGGCAGCCGATATCACTGGCCCATTTCTTTTCCACTTCAAGCCAGGTTTGCTTCCAGTCTGTTGGATATTGTTTATGCCAGTTGATCACATCATTGATGCATTGATAAAATTCACTTTCCTTAGGGATTGAATTCAATGCTTCACTCACAATAAAAGGAATATCATTGGATGTAAAGGCCAACGCATACAACGCGCCTACATACACACCACCATACCAGCCATCGCCATAGTTCATGATGTGGCCAATCTTATCACCAATCTCTGAAGCCGTGTTCGGCATTCCCGGACTCATCAATCCCGCGAAGTCTGCTTCAATCTGGTAGTCAATACAATCTGCATGTGGATTGTTGAGCCAATGACCAGAAGCGGGTGCTTCTACTCCATGTAAGATATTATAGCGACCTGCCTGGTTAGCATGCCATAGTGCGTAGCCAGCATGAGCATATGCGTTGGCAAAAGAATCAAGCGGGGCATCGAGTCCATGCTTTTCAAACACATCCACAAAGGTGAGGTCCATATAAAGATCATCGTATAAGCCCGGATTATTCTCCATGGTTTTCTTCAAGTATCCATCATACCACAACAGTGGTTGGTAATCGCCAATAAATGCTCCCTGGAACCTGAATTCATATGGTCCTCCGAAGGTTACGCCAATGGTTTGTCCAGCCCAACCACCCATTATTTTATCTTTCAACTGCTCTTTTGATAGCGTGAAGGTTGTCGCTGTGTTCGTTTCAGAAGTTGGTTGCTTACTGCATGATATGATGATGAATAAACAAATCGGGAGAGCTAAAAATTGTTTCATGTTTGTGCCTCAGGTTACTACTAGTCTCGGGAAAGGTACTTGTTGATTGTGAAATATAAGGATTCTGCTCAAATACGTTAAGGAACATTTCCCTCTTTTTGCATAAGGCAAATTACAGTAAATAAAGTGAGGCAGTATTTAATTGCCCAGACAAAAATCATAATTAACTAAAACAATAATGATCAAAGTCATTTACAAAGCATCCCGCAGCGGTTGACTTGCTGGATGTATTGGCACAAGCGAACCTGACATCTGGTCAATCTATTACTATTGCCCTCCTGGCACAACAGTAAGTTTTCGCTATGATCTATATGTAATAAATCAGAGTGGTGAAATCCATGTTCTTAAAGATGTATATCATCTCAGCATGAAATGACATAGATTTTAAGACCAACAAATAAGTGAGTCTATTTACTTAAAGTCTTCCACCGATTGATTACTTCATCCTTTCTGATTTTAAGTCTATCTACCGCCTGAAGTGATTGTGTGGTTGGCTTTGCATCGGCACTTTGAAGAACTGCTATCAGATGTAAAAACTTATCCTGTAATCCTACAATAGTCTCTTGCTGTAAGGTGACCTCGGAAATACTTCCATACATCACATCCGGATTGTCAGGTGCGCCTAATCCGCGTAAAGCTATGACCTGCTCTTTCTTACCCTTTGTCCACTTTGCTTTCGCATCACTTAATTTTTTATCAATCGCTTCGCGAATAGCTTGCAGATCCTGATATGACTTGTAGCAAGCAAATGAATAATTGGACTGTACTAGTAAATCACTTTCGCTAATGGTTGCCCGTGGATCTAACTTAATCGTGATTGGATGTTCGGTAACAACACCATCTACAGTAAGTCGCACCATGTAGGTTCCTGGATGTACAAAAGGACCTTGCGGACCCGTTGGAGTATTTTTATAGACCGCTGCAATGGAAAGTTGACGTAGCGCTCCCTGTGGTTCAGTATAGCGAACATCCCAAATAAAACGATGATGACCCGCTTCTTTGGAAAGCGTTTTTTGTGACCTCACCCAATACATCGGATATTGTACAAAAAGTGAATCTACTTGCTCCACTTTATCGTTGCTGCTATACTGACGTATCACTTCACCATTCTTCGAAAGAATTTCAAGACGCACCTCACCGGCTGCCTGATTTAAATAATAATCCAGTATGGCTCCGTCTGGAGGATTTTGCCCAGCGGGTTCTTCAGGTGGCAGCGGTGTATCTCCAAACACATTGAAGCGAACACGTGTGGTTGTTATCGGAGTAAAGAGATATGACTTCTGTGCATTTAGTTTTGCAACACTTCTCAATGGATTGATATTATCCAGGATCCAAATAGATCGGCCATGCGTGCCTACCACTAAATCATCTTCGTGAACCACTAGGTCGCGCACGGAGGTGGCCGGCATATTGTTGCGCATCGATTGCCAGTTTTCTCCATCATCGGCAGAGAAATAAACTTCACGTTCTGTTCCGGCAAATAATAACCCTGATTGCCTGGTATCTTCCCGGACAACATTGACAGGGCCAACATCATGCATTCCTTTGGTTATTTCCTTCCATGTTTTTCCTCCATCATGGGTCTTAAATACATGCGGCAGCATATCGTCTTTGCGGATTGCATTTACAGAAATGTAAGCCGTATTAGCATCAAAGTGTCCTGCATCGATCTGTGTTATTTTATCCCATGATTTAAGAACTGGTGGCGTTACATCATTCCATGTTTTACCTCCGTCAACAGTTACCTGTACAAGTCCATCATCTGTTCCAGCCCAGATAATTTCTTTCTTCAATGGTGAAGGTGCGAGTGCATAAATTACTCCACGCTGCTTCATCGCAGTTAAACTCTCCGTACGGAAATCACCAATACTCGCAGGCACTTCCGTTTGTTTGCGTGTGAGATCCGGGCTGATGATTTCCCAGCTGTTTCCTTCGTTTGTTGTTTTCCATAAAACATTCGTTGCAAACAGCAACATGGTTGGATCAGCCGGATGAAACATCAATGGCAATGTGCGCAGCATTCTGAAATTACCAGAACGCAATGCTTCCGGGGCCACGTTTTGTGATGTGCCGGTTTTCTTATCGAAACGAGTTACTTTTCCACCATAAATGATATTCGGATCTTTTGGATCAGGTGCTACATAAGCATATTCATCGGCACCAATTCCCATCCAGTCTCTGAATGAAATTTGCCCTCCATCACCACGACTCGCTGTTCCGATGGCGCCACTCTCCTGCTGCCCGCCATATACCCAATAAGGAAATTGATTATCGGTGCTCACGTGATACAATTGTGATGTTGGTTGATTATACCAAGAACTCCACGTGCGACCACCATTGACAGAAACTACAGCACCTTGATCGGCTACCAATAACATGATGTCGGGCTGTAATGGATTGATCCACAACCGATGATAGTCATCACCACCCGGGGCACCTTTAAAAGATGTCCAGGTATAACCACCATCATCAGAACGATAAGAAGCGACATTCGCTGAATAAACTACATCTGGATTTTTAGGATGCACACGTACCTCAGCAAAGTCGCTACCGCGACCATAAATTCTTCCATCCGTGCTTATGCGCTTCCAACTTTCACCTGCATCATCACTTCTATAAAGTCCTGAGTGTTCACGCGAGTCAACGGTAGCATACATTCTTTTCGGATCACTCGGTGATATTCCAAAACCAATTCTGCCAAGACCTTGCTCACCGGTGGGCAAGCCTTGTGTGAGTTTCTTCCAGGTACTGCCACCATCCATTGATTTATAGAGTCCACTATTAACTCCCGAGAAAGAAGCATTTTCCCAAGGTCCTTCCTGATGCTCCCACATATCAGCAAAAATTATTTCCGGATTGCTGGGATCAAATTCAACCTGAATCGCACCAGTGTTACGATTGATATACAAAACCTTATCCCAGGTCTTTCCACCATCCCGTGTACGAAACACACCACGCATTTCATTGGCAGCATAGGGATGACCAAGTCCTGCTACGACCACAACATCCGGATTGGTTGGATGTATTACCACTCTGCCAATTTGTTGAACATCATTCAACCCAATGTGTTGCCAGTTTTTTCCACCATCTATTGATTTAAACATGCCGTCACCAACTCCGAGATCAGGACGATGAAGACCTTCACCTGTTCCAACATAAATTATATTAGGATGTGAAGGTGAGACAGCTACATCGCCTACTGAACCTGTTGGCGCGCTATCAAAAATTGGCTTCCACGTGCGACCATAATCATCTGTTTTCCACACACCACCATTATTAACGCCCATATAAAACACATTGGGTTGCGATGGCACACCCACAGCTCCTACTGTGCGACTAGCCCTGAATGGACCAATGAGGCGGTACTGAAGATCCTGATATTGAGATTTTGGAATGGATTGACCGAAAGAAGAAAGTGAGGCTAACAGGAGCCACACCAATGCAAACTGTTTGTTCATAGCATAGAATTAGATTCCAGTTTAGTTCTTAAATGAGATAATTACAACTGAAACTATTTCTATGGAGATTATCTTGCTTACTATTCTGTTCTCAGGCACTTCACCGGATTCACATTAGCGGCTTTAATCGCCTGATAAGCAACAGTGACCCACGCGATAATGAGAGCAATAAGTCCTGCCGCAATAAAATACCAGCTATTCAATTCGATATGAAAGGCAAAGCGCTCCAGCCACTTACTAAGCAACCAATAGCTTGCTGGGATGCCGATAAAAACTGAAACCAAAACCATCTTGGTGAAATCTCCGGATAGCAGCATGACAATGCTAGTAGAAGATGAACCTAATGCTTTGCGGATTCCGATTTCTTTCAACCTTCGTTCAGCGGTAAACGTTGCCAAACCAAATAATCCCAGGCAGGAAATCAATACTGCCATGCTGGCGAAGTAGGCAGATAAGGTAGCCACACGCTGTTCAGCTGCATACATCTTTGCGTACTCCTGATCCTGAAATTTATAATCAAATGTAAAGCCCGGATTAAAGTCCTTATAAAAATCATTCAATCGATCTAACGTTTCCTTTTCCTTTCCTGCCTCTAAACGAATCACAACATTCCAAACATTTCTTGGTGACAATCTGAAGAATAATGGATTGACTGCCTCATGCATCGATTGAAAGTTAAAGTCTTTCACAACTCCGATGATTTCAAGATTATATTCTCCCCATAGTTTGATCGTTTTGCCAATCGGGTCTTTCAGGTTCATCACCCGAATGCCCGCTTCATTAAAAATAATTTTCGTTGTATCTGCACCAAACTCTTCAGAGAATGCTCGGCCTTCTGCCATTTGTATTCCAAGGGTTTCAATCAGATTATAGTCCGAGCTGATGTTCTCAAACAAAATATCATCCTCCTTATTTTTTCCTTCCCACTCAAGTCCGCTTGTGTTATTGGTGCGCCCAAGCATACTGTGGCCCATGCTGGAAACACCGACTATGCCTGGAAGCTTTTTCACTTCGTCAATAAAAGTTTTAACGTTTTTTTCAACTTTACCTTCAATCGGAACCGTGATCAATTGCTCCTTGGTGTATCCTAAGTTTTTGGATTGCACAAAATCAATCTGCTTATAAATTACTAACACGGAAACGATCAGTATTACGGATAAGCTAAATTGAAATACCACAAGACCTTTGCGTGCCCATAGTTCGCCCAGTGAACCCTTCACCTCACCTTTAAGCACGGCAGCGGGTTTAAATCCTGAAAGATAAAAGGCCGGATAACTACCTGCGAGCAAGCCTGCGAATAAGGTAATCATGGCAAACGAACCGAATAATTCCACGTCATCAGGTAGTATAGAAATCTTCTTCTCGGTGATTTGATTAAACTGAGGAAGGAACAGCCACACAAATGCCAATGCCAGCATCAACGCAAGGAATGATGTCACTAATGATTCGCTAATGAATTGAAAAATGAGAGATTGACGCTGTGCTCCGATTGATTTTTTAATTCCTACTTCTTTTGCTTTGCGCGATGCACGGGCTGTGGAAAGATTCATAAAGTTAATGCACGCGATGATTAGAATAAAGATGGCAATGATTGAAAACAACCGAACGTATTCAATCCGGCCACCGGCAGGTTTTCCGTTTTCGTAACGGCCATACAAGTACCGCTCTGAAAATGGTTTGAGAAAGAGGGTAACATTAGATTCCTCATTCCGGGGTTTAATAAAATCCTTGATCTTATCCGTTACTGCAGCGGCATCACTTCCTTCGCGCAAGATCACAAACGTAGAAGGACCATTATTTCCCCACTCCGTTACCCATTTATTATCATCTTTAAATCGTTCAAAGGATAACACAAAATCAAATTGATGTGATGAGTTGGTGGGAGTACCGGCAAATACTCCACTCACCAAAAACGATTCGTTATGTTGAAATTCTACCGTTTTACCAATTACATTTTCATCGGTTCCAAATAATTTGATGGCAAGGTCATGGGAGATTACGATGGAGAGTTTGTCTTTTAATACCTGGTCTGCATTTCCATACAACAGGTTGTAGGAGAAAATATTGAAATAATCATGACCAACATAATATCCATTCGCCTTTACATTGTGATCAGCAATCGACAAGGTGAAAGGACTGATCCAGGTAGTGGTGGCAGCATATTGAATTTCAGGAATTTCCTCTTTTAATGCTTCCGCCAGTATGCCAGGTGTGGAGGTAGTGGTCATGATATTATCGGCATACTTCTGAAATTCCATCACCTGAAAAAGCTGAGCCTCTTTTTCATGGAATTTATCCATACGCAATTCATCCCTAAGCCATAGATAAATCAATAATGTGCAAACCAAACCAGCCGAGAGACCGATCAAATTGATGAAGAAATAGCTTTTGTTTCGTATTATATTGCGATAGATGAGTGAAATATTGTGCTTCAACATAGGATTATTTTTAAAATCTCAACAAGCCAAAAGACTGAATAAATTATAAACCGTTGCACGGGATACCTGCTGAAATGGTAAAGGTTACACTAACGAATAATATTAAGAATTTCGAACAGTGTAAAAATAAGAACCCACTTACACGACACATAAGTAAACTCAAAACTAAAACGATCAACGAATGAAAATCAGAGCTATAATCACAGGGGCCACGGGCATGGTGGGCGAAGGCGTGTTATATGAATGTCTCAACCATCCGGATGTGGAGCGGGTTTTAGTTATAAATCGTAAACCATGCGGTGTAGTACATCCTAAACTAAAAGAGATTATTCATTCTGATTTCTACAACATCACTCCCATTCTTTCTCAATTGAGTGGCTACAATGCCTGCTTCTTTTGTCTGGGGGTAACTTCCGTGGGATTGAAAGAGCCAGAATATCGAAGACATACCTATGATCTGACCATGCATGTGGCCACACACCTCTCGCAATTAAATCCTGACATGACTTTTTGCTATGTCTCTGGGGCCGCTACTGATAGTACCGAACAAGGTAAGGTGATGTGGGCACGTGTAAAGGGTAAAACGGAGAATGATCTGATGAAATTACCTTTCAAAAAAGTGTATGCGTTTCGACCAGGGTATATGCAGCCTACACCAGGATTAAAAAACACATTGAAAATGTATGCGTTCCTGAGTTGGTTGTATCCCATTCTTCGAAAAGCATTTCCGGGTTACGTAAGCACGTTGAAGGAAGTCGGAATAGCCATGATTCATTCAGCTGAAAAAGACTATGGAAAATCAGTGCTGGAAATAAGGGATATTGTAGCGATTACAAAGGATAAATTCTGAAGATTTCAGGTGAATAAAATATCAGTTTTCTCCTTTGGCACTTACAGAAAATGAAACATTAATAGCTACTTGACGAAACGATCGAAGAGACTTTTGTAAAGATGATTAAACACCTTGTACAGGTAAAAGATGGGCAGTTGATCTTGTTAAGAACTTAGGTCCGATTGGATAGATCAAATACTGTTTAGAGGATGATTTTTTAAATCCACTTCTATTTGATTCCTGATTGAGGTACCAAAATCAATTCAAGCAAGGAAGCGTCAAAGAATTGAAGAGATAATAGAAAAAATCCAATCTTTAATCTGCTGTCCAAATAATACCTTAACAACGCCTAGCCAGAAAAGAACTGAGGTCAAGATTATTACAATAAGTACGTAGTTAGGTGGAATGCGAGTAGATTGAGTTTTCATACTAAGTTGTTTTAGGGGAGTTAACACTTATAATCGACTGATAATGAGTCAGATTTTAAAACAATCTAAAACTAAAGATTCAAACTTAAAATAGTTTATACCTTAATCTAACCAGAAATTATTCTAAAGGTTTATTGAATTAATGTAATTAATTGATTTATAGATATTTAAATATATCAATAGACAAAATAAGGATTGGAGAAAAAATCTATCCCCGATGAATAACCTTTTGATTCTTGGTCAATTCTGCAATAGAATTCCGATAACTCCTAACCAAAAAAGTACTGAGCTTATAATGAGGCTTATCAGTCCATACCTGAAATTCGGGTTAAATCCACTGTTGTATTTGTGCTCATTTTTCTACAACCTTAATCAGGTGATAAACGCTTTGAAAATCATGACTATAAATTCCTACTCCATAAAAATGACTTTTTAAGGGACAACTAAATAGAGAGATCTTCTTTGAAGGGTGCATCCACTTCCGTTCGAAGAGTGCTGCCCAACCCTTATCTCCTGTTTTTCTACCTGCTGCGGGAAATAAAATACCCTATTCAAAACCAGGTAATCATGCGGGCCATAACCAATTATAATTGCGTAGGCCTAACCTTACTCATTGTTTCAATTCTTCTTCAACCCTTGAATTATCACATTACCCGTTCCATCGGATCGACAGGGATATTGAAATTCACTTTTCAATCTTTTGGTGTCGTTGATTGTTCTATAAAATTCATCCAGGTATTTCACCGTGGATTTCATGTAGCCTTCTTCCAGTAATGAATTTCCTGTATAAAGTTTATAGAAGTCATCTTTATGTTGATTATAAATGGAAAGAATACCATCAAACTGTTTCATATCGTTCGCGCAATAACCACGATAGCGTCTTTCACGTGTTGACCTCAATTCTAATTCCGGAGCTGGAAGCGCATACGGTGCAGCGATAATTCCTGCATGATCAAAGTCGTAGGGAACGGTAGAAGTAATCGATGTTGAGTCCTTCGCTATGAGTTTTACATTCTGGCGATACTGCACAGACCAATCCGTGTTTCCGATCAGGTATTCAAACACAGCCATGTTCAGGAAATCCTCCCGCTGGGTTTGTTGGGGTTTTATCAGTTGTGTCTCGAGAGAGACTGCATTGTTTCTTTTGGCCATTTGATCCTCTTCTTCCAGCAAGATTCCATAAAGAGGCTCCGTATCTTTTGCCTTGGGGTCCGTACTTTCAAAATTGAATTTTACAAGGCGGACCTTGAAACTCTTAGGAGTAATCAGGTTATACATTTTATAAACCAGGTACTCTCTTATCACATATTTCTCATCCTTACATGGTGTAACCAATTTGATTTTATCCTGCTCACTAAAAATTGAACCCTTTGTTGACTCCTTGGAAAAATTTAACAACAGCGGTGGATAATTACAATTTTGTTTTAATTTTCGAAAATGGCCTCTTGCTTTGATTTGTAAAGGTATTTCTACCGATACATTAGTTGCGTTTTTATATGATAATTTAAACAGGTGATACTTCGGGTCTTCACCCCGATCCTTCATTAAACCGGTAACATCTCCATTCAAGGTAATCTCAAGCTGCTGATCGCTCCCGAATAATTCAGCTGATTGTGAATAGCCCCAACAAGGAAAGAGTAGAAAATACAATCCAACTATTTGAAAGAAAATCTTTATATTATGTCTCATAAAAGAACATTTTTGGACCAAATTGGTAAAGTAGCCTTTGAAAGTGGGTTGTGAATAGGTTACCCAGGTTACATTTTCCTGATTTTTATCATAAATTAGCATTTTACTTACGTAAGTTAGTTAAATAAACTAGTTGGTTTCGTTTTTGGTTGCTCATTGTCTATTAGTTAGTTGCTCAGTGTTTTGTAAACGCTATAATCTAAATCTATGAAAAAGGCTTTATCTATTTGTTTTTCAATCAGCAGTTTCTTAGGAACTATGGTTGGTGGATTGCATGCTTTCTTCTCCAGAGTCGGAATGAAGGCTTTGTTTTTACCCTTCTTCTTTATTTCACTGGTTTCATCTGCACAAACTTTTAAACTTGAGCAAGGCCAAAACGGAGGCACTACCACTACACCAATCAGCCCGGTAAACTGGGCCACTGGAAACACTAACAATGGCAACTCGCACTACCTGGAGGGGCAATCTATTCCTTACCGTTTGAGTATAACCAAAGTATCCACGGGTAGCCATACGGTTGAATTTGAATGGGAGACGCGTTACAATGGAAAAAGCGCTATTGATTATATAACTGGTTTTCAAAGAATCTGCGAAACCGTAGATCCAACCAAAGGTTTCACTGGTCTTGTTGCTGGAACACCCTTTGCAATCCCAACTCCTCTTAATGTTACTTCACTTGGAGGGTTGCCCTCCACAAGCTTTAACAAACTTTCCTCTTCCGAGAGAAACATTCTTCCTTATAATGCAACAATAACTGCCATTAGTTACACACAGCAGGGAGACCCTACGCAGTCCAGTGCTATTTCTCGGATTAAAATAACATTTACCGTTGTCAAGAGTAACACTACGGTAGTATTTGCCTGGGGTGGCCATATCGCTAGCGTTAAAGACTGGCAGACTGGTAACTCGGCTTCCAATATCAGCGGTTCTCCCTATCACATGAGTTTAGTCTCTTATGATAGTAAGTCGGTAGGAAGTCAGGACAGGTCGTGCCAGGTGGATGCCACGGCTGTGGAAGATCAACTTCCCTGTAGTATAGCGGGAAATCTTGCAATTTGTCAAGGGAGCACGGCAACTTATACGGCTTCTGCCGGAGGAACGTCCTACAACTGGGCGGTTGCAGGTGGAACTATCTCTTCCGGTCAGGGACAAAGTTCTATCACGGTAAAATGGGGAACCAATGCAACCGGGTCGATATCTGTTTCTATTAATCACGGTGGTAGTTGCAGTCCATCAAGTTGCAGCGTGAATATCAATCTGACGGCTGCTGCTTCATTGACCAAGCTTAATGATCCTGTAGTCTGCAGTACTGTGATTGGAGGAACAACATCTTTGGTAGATTTAACACAATATGTAAAATCAGGGGCACAACTTATTTACAGCAAGGATAATGTAACGATATCCGAACCCAATAAATATCTCGCCAACCACGGAGATGTAATTACAGTTACCGCCAATACCTCTTGCAAGGAATCTGTAGTTTTAAACATCAGCGTAAATGACCGTCAGATGTTTGGCATTTGCTCACAAGGTAAAGTCTGGGACCTTATTGGTTCTGAATTAACATCCTTATATGAAATAAATAAGCAGATCCTTTTACAGCAACAATTAAACCCTCAAGCGATAGTTGAAAAGACTAAAACCAACGAGGTATTCTATATTGACCAAAGTGGCGATAAGGTGCTGATTGAAATTGTTTTTCTTAAAGGACAATGGGAGGAATTACTGGACACTATCGGCAATAATGCCGCGAAATATGGTTTTGAATTTGATCCAGACATCAGTGATCTGGAGGATGACTTTGTTATTGCCGGATTTTATCCCATCAAGAATTTATTGAATCTAAATCATTTAACGGATTACATCCAGTATGTTCGCCCTGCCTTCCCGCCAGTAAGAAGCGGTACCGAATACCTTGAAACCGTTGGAAGATCAATGACGCAAGGTGATCAGGTTATGAGTGCAGACCTGGTTCGATTGGGTTATAAGAATTTGACAACTCAATTCCCAATTTCAGGTGATGGCATTAAAGTAGGTGTGCTCTCTGATAGTTATGATTTTCTCAAAGTTGCCGGTGGGGATGTTTTCAATTTTGATCTACCAGGAGCCGGAGCCAACCCTGATTTAAGCAGCGTTAAGAAATACAAAAACGCTAATGAAGTTCAGGTACTAAAAGATCTACCTGCAACATATGGTCCGGGAACAGACGAAGGCCGCGCGATGTTGCAAATTGTACATGATGTTGCCCCCAAAGCTAAACTGGCCTTCCGCACGGGATTCCTCACGGCTGGAGATTTTGCCAAAGGTATCAGGGACTTAAAAGATAATCCACTCTATAACTGTGATATTATTGTTGATGATATCACGCATATCACCGAGCCATTTTTCACTGATGGCAAAGTGGCACAGGCCGTAGACTACGTAGCAAGGAAAGGCGTGTCTTACTTTACCGCAGCTGGTAACTTTGGTAACAAATCTTATGAAGGCGTCTTTGCTCCTACTGATCCTGGTATCATCATGCAAAGACCTACATCAGCCCATCAATTTGCTGGTGGAAATAATCGTCAACGTATTACGGTTGGCGAAGGAACCTACACGATCGTGTTGCAATGGGATGATCCGCTTTATTCAGTAGGCGGTTTAAATCCTTCCGGGTCCAAGTATGATATGGATATTTATTTGGTTGACTTCCTTGGTTATAAGCTTTTTGGATTTAACAGGGACAATACAGATGGAGACCCTGTAGAGGTGCTTACTTTCTCTGTGCCTGCCGGTCAGACGATCACAACAAATATTATGATTGCCAGGGAATGCACAGACTGCAGCAGCCCTGAGCCAATCGAATTTAAATACATCATATTCCGCGGTGACTTCAACAGTGAGAAAAACAGAATCAGTGAACTTCAATATTTTACAGGAGCATCGACTATAGTAGGTCAGGCCAATGCCGAGCGTGCCATCACCGTAGGTGCTGTATTATATAGTAACACAGATGTGCTTTTTAACACTACGCTTCCTGAAAGACCTTCTGTACTTCCTGTGGATTGTGTTGCTCCACTCCCATCTTTTGATATCACTGATCAATTAAAAGTAGCCTCATTTTCCTCAAGAGGCGTAAACGTTCAAAGCGTAATTCCGGATAGACATAAGCCCGATTTCACTGCACCCAATGGTGTAAACACGACTGTGTTTTTTGGAGGTGTTGATTGGAAAAAATTGGATATTGAATGTGATAAAGTGCCAAACTTCTTTGGAACTTCTGCAGCCGCTCCGCACGCAGCTGGTGTTGCAGCGCTCTTACTAGAGGCCAAGAAGTATTACTATGGAGATGCAACACCTACAAATCCAAACTGGACTAACTCCAGCACACCAGAAAACGTAAGAAACGCGCTGAAGAATACCGCACTGGCCATGAATGATGGTCCGGCTTCGTCAGGTTCTGGTTTAATCAAAGGACATTCTGCTATGCTCACACTGGCTACTCCGGATCCGGAAATCATAAGACTTGTTTACCCAACTGAAAATTATAAACCCGGCACTGAAACGTTTACATTAATCGTGGAGGGTACTAATTTCTATGAGAATTCAATCATCAAGATAGATAATAAACCGTTGGAAACTACACCTAATGATGATGGAACGTTAAGTGCCATAATTGGTCCTTTCCCCGATTATCAAAACCCTGTTATCACGGTATATAATGAAGCGATCTCATCGAGTCAATTGGATGGTGGAACATCCACCCCATTTCCGTTTTTCGATTATGTGCAACAACGCGTAAGAGTAACCGTTAACGAGCCTCCTCATAAGAAGTATGGTGAGAGAGTGCCAACATTTACTGCCAATGCGGAAGTTCAAGATTCAAAAACCGGATTATATGCCCCTATTTCTTTTGGTACCATTGGTCTTACGCTTAACAGTACTCCAGAAGTAGTCGTTATAGTGGATAATAAAGGCGTTAGTCACACGGTAACTCTCCAGCCTATTGTTTTTACAAACATACCCTATGATAAAGATGTAAGTGCTACTGGTTATGTGATTGAAGCCTCAACCGGAGCTCCTATTGACCCCTATTTTGAAGCCTTGTATAACTATACGTTCAGGGAAAATTATCTTATAGTTGATCCTCTGCCAATTAAGATCAAAACCGCGAATTTGCCTGTCACTTATGGAGATGCCATCAGCGATAAGCTAAAATTTGAACCTGAAGTTGATCCGCTGTATACCGCTAACATTCAAAACCTAACTGAATTAATTGCCAATGTTAAGACCCAATACCAGGCGGGCTTAAACTCAGCCATGATAGCAGGTGGGTACGATAAGTTGCCCCTTGCCATGTTTGATGTAAAGGTGTTTAATGCGAGAACGTTGATTAATTCAGACCTGGCAAACCTTAGCTTCATGGTAAGCGCACGCACGTTAATCAATGCACGAACACTGATTAATGCCAGAACGTTGATCAATAGTCAGATCGTTGATGCACACCTGGAATCTCTTTTTGACTACCAGAATAACCCTGATAATCAGACCCTAGTACCTAATGCAAGGACCTTGATCAATGCGCGCACCATAATCAATGCAAGAACATTGATCAACGCACGCACTATAATCAATGCAAGGACCTTGATCAATGCCAGAACGCTCATCAATGCCAGAACACTCATTAACAGTTCTGAGGAGGGTGGAGACGTAGCGGCAGGCAATGAAGTAGTCATCTTTGGCGAAAAGGATCTGGAAGATGCTAACGTTACTGAGGATACTTATGACTTTGGAGCAGGCGATCCAGAGGATCCTAATTTGAATTTCTATTCAATTGCCTTAGTGAGTGGAATAGATGCAGGAGAAAACATTATCGTACCTGGAGCCTACGAATCAAGTAACTTCATTGTGACTTATGAAACCGGTACGCTGACGGTTGCCAAGGCCCCTCTTAAACTAACTACATCGGCTAATCCGGCTACGATCACCTATGGGGATCAAGCACCGAATTTGACTTCGTTATTTGAGGGCTTTGTCTATGATACAGATAATGCAGCATCAGTTTTAGAACCGGTAACATTACTACTGGAAAATATTTCAAATGGCACACGGATAGCCACCAGTGGTATTATTCCAGCTGGCACCTATCGCATTGTTCCTGGCACAATAAGCTTTAAGCAGCCTCAGAACTATTTTATAGAAAGTCAAAGTTATGGAACGCTTACAGTAAATAAGGCTAATGCCAGTGTGACTGTATTAGGTTATTCGGATATTTACGATGCTCAACCCCACGGAGCCACTGCCACCGTTGTCGGTGTAGCAGGAGATCTGGCAGCAGTAGGCAGTAGCCTAAATCTTGGTTCAAGTTTTACTAACGTTCCAGGTGGCACAGCATCATGGACATTCACAGGTGGAATCAACTACAATAATCAAAATGGAACAGCAACTATCGTAATTGGCAAAGCCAACTCAGTCGTTAGCGTGACTGGTGGAACATTCTATTACGATGGCACCCCTAAGGCGGCTACTGGTTCTGCTACCGGTGTTGCTGGTGTCATCTTAACACCTTTAGTGTACAGTTATAAAGGTGCTTCCGCGACAATATATGGACCTACCGCAACCGCTCCAACTCAATTGGGTACTTATGAAGTGACCGCAAGTTTCGATGGAAATTCAAATTATAATTCATCTTCGAACACAAATACGATGACCATAATTTGTTCGAATGCAGCAACCCTACCCACAGTGATCCAACAGGATTTTGTAACTTCGGTTGGTGGAGGTTCTGATATCCCTACCGTGAACAAGCCCCCAAATACCAGGACAGGTGACTTGTTGATTGTTGGATTGATGTATGAAAAGGGTACTGCTACATCGGTTACTCCTCCTTCTGGTTGGGTTGAGATAAAAAGAACCAATCAGGGAAATAACATTGGTATGGGCACCTACTACAAAAAGGTGATTGATGCCAGCAAAGAGCCAAATACCTATTCATTTTTACTTTCCAATAGTCCAAAATGGTCGATCGGTATTTCACGTGTAGAAGGTGCTGATTTAAGCGGCAATCCGATAGCTGCTGTTGATGGCGCTTCAGGCAATCAGTCGTTCACGGCTGTCGCCCCATCCATTGTCACCGGTACGGCTAGTTGTAACAATCTGGTCATGGCGTTCTTTACGAGTAAAAAGGATGCTACCTGGATTGCCCCTAACGGAACAACCGAGGTTTATGATACCCCAAATAATCAGCAAGGACTTACCTCCAATATGATGGCCTATTACGTTCAGGCTTTAGGAGGTGCAACGGGGACAAAGACGGCCACTGCTTCGTTGAAGGATTACTGGGTAGCCCAACAAGTAGCTATTAAAGGAGTAAAAAGTGGATCCTCGTCAAGGGAAAGTGTTGCTTCAACAACGACAAGTGATGATCAGCTTTTTGCAGAACAATCCGGTGGGGCCAGTGTAACCGGTTATCCTAATCCGGTAATTGATTGGTTATCCATTCAATTCCCGGAGTTCACAAAAGAACCGGCAGCTTCATCGATTAATATATTTGATCAGGTTGGGCGCTCCTATCCGATCAATGCAGTTTGGCATGCTGAGAACACAAGCCTTCAAATTGATTTCGCTGCAATGAATAAAGGACTCTATTTCATTCGTGTACGCACTGACAATGCAGTGCAAACGTTGAAGGTGATAAAAGAATAAAGTATCATGAATTTCTTGAAAAGAGGCTGCTGCAAAAAGGCAGCCTCTTTTGTTTTGCGGTCTTGTGTTTGTAATTTCGAATCAGGATGCTCACTTTTAAAACTATTTTTTTTATTTGTCTTGTGTTTCTGGCCTTTTCAGGCTCTGCTCAAAATTCAGAGGCAGAAAGAATACTAAAGATTATTCCTTCCATAAAAGAAGATTCAATAAAAGTCAATACGTTGATTGATCTCGGTAATGCCTACCTGAGCACAGATGTGAATGAGTCCATCAAATACGGGGAGGAAGCCAAGGTATTAGCAGAGAAGCTAAATTATGTAAAAGGTAAAGGTTTTGCGTTTAAGCTTATTGGCGTATGTTTTACGCGACAAGGCAATTACTTTGAAGCGATCATTCAGTTCAAAGCATCGCTGGACGCTTTTGAGGCTATCCAATTTAAATCCGGGATCTCAAATATGTTAAGTAATCTTGGAAGCGCTTATTTTATCATTGGTGACGATACTCAATCGATTGATTCACATCTTAAATCATTGCGTGTCGCTGAAGAAATTGACGATAAAATGAGAATTGCCACCAGCCTCAATAATATAGGAACTGTCTATTCAAACAAGTCAGCCACCAGTGAAAAAGCCCTTGAATATTTCTTGAAAGCACTACCCATTTTTAAGGAAGTAAATTACGAAGATGGAATAGGCACTGTTTCTGTTAATATCGGAGAAGATTACTTCAAAAGAGGTTTATACGATTCTGCCCGCAATTACTTAGAAACTTCAGTCAAGATCTACCAGGGAACACCGGAAGCAGCGTACGCATTGAGTTACTTAGGCGAGATTTATGCCGATGAGAAAAATTTTGAAAAAGCCTTCAGTTATCATAACCAAGCTATTGAGATAACGGAAAAACTTGGTGCACGATTCGAATTGATGCAAAGCCTACTTAGTCTGGCAAAGACTCAAAAAAAGGAAGGAAACCCATCCGCGGCCATAGCAACCTATAAAAAAGCTCAACTAATCGGTGAAGAAGTGAGAGCCAGACAAGAAGTTAAAATTGCCTATGAAGCCTTATCAAAGTTATATGCTGAAATTGGTGATTTTAAAGATGCCTATATCTATGAAACACTATTGACAACGATCAAGGACACACTCTATAATACTGCTGAGGATAAAAAAATACAACAACTACAATTCAACTCAGACATTGATAAAAAGCAAGCAGAGATTGGTTTACTAACCAAAGAGAAAAAGTTACAAAAAATAATTACATACGCCACCGGAGCGTCTGGGTTCCTACTACTCATTGTTGCTGTGGGTTCATACAATCGTTATAAGTATGTAAACAGAACAAATAAAATAATTCAAGAAGAAAGAGATCGATCTAAAGAACTATTGCTCAACATTTTACCGGAAGAAACTGCCCGTGAATTAGAAACCAATGGCCATGCACAATCAAGGTATTATGAAAGTGCAACGGTTCTATTCACCGACTTTAAAGGCTTCTCCACCATTGCAGGAAAATTGTCCCCACAGGAACTGGTTGCTGAGCTGAATGATTATTTCATGGCCTTTGACGAAATCATGGGTAAGCATAATCTGGAAAAAATTAAAACCATTGGTGATGCATACATGTGCGCAGGGGGCATTCCTACTACCAACAACACTCATCCATTAGATGCCGTGCATGCAGCCCTTGAGATGCAAGACTATATGTTCAAAAAAAATGCTGTAAGAAAAGGGAGAAATCTGGAATGCTGGGAATTGCGTGTTGGTATTCATACAGGCCCAATTGTAGCAGGAGTGGTAGGAAAGAAAAAATACGCCTACGACATCTGGGGTGATACGGTTAATATTGCCAGTAGAATGGAATCCAATGGTGAAGCAGGAAAGGTAAACATCTCCGATTCTACTTATCAGCGCATTAAAGAAAATTATCAATGTTTGTACAGGGGAAAAATATCAGCCAAGAATATCGGTGAGGTGGATATGTATTTTATTGAGAGCACAATTACAAAGCCTGCCCTTCAGTTGGCTTAATTCAAAACATCGTCAACGTTTAAATTTAGCGATGATCTCCTGTATGTGCTGATGCTTCATTGATTCACGATTCTCTTTGCTGAATTTGGTGTGATATCGATGCGACTCCAGAAAAGTTTTTTGCACTAAGTTCCATTCTCTCTCTGTTTCTACTACTCCCTGTGCTTTTAGTTCTTCCAGAAGACGCCCTCCTATTTCGTAGAAATCGTCACGCCCTAAATAATCGAGATCGGCATCACACAATATTCTTTCCAGATTATTCACTGGCGATTGTGGTATACGAGTCGCCAGAATCATATTACTTATTGACTCAATTTGCTTTGTATTCAGGCCATAAGCCGGCAACATTTCTCTTGCCATCTCCGCTCCTTTTTCTTCATGATTTTTGGGCGAATAAATAAATCCCGCATCATGATAAAGTGCCGCCAATCTTAACAGTTTTACTTCTTCAACAGGCAGTTGCTCGTGTTGGGCAATAATTAATGAAGCGTTAAGTACATCATAGATGTGATCACTATTATGATACTGAAGTTTGGGCATTTGATTCTCCAGCATATCAATAATCTTCTTTTCTGCTGCAACAAAATCGGGAGATGTTGATTTGCCCGACTCATTGACTAATTGATCACGAAGACTTTTTAGTAGCGGATCAACATTCCACCAAATAAGATCTATGTCATTAGTCTTCCTTGCTTTTTCAAGCCAGGTTCTTGCCGAAGCAACATCCTCTAAAGCCTTGAACACATGAACGACATAAATATTTACTCCTTTTTCATTTGCCTCACTTCTCTTAATCAATTCTTCTAATAGTTGGTTGGTCTTTACTTCATTTTTTAACCCAGCATAAGCCGAAGCGAGATAGGCCACCATAGAAGGTGGTCTTATTTTGGAAGAACGAAGTCCATTGGATATGGCTTCAATGGCATCTTCATATCTCCGCATCGTCAGGTAAATTCTTCCAAGAAAATCATAAAGACGCACTACCGTTGGGTACAATTGTAACGCCTCATTGATGGTGCTGAGTACTTCCTCATGCCGGTTCATCAAGTATAAGCTGATGGTCTGGTAGTTGAAGTATGCCACGGTCATTGGATCTATTGCCTTTGCCTTGTTTACCAATGTTAACGCCTCATCAAAGCGTCCCATCATATTAAGCAAGTAGCTATAGGTATAAAGAACAGTTGAATTATTTGGACTTAATTCGATGGCTTGCAAAAGTAATTTCTCTGAGGATTGAAAATCCTTTGTAATGAAGAACTCTACAAATGCCTTGGTCAGATAATCATTATCAGAAGGGCCCCTCTTCCATGCTTCATTCAAATAGATCTCAATATTCGTAAGCGCCTCAGCAGGAGAAAGATCTCCATTCCAGGACATTCTCCCCGAATATGAACTGGCCAGATAGGAATAGGCCTGTTTAAATTCAGGATCTTTTTCAATCGCTTTCTTAAAATATTCAGAGGCGGTGCGGTAACCATCTACACTCCATTGATTAAATGCGTGCCTGCCTTTCAAAAAAAGATCATATGCCTCCAGATTCTTTGTAGGAATTTCTTTAAGCTTTTCGTTTTCCTGAGGATTTAATGAGGACTTTAATTCTTTAGCAACTACTTCCGCTACGCTACTCTGAATCGCGAAGATGTCGTCCATACTCTCCACAAAAACTTTCGACCAAACATGATGATCTTTAATTGCGTCAATCAGCTGAACCGTGATTCTAACCTTATTGCCATGGGCCTGAGCACTTCCCTCAAGAATATATTTAACGCCTAATTCCACTGCAATTTCAGGAGCTGATTTTGTCGTTTTTTTATAACGCATCACCGAAGTTCTTGAAATCACCCGAAGCTGCGCAAGGGCAGAAAGTTGGATTAGTATATTTTCAGTAATTCCGTCTGCGAAATACTCCTGGGAAGGATCTTGTGAGAGGCTTACGAACGGAAGAACTGCCAACGATTTTTCAAGTAGAGTCTGCCCGGATTTACTTTTAGTTTCTGGCGCGCTGATAACTTGTTCAGCAACGTCTTCATCAGCAGAGCCATCAAAATAAGCATCTGCTGTTCTACCCGGATATTTTATTGCATTGATAATTTCCTTGATCGCGTTGGCAACCTTATTAATCTGATCACGGTAAAATAAACTATTGGAATTGTCCTGGCGTTTGTCGTCAGGGCGGAGTGGCCTATTGACTCCGGGGGATCTGAATATAAAATCAATGGAGCGAAGCTTGGACTGCAGTTCTGTTTCAATTAAGTCGCGGTCTTCCGGATCCAAATTATGAATCATGACGGGAAGTATCCGGCTTGCTACATTGCCACTTCTGAGTTTAATATCTCTTCCCATGCTATCCTCAAGGGCGCTTTTATTAAAAGCACAAAATTCATTTTGCCATGCGAAGCTTCTTGGATCACAATAGATTTGAGAAAGGATAGGAATAAAAATAACAGTCTTTAGTTTCCCTTCAAGACTCTTATCAACGTTATGCGTTTCCAGTAAGCCATCGATCGGATTGGAGTCAAAATAAATGGACACATCTTCTTTAAATGTACTCTCAAGCTCTTTACTAAGATCTGCAACAAAGTCGGTTACCCACCCATGGCCCAGTTGTTGCCCCTGTGACGAACTCGATGTACTCCTATTATCCTTATGGCGATATGAAATAAAAATATCATATTCGTATCCAGAAACTATTGACGGCATATCGCCAAATATACTAACTTGTAGTGCTTCTGGCAATGTGTAAATTTTATTAAGTTTAAAGAATCGCCCGCCAGAATAATTATTTCTGATTCATGAAAATACAACCTCTTTTTAATGAAATTTTTCTTCTTCGTTTCTTGATTAATACAGGAGCCATGATCATTTTGATCAGGTTCATTTATTATCACATTTACCAAAAGAGAGAAATCTTTTTTACTTTCTTCCTACTTAACTTTGTTGTATTCATATTGGCATTCATGCTGCAAAAAAGTACTGCATTTGGTTCCATCAGTAATGCCGGAACCGCGTTTGGATTGTTGGCGGCATTTTCTCTTTTGAGATTCCGAACCGAAACGATTTCCGCCAAGGATATGACCTATATATTTATCATTATGACCATTGCCTTGATTAACTCCATTATGGATGGTCAGTATTGGGAAATCATTATTTTAGATTCCCTCATTATACTGGCCGTTTATCTGGTAGATGGAAACTGGCTCATGCGCAATCAGAAAACAAAAATGGTTGATTACGAGGGCCTTGATAATATTAAACCAGATAAACATCCAATATTGATTCATGATCTCTGTCAACGTACTGGTTTAAACATTCAAAAAATTTCCATTGAGCACATCGATCTGATTAAGAATAGAGTGGAAATAAAAATTTATTATCATTAACCTTATTTTTCGTAGATAAGATATAATTGAAATTGTATGAGTATTTCAAGTAATAGAATAACAATCTTAAATCTATCCATTGTTTTTTTTCTGTTGAGCTTTGTAAGTAATGCCCAAGAGATCCTTGTTCCACCTTACCTTCAGCCTGGAAATGTTTCAACACTCAGCAAAGAACAAAAAATATTAATATGGCAGACCGATAGCATACCAGGTAAATACAAAGTTGAATTTTGTTTAACCACACCTGGACAAAAGAAATCGATTGCTAAAATATCTTCTGTAAAACTTAATCTGAAAAACAAGAATACTTTTCTCTATAGAGCTAACCTTGTCGGATTAAAATTTGATTCAGACTATACGTATAAAGTATCTTTAAATGACCAGTTAATTACCAAAGGCTCTTTTACTACACGCACTAAAAAACAGCAGACTAAATTTGCCGTTTTTGGTGATTGCGGAGCTGGCACTCCCCAGCAAGCGAAAATTGCCTATCAGGTATATCAGCAAAAACCTCAATTTGTTTTAGTCACAGGTGATAATGTGTATCGAAGTGGATTAGAGAATGAGTACAGAAAAAACTTTTTTCCATATTATACAGCAAAGGAAGCCGATACCTTAAAAGGTGCGCCATTGATGACGTCAATTCCTTTTTATATGATCCTGGGTAACCATGATGTGTTCGGGGCAGATTTAGATAAAACCCCTGATGGTCTTGCCTATTTCTACTATAATGATCTGCCCTTGAATGGTCCTGCCAGTGAATTTACAGTAAAACCTAAAGGAAATGAAGAGTTAGTAAAAGCATTCAAATCAAATAATAGTCCTCGTTTTCCTAAAATGTCAAATTTTTCCTTTGATTATGGAAACGTACATGTTGCCTGCCTGGATGCCAACCCTCATGCAAATCCACTAGACCCAACATTAGTGCAATGGCTGACCAATGACTTAAGAAACAGCAAAGCAGATTGGAAGATCGTGTCATACCATCACCCTGGTTTTAATTCCAGCAAAGCACACTATGATTATCAAATCATGCGTTTGCTATCTCCAATACTTGAACAGTTAGGTGTCGATCTCGTACTCACCGGGCATGTGCATAATTATCAGCGCACTCTTCCGTTAACATTTGACCCTAAGTTAGACTCTACCGGAACACACTATGAGGTTTCACCAGAGGGCAGAGTAGATGGAAAGTTTACCCTTGATGAACAGTATGATGGAATTACCAATACGAAACCAAAAGGAATTATATACATCGTCACCGGTGCCGGAGGTGCTCCACTATATGATCCATCATTAAGTGGTAAACCCGAATTATGGAAACATGATCCTCAGCAAAACTGGGTGCCGTACACAACTAAAATAGTTTCCAACATACACTCTTTTACGATGATTGAAACTGATGGAAAAAAGTTAGTATTAAAACAGCGTGATCTAAATGGAGTTATCTTTGACGAAATAACCGTTACTAAATAAATTCAATAGAAATCATTCATGATTTCTATTGAATAAAATCTTAGAACTATTTCAAACTTACTTTATAAAGTCCATTGCTTTCAGTCTCCTCTGCCAATTGAATAACGCCCACGTAGTCCAGCTGAAATTTCTTAGGGTGTAAGGCAAGAACGGCTGCAAAACTTATGCTTGAGCAGATACTCCCTTTAGGTGCAAATTGTCCTATTGCCTGAAGTAGTTTAATGCTGGCATCCTCGCTGGTGGCGTTAATATAAACGGGTGCTACATGCAAACCGATCCGCAAAGGTTTTTCTGGTTTAAATGGAGCGGTACTGTTCCATACCGTGCGAATAATATCCATCAAAGCAATTTCCGTATCCAGCGCAATGATTATTGAATCTTCTGATACCTTCATGAATTTGGAAGAGAATTGTTGTTCGCCCATGTAAGCGCTTATCATTTTCTCAATCCTCTCTTTTTCCATGGTCTGCAAATCCGAAAGTCCGAAAGAAGCTACATATAATACAGGTCTATCGGCAATTCTGGACAATTCTACTTTTGGCGATGTTGAAGGAATATTTACAATATCCTTCGGATTATACATGCTGTCGGGATTGATGTTCGTATGCTTTTGAGGGTAAGGCCACATCTGAATGGTATCACGGGTGCCTCCAGCCTTTTGCTTCAAGTCGAATTCAGAAAGAACTGTTAATAAAAAAGGTTCCTGGTAATAGGTCTGACTTCTTAAAACCGCTGAGCCGAAGATCACCTTACCCAGCAAAGAGAAAAGGTCATCATTACCACCGTAGTTTTCATGTGTAATAAAGTTTACAGGATATTTATTCAACAGTGTTTCAAACCGAGTTACCCAGTGCTCACCGGCAAATCGTAAACTAGTGTTTAAGAAATCACTTTTAGAAAATGGCATAAGCACGTGTACTTCTCCTCCTTCTTCCACCATCGCTTCTGCAAAAAGTATATCAGCCCCACAGGCAAGAGAACAGTATCCTATGCTGGCATGTAACGTGCGAATGGCACCCTTGATCGACTCTTTTACTTTGCCCTCAATGGACGCTGGGAAACGAGAAGTTGTGCGATTAGGTGCATCCACCATATGCCCCGCAAAAGCAACTACTTCGGGGGGAGCAAAGATACGTAGAACTTCTTTTGGCACTGCAACATAATGGTTGAGAAGCCATAACTGGTTATGAACGCTAATTACTTTACCCCAATCATTGCCTGCGAGTTGGCGTGCTTTAATATAATACTCAACACAACGATCTCTGTTCTTGGTCAGCAAATGAGCTTCACCCAGGGTTGCCAGTTCCCAAAAACTATTCGCGCTCTCGCCAATTAGAGCAATGACAGATGTAGCAATTTCTCTTCCTTGCATGGAGCGCCCGGCAATAGCAGACATTGTAGCTGCGTTAATTCCTGTATAATAATTCTTCGATATCAAAAAGTCTTTTACATAAGTATCACGGGATAGAATAGCGTACTTGGAATCCTGATGTTTTTTAAAAAGTGCTTTATAAATGCCACCTAAAATCCCAGCTGTCTCCGAATTTTCTGGATTTCTGCGATAAGCCAGATCAAGATGAGCCAATGCTAATTCCGGTGAGCCCGATTTCGATAGACTCAAGGCCAGTAATTGATCAACTCTTAAATGATCTACATTAGGATTATTCTTAAGTAGCAACGCTAACTCACGTGCCTCCATGTAACGGCCATGGTTAACCAGATATTCAATATTAGAAACTGAGTGAGAATTATCTTCCATTCAAAACAAAAGTTCTTTTAACATAGCTTTAAATATAAGTAATAGATATCGAATATGATTTGATGACCAAAATAATTCGTTATTTGAAATTTAATATATTTACCGAGATACATGTACCATGATCTGGCTAATTGAAAAGAGAATCGTAATCATCGGTGGCACCACAGGCATCGGACTGTCTGCAGCACTGGCATTTGTGAAAGAAGGTGCCAACGTAGTCGTGGTAGGACGAGATAAAGAAAATTCAGAAAAAGCAAAACAACTTCTGGGTGAACAGGGGAGCTCATTGGTGGGCGATGCCGTGCTGGAAGGAACTGCTTCTCAAGCTATCTCTTTCTGTGAAGAGCGATTTGGTGGTTTTGACGGACTCTATCATGTAGCCGGTGGCAGTGGAAGAAAATTCGGAGATGGCCCATTGCATGAGCTCACACTGGAAGGCTGGAATAAAACAATGGAGTTGAATCTCACCTCGCTGATGCTTTCAAATCGCGCAGCCATCCATGCGTTTAAGAAAAATAATACTGTTGGAACTATTTTAAATATGGCTTCGGTGTTGGGATACTCCCCTTCTCCCAGGCATTTTATAACCCATGCTTATGCAGCTTCTAAAGCTGCTATTATTGGATTAACTCAGTCGACAGCATCCTATTATGCAGAAGAAAATATCCGGATCAATGCCATTGCCCCAGCCCTTGTAGAAACACCTATGGCGCAGCGCGCTGCCCATGATGAAACCATCCAGGCATTCATTAAAACGAAACAGCCTCTTGATGGTGGAAGAATCGGATCACCAAGCGATTTGGATGGTGCTGCAATTTACTTTATGTCTGACTATTCCAGATTTACTACGGGACAGATTCTTTCTGTAGATGGAGGCTGGCATTTATCCGAAGGACAATATTAAATTTAAATTATGCAACAACTTTCCATCGGTATTGATTTAGGATGCACCAATATAAAAGGTGTTTTGATCGATGGTGATGGAAATATTCTTGCGCAACTGAGACAGGAGACCAATGAGCAAGACGATCAGCTTTGGAAGAGTGCAGTCGCATCCATGATAAAAAAATTACAAAATGAATCTTCCACGATAGTTAGAAACATTGGCTTATCTGCTCCTGGTTTGGCCAACTCAGATAATACCTGCATTTCATTTATGCCAGGCCGTTTGCCCGGACTTGAAAACTTTAACTGGTCAGAATTTACTGGTCAACGTATTTTTGTACTCAACGATGCTCACGCTGCGCTTATGGCTGAAGCTACTTTTGGTGCTGCCAGAGGAATGCAACATGCTGTTCTACTCACATTGGGTACCGGAGTTGGTGGCGGCATCTTAATCAATGGTCAGTTGTATCAAGGACTTTCACAAATGGCTGGACATCTTGGGCACATCACGGTAGATGCAGACGATTCCAACATCGATGTAACGAATATGCCGGGCAGCATTGAAGATGCGATTGGCAACCTTTCCATTTCAAAACGGTCTATGGGAAAATTCAATACTACCTTTGAACTCGTTGCCGCATTCAAAAAAGGTGAATCCTTTGCCTCTTGGTTGTGGTTATCATCGGTGCGCAAGTTGGCCATCTGCATGGCATCAGCAATCAATGTGTTATCGCCCGAAGCGGTCATTATTGGTGGCGGTATCTCCCTTGCCGGTGATGATTTAATCAAACCACTGCAGGATTTTTTGGATCTTTATGAATGGAGACCCGGTAACAAAAAAACACCAGTGAAACTTGCACAATTTTCAGATCTGGCAGGTGCCATTGGTGCTGCCGGTTTCGCCTTATCAAAATCAAAATAAGATGACACCCACTCAAGACTATCTTCATAAATGCAAACAGATTTTAGATGTCGTTTCCAATCAGGAAGCTAACATTCTGAAAACAGCACAGTGGTTTTCAAAAACCATTCTTGCAGGCCGCATGGTGCATGTTTTTGGCTCCGGCCATAGCCGTATTATGGTAGAGGAAATGTGGCCCCGTTATGGATCGTTTCCCGGATTCAATCCTATCGTTGAGTTGTCACTAACATTTCACAATCTTGTTGTCGGTGCAAATGGTCAGCGACAGGCCATGTTCCTCGAAAATGTTTCCGGCCTTGCTGAGCGTATCCTTCGCAATTTTGACATCACACCAGAAGACACAGCACTTATTATTTCTTCAGGTGGCTCTAACATTGTTCCTATTGAAATAGCAGAACAATTTCAAAAGCGTAATGTAAAAGTAGTCGTTATTATCACTAAGCTTCATGCCGAGAAAAGTTCAAGCAAAAGATCGGATGGCAAAAAATTATATGACTTTGCGGATTTGATTTTAGATACCGGTGCTCCAGTGGGAGATTCCATGGTAAAGATTGAAGGTTTGGATACACCTGTAGCTCCGGGCTCTACTGTGGGTGGTGCGTTGCTTGTTAACTCCATAAAGGCAGAAGTTGCACGACTACTCACAGAAGCAGGGCAACCACCAAAAGTATTAACCAGCGCTAATGTAGTTGGAACAGATCGTGCTGTTCAATTATTTGAAAGTGCCTATGATGAGCATGCCCATCGATTGGCTAAGATGTATGCGAACGTTGGTGAAAAACCGGATACTGGATGCTAAGTAATTGATTCTCACTCGTTCAAGCAACAAGTATCTAATAATATATTTAAAATAAATTACAACTTACCTTATGCAACCCATTCCTATTCGCACCACGGTTATTGGCAGCTATCCTTTTCCGGGATGGCTTGAATTTGCTGTTAAAAATCTTAACGAGTTTGGCAATGCCGATCGTGAAGAGATGATTGAGGATGCCGTGATTGCCGCCATTCATGATCAGGTGACAGCCGGATTGGATGTGATTACCGATGGTGAACAAACGCGTCTTGATTTTAATCTTTCCTTTTACGGATTCATTAAAGGCATAAAAGAAAATACAGATGAGCTTAGAAAGTTTGGTCCTCCTGCACATGACCAACGCGGAAAAAATTCAATCATCGATACGTTGACGGCTCCTGATGGTCTTGGTGCTGTTAAAGAATATACGCGATTGAAACGACTTGCTCCTACCGGCCCTACACTCAAAGCAAGTATACCAGGACCGTACACGTTAAGTGGACGCTTGTTGCCCAATGAAAAATATAAAGATCGTTTCGCAATCACAGAAGCTTTACTTCCAATCATCAAAAAAGAACTGGAAGATCTTGTGGCTGCCGGTTGCCAAGAGATAACCGTGGACGAACCATCCATGAGTTGTTATGCTTATAAAGAAGACACAAAACGTTTTGTTGATATTTTCAATCGCACCGTGAGCAGTATTGTTGGCAAGTGCAGGCTCTCCACACATTTATGTTTTGGAAACTTCAAAGGAAGACCAGTCGGCTATCGTAGTTTGAAGCCTATGTTACCTGATTTTTTAAATCTGAATGTTAATGAAGTTCATATTGAGATGGCCAACCGCGAATTTGCAGAGGTAGAATTACTGGCCATCTTCGCAGAGAAAATGGATGTAGCCGTGGGTATCATTGATGTTAAGAATTATTACATCGAAACCGTTGCGGATGTAGAAGAACGTATTCGCAAATGCCTGAATTATGTTCCTGCTGAAAAATTAGCCATAGCGCCTGATTGTGGATTAAGTCAAACGGCTCGCTGGGCATCGCGACAGAAGTTGGTCAATATGGTGAGGGGAGCGAAAAAGGTAAGGGAAAGTCTTTAAATAAATAGGCAGTATGCTAAAGTAATAGGCTAAAATCACAGATAAATTAAAATGAGTCAATCATTAATTAAAGCCTTTTGTAAAGGAGAAAATCTTCAACAACAAATTCATCAGGCGAAGAAAGACGGCTCGAAAGATTCATTTGATATCTGGTGGCTTGCACAAAGTGGGTTTCTCATTCAATGGAATGGTGTGTGTGTGTTGTTTGATCCCTATCTATCCGATTCTCTTGCTAAAAAATACCTTAACACCAATAAACCTCACACCCAAATAAGTGAAGTGGTAATTGCGCCTCACCTACTTGATTGTATCAATATCGTAACATCGAGTCATAATCATACTGATCATCTTGATGGGGAAACGTTGATTCCGTTATTCAACGTAAATCAAGATATTAAATTCATCATTCCAGAAGCGAACCGTGATTTTATTGCAGACCGGGTTAAGTGCGCTCGTGACTTTCCTGTTGGATTAAATGACGGGGAAAAGGTTGAGACAAAAGGATTTACTTTTCATGGAGTGCCCGCAGCCCACAACGAGATAGAGCGCGATGAGCATAATCATTGCAAGCACATGGGTTACGTAGTTCAGTTTGGCCAATGGACCGTCTATCACAGCGGAGATACCCTTTGGTATGATGCGATGGTCGATATTTTAAAACCATTTCATGTCGATGTTGCCTTTCTCCCGATCAATGGAAATGATCCGGCTCGTGGAGTGGCAGGAAATCTAAATGCAGAAGAAGCAGCTCAGCTTGGAAAAGCCATTGGAGCTAAGCTGGTGATACCACATCATTATGATTTATTCGAATTCAATACCGCCAATCCAAAAAATTTTGCTGCTGCTGCAACCCGGATTCATCAACCATACCGAATACTTCAATTGGGCGAGCGATACAGTATCAAAACTTAATCCGGTGGTGTAAGAACAAACAATAATTATCTAAGATTTTGTAATATTTACCTTTAATTAAACAACCTTTTATGAGCTCACTTTCTATCGACTCAACCGCAATCCGAAATCAATTTCCATCTCTTCAGAGAAAACATAATGATCAGCCCATGGTGTTTCTGGATGGGCCTGCAGGAACGCAGGTACCGCAATCAGTGATCGATGGCATTACACATTACTATAAAAATTCAAATGCTAATTCCCATGGAGCTTTCATAACGACCAACGAAACAGATCAGGTAATTCATTACATGCGAACCTGCATGGCTGCCTTGCTTGGCGCTGAAAGTGAAAGCACAATTTCCATTGGTCAGAATATGACTACGCTCAACTTTGCGTTAGCGCGTGCCATTTCCAAAGTACTCAAGCCTGGAGATGAGGTACTGATCACACAACTCGATCACGAAGCTAATCGCGGTCCGTGGCTTACACTCAGAGACTTTGGCGTGAAAGTAAGAGAAGTCAGACTTCAACTTAATGGCGTTTTGGATTACGAAGACTTCACCAATAAAATTAATGAGAATACGCGATTAGTTTGCATGGGCATGTCAGCCAATAGTATTGGTACAGTGAATAACTTTAAGTTCGTTCGTGAGCTCACTTATCGTTACAATGCCTGGTTATTGTTAGATGCTGTTCACTATGCTCCGCACTTCTCCATTGACGTGCAGGATATCGGATGTGATTTCATGCTTTGCTCGGCCTATAAGTTTTACGGTCCTCATGTAGGAATACTTTACAGCAAGCCGGGACTTTTGGACAGACTTCCTACAGATCGCCTAAGAACCGCAGGACAAATCGCACCTGATTCTATTGAAACCGGAACACTCAACCATGCAGCCATTGCCGGAGTTTCAGCAGCGGTTGAATTTCTGGCCAGTCTTGGAAATGGAAACTCAATGAGAGAGAAATTGGTTAACGCTTATCATAAAATCAGCACACACGAATTTGTTCTGGCAAGCAAGTTATATGCAGGTCTTAAAAAAATCCCGGGTGTAACCATGATAGGTCAAGACTTTTCATCGAATAGTCGCACGCCAACTCTGTCGTTTACTGTAGAGGGAAAGACTCCTACCCAAGTCTGTGAACAGCTCGCAAGGAAAAGCATCTGTGCCTGGGACGGACATTTCTATGCCATTCGTGCCATCGAATCATTAGGACTATTAGAACGTGGCGGAGTTACCCGCATAGGAATCTCTGTGTATAACACGGTTGAGGAAATTGATTTCACGTTAGCTGAGGTAGAGAGAATCGCAAAGAATTAATTATCGCTGCATTGATAAATGTCATTCCAGAATTAAGCCAGGAATGACATTTATTTTTTTAGACACAAGTCAATCGCATCGCGCAATACTGCCGCTGAAGTGCCCACCGGATCAGCTTCGTAATTCTTCATAGATATGGATTCATAGAAGTCTGTGTTGATTTCAATACCCATCTCCCATCCATCACAAGTGCCCAGAAATGAAGTGGCATTCACTTCTGTTGGTTTCACGGATAACCTCCATGCATTTCCTTCAGGCTCTGCTGAAGCTAACAACTTGATTTTATTCCCACGCAACTTAGCACTTGATAACTGTTCGGGTGTTATATTTTGAATTCCTTCAACCTCAAGATCACTAATCGAGCCTGAGTAATTCGTAAACGACTTCATGATGATGAATAATTTATTCGCGGTATCATGACCGTGCGTATCGTGCGAGGGGTCAGCTTCAGCAGCTCCTAATCGCTGCGCTTCTGTGATGGCCTCTTCCATCGTTCCACCTTTATCCAACTCCTGTAAAATATAATTCGTAGTGGCATTAAATATTCCTCGCAGGCGAATTAACGAAGCTTCCTTCAAATCCTGTTGCAATACATTGATCACAGGAAGTCCACCGCATACTGTTGAACTATATGCAATCTTACCTCCATAAGCGTAAGACAATTCATGCAATTCATTAAACGCAAAAATCAAAGGCGCCTTGTTAGCAAAAACCACTGACCAGCCTTTTTGAAGTGCCTTCTTGGAAATTAATAATCCGGGATTACCATCTTTGAGATTCCCCGGAGAACTTTCAATCAATAAATCCGCTTGAATACACTCTGTAATATTTTCAATTGTGATGTAGGCTTGAAAATCTTTCAACGATCTAACCTTGCCCTTTTCATTTTTTAATTTGATTAGTTCCTCATAGTCAAACCCAGCATCACTCACGGCAACTCCCGAAGAGTCGGCCACAGCCACAATCCTGAAGGCCAGGTTATATTTTTGAATAAGTTGATGGCGCTTACTGGCTAAGATTTTAAGAAGGCCAATGTTGACAGTACCTAACCCAAGAAGTACCGTGTTTATGATTCTCATACGATTAAGAGGATTTTAGGTATTATTCAACAAAAGCAAATATGAAATTATACCAGTGAACTTCAAACGATTTCGACATTTTAAGTGAAAACACATATCGACCGTACATCCTTAAATTATTTCCCGCCATAGCAATATTTGATACTTTGCTTTGCTAAAAATTAGATGCTGTAGAATATGACCATTAACCATTACTCTGTTATGAAAAAAAGTAAGATCATCGTGATCCTTGCTTTGCTCTTTTGCGGATGGACTGCACGTGCGCAGGAAACTTTTCCGCGAAATGATGTGAAAGATGCCCGGGCCGGCCTGTATGCCTTTACCAATGCTACCATTGTAGTAGATTATCAGACTACGTTGCAAAATGCTACGCTATTAGTGAAGAACGGAAAAGTAGAGCAAGTAGGTAGCAACATTACTATTCCTAAGGGTTATACATCAGTTGATCTCAAAGGAAAATATGTTTACCCTTCTCTTGTTGATATCTATACTAACTATGGATTATCCGAAGTAGAACGCGCACGTGGTGGTGGTTTTGGTGGTGTGGAGCAAATGGAATCGAAAACAAAAGGAGCGTACAACGCCAATCAGGCTATTCGTTCGCATTACAATGCTGCTGATGAATTCACCATGAATTCTAAAGTGGCTGATGAAATGAGGAAGGTTGGATTTGGAGCTGTCATGACCGTGAAGCCAGATGGTCTTGCACGAGGAACATCATCTTTAGTAACACTCGCTGAAAGTTCCGATAACAATATCATGCTCAAACAAAAGGCAGCTGCCAATTATTCTTTAAACAAAGGATCGTCAACACAAAATTATCCATCATCCATGATGGGATATATCGCTGTGTTAAGACAAACTTACCTTGATGCTGAATGGTTTGGAAGCCAGAACCCACGACCTTTTGCTGATAACTCGTTAGAAGCCTGGATTCAAAGCCAGAAGCTTCCGCAAATCTTTGATGCTTCCAATTGGATGAATGTGCTGCGTGCAGATAAAATCGGTGATGAATTTGGTGTGCAATATGTAATTAAGGGTGGTGGTGATGAATATAAGCGCATTAACGAAATCAAGGCAACCAATGCTACGCTAATCATTCCGGTAAATTATCCAGAGGCTTATGATGTGGAAGATCCTTTTGATGCTGAACGGGTATCATTGGCAGAAATGAAACATTGGGAACTTGCTCCTGCCAACCTTGCTGCATTGGAAAAAGCCGGAATAAATTTCGCCATTAGTACAAGTGGTCTTAAAAAAGTATCCGATTTCATTGCTAACATAAGAAAAGCAATTGAAAATGGTTTGAGTGAAACCTCAGCACTCAAAGCACTGACAAGCACGCCAGCCCAATTATTGAAAGTGGATGATCAGATTGGAAGTTTGAAGAAAGGAATGCTGGCTAACTTCATCATCACATCAGGGAAACTGTTTGATGAGAAAACTACCATCCACCAAAACTGGGTGCAAGGTCAACTTTTTGAATTGCAGTCCATGGATACGCGCGACTTCAGTGGTAACTATAATTTATCGGTCAATGATAAATCCTATAATCTTGAAGTAAGTGGCGAAGCAGGAAGTCATAAATCAAAAATCAAAGTAAATGACACCACATCGATTGATGTAGCGGCAACCTTTGGCAACGACTTAATAACACTCAGCTTCAAACCTGAAAAGAAAAATCCAGGAAGCATTCGTCTTTCCGGATGGAGCGATGCCACGGGATGGAAAGGAAAAGGTCAACTGGTAGATGGTTCATGGACAACCTGGAGCAGCACTCGCACCGGAGACCTTGCCGCCAAGAGTCCTGCAAAACCCGGAACTACTGATAAGAAAGAAGAACTTGGTAAAGTTATTTATCCATTTATCGCTCATGGCTATGCTTCCCTTCCGGTAGCGGAAACCATGCTGATTAAAAATGCTACCATATGGACGAATGAAGCAGAGGGCACCTTGCAAAACACGGATGTGCTTATCAAGGATGGTAAGATTTCAAAAATTGGAAAGAACCTTTCAGATCCGGTTGCCAAAGTAATTGATGGAACAGGGAAGCATCTTACGGCTGGTATCATTGACGAGCACTCACATATTGGTGCAGGAAGCATAAACGATGTAGCATCTAATTCAAGTATGGTGCGAATCGGTGATAACATCGATGCGGAATCCATCAACGTTTACAGGGCTCTTGCCGGTGGTGTGGTTGCCGTTCAGATATTGCATGGTTCGGCTAACCCAATTGGTGGACAGTCCGCATTAGTGAAGTTACGCTGGGGCGAATCGCCAGAGAATTATAAAATTCAGGGTGCTGATGGATTCATCAAATTTGCCCTTGGTGAAAACGTAAAGCGTACCGGTAATGCCGCTTCTATTCGCTTTCCTCAAACACGCATGGGTGTAGAGCAAGTGTTTGTAGACGCATTTACTAATGCCCGCGAATATGAAAAGAAGTTTGCCGCATACAATAGTCTTCCCGCTAAAGAAAAAGCACTTGCCCTTAAGCCGCGCAGAGATCTTGCAGACGAAACCATGCTTGAGATTCTGAATAAAAAACGTTTCGTTACCTGTCACTCCTATGTGCAATCGGAAATCAACATGCTGATGAAAGTAGCTGAGCGTTTCAACTTCCGCATCAATACCTTCACGCACATTCTGGAAGGATATAAAGTGGCTGATAAGATGGCCCAGCATGGAGTTGCTGCCTCTACGTTCTCTGACTGGTGGAATTACAAGTGGGAAGTTCGTTATGCCATTCCATACAACGCAGCAATCATGCAGCGTGCCGGTGTTCTTACTGCGATCAATTCTGATGATGCTGAAATGGGTAGGAGATTAAATCAGGAAGCTGCTAAATCGGTGAAGTATGCAGGTATGTCAGAAGAAGACGCATTGAAAATGGTGACGCTCAATCCAGCAAAGATGTTGCACCTGGACAATCAAATGGGAAGTTTGAAAGCGGGCAAGTCTGCCGATGTCGTTCTCTGGACAGATCATCCATTATCGGTCTATGCGAAAGCGGAGAAGACCATCATCGATGGAAAAGTGTACTTCGATATTGAAAAAGACAAGCAGAATAATAAAGACCTCGAAGCCGATCGTGCACGCATCATTCAAAAAATGAAGAATGCAAAGAAATCAGGAATGCCTACTCAACGTGGAGAAAGCCACAGTCAGTTAGACTTTCATTGCGATGATGTGTTGGGTTTTGAAAAAACAGAAGATTAGTAATCCATAATTGAAGAGATACTTATGAAAAAAATAACATACACACTTTTGATGGCGCTGTTCATGTTGCATGCTGCCTGGTCGCAAACACCAGTGCCAGCCAAGCCGCAATCAAAACCTATCGCACTTACCGGAGCAGTTGCTCACTTAGGGAATGGGCAAGTGATCCAGAATTCTATTATCGGATTCGATAAAGGAAAACTCACTATCGTGGCAGATGCTACTACTTCAAAAATTGATCTATCAAGCTATGAAGTAATCAATGTTGCAGGCAAACATGTTTATCCTGGATTTATTCTACCTAACTCTCAAGTGGGTTTGCAGGAAGTGAGTTCTATTCGCGCCATGAGTGATTACACGGAACGCGGTGAGTTGAATCCAAACATACGATCACTGATCTCCTATAATACTGACACGGAATATACAGCATCGTTCCGCTTCAATGGAGTATTGTTGGCGGAAGCAGCGCCTACCGGAGGACTAATTTCAGGTTCATCTTCCGTGATGGAAATGGAAGGTTGGAATTGGGAAGATGCTGCTCACTCAGTAGATATAGGCATTCATATGAACTGGCCTCCGATGATGAAACGGACGTTTGATTTTAATACATTCTCATTTTCAGAATCAGACAACAAGGATTACGATAAACAAGTTAATGACCTGGAACAATTCTTTGTCGAAGCTTCATTGTATGGCAAGCTTGCAACAAAAGAAACGAATCTGAAATTCGAGGCCATGCAAGGATTGTTTGACGGAAAGAAGACACTGCTCATTCACGCCAACAATCCAAAAGAAATCGTTGCGTCTGTTCGCTTTGCTCAACGAAGCGGTGTGCAACACATAACCCTGGTAGAAGGATTAGGCGCTTATCATGTAGCCGAATTTTTGAAAGATAATAAGATACCTGTAATACTTCCCGCTACACAAAACCTTCCCGCCAGCGCGGATGACGATGTCGACCTGCCGTACAAACTTCCTCACCTGCTCACACAAGCCGGTGTGATGGTTTCCTTATCCAACGATGGAGCCTTGCATGGGGCTAGAAATTTGGGCTTCTATGCAGGCACCGCTGTCGCGTATGGCATGGATAAAGAAGAAGCATTGAAAACCATTACATCTAATACGGCAAAAGCATTAGGCATTGACAACCGTGTGGGAACGTTAGAGGTCGGAAAAGATGCTACCCTATTTGTATCTCATGGAGATGCGTTGGATTACAGAGGTAACGTATTAACACATGCATTCATTACGGGTAAGCTAGTAACCTTGCCGGGCAACCAGCAAGAACTTTATGATCGCTACTCGCGAAAATATGGACAAATGAAATAAGTATTTTTAAAACTACATACGTAACAGCTCTCCAACCTAGGGAGCTGCTTTTTATTGATACCAAACTCCTTTCTAATTCTCAACGCCTGGGAAAGAACGATGCTATCCGTGATCAACTCCTCTTCATAAAAATCACTACTATAGAAGTTGGTTTTTTGTTTATATTGCTTTAGTGCCTTTGGCATATTTAAAGCATGATAAGACCATTTACGACCAATTTTTTTCATTATACACTGGCATTTTTTTTCTTCTTAGCGACCAGCCTGGTTTACGGATCGATTGACGCTGCACCTTTAACCGAAACCACCTTCTGGCTTTGGAATTTTCTGGGACGCCTGCATCCTATGATTGTCCACTTTCCCATTGCCCTGCTTGTGCTGGCTGCTGCATTAGAACTATTCTCTCTTAAAAAATTTGAATCATTCCTGCGTCCTGGTATCAATGTGCTGGTTTTCATTGGAGCCGCATCCGCAATAATGGCTGTACTATTCGGATGGCTTCTTTTCAAGCAGGAAGAAAATACCGGCAATGCTATTGCAGTTCATCAATGGACAGGATACATCACCGCATTATTCAGTATCACAACAGCTGTATTACTTTATCGCATCCTAAAAAATAAGCAAGTAGGATTTATAAAATTTTATAGGCTGATTCTTTTTTTATCTACGCTTGGCGTTTCAATTGCCGGTCATTTTGGAGCATCACTCACCCATGGTGAGGACTATCTTTCAAGCACACTTCCGTGGACAGATGATTATGTTAAACCAACTAATTTCAATATCGCCTCATTAGGTGCAGATAGCATGCTTAGTGAAGCACAGCAACAAGAACTCATCATTCAAGTAAAAGGAATTTTTGCCCACAATTGTTACAAGTGCCATAGCTCACAAAAGGTGAAAGGAGAATTGAGGCTCGACCAAAAACACATGGCCCTTAAAGGTGGAGAAGATGGTCTAGTTATCATTCCCGGAAAACCGGAGGAGAGTGAAATCATCAGGAGACTAACATTACCACGCAGCGATGATGAATCGATGCCACCAAAAGGAAAAACTTTACAGAAGCAGGAAATTGAATTACTTCGTTATTGGATTGCCAGCGGTGCACCATGGCCTGATTCTGCCGGACAATCAAACGAATTTCGTGTAGCAAAACTTGAACCACGCAACCCTCCTCTACCAGTTTCAGAATCATCAGCACTTACCAATCCTGTAGATCTTTGGGTGAATGAATATTTTACTCAAAACAAAATCACGTGGCCTCAAGTAGTCGATGATCGCATTTTTCTGAGAAGAATCTACCTTGATATCATTGGCATTCTTCCTACTCCGGAAGAACAAGAAAAATTCTTTAGCGATCAGCGAACAGAAAAACGATCTATCTGGATAAAACAATTACTTGACCGCAATGATGATTATGCCATGCACTGGCTCACGTTTTGGAATGATGCGTTGCGCAACGACTATACCGGCACTGGCTATATTACCAATGGGAGATTTAATATTACTGATTGGCTATACAAATCGCTGCAAGCCAATAAACCATACAACCAATTTGTAAAGGAGTTAATTAGTCCAACCAAGGAATCAAAAGGATTTATTGAAGGCATTCGCTGGCGCGGTGTAGTGAACGCAAGTCAGACCACCCAGATGCAAGCCGCACAAAATGTTTCGCAGGTATTTCTTGGATTAAATTTAAAGTGCGCATCCTGCCACAACAGTTTTATCAGTGATTGGAAACTGGAAGACGCCTATGCATTTGCAAACATCTTTTCTGATTCAACACTGGAAATAAATCGGTGTGATAAACCAACTGGTAAGATGGCAAGCACAAAAATACTCTGGGAAGAGTTAGGTAAAATCGACAGCACAGCAAACAGAACTGAAAAGCTGAAGCAATTGTCGGAGTTCTTAACGAAACCAGAAAACGGTCGGCTCTATCGCACAATGGTAAACAGAATATGGGCACAGCTACTCGGGCGCGGATTGGTAGAACCGGTAGACGCCATGGACAACAAACCATGGAGCCACGACTTATTGGATTGGATGGCTGTAAATTTCACCGAACATAACTATGATTTAAAAGAGCTGATCTATCTGATCACCACTTCGAAAACCTATCAACTCACCTCAACAGGAGTCAATGACGCGAATAGTATTGCTAGTGCTGATTTCAAATTTGTCGGGAGGCTGCGCACAAGAATTTCAGCAGAACAATTTTCCGATGCCGTTAGTAGCATTATGATCCCTGTGTTTCCTGATTCGATCGTGAAGTATAACCCATTCGGAAATCAAAAATTTGATCAATCGAATCAACCCTTTGCGCGTGCTTCTCTGGTTGCGAATGATCATTTTCTCACCGCATTAGGTAGACCCAATCGCGAAACGGTATCAACAGGAAGAGATTCACAGGCGAATCTTTTGCAAGCATTAGAATTAACCAATGGCGAAAAATTTAATCGTGTGTTGACAACAGGTGCTGAGCAATGGAAACAAAAATATCCGGAAAGCGAGGGTATCGTCCATTCGCTTTTCAGAAAAGCCTTGGGAAGAGAACCTGATAAAAAGGAATTAGAAGTAGCGAAGCAAATGCTCGGTGATAAGCCTGATGTAAATACTATAGCAGACTTATTCTGGAGTGTGTTATTGTTGCCTGAGTTTCAGATTGTGTATTAATATTTTGAATCTGTATGAATACGAATTGGGATAGAAGAGAATTTTTAAAAAAAACCAGCCTGGCAACAGTGGCTGCATTGGCAGCGGCATCTCCTATGGCTGGGTTGATTTCCTGTGATTCAAAAAAAATTACGTCAACCGCAGACACCGTTATCTTGTTATGGATGGCCGGTGGCATGGCACACACCGATACCTTTGATCCCAAGAGATTTACTCCATTTGAAAAAGGAATGGAATCAAATAGTGTGTTGAGCACGTTCAAAGCCGTGCCAACTGTATTGGATGGAATTAATTTTTCGGAGGGACTTCAATCGATTGGCAAAGTGATGGATCGGGGAACACTGATCAGATCGTATGTGGCAGCCGATCTTGGTCATATTCTTCACTCACGACATCAATACCATTGGCACACGTGCTACGAACCACCTCAAAGTGTTTCCGCTCCACACATGGGTGCGTGGATTGCAAAAGAACTTGGCCCTCTCAATCCAGTCATACCGGCATTCATTGATATTGGTCAGCGCTTCACGGTGGGTGAAGGTGAAGAGTTGAA
>JAYVTC010000062.1:0-7830 GCA_043774745.1 Cyclobacteriaceae bacterium | reverse complement strand
GCTAAAAAGTCCTGGCTTCACAACGAACAACTTCAATCCTGAGGATAAAAGTCCTCATTTTATCATTTCATTTTCGATCGCTTAATCATATAAGCCTGAAGTACCTCGAAATACCCATCGTGAATGTTAGCTGATATAAAATCAATTTTCAATTCATTGCACTTCATCTTAAGACCTTGATGATATTCTTTTAATTGGGTTGTAAATTGATCTTTAATCTCGGTTGGATTGAGCAGTAGTCTTTCTCCACTCTCCAGATCAATAAATTCATAGGGACGTTCGCTAAACTTAAAATTAAGTTCTGTGTCGTGGTCGGTTACGTGAAACAGAATAACTTCATGCTTGTTATGTTTCAAATGCTGAAGTGCTTTAAAAATCTCGGCATCATCTCTGCCTCCTTCAAACATATCACTGAAAAGAACTACCAAGGATCTCCTATGTGTTTTCTCTGCTATCTCATGGAGAACTTTTGCGACCTGCGTTGTTTTTTGAGTAACCTCAGTTGTCTTTAATTTTTTATCAAGTGTGGTGAAGAGTTTGTTGATGTGAGAACTCGTTGAGCGAATTTGTGTGAATTCTTCAATCGAATCAGAGAACAAGCATAAGCCTACTGCATCGCGCTGCTTATTTAATAAGTAGGCCAGTGCCGATGCAGAATAGATACTGAATTTTAGTTTCGCTTTCGTCTCTATTGGATAGTTCATGGATGAAGAACAATCAATAGCAATGACACAACGCAGATTTGTTTCTTCTTCAAACTGTTTAGTGTAAAGTCTGTCGGTTCTGGCAAATACTTTCCAATCTATATGACGGGTGCTTTGGCCCTCATTATAAAGCCTGTGTTCAGCAAACTCTACCGAAAAGCCATGATAAGGTGATTTGTGCAGACCGGTAATAAAACCTTCAACCAATTGCTTGGCTAATAATTCGAGATTTCCTGATAATTGTATATCCTCAATTCTGATATTCATGGCCTTATAAAACCTCTGCTTTTAAATGATTTTACCTTTTTTGTTTGGGGGATGAATAAATTTTCGATTCAAAACCCTTCCGACCTTTTGCAATAAAAATTATATATACTACCTTCGATTTAACCATTTTTACCCAAAACCTAAACCAAAAATTGATAATCTGTGGAAGAGAACAAGACAAATGGACGAGAAGAGATTTTCTCCGAAAAAGTGAAGGCAGGTAAGCGTACTTATTTCTTTGATGTAAAGTCTACCAGATCCAACGATTATTACCTTACTATCACTGAGAGTAAGAAGAGGTACAACAAAGATGATGAGGGTTTTACCTACGAAAAGCACAAAATCTTTTTATACAAAGAAGATTTTAACAAATTCATGGAAGCGTTAAATAATACAGTTAACCACGTAAAAACTGAATTAATGCCTGAGGTGGATTTCGATTCATTCAACCATAATCATGACAACCATGAAAAGGAAGAGGAGCCTGCAAAGCCAACGACTGTGAGCTCAGAACTTAAATGGGATTAAATTAAAATCAAACTTAAACCGGAGGGAGCCTCGATGAAAGTCGGGGCTTCTTCTTTTTAGGCAGGTATGGTTTACTTTTTTAAATCCAGTAATGGCAGATCCCTTATATTTGCGCCCTGATTTAAATAAAAGGATAAAGGAATGGGTTTAAAGTGCGGAATTGTAGGTCTCCCCAATGTAGGTAAGTCTACGCTGTTTAATGCGATTTCAAATAATAAGGCGGAGGCAGCAAACTTCCCGTTTTGTACCATTGAGCCCAATGTTGGGGTTATTTCAGTTCCTGACCCACGCCTTAAAATTCTGGAAGAGTTGGTTAATCCAGAACGTGTTCTGCCTACCTCATTCGAGTTTGTTGATATAGCCGGGCTTGTTAAAGGGGCCAGCAAAGGTGAAGGTTTGGGCAATCAATTTCTTGCCAATATTCGAGAGGTGGATGCGATCGCTCATGTGGTTCGTTGCTTCGAAAACGAAAATATTATTCACGTTGCCGGTAAAGTGGATCCGGTTGGTGATAAGGAAGTAATTGACATTGAGCTTCAGCTACGAGATCTTGATTCGGTGGAAAAGAAAATCAATAAGGTGGAGCGCACCGCCAAGAGTGGTGACTCAAAAGCAAAGAAGGAATTAGCCATTTTAATTGCCTACCAGGAAGCACTTCAGGCTGGTAAGAATGCCCGCACACTGAAGATGGATGCAGAAGACAAGAAAGCAATCGAAGACTTACAGCTTCTTACTGATAAGCCGGTAATCTATGTAGCCAATGTGGATGAAGGTTCTATTCACACTGGGAATAAGTTTGTAGATGCTTTAAAGAATCTTGTTAAGGAAGAGGACGCAGAGGTTGTGATGGTGTGTGCTGCGATTGAAGCACAAATTGCTGAGCTTGAAAGTGAAGAGGACAGGGCAATTTTTTTAGAAGAATATGGACTTAAGGAATCTGGACTTAATCGCCTCATCCACGCAACGTACCATTTACTTAACCTGATTACTTATTTTACCGCAGGGGTAAAAGAGGTACGTGCCTGGACCATTCATCGTGGCTGGAAAGCACCTCAGGCAGCTGGAGTTATTCACACCGATTTCGAAAAAGGATTCATACGCGCTGAGGTTATTAAAATACCTGACTATCAGAAATATAGGACTGAAGCAGGATGCCGTGAAGCCGGTAAATTGGCCGTGGAAGGAAAAGAATATGTGGTGGAGGATGGCGATGTAATGCATTTCCGATTTAACGTTTAGGTGAAAAATTCACTTAAACTTTTCCTACATACTTTTGCTTTATAATTCTGATTTTTAGTACCTTAGCTGTCCGCATATTTTTTAAGGCGGGGTTTTTAGTTTTATTTTTTACCCCAAAACGGTTTTACCTTGAGAATCAGGATTGTCTTTTCGCTGAAGAATAGAGGAGCATACGTTCCGTTTCATCATCAGTTTTTGCTGGCGCAAACTATTAAAGGTTTGGTAATGCTTGGAAAAAATCCAACCTACTTTTCCTATACGCAATACAACTTTTCTGGACTTAAAGGGCAGATCAAGATTAGCCGTAAAGGCTTGCATTTCTTTTCCTCACGTGTCACACTAGTCTTCTCAGCTTCTGATAAAGAGTTTCTCGATTATTTTCTAGCCGTCTTATTTGAGCAGAAGGAATTATTGATTGGCAATATGCAGTTAGTACCTGAGTCTTTTGAGCCGGAGGAGCCAGTTACCATTACGGACTCAGTCAAATTCTTATGTATCTCACCAATCGTATTGGTGCCAGCGTCTTTCAATGATGAAACAGGAAAGCGCTTTATCTCGCCAGAGAATGATGAGTTTTCTGACTTACTCTACGACAGCACTATTGCCCGCATGGAAGCAAGCGGTAAATTTTCTGCAGAACAGTTGGCCGACTTCTATAAGTTTCAGCTGGTAGCCGATAAGGAGTATATCAACAGGATTCAAACCTCACACAAAAAATTTGCTCGTATCTATCCGCTCTATGATTTAGACGTAAAGTATGAAGTGAGGGGATATACATTTCCATTCACCTTATATGCGCCCCAGCCTGTGCAACAGTTTGTATATGAAAACGGATTGGGATTTTTCTCCCATAAAGGATTCGGTATGCTGGATGTAGCCAACGCCAACTCAGTAAGAAATAATGCAGACATGGAGGTGAATTACGCTTAACGCGAATTCACCTGAATTGGATAATATCCTATCAATAAGTCGGCATTTGGTCTGAAAGGCCGGTAGTAAATAAGAATCTCATACATGTTTTCCGTTTGGTAGTGACTGCCTTCAATTTGAAATCCATTTTTCTTATCCGATTCAACCCAGTATTGATAGTTATACAGTCCTTGTTTTAAGAAGAGCGTGGTTTCATAAACATTTCGATCTTTTCTAAAACTCATTTTGGATTCGCCTGAGCGCGACCAATTGTTCATGGCACCCAATAGATATACTTGTCCATTTAATGGCGGCACTGCTAAGGTGAAGGTGACAAACACATAATCTCCACTGAGAGGGGCATCTCTGTAATCTTGATTTTCAATAACAAAGTTTCCATTTAGGTCTGCGTAAATGGCATAGGCCTGATCTTCTCGCGATTTGTCAGTTTGCACCCATAAGTTAAAGGGTCGTTTGCTACGATCGATCCTTCCTGTGTTTTGTCCAGGATAATTAAGCGACCGGAAATCAACAAAGCGAAATTCATTTCCCGCCATGAAAAGATTATCCTGCTCAAAAAACCGATACTCCAATTCTCGCTTGTCTTCCCTTATAAAACTGGGCTTAACATTAACCTGCACGTTATCCCATCGCTGATTTTGTCTTATTACAGCATGGACTGTTTCCATCGGATTGATAATATCCAATCGGGAATAGTTTACTTTGAAATTAAGCTGTTGGTTACTTGCGTAAAGGATTCCTTGACCCGGAAGAAGATTATCCTGAAAAATAGTGGCTTCATTACTATAGATCATAAATCTTCTGGTTAGCAGGATGTCATTTTCATCACTTTCCCGATACACAACCAGAAGATAATTACCGGGCAATTTTACAGCAGGAATCTGAAAATAATAATGAACGTAGGCAATTGACACATTGGATGACAGATCATATTCAGTGATTGGAAACTCATTGTAATCAGAAAGGAAATCCAAATCCATAAGGGAAGACTTACTCCAATCGACATTGCAGTTTATGAACTTCACATAATAGTTACTCCTTTCAGCCTGAAGATCGTCAAACTCCAGTATCAGGTTTTGATTTTGGATTGGGGCCACAGTTGATCTCAGATTGTTTCTTGATCCACCAATACTTGGATAAAGCATTACCGTGCGGATTTCATCTTCATAGGATTTATCTGAAAACTCTAACTGCTTTTGTCCGTACACAAAATGTGAAATCAGAACTATGGCTAAGGAAATAATTGATCTCATGACTCAAAACTAAACGAATAAATACTTCAATTTGCATTCCAACTTCATGTTATTATTTCGTGTCTAACGGTCATATAGGGTTCATGCAAACTGAAAAGGACCTCGTTGAGGACTGTATAAAAGAGAACAGGGCCGCCCAAAAGGCTTTGTATGACCGCTATTGTCGTAAAATGATGGTGGTTTGTCAACGTTATGCCAAATCAACCCAGGAAGCGGAGGATATCTTACAGGAAGGATTTATTAAGGTGTTTTTAAATATTAAATCTTTTCGTGGAGATGCCCGGCTGGATACATGGATGACACGGATTATGATAAACACGGCATTGAACTCGCAAAGGCAGAAACTTTACCTTATTCCTATGGTCGATGTAGATGATATTGAACTTCGGGAAGAAGAGCAGGTGAGTTTGTCGGGGCTTCATTTAAGCGAGTTGATCAACATTGTTCAGTCATTGCCTGATGGATGCCGATTGGTATTTAATCTTTTCGCCATAGAAGGATATACTCATAAGGAAATAGGCGAGGCACTTGGCATCAGTGAAGGGACTTCTAAGTCACAGTACAATAGGGCGAAGAGTTTATTGAAAATAAAATTAAGTCAACAGGAAAAGAGGCATGAAAAATTCGGAGAAGGGAAAGTTTGAGGGTGCCTGGCAAAAGGCATTTGAAAATGCTGAGCAGACTCCTTCGGAAAATGTGTGGACTGGCTTAGAGCAAGGTTTGAATAAAACCGAGACGGTTACGATGAAACGCAGAGTAGTGTTTTATCAGCGACTTGCTGCCGCTTCTATTTTATTTGCTTTTATGCTCGGTGGATTAACCACGTACTATATTTTTAACTTAAGGAATCAGCAAGAAATGAGTTTGGTTAAGAAAAGCTCATCTGGAGTTTCGAAGAGTAATGAAGTCAAGAATAAAGGCACAACTTCATCCGAAGAAAGTAATGATAAAATTAGTAGTAAAAATGATTCAGGAGTAGATGATAATGATGGTCGATTACCAAAAGATACACCTAGTAATTCCACTGATTTTATAGCCAGCCCCTTTAATAAACCTGAAGAAAAGGAATTACTTAGACAAGAACTTTTAGCTAATCAAGAATACCAATTGAAAGAGGTCCATATTCTTAACTATCCATCTCTGCTAAGTATGATTCCAGAACCTTCCACAGAAGTGAAAGGAAAAATGAAAGAGGTTACCATAGTAAGAAAACTACCCCCTATGCCTTCCTCTTTTATGAATTCAAAGAAGGATAAAGAAACAAAGGAAAATCTATGGGCTTCCCTGGGTGCGTCTACAGGAAATTATTCTCCCTCTTCAGATTTTAGTTCATCGTCATCCACCTCATCCAGAGTACTTTATCAAAGTGCAGGTGGATTAAGTAATAGTACTCAAACTGCCTATAGCACCACTTCTTCAAAAGGCTCGGTATTTTCTGTAGGAATGAATTTAGGTAAGCGCATTTCCAATCGCTGGCTTGTGCAAGGTGGTGTGTCTTATCTTAATCAGGCCATTGGATACACTTCTAATTTCGCAGTGGTTGATGCAAATAACTTACCGATGGCATCGGTGGCCGATTATGCAAACCTAAAATCATTTTCATCTGTTGTTTCGGTTTCTTCGCCATATCAGATCAATAGTGTTAATAAATATATTACAATACCCGTTCAGGCAGGTTATCTCCTGGTTGATAGAAAGATCGGGCTTCAACTAAATTCAGGCGTGTCCACCAATATTTTTATGCAGAATACACTTACCGATGAGAGCGGACAATTGGATAGCTATTCATCAGGTGCAGGTGACTCGTCTCCTTACCGAACAATAAGCTGGGCGGGCTTGTTGGGTACTGAATTGAGTTACAAAATCGCGACCCAGTATAGAGTTTCCATCGCTCCTGGGTTACGTTATTCCATTAATTCCGTATTAAAATCCAATTCGACTCCATCAAACCCACTTATGTGGGACGTGGGGTTAAGGTTCAGATATATTTTTAAATGATATTAACGATTAGTTGGTACAATAATCTATTTCAATAAAAAGACTCTTATGAAATCAGTTTTGATTTTTCTAAATGAAAAGGTAAAGCCAGGATTGTTCGCCCTTTTGTTTGTTACGGCTTTGCTTCTCATCAGTGTAATACTGGAGCGCAGACATATTTATTTTTAGAATTCTTTATTTGTTTCTTCCGGCTGTTCCAACCATTTTGGTTTAAATTGGGTCAAATAGATGATCTACAAACCAGATGACTATGGAAAAGCTATCGATGACCACCAACCGCATATCGTTTCTTCTCTTTCTCTTAATTTTTTCACGTTCGTTTACGGGTTGCTCTGATCAGTGCGAGGAAACTAACTACTTTGTTTACTATGAGCCGGCTTATTCTACATCAGCTGAAATCAAGGCTGCAGTGACAGTGACTCAACCCGTACCACTTTCCGACATTGGCAGGATTTATTATAAGGACGGAATTTTATTCATCAATGAATCTGGAAAGGGAATTCATATCATTGACAATAAAAATCCGGCTAGCCCAACGCCATTGAGTTTTCTCAAAATTCCTGGTAATTATGATTTGGCCATTCATGGCAATACACTTTATACAGACAGCTATATTGATTTGGTGGCATTTGATATATCCGATCTTTCAAAGATTAAAGAAGTAAATAGAATTGAGCGCCTGTTCAATAATTACACCACCATGGGAATGATGGTATCCTCTGACCAGGGAATATTAACCGAATGGAAAAAAGTAGAACAGGTGAGTGTTAATGAAACAGAGTGCAATGCTATTTATCAGTCTTGGGGAGGGATTTACTATGACAGGGGAATAGCTATGCTTTCTAGTACAGCTCAATCGTTCAATACAAAAACTGCATTTGCGCCTACCACAAGTCAAACAGGAATAGGTG
>JAYVTC010000061.1:0-12748 GCA_043774745.1 Cyclobacteriaceae bacterium | reverse complement strand
AGCACCGGATTCCAGTCCTTCAATTTTTGATTCCTGTGCTGCTTTGGCTGTAAGCATGATAAAGTTGATGTGACTGGTGCGGTGGTCTTTCTTTGATTTACTGCATAGCTCAAAACCGTTCATGCCGGGCATCATCACATCAGAAATTACAATCTCGGGTAACTCCCGCTCAATAATTGCCCATCCGTCAATGCCGTTTGAAGCCTCCAGCACATTCCAATTGACTTTGAGTGATTCCTTTACAAAAGATCGTAACTCTATATTGTCTTCGACCACCAGAATGACGGGCACTTCATGGTCAACGCCCGGCACCACTTCTTCCTTGGCGATTTGAAAATTATTAATGGATGTTACTTCGTGTGCAGAAGGAATTTCTTTTAATTGTTCAATCGGTATCTCAACGTTAAATAACGTGCCGCGATCTTTTACACTGTTTACATGAATAGTACCGCCCATTAAATTTACCAACTCGTTCACCAGTGATAAACCAATTCCTGTGCCTTCATGCTTTCTCGTTGCCGAGTCATCGACCTGGTAAAACCGCCCGAAAATTTTAGGAATTTCTTCTTCCTCGATACCAACCCCTGAATCCTGTATCTGAATAGTGATTTGCGTTGGGTGGTTGGGATTCTTTCGCTCGGAACAGATGGAGACTTCTACCTCGCCTCCGGATGGCGTGAACTTGATGGCATTACTCAATAAATTGAAAAGTATTTTCTCCCACTTTTCATGATCAAATAAATAACTACCCGCTACGTTCGCATTAGAAAGTGTTAAGGTAATATTCTTTTCATTGGCCTGGGTTTGAAATGAGCTTACACATTGTTCAATGAAATCAATAAAGTCACCTGCAGTGGCATTCATACGCATCTGCCCGGCTTCTAACTTGGCAATGTCCAGCAACTGGTTTACCAGTTTCAGCAGCTGATTGGCATGACGATAATTATTGTTCAATAAGGTGAGTGCCTTAGGTGGAAGGGTAGTGTCTTTCAAATGCTTTTCCAATGGAGATAAAATCAGCGTAAGCGGAGTTCGGAACTCATGCGTGATGTTAGAGAAGAACCGGGTCTTTGTTTCGTCCAACTCACGAAGCCGCGCAGCTTCGCGAACATTGAATTGGGCTTCTTGCTTAGCAATCAACTTTCTTTTATAACCAAGCCAGTATGCACGCACGATCACACCCACCACAATGGCATAAAATAAATACGCCCACCACGTGAGCCAGAAGGGTGGATGCACGATAATGGCAAGTTTACGAATGGCCGGACTCCATACCCCTGCTGTATTGGACGCATTAAGTAACAAGGTATAGTCTCCATAGGGCAACTGCGTGAATCGAATGGGGCGGTCTATTTTTGTGTCCACCCAATTTTTGTCGTAGCCCTCCAGCATATAGCGATACTTGATTTTTTCAGGAGCATTGAACTGCATAGCGGCTATTTCAAACCCGATGGAATTGTTCGCATAGGAAAGATCAATCTGTTCAAGTTGATTTACAGGGGCAGGCAAAACAGCGGTGTCTAAACGATGATCTTCCAACTTTTCATTGATGGTAACTTTTGTAATACAAACTTCGGGTTTAAAAATATCTTCACTAAAATCATTAGGATTAAAGACCGAGTATCCCTTGGTGCCGCCCATAGCGATACGTCCATCGGGAAGTAGCAAATCATGGTGCCGGTTGAACTCACTTTCAACCAGGCCATCAGCCACAGAGTAATTGGTAAACGTTGCTCTGGTCGGATTAAATCGTGTAATTCCTTTGTTCGTGCTTATCCACATATACCCGAGCGAGTCAAGCACGAGACTGTTAATCGTGTTGTTGGGTAAACCATTTTCTGTGGTATAGGTTGCCAGCAATTGGTTATTGACTTTATCCCACTTATACAAACCGCCCGTAATAGTTCCAATCCAAAGTATGTTCTTTTGGGTTGGATCACGGCTGAGTACATTGGTGTAATACTTACTATGAGGCAGAATAGTTCTGATGAATTTATCATTTTTAAATTGATGAATTCCATTCGCTCTGGTGGACACCCAATACTGATCATCGTCTATCAACAGGTCGCTGATAGTTGCTGCGGAATTATCATTTATTATGGGAGTGCGGTAGGGCAATTCAATTTTTTTATTAAGGGGAGGTGATGAAAAATCTGACCACTGTCGCAGCATATCACTTTCGTCAAGCGCCCATATTTTTTTATCCGGAGCAACAGCAAGTACATTGTTATCCTTACCTCTATAGACAACCTCCAGAGAGTTGTTTTTGATTTTGGTAATAATGTGTCCAAAAGGTCCTTGAATTACAGTCTGATAGTACAGCATCAATGTTCCTTTCGCTGGATAGGCATACCGGGAAAGATAGGCGTTCAGTGTGAGCACCGTGTCTCTCCTGATTTTTTTAATATCGATTCCTATCTGATCCACTAACACATCCGTAATAAAATCATAGTGATAGTTATGTGATTCAAAAGAAGGTGTCAATAAATTAATTTTATACAACCCATTGGGATCCGTGCCTACCCATAACGTATTCGTGCGATCGATTAGGATACAGCGAATGCCTTGGATTTCTTCGTTCCTCCATAAAAATGTTATCTCATCATTATCTTCGAGACGATAAATATGATTTTGGTATTCAAAAACCAGTCGACCTTGAATGTCCTTTGTGGTGGATGAATAATTGATATAGTATTTATCAATGTTGCTGCGATATTTATCAGTAGCGTTGGTGGGTGTGATTGCCTTTAGCTTTCCACTCACAGGATTATAAATAATAATTTTATTTCCTTCCAGCAAGGCAATGCGCTCATTGCTTAAATGAAACAGCTTGGGTGTGAAGTTGATCTTTTTTGGATTGAATTGAAATTCAGGAGGAAACTCAATAACCTTAAAATTCTCCCAACGGTCATCGGAAACCTCAATGCCCTGGCCGGTCAGTAGCCAAAGCTTGCCATGGTTATCTTCACTGGCTGCGCAAATTCTTTTTTCACTTGAGTCACTTTTTTCTATTAAGAATGATTGAAGTCTTGAATTAACGGGATCCAACAATTCAACCATGAGTTGAGGGGCCTGCAATCGATCATATGGAAAATCCTGTATGAGATTTTTAGGCAGCAGGTTGTCTTGTAGAATGGCTACTTTTTCAGACCTGGTAATTTTGAATGTGCGAGGATCTATCTTATTAAAGTCATCTTTTTCATAAACAACCCATACATTATTCCGACTGTCTATGAATAGGTTATCTGTTGCGTTGGAAGAAAGACTATTGCTATCATTGGGTTTGTGTCGCAAGACTAAAAACTCTTTACCGTCATAGCGGGCAATACCATCTTTGGTGCTTACCCAAATGAAGCCATCCGCATCTTGCACCATGCCCGTTACAAGATTTTGCGGTAACCCACTGTCTACGTCAAATCGTTGAAATTTGGAGTAGAGCGGTTGCTGAGCAAACAGCCCGCAATGAATAAAAAGCAGGAATAACCAACTATAGTACTTCATTTCTAAGTTACTAAAGTTAATGTTTTTGGGTGATTTCTAAGCGCTAGGTGTTGGCTTAAGACTTAAGCTATTTAAATTCACCGGGCGGATGTATTTCAATAACAGGTTTTATAAAAAAGGCCGCTTCATAATTAATGAGGCGGCCAACCCTAACCATAAACAAAAATGTTATTTCGCTGGCGCTTCTGGGGGTGTTACTTTAAAGCCTTGTTGGGTGAAGAAATCGTTCACGTTATAAAATGCTCTGTTTAATTCGATTTTTCCATCCTTCATTCTGTAAACACCGTGCCACCAGAATTTAAACGGCTTGTTCCCATTTTTATAGGTAATACTGATTAATGCCCAATCCGCAACCCAGTCGCCAGGGTACTTGCCATCAGCAGGTACATTAAAGGCTATAAGGCCTGCGCTCTGAAAATCAATGGACGCAAATTCCTCACGCCAACTTCTCTTCCAACTATTAAGGTGATTTTCCAGATTAGTAGAGTCAGATAATCCTGGTCCATAGGCTCTGAAATTATCTGCTAAAAAGGATCTCATGGCAACGGTATCACCTTTTACTACAGCATCCGTGTATTGTTTAACAACGGCTTTGTTACTTTCTCCAACCGCATCCACAATAGGAGCAGCAGGAGGGGCAGATTGATTGCAGGCGGCTACTATGGCAAGCAGAATAACCGGAATAAATAGTTTTTTCATAGAGGTATTGGTTTTTGGTTAAAATGAGAGAGTAAAGGTAGGTTGGAGCTATAATTTGCTTTAGCAATCTTGGTTCAATTACCATCAATTTTGAGTCAACCTTTAACTGTTTAGACAATTCGGGACACTTTTAAATTTGCTGCCCAACTCCTTTAGAAGATCCAACCAAATTGCTGATGTAATTTCGTTGGCCGTGCTATTTTGACTAATAGATTTAGAGAATTTCCTGAATTTTACTCAATCGCGTGCAGACAAATGGATAATCCCTGATCCGGAAAACACCGGTATCGGTCGCTCCATTGGGAAACGGTTATAATTTGAATTTCAAATGTTTTCATTCAGTCCACGCTAAACTAAAAAAGTGTGTTTTTAGAGAAATTCAAAAATGCTTCTAAGAATATTCTTAGAATGCCATGTGTATTCTTAGCGTTGAGTTGGCAATTCCTTTCCCAAAAGAAATTATTTATTTTTAATGAATTGGTTTCATCTAAAATGCAATATCATTGCAATTGATTACTCAAGTAGGTGACTTTTTAAACTTTGAATGATAAATGGCTTGCCTGGCTAGATCAAATTTTCGCACGGAGATGACAGTTATCATCCTTAACAGGATTAATACTTTAGTAACATTGCCAGAGGGAAGGTTAAACAGATCCTTAATAAATAAATATGAACACACAGATTAGACTTGCCTTAGATAGAGAAATACCAGAGGATTTTATAATCAACAGCATAGGTGGTGTTGGCATGGTGAAAAGTGAAAAGACCAGTAACCCCGAATACATTACCATTCCGAGAAGGATGGAAGAGAACAAAGAGTACCTCTCTAAGATTTGTCAATTATTTGAAGGCAAGCCTGTATGGTACAGGACAGACGATACACCCACCTATCGTGCAAATAAGTTACTGGGTACGGAGCAAGTTATTGAGGAAGAGAATCCATTGATGGGATTGCGGGGAATGCGCAGGTCATTATATTTTGTTGATACTTTTAGAAAGGAGCTTGAAATGTTTCTTGAGGTTCAGGCTCGAAATAAGAATTTAGGTTTACTCTTGCCGGTTGTACACGATAAATCTCAGGTCATTGCAGCTCAGGAGATTTTAAAGGATTATAATTATCAGGGTAAGCTTGGCATCATGCTGGAGATTCCGTCCGCGGTTCTCACGGTAAATGAATTCATTGACTTGGGCGTTAATTACTTCATGATTGGAATTAATGACTTAACTTCATTTGCGCAGGGGATATCACGCAGAGACAATTCAGTTAAAGATTATATTAACTATCAGCATCCTGCCATGACCTATTTATTTAATCACTTGAAGAAATACCATACCAATGATGTTGAGTATGTGATTGGTGGTGAGGTGGCAGACAACCTCGAGTATTATAAATCCTTTGGTTTTAATTCCATAGCCGTTCCTTATAAGAATATTCACCAGGCGCTAAGTGATAACAAAGTATTGAGTTCGACCATTAATTAGGTGGTTTATGATCAAATTAAGGAGCGCTGAGGTTGAATGATCCTGGCGCTTTTTTTTGATTCTTTTTTATTCTCTTCATTCCCAGAAAGTTTCCAATAACGACCTTATTGGGAATAGCCAACTATATAGTAAATGCCCGTTGCACTTTATTGCAGCCTGAAAACGAGGTTTTAATTGCGATACATTACAATCTTACTACATTTATAACATATCATTGCTTATATGTCATTTTCTGCAACATATCCCTTCACCCTGCCCGAACTGTCTCCGGAAATCCGATTCAATCAGGAGCGCTTCATCCCTGGCTAAATATGGGATAAAGCATTAACCCAGTTTCAAATGTGCTGATAAGTCATTGAAATATTTCTTCGACCAGATGTCAAGCTTGGTGCCATCCGGAATAAACCGAACGACATCGGCTTTTACTTTTTCTATATCAACCGAATTGATTCTGCTGGTTAATAATTTTCTGAATTGTTGTTCAGTCAATTTTTCTTCAACAAGATCTCCACTACCGTAGGCGCGTTCCACAAAGTGGTTTAAATTCATGGCAATACTTTTCTTTACATACCATTCGAAATCATACCAGTCACGACCTTTCACATTTTCTTTCCATTTGCGAAAAAGCAGAGCGTGCATTTTACCGGCAAAGAGGTGGGGCAACGTAAAACATTTCACATAGAATGAAAAAGGTCGCAGAAGCAGTTTCTCTTCGGTTTCAAAACCAATAGGTGGAACGGTATCAACTTCAACTTTGATTTTGATGTGGGCTTGCTTTGAGAGACCGCTTTGCGGAATGATGCCTTCCAGTACAAGCTCTTTACAGATCGTTTCGGATTTTAAAAAAGCGGAGTCAACGTGAGTATCCTTTGCTTTCCTTTTTTCTTTGATGGATACCTGCATGCCCAGTGCCTGAAATTCATTCTGAATGGCGTCCAGATATTTGTCAAGGGAAAAGTCAGAATCGTGCTTCAGAAGGGAGAAATCCAAATCTTCGGAAAAGCGATCAATTCCATGAAATATGCGAAGAGCAGTGCCGCCATAAAATGCAGCCTTCTCAAAGAAGCCACCGCGATATAAGCCGGCCAGTGCAACTTCCTGCATGATCTCACGAAGGGCTGATTGCGCCTCGTCTTTGTTCTTCGGATTATATTCTGACAGCCAGTCTTTGATCATAATTCCTGTATCACATTAACCACCATTGATAAACTTTCTTCTTTCAGACTTCCTTTTATCCAGGTCATCATTTCTTTTGCGTTGAGTTGTCTCAACGCATCTTCATCCATTCGCATGTTTTCAAGCAGGAATTCTTTTGCTGCTTTCCTGCTGCGAAACAACAATCCTGAAGTGGTGATGATTTTGTCACACAATGCTTTTTCTGGAGATGCAACCATGGCATATTGATCATCGGCAAGTTTTTCGGATCGGATTCCAAATGCATAGTAGGGCAGGGGAAGTCGCGTATAGGTAAAGGTACCCAATGGTGTATTGAATTTGCGGGGAGCCTGCGTAGTCATTGACACGATTTCATAAACACGTTCCGGAATAAGGCCGTGATAAGACAACGCGGTTTCTACCGATACGTAGCTGGGGCCCAAAATATGATTGGCCAGAAGAAACGTTTCTGGTTTCCGGTCGGTGTTTAAAGCCGGACCAACAACATATAAACCTTTTTTGATCGATTGAATGACGCCTTCCTTTGCCAGTTGATAAATTTTATCATTGGGTCGCTCGTAATCCTTAAATAGGGACACCAGCAATTGATGCGACAATGGCTGGTTCGACAAACGCTTAAGGGCATGCCTGTAATCCATATTGTAATATTTTATAAAAATAAACGAAATAATTCAGATTATGTTATCAATATTTTACAATAAAAGACAGGATTCTGGTGTTTCCTGTGGCAGGTGTGCCCACAGTAACGAGTTACAGTTCTGTGCTTATTGCTGTTTCTGGTAAGAAAAACAAGTACATAAAAGCAAGTGAATTACTTCCCGATACAGAACTTCGAAAAAATATTATCCAGCAAATCATCCGTTGTTATCTCACCGGTAATCTCACCGAGGTGATGTAAGGATTGCCGGATGTCCATCGCCAGAAAATCTCCGGTCACTCCGGATTCAAGTCCGGTCAATACACGCTGTAAGGATTGATTGGTCTCCACCAGTTTTTGATAGTGACGAAGATTGGTGACCAGCACATCTCCCTGACGTACTTCATGAACTTGAAATTTTGAAAGGATACTTTCCTTCAATGCATTGAGGTTGGTCTTTGATGCAGCAGAAATCAATATGAAGTTCAGATTTTCTATTGCTTTTAAAATGGCCGGCTGGGCGCTGTCCACTTTGTTTCCAATTTTCAGGTAGGGGATACCTAAACTTTTAAGTTCTTTTTCCTCTGCTTCCAATTCAGCAAGATTGGTGTTTGACAGATCAAACAGGTATAGAATTAAGGAAGCCTTCTTCATAGATTCGCGCGTACGCGATATCCCTAGCGACTCGATGACATCGGTAGTTTCCCTAAGCCCCGCAGTATCCATAAATCGAAAATTGATTCCACCGAGTGTAATCTCATCTTCAATCACATCACGCGTTGTGCCAGGTATATCGGAGACGATGGCCTTCTCCTCATTAAGCAATGCATTGAGTAGCGTTGACTTTCCTGCGTTTGGTTTGCCTGCTATCACCGTTGGGATACCATTTTTAATTACATTTCCTTCATCGAAGGATTGAATAAGAACGGTGAGGTATTCCTTGATCCTGTTTACCAGATCCGAAAGATCTTTGCGACCGGCAAATTCTACATCCTCTTCTCCAAAGTCTAACTCCAGTTCGATGAGCGATGCAAAATGGATCAGCTCATCGCGCAAGTGTTTTATTTCTTTTGAAAATCCACCGCGCATCTGGTTGATGGCGGCTTGCCTTGCGTTATCATTTTCGGCATTGATCAGGTCGGCTACCGCTTCGGCCTGGGCCAAATCAAAACGGCCATGTAAGAATGCTCTTTTGGTGAACTCACCAGGCCCGGCTAATCGTACGCCTATTTTTAAAAATGCTTTAATAATCTGCTTGACAATGAACGGAGATCCATGGCAGGCAATCTCTACCGAGTTTTCGCGTGTAAACGAATTGGGCTCTTTGAAAAGCGTAACCAACACTTCGTCTATGGCTTTGCCCTCTTCTTCAATAGTGCCGAGGTGCACCGTATGGGATTGCTGATGCTCCAGGTTTTTCCCTTTGAACAATTGTTGAGTAATGCGGATAGAATCTTTTCCTGACAACCTTATTACTGCAATGGCGCTAATACCCTGAGCAGAGGCCAGGGCAATGATGGTATCATCAACAGGAGAAACAGAAGACATGGCTGCAAGTTAAGGAGTAAATAGCCAACTATGATTTTGTAGGTGGTTTAGATTTCTTTTCGGATTTGGCGTACTTCAGATTATTCTGTTGCGTCCCTCACAATGAGTACTGGGATTTTTACTCTATGACGAACGGTATCTACGGTTGTTCCGAAGACAAGGTCTTTCATCCACTTATGACCGTGTGCACCCATCACCAACAGATCAGCATCAAACTTGTTCACGATTTCAGGGATAACCTGTTTAGGATTTCCAAAGCCTATTTTTATCTCAACGTGATAACCCTGTTCTCTCAGTTGTGTTCTATAACTTGTAAGAGCGGCCGCATCTGCGTCTGATTCGTGATCTGCAATTTCACTTCCATACCACATGGCTCCGGCAGTTTCCACGATATGCACCAGCAAGTAATGAGCACCCTTGCCTCCTTGCGAAACAGCACTGCGAATGGTTAATGAATCGATGGAACTAAAGTCAATAGTAACAGCGATTTGATGATAAGGTGTTTTAGTAAGACTAATCAGCTCCGTAGCAGATCCGTGTGGCGCGCGTGCTGTTTTTTCACTTCTTCTTCTGTCCAGCCATGGTTTGAAGGAGATGTATAACAACAATATGCCGGCACCAAGGCAGATGGGAATTGCCGTAAGCCAAACAATCCACGCATCATCGCCAGCCAATACTAGCCAGCTTGAAATCTCCTGCGTCACTAGTTTTGCATTCAATGAAACGATAATGATGGCAATGGTCCAGGCTGTAACTTTCATCCACGACTTAATGGCAAACACACCCATTTTTTCTTTATCGCTGGTAAAATGGATGAGTGGAATAATAGCAAACCCCAATTGAAGACTAAGCACCACTTGACTAAGCACTAACAGTTCTCCCGTTTTTCCTTCGCCATACATAAGGATGACGATGTAGGCCGGAATGATGGCGATGAGTCGTGTAATAAGCCTGCGCAGCCAGGGAGCAATACGAAGATTCAGGTATCCTTCCATAACGATTTGTCCGGCAAGTGTACCTGTGATGGTTGAACTTTGTCCTGCAGCAATTAAGGCAACACCAAACATCATGGAGCCCCACTCATGGCCTAAAATTGGAGTAAGGAATTTATAGGCATCCTGAATGTCGGAAACTTCATACATGCCAGCTCTGAAAAATGTGGAGGCTGCCAGCACAAGAATTGCTGAGTTTACAAAGAACGCAGCATTGAGTGCGATGGTTGAATCAATAAGATTATATTTAATGGCACTCCACACACCTTTTTCGCTAGAGTCAATTCTGCGGGTTTGCACTAAGGACGAATGCAGATAAAGATTGTGAGGCATCACGGTTGCGCCAATGATACCAATAGCAATATAGAGTGCAGCATCGTTGGGAAGTGATGGAACAAATCCTTTGGCCAACTCGCCCATGTCGGGTTTGGCCCAAACCATTTCCAACAAGAAGGAAACCCCAATGAGCATAACCAATGCCACGATGAAGGCTTCAATCTTTCGCATGCCATAACTTTGAAGCACTAAAAGAAGGAGTGTGTCTAGCACAGTTAATGAAACACCCCAGATTAACGGTAGGCCAAACAAGAGTTGTAAACCGATGGCCATTCCCAGCACTTCGGCAAGATCACAGGCGGCAATGGCAATTTCGGCAAGTATCCATAAACAGTAATTAATAAAGGGATGATACGATGTTCTGGATGCCTGTGCCAGGTCTAATTGGCGCACCAATCCTAATCGTGCACTCAGACTTTGCAGGAGCAATGCCATGAGGTTTGACATAAGCAGCACCCATATTAGTGAATAACCAAACTGACTTCCTCCGGCAATATCCGTTGCCCAATTACCCGGGTCCATGTAGCCTACACTGATCAGATAGGCAGGTCCTAAAAAGGCAAACAATTTTCTCCAGCCTTTGCGATTGGTGGCATCCACCGAAGCATGTACTTCACTGAGTGATTTTCTTGAAACGCCATGTTTCCTCATATTATTCCGAGACTAAAATATTTTGTGATACTTCTTTTGAGATGAATACCCGATGATCATTAATTAATATCTCCAACGAATCATCGTATTCTTCTTTGCCAAGAATTTTGATTTTCGTTCCCGGTTTGGCCCCAATCTTATCGAGGTACTTTAAGAGATTCGAATCGGAATCTTTTACCGCTGCAATTTTTCCATGATACCCTTTCTTCAATTGATCTAAAGGGATTTGAGGCTGCACCTTGATTTTTCCTTTGCTGTCGGGAATCGGATCTCCGTGCGGATCGACTTTAGGATATCCCAGAAACTCATCCAGCTTTTCAATAAGTCGTGATGAGTTGATGTGTTCCAGTTGCTCGGCCACTTCATGCACTTCGTCCCAGTTGAAGCCAAGCTTCTCTACCAGGAAGGTTTCCCAAAGCCGATGTTTGCGAATCACCATCAACGCCTCAGCTTTTCCTTTAGGGGTAACATTGACGCCATAGTATTTTTCATAACTGATAAATTCTTTGGCCGACAACTTTTTAATCATATCGGTGGCAGAGGCGGCTTTAGTGTTCATGGCTTCCGCCAGTTCGTTGGTAAGTACCGCTTTTGAGCCACCATCAGAAAGATGGTAAATGGCCTTGAGGTAGTTTTCTTCTGTGAGACTAAGCATGAGTGGATCAGTCGGTGGGCAAATATAAAAGTTTAGGTTAGCCTAAAAAATATTTTAGACCAAAACATTATTCATGGCCTCGTGCAGTTTTTCTTCTTCCGAAGACCAGAGAACATCCGTTGGGGCGGTGGTGTAGAAATCGGATTGTTTCATTTTCTGTAATAAAGTAGGAGCATCAATGGTGGATGTGAAGTCGATGGGAATGGCCGCCTGAGAAGGCTCACAAAGCTTTGCCCATGGTGGATAGTTTTGAATGAGCACGGGCAGCTGAGCCGACAAATACTCATACAACTTGGTGGGAATTTTATTCTCAGTGTGAGAGGAGGAAGGGTAATAAATAATGCCGAAGTTGGAGCTGTAAATTTGATTTAGTATTTCACGGTGAGGCACCAGTTGATCTCCTCCGGCTAAGGTGATAAATGGTTTGCCCTGGATGGCCTCCCTAACTGCTTTCAACGTAGAGGTGATGGCGCAATAACCGATGATATGAAGGCTCACCGACTGGTCCAGTGCGTGTAGCCTGTTGGCCAGGTTAATGGCTTCAAACACACCGGTACTTTCGCTGATGGTTCCGCTGAAAAGTAGTTTGATCCTTCGGCTCGATTTTGTTTTGCTAAGGCCTTGCGGAAGCATACTCTTGTTCTCCAGAATGATGAATTTATTTCGAAAGAATTTCATTTCTTTTTGGAAGCCCTTTTCGGCTAAAAAGAAAAGATGAAAGAACCTCGATAACAGGATTTCTTTACTCCTTACCCACAGGGCAACCAGATGTTTTAAAACTGGAGGAAATGCGTCTGTCCAAAGAATATTTCGCCAGTAATTCTCTTGTACATCATAGATGATCCTGCCACCAAAGAATATTCTGTACAGCACGGCAACTATCAGTAATTCATGGGTATTGACTATAATGGCTTCAGGCCTTACTTTATGTATTTTTTTAAGGATCATGAGCGGTATCAGCACTCTCCTAAAGCTTAACCGAACAAAATTTGGGTGAGGAAGTAAAGTGATTTTAGGATCATTTGACGGCTGTCTGGAAGGGTATCCAATGATGAAGATTTCAAAGTTGGG
>JAYVTC010000060.1:0-3253 GCA_043774745.1 Cyclobacteriaceae bacterium | reverse complement strand
ACCGATGATCGAGAGTGTGGGCGCAGGCGTGGAAGTGCTCGCCAAACTCGACGACGGCACGATTGTGGCCGCGCGGCAGGGCAACATGCTGGCCACCTCGTTTCATCCGGAACTCACGCGGGACACGCGGGTACATGCGTTGTTTTTGAAAGTGCGTGGGGTGGAAGACAATCCGTTTCTAGTCAAGTAAAATTTCCACATGACAGCACTTCTTGAAAAGGCCATCTCAAAACTCAAAAGTATCTGCGCTAAAAGCAGGCCAATAGGATATTTTTGCCAAATGGATTCTGGAATCGCTCGAAGACGAACAGCGTTGGAATGAGCAATTCGCTTCATCGCTTGACGTGCTGGAATTGCAGGCAGACGAAGCTCTGCTGGGACACAAAGCAAATAAAACAGAACCGCTCAATCCAGCCAGATGAGTTATAGGCATTCAGATCTGATTTTCGGAAAGACATCGGAGGTTTCAGAAACCTCCGATGTCTTTGCATTCAGATTTCAATCTGAGAGGCTATAGTATTTACATGAACATTACTGATGCCGCATTAATAGATCATATTAAGGAACATCTGCGGGATATGGCTTTTGCCGATATTTTGCGTGCATCCAATGGAGGCTCAAAAATCGGGGCCTTTATTTTGGGTAGTTGTTTTATAGATTATCTCGCTGGATTTCGCTACCGTAAAACGAAAACCACCCGCGCAAAATACATAAAATTTGTTGGAGTCTATATGGATTCTTTCTATGTGCCCGAAAGGCTTTATGGTGATCTACGATGCAAATTAGTCCATGACTATTCCGAAGGAGGATCTTATGCTTTCGTTGATGCGCGATCTGACCTACATAAAACGAAGTTAAAAGATGGGCGAGTAGTTATTAATTTGGAAGATTTTATAACTGATTTGCTCGCAGCGATGCAAAAATACTTCGATGAATTAGATGCAGGTAGATATGTTGATGACGCGAAACGCCGCTACTTAGATTTTGGCCTACTTTGCGTTTCAACAGATTTGTTGGAGAAATGACAGCACAAACCACTCAAAAATGAGCCATGATTATTACTTTTCTTGACGACACGATACCCTTTGAAAGCAAAGTTCTCGCTATTGGTGGTTTCATCATCGATGAAAGATATTTGCTGTCTTTAGAACGAGACTTCAAGCACATTCTAAACGAGTCGGATATCCCAATAGATAATCCTAACTTGGATGATGTCGATAAGGAAGTAAAGTGGTCACCGGATTCCAAAAGTCTATACAAAAAGATGAAACCGGATCAACGACGCAAATTGTATTTGAGTTTGTTGAGCTCGTTAAATGATCACAAGGCCAACTATATTGCGTACATTATTGATCGCGAAAGGACTGAACAAGATGAGGAAAGTGCAAGAGTCGAAGCGATGGAAGAATTGCTCAAAATTGTCCATAACATTGCCAAGCAAAGATCAACAGCAGCTCAGATCATCATCGATAGAGAAAAAGATGACAAGACCACAAAAAGGCGGATTCTACAGACACTACAGATCGTGGGATCAATAGCATCCACAGAAGGAAAAACTAGCATTTATAACCATGCGTGGCTAGTAGATTCAAAACATCATGCTGGTATACAACTTGCTGACTTGGCAATAGGTGCATTAGGGCGTCTTGTTGCTGGCGATACAAAGAAAGCGAAAGCTGAAGCATACTGGGAAATGTTACGAGGTCATTTTATTATTGATGAGTATGAAGGAGTTATCGGCCTGAAGATTCGACCAGATCAACTATCAGTTTCATTCTTTGAAAAGTATGATCCTGAACGTTTGCGAAGTGACTTTCTGGAATCGGGATATATTTGGGATGAAAATGGCGATTCACCACTAGAAGATGAAGAATCATTTCACACATATTGGTACACCAAGGAGAGTGAAGATATAGAGGAGAGTGAAGATATAGACTCCCATGATGGTCTAACCTATGATTTTGAGGCAGGTTATGCAATGCCGTCAGACTCGCTATCAAGTTTAGATATATCACCTGAAGAGCTTGAGGAAGCAGAATTAATAAATCGAGAAATTCCAGATCCTGAACCATCAGGACGGCGAAATTTTGCAGTGAGTCCGCCACGATGGAACATCATTTACGATGATCCTGGGCATCTTCATTATGAGTACGAATTCCACCCAGATGATCTTACACTTGCAAATTGGAATTTTCTAATGAGCAACCCTGCTGAATGGATCAGCGTAAATCGACGTGGAGCAAAAATACTCGTATATTTGACACTTTAGCAAGGCTAACGGAATCCCAAATTTGCATGTCATAAATCGTCAAAATGCATCGTTTGAGACATAAAATGGTGCCTTCCATCTGGTGCAAATACGAAGTTATGCTTTAGGAATACTATGACTTCTCTGCCCAGACCTATCGCGTATCGCGTGAGCAATTGGATGAGTTGTTCAAGTGCATGAATCAGCCGCACTACATTGTCCTATTTGAGAACCTGCGCTTGCTGAACCGACCACGGCTTGATCTTAGTTAATACGGCACTCAATTTGCGCTCAGCAACCTCGGTATCGTAGGCTGCTTGCGCTCGCAGCCAATAGCCATTGGAAAGGCCAAAGAAATGACAAAGCCGGAGATCGGTGTCGGCAGTAATCACGCGTCGGCCCGCCACAATTTCATTAATACGCTGTGGCGGTACGCTGATTTCCTTTGCCAGTCGATATTGGGTTATGCCCATTGGCTGAAGAAATTCTTCAAGTAGTATTTCACCCGGAATTACAGGGTCAAGTAATTGCATAATCAATCCTCTCGTTTAGTGATAGTCCGCGATCTCCACATCCATAGCACCACTTTCGTTCCACCGAAAGCAAATACGCCACTGATCATTGATACGAATGCTATGTAGCCCTTGACGATCACCCTTCAATGCCTCCAATCTGTTTCCTGGTGGCACGCGTAGATCATCCAATCGTCCTGCGATCTGAAGTTGCCGCAATTTGCGTCGCGCAACAGCTTCAATATTGATAAAACGCCGAACACGTTGGCCTTTTGCCAACAGTTCAGTGTCGGATGATTTGAAAGATTTGATCATCGACTAATATACACGCCGTGCGTGATTATACATCGCTAGTCTTTCAAAAGCGTGACTTACAATCCCACACATGACTCAATCCACCCTCCTCACCCACATCCACACCCTGGTGCCAATGACCGGCACCCAACATACCCCCGCCCCACCCATCCACGATGCGGCGATCTATATCGAAGAC
>JAYVTC010000059.1:0-14908 GCA_043774745.1 Cyclobacteriaceae bacterium | reverse complement strand
AGTGTTGCTTCTTTCGAGAGGTCACCTTCTACTACCGAAATCTTTGCCAGATCTTCTTTCGAAAAATCATCCCAATCAAACCTGCGCTGATCACGCACTAAACAGATCACATCATGACCATCGGCTATTAGTGCAGGTAACAATCTTCTGCCAATGTATCCGGTTGAACCAGTGAGGAGTATTTTCATCTGTTTGACTAATGTCTTGATATTTACGTCTTATATCTCACTACTGTTCAACGCCTCTTTATACACCTTCAACACTCTATCCCTCGCAAACTTATGATCGACAATTGGTTTTGGATAATCCTTCGTTCCTAACTCGGGTACCCATTTCTTAATATACTTTAATTCCGGATCAAACTTTTCTGTTTGTAAGGTAGGATTAAATACGCGGAAGTAAGGTGCAGCATCACAGCCCGAACTTGCTGCCCATTGCCAGCCTCCGTTGTTGGCCGCTAAATCAAAGTCGAGAAGTTTCTTTGCGAAGTAGGCTTCGCCCCACCGCCAGTCGATGAGTAAGTGTTTGGTGAGGAAACTCGCAACAATCATGCGCACGCGATTATGCATGAAGCCGGTGTTGTTCAGTTCGCGCATGCCGGCATCTACGATAGGATAACCAGTCTTGCCTTCGCACCATGCGTTGAATTCTTTTTCATCATGGCGCCATTGAATGTGATCATAGGCGGGTTTGAAAGCGTGTTTTTCTACTTGCGGAAAATGCCATAGAATCATGTGATAGAAATCACGCCATATTAATTCATTCAACCACACTTCATTTGTTTTCTGTGCTACTTGTGCCAGCTTACGAATGCTTACCGTGCCAAAGCGTAAATGCACACTCAGTTTGGTTGTTCCTTCTATTGCAGGAAAATTTCTTTGCTGATCATATTTCTCAACGATGGATTGTTTGATCAAGCGTTCCGGAAACGGTAAGCCTGTTGATTCAAATCCTATTTCTTGCAACAATGGAAGCAATACGCCTTTTATTTTTTTGAAGGACCCGAAATGACTTTCGGTAGGATAGCTCTTGATATGTGCCGGTGTAATCAATGATTTCCACTTGCGACTGTAAGGCGTAAAAATCGTGTAGGGCTTACCATCGTCTTTAGTGACTTCATCTTTTTCAAAGATCACCTGGTCTTTGAAGGTCTTGAGATCGGATCCTTTTTCAATGAGAATTTTTTTTATGACTTCATCTCGCTGACGTGCGTATGGTTCGTAATCGTGATTCGTGTAAACCGCTTTTGGTTTTAGTATTTTGAAAATTTTCAGAGGATCTCCATGAAACACAATCATAGAACTTCCTAGTTCTTCCAACTGCTGTTGTATCAGCTTGAGCGAGTTATGTATGAACTCCACTCTTCGATCGGTTTGGTCTTCGAGCTTGTCTAGAATAGTGGTATCGAAAATGAAGATGGGTACTACATCTTCGTTTTCCTTTAATGCATGAAAAAGGCCTACATTGTCTTGCAACCGCAGATCTCTCCTAAACCAGAAGATTGTGGCAGATGGGTCAATGACTGAACTATTTTTTTGATTGAAGCGCTTCAATTTCTTTTTCGAGTTGATCGATGGCGACTATTTTTTCTGCGTACAATTTAAGGTCTCCTGACCTTTGTATGTGCATGGCCTCTTCGAGCAATTTTGCCCGTTTCGCCTCCAGCATTTTCGCTGGGTCTGATTTGAAGAATGAAAACATAACCTTATAACAACCAAACTGGCTTTTGGTTTAGAAGAATTGAGGGCCTGGAAGCTGGAATTGGTAGGTTTAAGGAGTTAGTTGTTACGTTGCACCGTGATCACCACATTCCCTGTCTTCTGCCCGGTTTCTACATAGCGGGTGGCCTCAATAATTTGTTCTAGTGGATATTTTGTATCGATTACCGCTTTATATTTTCCCGACTCGATCAGTTCTTTAAAAAACAGAATATCTTTTTGACTGTCGGTGGGGATGGGGAACTTCACTCGTTTACTTCCGAGCAGTGGTGTGATCAGCGGTAAGAAAACATTCTGCCATCCCGGACCAAGTTCGGTTGAAAAGTAAACACCACCTGGCTTCAGTATTTTTTTGCATTTGAAAAACGTACTCTTACCGACTGCATCCAGCACAACGTCATACAATTTGTCTGTGTTCGTAAAATCTTGTTGGGTGTAATCAATCACTTCATTAGCGCCTAATGATTTTACTAAAGAAAGATTTTTGGTATTGCACACAGCTGTAATTTCTGCACCATAATAGTGAGCGAGTTGAACACTGGCCGAGCCAATCGAGCCGGAGGCACCGTTGATCAGTATTTTGGGTTTCTTACTAAAATCGATTTTGCGGATGTAGTTGATGGCGAGCATTAATCCATCACACACCGCGGCCGCTTCCTCAAACGACATGTTAACTGGTTTGATGGCGATGGATTTCTTTTCAGGAACACAAACATATTCCGCATGGGTTCCAAAAACGTAAGTATTCAATCCAAAAACCAGATCACCCGGTTTAAATAAGGTAACATCTTTTCCGATTGACTCAACTTCCCCTGCGAACTCAGTTCCTAAAATGGTTTTCTTTGGTTTGAATAGACCCCCGACTACGCGCACAGCAAAATATTCAGCCACCCGAAATCCTGTATCAGTCCGGTTAACGGTGGTGGCATATATTTTCACAAGCACCTCGTTGTCTTTGGGTGTTGGCTTGGGCACTTCTTTAAGTTGAAGTACTTCGGGTGGGCCGTATTGGGTGTAGATGCTGGCTTTCATTTGGATATACCAATGTTAGTCATAATTTTTCTTTTCGTTCCGTTCGGCTATGATGCGTTGCATAATATCCACTTTTGCTCCTCGCAGTACGTAGATGGATATCTCTGGTTCCCGGGCAAATGAATTAATTCTTTTACCGGCCAGGTAAACGCTGTCAAACAAAGGAATCTCTTCTTTTCTCTCTTTGTCCTCGTCATCCATTTCCTTTACTAAAATAACATCGACAATTTTCTGATCAAGGTTAAGCCAATCAATATAGTCGGCATTGAAGGATGACGCGATCACCTTATTGTTTTTTGTGTAAAAATTGATGGCACCCGCCTGACCATAGTTATCGCACAATATCAATGTCTTGTCGAGATCAGGCAATGTGGCAGCGATGGAATCCACTTTTTCTGCCAGTTCTTTCCAGCCCAGCATATCGGCATAGTCCTGAGGTAGTGCGTGGTCTTTACCATCTTCCCATCTATGCAAGCCCATTTTCTTGTCAGGCCCCGAATTGTTTATAATGTATTCAGGACCCTTATTGGGAAAAGCAATTTGATACATCGGAATAAAGATCAACATCGGAATGGCAATGAGCACCGGTTGCAAATTTTTCTTCCAGCCGCTGTTCAATGTCTCCACAAAAAAAACGGAACCAAAAGAAATATATATAGGATACAGACCAATGGCGTAATAATCCTTCGCCCTAAGCCAGACGAAGACAGCGAGTGTAAAAAACATCGACCAAAAGAAGATCTGATACTTTTTAAAAGGTGCATAAAACAATAAACCATAAAGTGCCGCGATGATCACCAACAACGAACCGAAAAAGAAAAGTAACTGACCCTTAAAAAAATCCCATCGATTAACATGGACTAACTGGATGTCAGCTAATTGTTTCAGGTGATGGAGGACGGGAAAATTATTTTGGTATTGCCACAACAGGTTTGGGAAAATAAGTGCGAACCCTAAGCTGATGGCGAGATAAAATTTCTTCTCTTTGAGGATGTTACGCTGTTCCGTGAGTAGAATAGCGGGCACAAGACCAATCAATAAAAAGGCGATGTTGTACTTGTTTAAGAATCCAATGGCAAACACCGCTGCCACTGCGAAAAACCAGTTGGGATTTTTTGAATTGAAATATTTGATCAGCACAAAATAGAAGGTAGTCCAGCTTAATACATCCAATGAGTTGGGTTGATAGAGTGTATTCAATCGTAATAAGGCAGAGAAGAAAACACAAGTGGCTCCCAGGATAAGTGCTGCCAGATTTCCACGTAATTCCTCGATGGCTTTCCATACGACCACGATGGTTAGGGCTCCGAACAGGGCAGGAAAAAATTTCACCCAGAATACCGAGTTGCCAAGAAGATAGATAAGGTAAGAAATCCAGGAGGTTATGGGAGGAACAGACAAATAGCCCCATGCCAGGTGATGCCCCTGATCAAGATGGAGAAATTCATCGCGTTGTAAATCGTATTCAGCGCTGATCAGCGTGTATTGGAGTACGAATTTGGCAATGATGAAACCAGTCAGTATGATATTTTTCTTTGTCAAGAGAGCGTTGTCATTTAAAATTATCGTTAACGGTTATTTAACTAGTTAAGTTACTATTTTCTGATTAGCTCACTTTTCAACCGCACATTCTAAGTGGAGTCTCCCGCCTCGGGGACTCCGCTTTTTCGTTGGCTTTTCACTCTGCGCCCCGAGGCGGGATCTCCGCTAGGTAAGTTTTCTCAAGTTTATTTTTCTACTAGCTCATAGGTAAAGAATCTCTGTTTGAATAACAGCAATGAAATCAACAATAAAGCCGCTCCCACCACCCAAATCATCTTACTCAAAACCAACATAAAGCAAATCATGAACAACCAGAACAGGTAAGTCACAAACTTATCGTGATCACGATTGGGTTTAAATAAGTAACTGTGAATGGTAATCAGGAACGCACTGGAAAAGACGGGTAATAAAAATAGTTGAATGAAAGAAAGTCCTTTGCCAATACTGCCGGTCAGTAATAGAAGTTCGGGTATCATGAGCAGGACATAGAGAAAGAAGTAAGTGATGAAAGTTTTGCCTGGTGAGATCGGGAGACTTCTTGTCCAGCTCAGGGATTGATCTTCAAATACTTTTAGTTTGTTAACCAGGTACGTGTGTGAGAGCAAGGCAAACAACCACGTGATGCCAATGATGCGAAAATCATCGCCCACTTCCAGCGTTTCTTTGATGAGGTAGATCAAGGTCAATGAAAATAACTTGCTGAGTATAATGGCTGATTTTTCTTCTTTGAAAAGATAGCCTGCATAGATACCGAGCTGTGTTCTTTGATATGGTAAGCTAAGTGTGGGCAAGGTGATGCGTGCTGAGATGTGTTGATTGCGTAGGGTGTAGTTGAGCACTCCAGCATTCATCAGCCATAAAGCAAATTGAAAAATAAAGACGATGGCAAGGCTATCATAAAATTTATTTTGGATGCCGATGATATAGATCGCTATTGTGTAAACAAAGACCGGCAGAAAAGTGAGAAAGCTGATCGCCATCAAACAAATGAAGCTTTGTGTTGCCGGCATTACGGCAAGGTGATGGAGAAACAGATAAGAATCTTCACCCGATGTTTTGACCAAGAAGTGAAGTGACTTAAGTTGATAGAGTAGCCAGATCATCAGTACGATCAATAAAAAAATACCTGAACTCAGCGCGCCATAAATCAATGACTGATGATAGAATACAATTTGTGTGGATTCTACTATGCCAAACATGAGAAAGAAGACGAAGAACAATAGTCCTGCGTGATTTTTATAGAAGGGCATCACCAGCGCCTTGATCATGATGTGAAGGATGGCTTTCATGATGCAAAAAATTGTGCGGTTTGATTTTCCACTACAATTTTTCCATCGGGTATAAACTGATCATCCCGAAAGGGCTGATGGGAGCTAAGCACAAAGGAGGTGCCTTGTTTTTGTCGCTGTTTTATTAACGAAAATAATAACGGAAGAAAAATGTCTTCGAGGGTGATCAGTGGTTCATCGAGCAGAATCAGGTTGGTATTGCCTATGAATGCGAGCAGCAGTGAAAGTTTTTTCGTCATGCCACTGGAGTAGGTGCCCACGGTGTAATCCAGAAAACTGCGCACACCAAAATAGTCAACCAATGCTTGCAGGCTTTCTTCTTTTTCTTTCCGAGTGTTCTGCACAAAATGAATGAGATCCCATCCGGTGACGAAGCCGGGAAAAACTGGTTCTGCTTCCGCAAAGGAAACCTGCTGCCGATAGACCATGGGATTTTTAACTAAGTCAACGGAGTTCAATAGCACGGTGCCTTCGAAAGGGTTGATACCAGCCATGATTTTCATCAGGGTAGTTTTGCCCGAACCGTTATTTCCTTTGATCCAATAGGCCCCATCGGGGATGTCGAGTTGGGGAATCTGAAGAATGATGCGCGATCCATAAGCTTTTTTGATATCGTTGAGATGGAGCATGATGCAATTACTTTGAGGTGCTTACGTAAACTTTGGTGATAAGTTAATTGAAAGTCGCGCTTTGTGAAACATAGCGAATATCTTCTCGGATTCGCCCATTTCAGTGACCGAAGGTTAAAATCGACTCAAAATTTGTAGTCATTGACTCAATTTTGATATCCTCCGCCTACTGCTTTGGTATAATTTTGATCCCAACATTACCAGGCAATTTTTAAAATTTAATAGCATCACTTCATCTAAAGGACTTAATTATGAAACAGACTAGTAGAAATCTTGATGAATACCGCCCACAACCAGGGGTAATGACGGAGAGAATAATTTTTCTTTTAAAGTTGAAAAGGGGACTGGACAAAAATTTGAATAAACCCAATTTAAATGCGGAGATCATGGCTCATGAAATGGAAATAAGCGAAAGTGCGTTGAACCATAAGCTTAAGTCAATTTTAAATCAGAGTATCAGCGATTTCATTAACCAATACAGACTTCAACGGGCTGCTGAATTTCTTTCTGCCGGATATAAAGTGAACGAGGTTTCGCAACGGGTGGGTTTCAAAACGACTGCCCTTTTCTCACAAAGCTTTGAAGAGTATTATCAAAGAACACCTTCTGCTTTTCTTAAAGAATCTGTGGGATTTTAACTTACTCCAATGCTGCTCAATTGCATTGACTCTTTTAATGAGGTGATATTTTTAATGATGGATAGCGAAGATTGACTCAAAACTCATAGTTATTGATTCAATTTTGCGAATCACTGCTTTTTGCTTTAGGTAACTTTGATCTTCGATCAACCGATATTTTTTAAAGCTTAAATAGAATTACCAAATCAGTGTCAGTAATGAAACGGCAGGATAAAAACCTTCGTACTACGAGCCCGGAACCGGGAGTAATGACGGTGAAAATGGTTTTTCTTCTGAGGTTGAAAAGATGCCTGGATAAGCATCTGGCTAATGTTAATGTAAATGCCAGGCTCATGGCTACTGAAATGGAGATGAGTAAGAGCACGTTGAACCGAAAGTTGAAGTCAATTTTAAATCAGAGCATCAGCGATTTTGTTAAGCACTACAGACTTCAACGGTCAATTGAGTTACTCGAAGCAGGATATAAAGTAAGTGAGGTATCCCAACGGGTGGGTTTCAAGACACCTTCCTATTTTGCTCAATGCTTTAAAGCGTATTTTCAAAAAACACCTTCGGCTTTTCATAAAGAGTGAAATGATTCAAAAACAATAGAGACTATTTTTTAATTTTCTTTTTGATGCTTGCATGATGGAAACATTAAATGAAATGCATTGAGCATTACGCTGGTAAAAAAGATCTTCAAAAAACATGTTAGCGAAGAATAAGAAAAAAATCAGAGGATGGAGGCGAAGAATAAAAGAGCTCGACCGATGGTTTGAGCATAAACGAAGCGTGGAACTTGAAACCTTTTTAGCCAGAGGCGAGGTGTATGTGAAAATACAAATCGATCCGTGGAGCCGGTTAGCAGAAAGAATTATTCCGCCCTGGTACTTCAAACATATTCTCGTGCGATTGCTTCAGGTTCATGATGCGTGGAAAGTAGCGTTTGAAAAATCTGGCGTTGCTTATGACTTGCATGTGTGGCTCAATGATCCTCACACGCATCGCAGTCAGGTGGTATGTGCGCGTGTTGACAACCCAGGAGAAACCCGCAGTAACTATTACCGAAAAAGTGAAGAGCAGAAAGATTTCCCCTATGAGAAATGGGGGAGCAGGCAGTATAATTTATCTGACTTTGATTGGGAATTATATGATGATGAGATCTTTCTCTTTAAAGATCTGGATGAACTCAGTGAGGAAGATATCAAAGAGATTTCAAAAAATGGATTTAGGGAGGATAAGATTGTCCTCCACGGACATGAAGAGATTCAATACAGTAAAAAGGCCGGTGATATTTGGATTGGGCGGCTGGGTTTAACAAGTAAAAAGTAGTCTGACCAAAGGAAGAAAGCGGGGATAAAATCTTATCTTTAAAAATAGCCGCGTAGCTCGGGGCAGGATTTTGAATTGGGAGCAGGAAGTGAATTTAATTGAGCTTATTAAACTACTGACCAATCAAATGAAGATGTAAAGACCTGCCGCATTTACTTTTCTACGTTTGAGCAAACTCAAAAAAATACTGAAAAAAAATCTTTCAGCCATTCTTCACCACCAAACCCACTGGACAGGGAACGGGCTTAGGGCTGAGTTTAAGTTATGATATTGTGAAAGCACATAGAGGAGAGTTAAAGGTGGAGACGAAGGAAGTAAGTTTGAAATTGTTTTATCAGTAACGTAAGTTTTAAAATTCAATTGGAATGAAAAAATACCTTGTCTTAGTATTCATCTTCGGATTTTTAAATGGCTTGGCTCAAGTATCATCAAATCAGGAAGCAACCAAAGACTATTTCTATTATGATCACATTCCAAAAGGAGACACACTGCTCACCGGTTGGAAGTATCATGCTGGTGATGATAAGAAATGGGCAGACCCTTCCTTCAACGATCAGGACTGGGAGAAGGGAAAATTTGATAGCCTGGATATTTATGATTTTATCAAATCGCATCCCAATCATCTGGGATGGTTCCGGCTTCGATTAAAGGTTGCAGACAGCCTTTCAAAAAAGCACCTGATGATGTCATTTAATGCTGTAGGTGCATCGGAAGTTTATTTGAATGGGCATCTGGTAAAGACATATGGAAAGATAGATAACGACCCTGCAAAAGTAGAAGGTGTAAATATGTTGGGGCTGCCCTTCACAATTAATCTATCGGAAGATAGCATCCAGGTACTTGCTGTTCGGTTCGCATATCCAAGCCCATATTACCATGACATCTGGGCTGCTTTTGTAATAAATGCAACCATTGGTGGAGATGCGGCCTTTGATACATATACTACCGTCTATCGGCCTCTTTACCTTCTTATAACTTCTTTATTCTTTGCTGGTTTGTTTTTCATGTTATCCGTTTTGCATGGAGGGTTCTTCTATTTCTATAGGAGGGGAACTCAAAATTTGTACTACTCCATTTATACTTTAGGTATTTCCCTTGGTTGGTTATTAACCATTTTTGCGCTCTTGTACATGCCTGAGATTGAAGTGCGAAACTGGTTTAATATTTTTCATCGATTCAATCATTTGTTTACACCCGTATTTTTTTTGCTAACGATACGAGTATTCCTTCAATATGATAAAAAAAGAAACCTGTATTTGTTGTTGATTATTTCTTCGGTTGCCTTTGTTATTTACCTGGTAGTCAAAAATCAAATCGTGAATGCTCTATACATTGTTGGACTATTCTACTATTTAGAAGCATTAAGAATAACCTTTATCAAAAGGGAATGGAATATGAAAGGTATACCTATGATACGATTGGGACTTATCTCTTACTTTGTTCTCTATTTTATTGCAGTTATTTTAATATTTTACCACCGCTATGAGCTTGGGTTGTATTTTGTGACAGCTAGTGGTTTAGTCAATGCTTTAATGATGTCCTGGGCTATAGCCAGGAAAGTGGGAGACACCAACATAGAACTACAAAAAAAACTGATCGAGGTAGAAGAACTATCGGTGGAAAAGCAGGACATACTGACGCGTCAGAACAACGAACTTGAAGAGAAGGTAATGGAAAGAACCCTGCAGTTAGAAAACTCACTTAGTAATCTAAAATCCACCCAATCCCAACTCATCCAATCAGAAAAGATGGCCAGCCTTGGAGAACTCACTGCCGGTATTGCACATGAAATCCAAAACCCGCTCAATTTTGTTAACAACTTTAGTGAGGTAAATACAGAACTAATTGAAGAGCTTAAAGCAGAAAGCGTAAAGCCAAAAGCAGATCGGGATGATCAATTATTCGATGAGATACTGAATACGCTTAAGGATAATGAAGAAAAAATAAACCATCATGGCAAACGTGCCGATGCCATTGTAAAAGGAATGCTGCAACATTCAAGAAGTAGTTCTGGTGTAAAAGAAGCGACTGATATTAATGCTTTGTGCGATGAATACTTGCGCCTCTCTTACCATGGTCTGCGGGCGAAAGACAAATCGTTCAATGCCAAATTTGAAACTGGTTTTGGCACTTCACTACCTAAAATTAATGTGGTGCCTCAAGATATTGGAAGAGTTGTTTTGAATTTGATCAACAATGCTTTCTATGCGGTAAATGAAAAGTCAAAACTGAATCTCTCCGGTTATGAACCTACTGTTTCTGTAAGCACCATCTACTCCCTCTCCCTGCCTACCGGACAGGCAGGCTCCGGAGAGGGCCGGGGTGAGGTCCTTATAAAAGTTAAAGACAACGGCAACGGCATTCCTGAAAAGGTGTTGAATAAAATCTTTCAACCTTTCTTTACCACCAAACCAACCGGGCAGGGCACAGGCTTGGGATTGAGTTTAAGTTATGATATTGTGAAGGCGCATGGCGGAGAGTTGAAGGTGGAGACAAAGGAGGCCCGCCCGGATGACCCAGTCGGACGGAGCGTGGGAAGTGAGTTTATTATTCAGTTGCCCTATACTAATTAATACATATGAAATTGTTTATCACGATAGCATTCCTTTTGTTTCTGCCTTGCGTTTCCATGGCTCAGCAAAATTCTTATTGGGAACCATGGAATAAAGAACAAGCTGATAGTTTACGACTCATTTGGAATAGCACGAATAACGATACGATACGAATGGGAGTAGCAAGAAGCTTAGGATTTTATTATTCTGAAGCAAACACGGACAGCTCGTTTTATTTTCATCAGGAACAAGCGGCATTGGCCAGGCAACTAAAATCAAAGCTATGGGAAGCGGATGCGCTCGAAAATATTGGCTATGCATTATCACTTGATAAAAACTACCCCCGCTCGCTGAAAGCTTTTTTAAGCGCAATAAAAATAGCCGAGGATAAAGAAGCGGAAAAAAATATCCTGCAGGTTTCCAGATTTTCAAAAGCGGGTGACCCGGCCTCAGCCCGGCTGACGGTATTAGCTTTCAGCCGCATGGATATGGGACGTCTATATGGTTTTACGGGCAACATGAAAGAGGAATTGTCTAATTCATTCGAAGCATTGAAAATTGCAGAATGTGTAGGCGATCCGGCAAATTTAGCCAACATCAATATGAATTTAGGTTTGATATTCATCAAACTTAATCAATTGGATACAGCATTAGTCTTCGAGAAAAAGGCATTGGCTTATACCGAATCTTCTGGTTTTTATAGATTCAATGGAAATCTTTATTCCTACTTAGGAACGATCTATTTAAATAAAGGGAACTATCCATTGGCAAAGCAATATTTTGGTAAAGCCATAGGGGAAAGTCAGCAACAAAATAATCTTAAGGCTTTGGCGATGGCTTATTTTAATATGAGCAACATATTCATCGTTTCGGGCGACAGGGATTCAAGCCTCTGGTATGCAAAAAAAGGATTAGATATTTCACGATCGATTCATTCTCCGGATGAATTGATAACTGCATATACTACACTTTCATCCATTTATAAGGTACGAAACAATATGGACAGTGCTTTCTTTTACCAGGGTCTTGCGATGGCTGAAAAAGACAGCGTTAATAGCGTTGAAAAAATAAAGCAATTTGAGAACATCGGTTTTGATGAGCAGCTTAAGGTGCAGGAACTTGAAGTAGAAAAAGCCGAGTATCAAAATAAAATCAGAACCTATAGCATGCTGGCTGGATTGGGTGTATTTTCTATTATAGCATTTATTCTTTATCGGAATAACCGACAGAAGCAAAAAGCCAATCAGGTATTAGAGAAAACACTTTCAGATTTAAAATCCACTCAATCTCAACTTATCCAATCCGAAAAAATGGCCAGCCTTGGCGAGCTCACCGCAGGCATCGCCCATGAAATTCAAAACCCGTTGAACTTCGTCAATAATTTCTCTGAAGTAAACAAGGAATTGCTGGTTGAAATGAAAGATGAAATGGATAAGGGAAATGTAGATGATGCAAAAGCAATTGCGAATGATGTAATAGAAAATGAAGAAAAAATAAACCATCATGGCAAACGAGCCGATGCCATCGTAAAAGGAATGCTGCAACATTCAAGAAGCAGCAGTGGCGTAAAGGAACCAACTGACATTAACGCTTTGTGTGATGAATACCTGCGCCTCTCTTACCATGGAATAAGAGCCAAGGACAAATCATTCAATGCTACTTTGGATACGGATTATGATCAGATGATTGGAATCATCAATATCGTTCCGCAGGATATTGGAAGAGTGATTCTCAATCTAATCAACAATGCGTTTTATGCAGTTGATGAAAAGAAAAAGCAAGTTAGAGAAGGATTTGAACCAACGGTTTCTGTAACTACAAAGAAGTCTGATGACAAAGTTTTGATCTCTGTAAAAGACAACGGCAGCGGCATTCCTCAAAAAGTAATCGATAAAATCTTTCAACCTTTCTTCACCACTAAGCCTACAGGGCAGGGAACGGGGTTGGGTTTATCATTAAGTTACGATATTGTGAAAGCACATGGTGGGGAGTTGAGCGTTAAGACAATGGAAGGCGAAGGATCTGAGTTTATAATAAAGCTATCAATTATAGTATGAGTGAAATCTATAAAAAATATACATGGATTAGCTCCAGTATCATTTATTCCATTCTGTTATTTGCCTTTGTAGGATTGCCATGCGTGGTAATTGCACAGACTTCTTATACCGATAGTCTTCGCAATTTATTGCGTACTCTTCCTGATGACACAGTAAAAGTAATCGTGTATGAACAATTAGCTGGTAACCCTAATTCCGAGCCAGATAGTTGCATCCATTATTCCACAGAAGGGCTTAAACTTGCTAATAAACTGAACTTGCCCTTAAAGCAGATAAAACTTCATAAATTAAAGTCGGTAGCATTAGGTGAAAGAGGTAATTATTTACTGAGTCTAAAGCACGCATTTAAAGCTTTGGAAATTGCAAACCAAATTGAAGATAAATCCGAGATCACTGATTGTAAGGCTTTCATAGCGGTAGCTTACTTTTATGCCAAAGACTACGAAAACGCAATTAGTTATGCGAGGGAAGTTCAGCGTAGCTACAAGTCTCTTGGCAGAAATAATATACTTATCACAGGTTTTTTGGGTGAAGCATATTATGAAAAAGGCGAATTAGATTCAGCCTTGTTCTACACGAAATTGTCCTACGATCTAGAAAGGAGGAGCCACTTTAGTTGGTCTATCCCTTATTTGTATATGGGTAAATTTGCTGAGCGAAAGGGTCACTTTAATGAAGCGCTTTCGTATTACAGATCGAGCATTTTACGAGAGAATTCACAGGCAGATATCATAAAAGGCTATCTTGCCATTGGAGAGGTTTTCAGAAAGATCAATAACCCAGATTCCAGTATCTATTATGCCAAACAGGCCTACCGAATTACAAAGACTACTTCGCTTTATAGCTATTCTTATCAGGCAAGTGAATTATTGAAGTCTCTTTACAAACAGATTAACCAGATTGACAGCGCATTCAAATACCAGGAGCTGATGGTTGTAGAGAAAGACAGTCTGTTTAATCGTGACAAGCTTAACCAAATTCAGAGTTTTGCTTACGAAGATGAAAAACGTAAAGAGATCCTTAAAGCTGAAATTGAAAGAGCTAACAATCAAATAAAGTTATTCTCTCTTAGCGCAGGGCTTATCGTCATACTTATCATTGTCTTCCTGCTTATTCGCAATAACCGTTTTAAACAAAAAGCCTACAATTTATTGGAGAATCAGAAATCAGACATAGATCGTCAAAAGTCAAAAGCGGAGCAAACTCTTTTAGAATTGAGAACCACCCAATCCCAACTCATCCAATCCGAAAAAATGGCCAGCCTCGGTGAGCTTACCGCTGGTATTGCTCATGAAATTCAAAACCCGTTAAACTTCGTTAACAACTTTAGCGAGGTGAGTACTGAGTTGGTGGCAGAGATGAATGCCGAAATAGATAAGGGAAATAACCAGGAGGCTAAGGAGATCGCCAACGATTTAAAACAAAACCTCGAGAAAATAAATCAACACGGCAAGCGGGCAGCCGATATTGTAAAAGGTATGCTGCAACACAGCCGGAGCAGCAGTGGTGTAAAAGAACCAACAGACATTAATGCCCTGGCGGATGAGTATTTGCGACTGGCCTATCATGGTTTAAGAGCGAAAGACAAATCATTCAATGCTACTATGAAGACTGAATATGATAAAACAATTGTTAACATCAACGTGGTGCCACAGGATATTGGAAGAGTGATTTTGAATCTGATCACCAATGCATTTTATGTGGTGAATGAAAAAAAGAATCAGAGATTAGACAACTACGAACCCACTATTTCAGTCATCACAAAAAAAATTGGTGATAAAGTTTTAATTTCTGTAAAAGACAACGGTAATGGTATTCCAAAAAAAGTATTGGATAAAATCTTCCAGCCCTTCTTTACAACAAAACCTACCGGACAAGGAACGGGCTTAGGTTTATCATTGAGTTATGATATTGTAAAGGCGCATGGCGGGGAGTTGGAGGTGGAGACCCTGTCTGCTGAAGCGGCAGCGCAGGAAGGGAAGGAAGGTGAGGGGAGTGAGTTTATTATTGTATTACCAGTAGTATAAGTGGAAATGTTCCGTGCCTACAGCACACAGTCAGCGGGAGTGTTTAGTTCCACGGATTAAAATCGGTTGTTACAATATGTTACGAGCCTACGGCTCTTGTCGCAGGTTGGAGA
>JAYVTC010000058.1:0-6717 GCA_043774745.1 Cyclobacteriaceae bacterium | reverse complement strand
GATGTGAAAAATAAGGAAAGTCTTTACCAACTTTGTCAATGGCAGTATGATCAACGGTCAACTCATCCACTGCCTACTGTGATCTGCCTGCTGCCTACTTTTTTCTACTCTAGAATATCCGCTTTCGGACACCTTTTTTCACTTACGGACGATAAAGCATGCAACCTATCTCGTTTTTAACCGTCTAATCCGGTATTACCGTCTTGGCATGCAATTAGCAAAACAGGAAAAGCAAATTGTCAAGGCCCGTACTTTTTAAACCATTTTCATGATTCAGTTAAAAAATATTGACAAGTACATCGATTCCAGATTCCAGCGAACTTTTATTTTAAAAGGAGCTGACCTGGAAGTGAAGCAAGGCGAGTTCCTCACCATCATGGGTCCAAGCGGTGCTGGCAAGTCCACGCTCATGAATATTATCGGTATGCTGGATGAACCATCGGCAGGGGAGTACTACTTTTTTGATGAGCCGGTGCATAAAATGAAAGAGAAACAAAAGTCGGAGATGCATAAGAATTATATCGGTTTCATTTTTCAGGCTTATCACTTGATTGATGAACTCACGGTATATGAGAATATTGAGACTCCTCTGTTATACAAAGGAGTAAGCAGCGGCCAGCGGAAAAGTATGGTGGCAGAAATGCTTGATCGCTTTAACATGGTAGCCAAGAAGGATTTATTTCCAGAGCAACTTTCTGGTGGACAACAGCAATTGGTTGGCATTGCCCGCGCCATTGTAGGCGAACCAAAATTATTGCTGGCCGATGAACCCACCGGTAATCTTCATTCCGATCAGGGAAAACAGATCATGGACATCTTTCAAAAATTGAATGAAGAAGGAATAACCATTATACAGGTAACACACTCGCAAGAAAATGCAAGGCGAAGCAAACGGGTGGTTAAAGTAGTAGATGGAGTTGTTGATTCAGATGAAATAGTGAAATAGAATTACTTAAATTATGAAAAGAAAGGTTGCCATTATAATAGCAGTAGGGTGTCTTATTATAACTCAGCAGGCATGGTCGCAAAAGAAGGTATTAACCTTTCAGGATGCGATCAAAATTGCTCTGAAAAATAGTGTATTGCTCAATCAGCAAAAGAACAATTTGACACTTAATGAAATGCAACGCACGGCCAGTTATGCAGGGCTCGGTCCTACGGTTTCTGCAAATGCCGGGGCCTCACAAGTCATAGGAAATACATACAATCCAAACACCCTGGAAGTCATTAATGGTAAGTTTGAGCAAGTCACAGGTTCTATCAATGCGAACCTTAATTTATTCAGTGGCTTCTACCAGATCAATCGTGTCAGGCAGTCTTCAAGCCTGCTCGAGGCGCAATCCTATTACATCAATAGAACAGCGCAGGATGTTATCAATACGGTATCTGCACAGTATCTCACCGTGCTGGTGGATGTTGAGTTGCTTAGGATAGCGCTGGAGAATTTTGAAGTGCTGAAAATACAATTGAATCTGGTGCGTCAACAGGTAGAGCTGGGAAGCCGGTCTCCGGTGGAGGGGTATACGCAAGACTCTCAAACCAAGGCAGCAGAAATAAAAGCCCTTCAGGCAGAAATTCAATTAGTGAATGACAAGGGCTTATTGACACAAACGCTGTTGATGGATCCGAGTGAACAGTTTGATGTAGGCAAACCAGATTGGGATATTAATGCCGTTGGATCAGAGGACGCAGACCTACAAAACTTATTTGACACATCCCTTAAAAACAGGGGAGATTATTTAAGAGCCAAAAAAAATGAGGAAGCGGCAAAGTATTCCATGAAGGCCACCCGCGCAGGCATGATGCCTTCCTTAAGTGCATATGGTACTTTGTTTTCAGCCTATAACCACGTGTATGGCAATCTGAATGAACGACCTTTTGATGTACAGTTTAAAACAGATAATTTAAAGAAAGCCTATGGCCTCCAACTCTACGTCCCCATTTTTGGAGGCAATCAAAACCTTCAAAACAGGACAGCTTTCGTTCAACAGAAAGTGCAACATCTAAATTCTCAGGAGCTGACAAAAAATGCAGAGATACAGGTGAAGACAGATGTTGTTCGAGCCTTTGAGAATTTTAAACTTTATAAAAGAACATTTGCTGTTTCTCTTGAACAACTGACGTCCGCAGAAATTGCATTTGAGCTGGAAAAAGAACGCTACAATCTGGGGGTGACTAACCAAGTTGATTACCTCCAGGCCAACAGAATACTCGTTCAGTCTCAAACTGACCGTGCGCAGGCAGAGTATAGGCTATTATTCCAAAAGGTGCTGCTGGACTATGCCACAGGCACACTAAAGCCAGAAGATCTGGATTAAGTACGAATTTGGACGAGAATCCTGCAATTTTAAGAATTCTGATTACATTTGCAGCCCCGCTGATTGGCGGGGCTTCTTTTTTGCCGGTCAAGAGGAAGAATTAATAAACCAAATTTGTAGCAGAAGCCCGCCTGCTGCATGTATAAAAAGGGAAAATTTTATGGCGAAAGCGCAAAAAGAAAAGTCAGAAGAGCCTAAGTCAAAAGCTACCAAGCCCGCGATGGATGATGCACCTGTAAAGAAAGCCGTGAAAGGCGCAGCTGCTGCAGATCTCTTTGAAAAAGACGAACTCACAGAATTCAAACAAGAAAAGAAAGCGGAAGAAGAAGAAGGCATAAGCCGTATGATCCGCGATGTTTCCACGCGAATGGCGGCAACTGAATCAACCATCTCTACAGAAAATTTCGATTGGGATGCGTATGACCGCAAAGGATTTGGTGAAGGGTACTCTACCAAAGATCGCGATGCACTTTTGAAGCAGTACGAAGGTACCGTTACTTCAGTGAACGAAAGCGAACTGGTAGTAGGTACTGTAGTTGGTATAAACGACCGTGATGTAATTCTTAATATCGGTTTCAAATCAGATGGTCTTGTGCCATTGGCAGAATTCAAGGACCTGACCAACCTTAAAATTGGTGATATCGTTGACCTCTTTATTGAAGAGCGTGAAAACGCGATGGGTCAATTAGTATTGTCACGCAGAAAGGCTAAATTATTGAAAGGATGGGAGCGTGTGCAAACTGCTCTTGACAAAGACGAAGTTATCGAAGGATTTGTGAAGCGCAGAACGAAAGGTGGTTTGATTGTCGATGTATTCGGCATCGAGGCATTCTTGCCAGGTTCACAAATTGATGTGAAGCCAATCCGCGATTTCGATATCTATGTAAATAAGAACATCGAGGTGAAAGTGGTGAAGATCAACTACACGAACGATAACGTAGTGGTATCTCATAAAGTGTTGATCGAGAAAGATCTTGAACAACAGAAGGCAGTGATCCTTACTAACCTTGAAAAAGGTCAGGTGTTGGAAGGTGTGATCAAGAACATGACCAACTTCGGTGTATTCATCGACCTGGGTGGTGTAGACGGATTACTCCACATTACAGACATTTCATGGGGTCGCATTAGCCATCCGGAGGAGTTGTTGAAACTTGACCAGGTGGTGAAAGTGGTGGTTCTTGACTTCGATGAAGATAAGAAGCGAATTTCATTAGGCATGAAGCAATTGACTCCACATCCTTGGGAGTCGCTGACCGCTGATATCGCAGTGGGTTCTAAAGTGAAGGGCAAGATTGTGAATGTGGCTGACTATGGCGCATTCCTTGAATTGCAGCCTGGCGTAGAAGGGCTGATCCACGTTTCAGAAATGAGCTGGTCACAACACTTACGCAATCCTCAGGATTTCTTAAAAGTGGGTGATGAGTTAGAGGCAGTTGTATTGACCATCGATCGCGATGAACGTAAGATGTCATTAGGCATTAAACAACTTACCGAAGATCCTTGGACAAGACAAGATGTATTGGCTAAGTATGCAGTAGGCACTCGTCATAAAGGTATTGTTCGCAACCTGACTAACTTCGGATTGTTCATTGAATTGGAGGAAGGTATTGATGGATTGGTACACGTATCAGACTTGAGCTGGACTAAGAAAATCAAACACCCGTCAGAATTCATTAAAGTAAGTGAATCATTAGATGTGCAAGTACTTGAGTTGGATGCTACCAACCGCAGACTGGCGCTAAGCCACAAGCATTTGGAAGAAAATCCTTGGGATACTTTCGAAACCATCTTTACAATTGGTTCTGAGCATAAGTGTACGATCATCAGCAAGAACGACAAAGGTGCAGTGTTAGAGTTACCTTACGGTATTGAAGGGTTCTGCTCAGCCAAGAATCTTGTAAAAGAAGACAACAGCAAAGCAGAAGTTGGAGAAGCATATGAATTTAAAGTTCTTGAGTTCTCTAAAGATGACAGACGCATTGTGTTGAGTCTTAAGGCTACCTGGTCTGCCGAAGAAGAAAAAGCAGCAGCAGCTCCTCAGGCAGCGACAGCAGCCCCTAAGAAGAAGGTAGCTCCTAAAGGTAAGAGCATCGATAAAATCAACCAGGAAGCAGAGAAATCTACACTGGGTGATATCGAAGCACTGAGCGCGTTGAAAGAGAAGATGAGTGCAGCAAAGTCAAAACCTGCTGACGAATCTAAATCTGAATAATTTAAAGTGAAGGTATTGGGTGTTTAAAAGTTGATCTTAACTTTGAACACCTAATATGGTCTCGTGGCCGAGTGGCTAGGCTGAGCTCTGCAAAAGCTCCTACAGCGGTTCGAATCCGCTCGAGACCTCAAAGTTGAACTGAGGAGGCATTTCTAAAGAAGTGCCTCTTTTTTATGCGAGAGGAATTAATGGTGCAATGCATGCAGTAATAAAATGAAGGCAGTGGCCGAGTGCCCCGACAAGTCGGGGTGAGCTCTGCAAAAGCTCTCCCGACTTGTCGGGACGGTTCGAATCCGCTCGGAACCTCAAATTGAACTGAGGAGGCATTTCTAAAGAACTTTTTTTATGTGCGATGAATTTTCCCTTGGCGTCAGGTTGCCTTTGGCCCTCTCTGAATTCATGGGTTTCCGTTTCAGTCCATTGCCTTCATTTGGATCGAAGTTACATGTAACTATGAATTTTACTCTTTCATTTTGCATGAAGTCACAGAAAGCTTGAGATCGTTGGGAAGGTAATCCTTTTCAGAGGAGGCCCCGCTTGTTTCATTTGAAAAAATACTCCCTTTTACTTCGGCAGGGGAAGGAAGCCGATGACAATGGGTTCGGATTTTTTTTTGGGTAGTACCGGGCTTAGGAAATCTTCTCTAAGAAGTGTCACCAGGTATTCTGCGATGGCTTTGTCTTTGGCATCGCTGTCGAATGTCACGATTACATCTCCATGACCTAACGTCTTAAGTATACTTTCAACATGGGCTTTGCCTTCGGCTTCTGCCTGTATGAGGATGCGGTTGGCGATGGCCAGGCTGCGTGCACTGTCGCTGCGTGCACGGATGATATCAGCCAAATAATTTCCTACTGTCGGATATAAGTCTTTGCCGGCATGCAATTGAAAGCCACGCGTTGGGAGAATTTCCATACGACTTACCTGGTAGGCAGGCTCATCGAGGATGGCAGAGGGTAAGATCACCTTCTTTAGCGTGTCTCCCTCATACACTAATCGTATGTCTCTCAGGTTAAGGTAGGCAGTGATCGTAACAGGAACCTCCACGATGGCGCGGATCGGTTTGTTCATGTCATTCTTGCGATGCAACAGGAAAAGATCATGATATGTGTGTTTCACCAGGTGCAATTCGCGTATCGACAGGATCTCCTCGAGGGTGATCCTCTGCTGTACTGCTTGCTCCTCATTGCGGTGAATGAAATATCCGCCAAGGAAAGCGGCAACGAGCAAAGCGATGATGATGAAGGTGGGGGTGAGGGTTTTCATAGTGGTAAAGGTTAATGGTTAAGGGCTCATTTTTAATGGTTAATGGTTAATTTGAAGATTTGAAAATGGTTAGTGGTTTGGGACTTGTTTTAATTGATAACGAATAATGAATAATTGCCTACTGCTTGTTGCCTACTGCCTACTATTCTCTCTACTGCTACTTTTCTCCACCTCTAAAGGTAACCTCTGCACACAGCGCGTGTACAGAGGTTAGGGATTGCGTAGGTTCATCGTTTGCTCAGTTTGGTGAAACGGATCTTACGGACCAGGGCTGTCGCTTCGCTGGTGTGACCAAAGGTGGCCTTCACCTGTTGCTTCACAGCCATCGCGGTGGCGTGCAGACTTACGGGACCCAGGTAGAGGAACGTGGTACGCTCTCTGCGGGCATTACTCCACACTGAGTATGCATGCACCACTTCGGCATTCACGCTGCGCAGGTGATTAAACGTTTCCTGCAAGGTGACCATTTGCAACTCCGGGTTCATGGGCTCATACATGGGCTCGTTGCCGAGCGTCTGCAGCAGCTTCTCGAAGTAAGCCGTGGAGTTGCCAAAGTCAGCACTGTTGCGCTTGCGGGTGACCGCTTCACTGACAGTAGCCTTTTCATCCGTGGGTACAATTGGCCTTCCGCCTCTGATGTACCCCCTGATCTTACGCGCCACAACAGAAGCATCGGCTACCGTTTGTGGCAACGTTCCTGACGATTTTAATTCGGCCAGGATACGTGACGTGAGCTGGCGCATCTCAGCGAACGCAATCTCGCGTTGGTTTTGCGCCTGCTCGTGGCTTGACTTGGCGATACTCACCTGCAGCAGCCTTTCGCGTGCCTGCATCAATAAGTTCGACAAGTTTTCTACGCGGAGGTTTTGTTTTCCGGGGTTATAGGATCCTCCATACCCGGTGCAGATGCCTAAGAGCTTC
>JAYVTC010000057.1:0-19262 GCA_043774745.1 Cyclobacteriaceae bacterium | reverse complement strand
ACAACGAAGGAAATCGTATTGCCATCGATGATCCACGGCTTGATCCGATCTGGGCCAAGTGCGGAGAGTTAGGCATACCCGTGTTGATTCATTCAGGCGAACCCAATTCATTCTGGAATGCAAAAGATAAAAACAATGAACGATGGCTTGAGTTGAAACAAGAGCCTGATCGCTATCGTGACCCTGAGAAATATCCTACGTTTGAAGAAATCATTGCCGAACAACATCACGTATTTCGCAAACACCCCGAAACAAAATTTATAAACGCACACCTCGGTTGGTTTGGTAATGATCTGACACGGCTGGGCAAATTATTTGATGAATTGCCCAATGTATATACCGAACTGGGTGCAGTACTTGCTGAACTCGGTCGTCAGCCAAAGTTTGCCCGTGCGTGGATGATTCAATATCAGGACAGAGTGATGTTTGGTAAAGACACATATAAAAAGGAAGAGTATTACACTTACTTCCGCGTGCTGGAAACTGGCGATGAGTATTTTGATTACTATCGCAAGCGTCACGCGCATTGGAAGATGTATGGCTTGGAACTGCCGGATTCTGTGTTGCGAAAAGTATATTATGAAAATGCCATCAACGTGATTCCTGGTATTGACAAGAGCTTATTTCCGGATATCAGGAAGCCGATCTGAGTTATATTGAAATGAGCAATTCGCTGATGAATAAACTTACCCTATCAATCTTACCAATTTCATTAACTGTTTGTCAGTTTCCAAAAAACAAACCAGTCCCTTCTTATCTATTTAAATCAAGTTTCTTTTCGATAACTCAAACAGAAGATGAATTGTCAGTTGTCTGTGATCAATCAATTGTTCCGGCTGACGTTAAGAAGACTGACGGTTGGAGAGCATTTAAAGTAGAGGGGCCTCTTGATTTTTCGCAAGTGGGAATCTTATCTTCGCTGGCCCAGCCTCTGGCGGAAAATCAAATTCCCATTTTCGTCATTAGTACTTATGATACGGACTATTTATTAGTTCTTGGAAAACACCTTATCGAAGCGAAGGACATATTGGATAAATTTTGTATTTTAAAAGAATGAAATTCTCCGATAAGAATCGTACAATGTTATTTCACAAGAGCATTAAATAACAGTGACGCATGAAACACCTAATCATAATCTTCCTTTTATCTATCCTGTTTCAGACAACCTCTGAGCTCGCCTCTGCACAATCAGCTAAGACTTCACCAAGAATTAATCATGTAGCGATCTTTGTTAAAAATCTTAAGACAACGAAAGTATTTTATGAAAACGTTATTGGTTTAGATACTATTCCAGAACCATTTCATGATGGTAAACATGCATGGTATAACCTCGGGCCAGGTGTTTCTATGCATGTGATTGAAGGGGCACCGGAAAAGAAAGAGTATTATAAAAATCAACACACTTGCCTCAGTGTTCCTTCGGTGGAAACCTTTACCGTCATTTTAAAGAAAAATAATATTAGTTGGGAAGATGGGAAGGGGAATAAAAAGGCAATCACCAACCGCGTTGATGGTGTAAAGCAAATATGGCTTCAGGATCCCGATGGGTATTGGATCGAGATTAATGATGCTAAAGAATAAATGATGAGGTTTTGATTTGCCCAACACTAATTCAAATGACAATAAACTTAAATGGAAAAGTCTTATAAGTACCTCGGTTACTTCTTACTTCTCCTAATACCTTTAATTTTAGCTGGGTTTTACAAAACCTACATCGGGCAATTCCCAAACTTTAAGGACAACATTGATTTGTTTATTCATGTTCATGCCATCATTGCTTCGGTTTGGATATTGATGCTGATTGTTCAACCCTTTTTAATTCTTAAAAAAAAATATCTTATTCATCGAGCCATCGGCAAGTTTTCCTATATCATTTTTCCTTTACTCATTTTGTCTTTCATCCCTCAAATCATGAAGACAGTTAACCATGGAAACATCAAGAATTTATTTTTTCCATTGGCTGATAGCACGTTGCTCATCGTGTTTTATGCGTTGGCGATTTATCATAAAAGGTCGACCGCTAAACACATGCGATACATGATCGCATTGTCGCTGGTTTTTTTAGGACCTACATTCGGACGCATTGGGCCGATATGGCTAGGATGGTCTGAGCTATTAACTCAGAACGTACAGTATGCGATAATTTATGGGATTCTGATAGGTCTCGTGATTTATGATAAGAATCACCAGAAAAATTATACACCTTATTTAATTGCCGTATCCTTTTATGTGATTCACCAGGTAGCTTATCATTTAGTATTCTTATAAAAAACACGAACCTCAATAGCTAGTTAAAATAATCAACCAGCAGCATTAAATGGTAGACGTAGTAACTGAAATAGTAATCAACAGACCGCAAAACGAAGTAGCTGATTATGCCGCCAACCCAGACCATGCACCGATATGGTATGTGAATATTAAGTCGGTGGTATGGAAGTCGTCTATAATCATAGCAGTGGGTTCTCAGGTTGCATTTAAGGCGCAGTTCCTGAGCCGTCAACTTTCATATACCTACGAAATAGTGGAATATATTCCGGGACACAAGCTTGTCATGCGCACCGCTGAGGGTCCATTTCCGATGGAGACCACCTACACATGGGAATCCGTTGACCATGGAATAACGCGGATGACTTTACGGAATGCGGGTCATCCTTCTGGATTTTCAAAATTGTTTGCGCCAATGATGGCATCCATGATGAAGAAAGCAAATACTAAAGACTTGAAAAAATTAAAAAAAATATTGGAATACATTTAATAGTGGATCGGCCTCCACCTCCAATTTTCTGTAAGGCACAATAATAAAATCACAAATCCGTCTCTCGGTAAGTCCACCAACAGATGGAACTCCATGAAAAAAATATTGAACGTAATCATAAGAACCATGTTCGTAGTTGTATCCCTCATTATTGTGTTAGTGCTGGCTGTTGTTATTTACATTCAACAACCCAAGTTTGGGCAAACTCCTGATGGAGCAAGATTGGAGCGGATTAAGATGTCGTCCAACTATAAAAATGGCTCTTTTCAAAATCGTAATCATACGCCTGACCTCACCGAAGGGGTAAGCTATTATGCGGTGATGAAGGAGTTTCTTTTTTCAGAGAAGAAAAGAGTTAAACCTTCAGATACCATACCTTCCACCAAAACAGATTTATTGAATCTCGATCCTGAACAGAATATCCTGGTTTGGTTCGGACATTCGTCTTACTTCATGCAACTGGATGGCAAGAGAATTTTGGTCGATCCAGTTTTAAGCGGAGCCGCTTCACCACTGGCATTTACAACCAGGGCTTTTCTTGGAACGGATGCATACGCAGTAAATGATATTCCTGAAATTGATTATCTTTTTATTTCACATGACCATTGGGACCACACCGATCATCAAACACTTCTTCAACTTAAGCCGAAAATTAAAAAAATCATCTGCGGACTGGGTACCGGTGCACACTTTGAACATTGGGGTTACGATAAAAACATCATAAAGGAAGGAGATTGGGATACAAAAATTCTCCTCGACAGCGGATTTGTCGCTCACACGGTTACTGCCCGTCATTTTTCTGGTCGCGGACTTCAGCGCAACAAAGCCCTCTGGACTTCCTTTGTTTTACAGACACCTTCTTTCCAGATCTTCATTGGAGGCGACAGTGGATATGATACACATTTTGCTGAAATCGGAAATAAGTTTGGTCAGTTTGATCTGGTGATTTTGGAAAACGGCCAGTATGATAAAAGCTGGAAATACATTCACATGATGCCTGAGGAAGTTTTGCAGGCTGCGCAGGATTTAAATGCCAAAAGATTATTCCCTGTCCACTCCGCTAAATTTGCTTTAGCTAATCATGCCTGGGATGAACCACTTGTAAAGATTACCGAGTTCAACAGACGAGTAAACATGCCACTGGTAACTCCCATCATTGGTGAACTAGTTAATATGAACGACAGTACCCAATCCTTCTCGAAGTGGTGGATTGATATCAAGTAACGAAGTTTACAATTCATCTACCCGTCAGTGAGCTTACTTTATCTTTGAAAAACTCAATGGCTTGAGATAGACAGATTCCACCTTTTCTACAATCTTGCCATCTTTTTCAGATACATCTCTTGCAGCTATCCATACAGGATCAGCTCGGAAGGCATCCCATGATTTAGCGGCAGCTTCTTCATTCTTATGTGCAAGCAGATAAACTAATTTGGACTGGCTCTCTTTTTCCATGCTCGTGAAATAGGCGATATTTTCCATCTGATGTTTTTCAAAGAGTTTTAACGTATGATCTTTGAAGCGTGTGATCAGGTTGGGAAGTCTGCCGGGCAAACAAGTATACGTGCGCCATTCAAACACATGATCCTGACCTACGGAAGGAGTATTTATTTTAGGAAGAAGATCAGAGGCATTCATAAAAACAGACGTAACCGCTTCCACAATTTTTCCACTGGCTTCGGATTTAGCAGCTACTTCTTTCCATTCAGGATCAGCAAAGAAATCATTCCACGATTTATCACGCGCCTCCTTGCTGGGATAAGCGAGAATATAGTAGAGTGCATTCTGATCGTTTTTGATTGGCAGCCAATAGCCAATGTTATCCATTCCATGCTTTTCAAAAATGCGGGTGGTGTTGTTTTGAAAACGTTCAATCAATGCATCTAATCTTCCGGGGTAGCAATAGTAGATCCGTAATTCAAAATAACGGGTGTCTGGCTGTTGGGCGAGCAACCCGAAAGAGATAAATAAAATGAGGGTGGTAAGAAATGATTTCATGATGTTGTTAATTGGATGCTGTGTTCAAATTACAAAATAAAGGACATATTCTAATTTGTGATCGTTATCCTCTGACAACTGCGATCCTACTGATCAAAGCAATTTCCACTCACCCATCTGCTGAAGAAATATTCTCATCGAGTCCGGATAAAATACAAGGCAATAGGCCACTCCGAACAAAGCTCCATACAAATGAGCATCGTGGTTAATGCCATCCTTTGATTTTTTTGAGCTGTAAAAAGAGTAGACCAGGTATAAAAATCCTAATACCACTCCAGGGAAACACAACACTCCGTACAAGCAAATATCTCGTAAGGGTAAAAAAAGAATACACGCAAAAACTACTGCCGATACAGCACCGGAAGCGCCAAGTGAGTTGTAATGTTTATTATTCCGGTTCTTAAGCACGGTAGGGATATCCGACACGACAATTCCCAATAAGTAGAGCGCAATAAAATGGACGTTACCAAGACTTCCGAAGATCTCCTGGAAAATGTATTCCAATTGTGTTCCAAAGAAATAAAAGGAGAACATGTTAAAGATCAGGTGCATATGATCGCGATGAATAAAACCAGAACTGATTAGCCGGTAGTATTGACCTTGTGAGGTGATCAGATAGGGGTTCATCATCAGGTTATTCAAGACCCGGGGCTTCTGCATCGTATATAGACTAATGCCGGTGGTGACAATGATGATGATCAGGGTGAGCGTAATTTGCATGGGGAAAAATACAATTATCGCGAGGACTTTCCATGCTTACTATGCTTTCTGGTCATACAATTGTAGTGCGACCTGCTGGAAATATTTTCAAAATGTAATCCCAAGACTGAAGAAGCGAACCAGCAAAAGCTAAAAGAGTATGAACGGAAGCGAAGATCGAATGTGTTTATGGAAAGTAAACTGATGATCACGACTACAAGTAGCTATTTAAAACAGTTCAAAATTTAATGGAATATAGTTTTGTTCTTTTACATTTTGATAAGTAGGGTTGGAAAAATTTATTATTGCTGGTTTAGTTTATTATGGAAGTATAGTCAAACTTGAAAAGGAGAAGGTTACGTGATAATCCTAGCGAGGGATCGCCTATTTGTTATCAGGTTTATTTATCCTTGGCGGAATGAGTTTATAGACCACCGGGGTAACTACTCTTGATAGTAATGTAGAGCTAATCAATCCACCGATTAATACAATCGCTAAAGGTGATATCAATGGGTTAGTGGAGATCGCAATCGGCATCAGACCACCAATGGCAGTCATGGATGTAAGAATGATCGGCAGGAACCTTACTTCACCGGCTTCGCGAATAGCTTCTTCTAGGGATTTTCCTTTTTCGCGAAGTTGATTGGTAAAGTCTACGAGCAAGATGGTGTTCTTCACTTCAATGCCGGCCAACGCAATCAACCCCACAATGGCAACAAAGGAGAGTGAGTTACCGGTAAGTAATAAAGCGATCACCGCACCCACAATTCCCAAAGGAATCACAGACAATACAATCAACGTACTCTTGAATGTTCCAAACTCAAGGATAAGCACTGCAATAAACAAGAAGATGGTCACGATGATCACTTTCTCAAAACCGCCAAACGATTCCTTTCTACTCTCCACTTCGCCTCCCATACCATAGCTATATCCGGCAGGTAAATCCATGGCCTCCATATTTACGATGACATCGGTCACTACGTTACTGACCAGGTATCCTTTGTCCACATACGCGGTTACGGCCACCATCCTGATTTTGTCAAAGTGATTTATACTTAACGGTGATGTCTCAAATTTTAAATCAGCCACTTGGGTGAGCGGTATGGCGCGACCTTGTTGTGTATTCACATACAAATTGTCAAACGCATCAAGGGTAGGGGTGCCGGTATTGCCTTTTGTTAACAGAATTTTCACATCATCTCCATTCTCGTCAGAGAATTTCCCGACATTCAGTCCAGCTATTGCCAGGCGCACGGTGCGATCGATCGTCACGGTAGGAACACCCAACATCTGTGCTTTCTCTTTGTTGATATCCACTTTGATGTCCGACTTCAGATGAGCAACTGGATTGTTAATATAAATAGTGCCCTCTGTTTGTTGAAGCATGTTTTCCACCCGCGATGCAAGCGACCTTAATGAGTCAAGATTGTCACCAAAGATGCGCACTTCAAGTGGTGCATTAATGGGAGGACCTTGTTCAAAGTTTTTTACTTCCACTTTCGCGCCAGGATAAGGATTCCACTTGGTACGCAACTCTTCAATGAGTTCAAGCTTTTCTGCAATAGAAGTTTGTTCGTCTAACTGCACAAAAATCTGTGTAAAGTCGGTGCGCTCGTTTTCGGGAATCACATTGTAGTAAATGCGTGGATTGCCCTTGCCTACATTGGTGGCAAAGTGAGCAATCTCTACGTGTTTGCCCAACTCACGTTCTACTTGTCGTGTGATGCTGTCCGTATAGTTTAGGTTGGATTGCAACGGAGTAGTAATTTCAATCAGGAACTGAGGCTTCTCACTGGCTGGAAAAAGGCTGAAACCAATCAAGGGAAAGAGTTGTAATGAACCAGTGAAAATGACAACCGCTACGGCAATAGTCCACCATGGTTTCGCCAATGCTTTGTCGAGCAAGATGGAATAACTTCCATGGATTATTTTTTTCAATCCGCGCATGAAGATGTTTCCCTCCGGATGTCCATGGTTTTCTTTTAACAGACGGCTCGATAGGAATGGAATGATCGTAAGCGATACCACCATCGAAGCTAATACTGACGTGATCACACCCATGGGTAGACTGCGGATAAATTCACCGGAACCTTCCGGTAAAAATACAAGAGGAAGGAAGGCAATGATCAAGGTGGCTGTGCATCCAACAACGGCTAAGCCAATCTGCTGAGTAGCTTTGAGTGTGGCTTCTAATCGCGAATGACCATCACGTATCCAGCGCTCAATATTTTCAACGACTACGATGCTGTCATCGACCAAAAGACCAAGGGCAACCACCAAACCAACAATACTTAATTGATTCAAACTATATCCCAATGCGTTCATCAGCACAATGCCTATAGCCAATGAAAGAGGGATTGAGATCATTACAATGATCGCAGCACGCTGGCCTAATGGCAATAACGTGATCGCCACCAGTAGAATCGCGATGACAAAATCGACACCTAATCCGCTTAAGCGTTTGTTCACATTGTGTGCCTGATCAAAATGATGCACTAAGTCAATATTGGCGGGTAGCTTTTCTTTAAATTGTTCGATTACCGGTAAATAGAGTTGTTGTGTTTTGGTGATATTTTCTCCTTGCTTTTGGGCTGCAGTAATAAACACACTGCGATAGCCATTTAGCCTGGTGATGTGAGTGTCTTCTTCGTAGGTATTATAGACTGCAGCAATATCACCCAGAACTGTATTTTTATTGTTGTTAGAATATACGATGGTGTTTTTGATTTCATCCATGTTGGCATAGTTGCCACTCGTTTTAATGTTGAATGATTTTGTTCCTGCATTCACATTGCCGCCTGGGATATTAGCAATTTCACTTTGAAGACTTCCAATCACAGCTTCAAGAGGTATACGCAACTGAGCCATCTTCTCCAGTTGCAAGTCGATGCGTACAATGCGATTGGGCAGACCATGAATTTTTACCCGCTTCAGTTGTTTGATTTTTTCCAGTTGGTCTTTTAAATCTTCTGCATAATATTCCATCTTATCGCGTGAAGCATTTTCTGAGACAAGTGCTAATTGGATTACATTTACATCCGTAGGGGTTACTTTACGAACTTCAATGCTTGCAATATTTTGAGGCAGCTCACCCCGCAGTGCATTTACCTCGCGCACCAGTTCGGAATATTTCTCATCCACATCACTCTCATATTTGTATTCTACCATCAATACCGCCACACCATCGCTGATGGTAGTTTTGATCTGCTTAATATTTTCGAGTTCTGAGATTTTTCTTTCCAGCGGCTCTGCCACCAGTTCTTCCATATCCTTGGGGCTCGTGCCCGGATATATCACTACGATGGGATATTGTGGAGGATTTAATTCAGGATCCTCAGAGCGGGGCATATTGAGAATCGTGGTGATACCCAACGCGATAATCATTAGGAAGATCACCATCGTGAACTGATAATTTTTTACTGCGTAGTCTGATATTTTCATGGTATTCCTTAGTCTTGAGTCGTTAGTCTTGAGTACCTGGCTATTCGGTGATTTTTATTTCAGCGTTATCTTTGAGGTAGGCGCTGCCGCTGATGATGATCGTCTTCACGTTTTCTAATCCGGCCATGATAATGACATGATCTTTTTCAATGCCACTAACCACAACGGGGATTTTATGTGCTATTTTTCGATCATCCGTTACAAACACATAACCGGATTGAGCATTGCCATCCAGCAGGGCATCATAAGGAATTTTCCATACTTGCTGCCTGCGCGATCCTTGTATGGTGGCTTTACCAAACAAACCACTCGCTAAGCCATTGCCTGGTGATTGCAGCGTCACTTCAACAGCAAAGGAGCCATTCATAGTATCTGTGCCTACTGATTTTCGTGTTACCGTGGCCTCAAATCTCTTGCCTTCCAAGGCATCCGTAGTAACAATAGCTTTATCTCCCACCTTGATCATAGCCCACTCGCGATCGCTCACACCGGTTCTCAGAATCCATTTACCCTGGCCCGCTCCATTGGTTTGAAACACAGGGGCACCGGAAGAAATCACCTGGCCTTCATTGGCCATCTTGCGCAATACAAAACCATTGTTTACAGCACGGATTTCTGAATAAGAGTGATTAAAGTTGGCCGCTTCCAACTGACGGGAGGCTATATCCATGCCGGTGCGCGCATTTTGAAATTGCTCGAGCGTAGCTACGCTATCTTCATAAAGATTTTCAATACGTTTAAAATCACGTGTTGCTTTTTCAAATGACAAGCGGGCTTGTGCAACCTGTGCTTCAATCTCCGTGAGATGGAGGGCCGCTAACAGTTGTCCTTTGCGGATGACATCACCTTCCTTGGCATACATCTTTTCAATGATACCTCCGGTTTTAAAGGCAAGATAGGTTTCGTCATCGGTAGTGAAGAGCCCTGATGTTTGAATCACCTGCTTCAATTCCTGTTGTGATATATCCAACACGCGAACAGGAACAATTTCAAAGGCCCGTTCTGTCGTTTTATTTTTTTCATTACTACTGCTGCACGATTGCACAAACCACGCAGCCGATAAGATGATGAGAAGAGAAACTGATTTCATATTGATATTCATTAATGTCAAACTTTAAACTTTCTACTTTAAGCTTTCTACTCCAACTCATACCCAGCCGTTTCCCTTTCCAAACTGGCTTCGGCAATAAGCACCCGATATTGATTGAGTGTGACCAGTAGTTGTGCACCCGTAAGTTGATTACGGGCATCCACGGCTTCGATGAATGTATTAACTCCTTCTTTATATCCTTTATCAATCAGACGCTGATAACTTTGAGCTGCCTCCAGTTGCTTTTGTGCCGAGAGATAATTTTGATAAGCACTCACCAATGAGTTCTTTGAGATTTGTGTGCTCATATTCAACTGCCGGTTTACCTGCTGAACAGTGAGTTCCGTATTTTTTATTTCCAATCGCGATTGGGATATTTTGTGCCTGTTGGTGAATCCCGCAAAGAGCGGCATATCCAGTTGAATGCCAATGAGATGATAATTGGCGTTGCTGTTATAGTTCAGATTTTCCGCTTGCGCACCTATGTCTATAAACCCACTGATTCTGGGGGACCAGAACATTTTATTCATGCTTAACATATTTTCATTAAAACCTTTCAAGGTTTGGATCTGCATCAGTTCTTCGCGTTTTTGCACCGACACAGGCTCATGCACAAGTACAGATGCGTTTAATAAATCATCTTCCGCTGAATAGGTGGTCATGATGGACTCTTCAGGATTTCGGTTTAATAAAAAGTTGATATAGAGTTGTGCGTTTTCTACCTGACGTTCGGCATCCACCAACTGCGCTTTGATATTTTCAATTTCACTTTCTGAACGAAGTACATAGGCCGGTAAACCTTTTCCATTGGCAAGCAGTGATTCGTTTACACGTTTGCCTTCCAGCGCACGGGTAAGCGCACTTTGATAAATGGATACCCCTTCGCGTGCACCGAGGTAATTGAAGTACGCTACTTTGATGTTGCGCACGAGTTCACGTTTATAAATTGTCACTTCAAATTCCTGTAGCAGGGTTTGCTGCTGACGGATTTTGCGATTGTAAATTAAATCGGTATTAAGAATGGGCATGGAGACACGGGCACGCACATCATAAAAATTCTTCGGGAGGAAGTTTGTCGTTACATTTTCAATTTGTGGAAAATTGTCACTACCAGTAAGCTGGTTCAAGGTGCTGTAAACCGGATTGAGTAAATCGCCCACGGGAAAAGAAATACTTCGACCACCCACCCCGTTGATAAAGTTGCCCAGTAAATTCAACGAAGGCGAGAACATGCCATTCGCTATTTTCAAGGAGAGCATTGCTTTTTCAAGGCTGATGTTCTTCTGCTGAAGTACGATGTTGTTTTTCAAACCAACCTTGATGTATTCGTCCAACACCTGCTGCGCATTCACTTTGTTGGTAAATAAAAGGCTAGTTAATGTAAGGATCAGAATGACTTTTATTAATAGTGTTCTCATACTAAACAGTGTTAAGTATTATCGTAAAAAATTTTATGATTTTAGTTTTTCCAGTGTTGCTACAAAGGTCTCATAGGCTGCACCAATTAAATGGTCCAGATCCAATTGATTGGCTCTGGCAATTGCTACGTGTCCTAAATGCCCACTGATTCTGAGGGTGCACATGCCGTGCATGGTACTCCAGATCGAGAAGGACAGCATGGTTTTATCCATGTCTTTAAAGTACCCGATTTCCTGACATTCGCCTACTGTTTTTAACAGGATGTCAAATGCACGATCTCCCTCATGCCAGTCTTCAAAGCAGTTGGCCACGTGTTCTAAAGGCTCCTTCATAACGAATAGAAGCTGGTAAATATCAGGATTTTGCATCGCAAACTGAATATAGGCGCGCCCCATGGCCTTCAATCGCTCAAAAGGATTGGTTACCGTGTTGAGTACTTCAAGATGACTCACCAGCAATCGGAACCCGTCTTGATGGAGGGCGTGCACAATTTCGTTTTTGTCTTTATAGTAGAGGTAAATGGTAGCCGGTGAGTACTCGATCTTCTCCGCAATCGCGCGGATTGAGGTTGCCTCAAAGCCTTTTTCAGTAAAAAGCTTTTTGGCAGCGATGAGGATCTCTTTTTTCAAGTCCTCCTTGTGGCGTTCTTTTCGTTCGATTACTCCCATGCAGTGTGCAAAGCAACGGAATTCTACTGAACAGTGTTTAGTAAAACAGCTACTTTTTTGATCGGGACAATTTAATTCACTGATAATCAGGATGAAATTTTTGGTTTAGGATAACTGAATCCTGATCCTGAATGGGTTCATGGAGATTGAAATAGGTTCTTGCTTCTCATTGAGTTCATCTGAGTTTCGCACCAAACACGATCATCGCTTTGATCAACCTGTCTGCTGGCGCGATTGATTGTCTATTTTAGCAATGATTGCTATTGATATTTCACCCTTTCAGGGTGGTGGGTACTGCTTTGCGTTGGAGTGAATTTAAATTGTACTAGCATCATATATCTGTAATGTTGGTTTAATAATTCTCTATGCATTAAGCCCCAGCGGGGCGACATATTGGAAACCCCGGGCGTTAGCCCGGGGTTAGATAATAGAAAATAATAGCCGCGCCACGGAAAATGGTTGTGCGAAGTATCATGGTATTTGGCGCGGAACGGAGAATAGTATTAATAGGATTTCGATTTGATGATGGTTCGTTGTTTGGACAAGAGAAAATCAATCCTAAGACGTGACGCCATAGTAAATAATACCTGCCTTCGATCATCACTGGTGTTTCCGCCTGCCTTTGCTGGCAGGCGCCAAGGGGTGTGTGGCTCGATTTAAAATTCTACTATGGCCCGGATTTTTTTGAATGTCTTTTAACCCGGGTTAAAACCCGGGGCTATTGATATTTCACCTTTTCAGGGTGATGGGTCTTGCTTTGCGTTGGAGTGAATTTAAATCGCCCTGGCATTTTGTATCTGTAATGTTGACCACCAAATATTAACCAATTTCCCATGCCCCTTCGCAACCAATACCTTAACGAAGATTATTTTTTCGTGACGACCACCTACTATCGTTGAATGCAGTCAGGTCACCATACAATCATTGCTTTCACGTTGCGCCTCTACGCATTTCCTCGACCTTCTCGCTGGCCAGGGCGCATTGAGCACGAACTTGTTAAAAGATGGAGACTCTCAACCAATGAATTCATTTTGCCATGGAAACAGTCCTCCACGTAACATCATCTACTAACAAGCAACGTAAGACTTTCCTTTCTTTCCGCTTTTTACTTTACACTCCTAACGAGCTTCTCAATACTTCAACACCAACGAAGGATCCACCGGATACCTCCCAAACGATTTTCCGTACACCGCAATCCCACCATTGCCTTCAGTCTTTAATCGGATCACCAGCTCACCTTTTTCAACAGCAGCCTTGAGTTGCTTTTTAGAAATAGAAACTTTGGTGAGATAACCATACGACCCGGCCTCTCTCAACTTACGGTCTTTCAATTGATGATGCCATGATAATACGCCACGATGATCAGCAGGATCATCCGTCAACGTAGTAGTTAGGGCCGGTTCTCCATTCATCGATATGGAAATCTTTGATGGGAATAGTTTCTCATCCGTCATCGGATACGAGTTAGGATTTCCACTGGGTGAAGCTTTTCCCCCCAGCATAAAATCAACATCGGTTTTTTCCTTTTTATCGAGATCTTTCACGAACAGTTCTTTAGCAGAAACTTCAATGAGGAAGTAGGCTTCTTTTACGTTCACATTTGTGGACTTATCCAGTTTGATTGTGTATTCAAAAAACCCATTGCCTGTTCCATTTACTTTGAGTCCGTTTAAAACATTCCACTGTTTTCCACTCCAAGTTGCATTGGAGAATGAAGCCGGAGCTACAGAAAGTATTTCGGTCTTGGGCAGTTTGCTTTCAGAAATGATTTCGAAGTGCATGAAATTGTGATGCAGTACCGTTCCTTTCAAATCTTCTAACTGAAGGGTGAGTATTGCCAGACCGCTGGTGGCAGGCATTTCTACCGAAAGTGATTCCAGTTCTTTTTGCCCGTATGGTTGGTAGTCAATTAATTTTGATCCCATCGTCACCAGGGAAGTTTCACCGATGGCGTTCGTGTGCTTCATTTGAAAGGAAAGTTTTAATTGTTTTCCGTAATCAACAGAGGTCATCGAAGAAAGATAGAGCGGTACCTTAATGGTTTCTCCACCGTTTACTGTTTTGGAAATCTCATTGCCGGTAGAAATGTATACCGGTGCATGGAGGTCATTGAGTTTCATGCCGGGCATCAACTCTTCCAGGCCGGTGAATTTATTGGTGCGATCAAAACGCCAGTAGCCGTTCCACTCATTGATTACATCGTGATGTTCAGTGTATAACCACCCAGCCATTTCAGGATATTTTCTGAAGGTGTTCAGCATGCGGTGATAATCCCAGCTGTAGTCTACATCACCCGTGCTGCCTTCATAGCCCCACACGTTGCCGCACTCGGAATTTATTTTGGGTTGCTTGCCTTGTTTAAAGCCGGGTTCAAATTGAAACGTACTTCCTTCAAACGAACTCTCGGTTAACTTCTTCATATGTTCTTCCCATTCCCATCCCGGCAGGTAATCATGAAATGAATTGATATCGGTTTGTGTGTGACCTGCTCCACAGCAAATCGAATTATCTTCTGCGAGGCGTGTTGGGTCCAGTGATTTAGCCAGGTAATACATGGATGCAACCCACATCTGTGTTTCGGGGAGATAATTGCCTACGCGCTTTCCATCTTCTTCCACATGCGTGCGCAATCCCCAGGTTTCGTTAAATAAAATCCACGAGAAGATAGCAGGGTGATTGAAGTCGCGCTTCACCATGTCGCGAAAGGTATTCTCTGCTTCTTGCTGCATCTTCACATCGGGGTCGCCCCAGCTGTTGGGCAAATCCGCCATCACTAAGACACCTAATTTATCAGCCCAATATAATTTGCGTGGTATCTCTGATTTAATGTGCGGACGAATACCATTCAAGCCTATCGACTTCGCGAGCTCAATTTCTTTGCGCATGAACTCATCACTGGGAAATGTATAGAACCCATCCGGATGATACGACTGATCGAGTGTAAGCTGAAGGTAAATGGGTTTATCATTGATGGCCACATAAGGAAATTCGGTTCCGGGCAGATTCACTACGGAAATCTTACGCATGCCGAAATAAGTCTTCACTCCATCGTCTCCCAGTTTCACTTCGGCCTCATAGAGATAAGGATCTTCTAATGACCACCAATGCGCTTGAGGTATCGCGATGGAGAAGATGAATTTATCTTTTCCTTTCGGAACGATTACTTCTTTCGTGATGGGCGTGGAGGAAGTTTTTATGGTGACTGAAAGTTTAGTATCTGCTTTTGCTTCGGTGGGCAGATAAGCGGTTACGGTAACTTGATTTTTATCAATATCAGGAGTGAAGTGAACAGCATCAACATACTCTTTTCCACGCGCTTCCACATACACGGTTTGCCAGATTCCGCGCGCGTTGCCGTAGCCTTGCTTTCCGTAAAGGGTAAAATCTCTGCGCTTGTCATCGGCACGAACTACTAATTTTTGTGCCTGACCGTATTTTAAATGTTCGGTTAATTCAAATGAGAATGGTGTATAACCACCCTGATGGGTTCCCAATAGTTTTCCATCCAGCCACACGGTGGTTTCCCAATCCGATGCGCCTATAGTTAAGAAGGTTCTTTTATTTTTCCACTCCGGGCTGATCGTGATGTCTCTTTTATACCAGGCGATGTCGGCCTTGTCTTTCACGCCCGACAGTGGTGATCCCCATGGAAAAGGAACGTAGATATTATGCGCGAAGGCAGCAGAGCCTTCGTTCCATTTTTTAGTGATACCCTGATCGAGTGAATCAAATTCGAATTGCCAAATGCCATTGAGGTTTTGCCACTGCGCTCGTTCAAAATCCGGACGCGGATGTTCGGGCAACGGAATAGTCTGTGCTGAAAGTGAAATACAGGCAATAAACAAAATGAGTGACAGCAGGGATTGAATTTTTATCATTCCTAAATGTAAATAATTTAGGCTTCGTGCATGTGGTTTTTATAGGCAAAGGCGACAGACTGTGGTTAGCGGTAAAGCAACCGGTAAATGAAAAAGATCGGAGCAAACCTTTAGTGTGATTTAATTTTGGGTGGAAGAAAATAACGAACCGACCACCTGACTATAATTACAAATATAGTTGTATGACTATAAATATAGTCATATATTTGATCCATGATACATAAGGATCTGACCAAAGCGGAAGAACAGGTAATGCAAATCCTATGGAAGCTTGGTAAAGGTTTTCAAAAAGATATTCTTGAAACGTTTCCGCAACCAAGACCGGCCTATACTACCGTTTCCACGGTGATACGTGTATTGGTCAGGAAGAAATTCGTTGGCTTTAAAACCTACGGAAAGATTAATGAGTACTATCCGCTTATTTCCAAGGCGGATCATTTTAAGAGTAAGCTGAAACCGATCATTACGAATTATTTCGATGGATCGAAGCGGGACATGGCTTCATTTTTTGCTAATACGCATTTAAATCTCTCCGAACTGGAAGTAGTAAAATCGCTCATCGAGGAGAAGATTAAAAAACTAAAACAGGGGAAATAATATGTTTACCATCGGCCTATATCTGATAAAATCGTGTGTTTATCTGTTGGCTTTTTATATTCCCTTCATCCTGCTTCTTAAGGGCACCACCTTCTTTACCATAAACCGGATGTACCTGGTGTTTGGACTTTTACTTTCGTTCGTTCTTCCTTTGTACACAGGGCTGACCAAAATTACGGCCTATACGCCTCCGGAGTTGCCTTTTATGGAACCCCTTCTTACACAAACTGAATCGGTTATATCGAGAGCAAATGAGCCTAAAGGATCGTTAAATATGGTAGCAATTCTTATAATTATTTACCTGGTTGGAATTGCCATACGATTAATCCTCTTATCTTTTTCAATCGCTGGCATTTTAAAACTTAAACAGCAGGGTGAAGTTGTAGTCTATCAAAACATAACGGTTGTTAAAGCGAATACGCCTGTTCCATTTTCCTTTTTCAATTACATATTTTTACCGAGTGCGCTTGAAGATCCGGGAATTTTAGAACATGAGGTGGCTCATGTTCGTCAATATCATTGGATAGATCTTTTATTTGTAGAATTAGTATCTATCCTTCTTTGGTTTAACCCGATGATGGTTTTCTACAAGCGATCCTTAAAGCAACAGCATGAATATTTAGCGGATGGAGCAGCAATCAAAAGCGGAGTGGACCTGGGAGAATACCTGATGAGTATCAAGCAACAAATTGAACTGGCAATCCCTTCACCACTGGTCAGTGAATTTAATTTTCAATCCATTAAAAACCGAATCAATATGTTAACAAAAAGTAGAACTTCAGTATTTGGATTAACCACATACGCAACGATATTGCCTATTATCATTTTCCTGCTTACGGCTTTTTCGCCACAGAAGCATTTCCAAACGGAGACGCCCGGTGAGATAAGTTTCAGCCAGGAACCGATATCATTAGGTCTGCCGATTGATGGTGAGAATGATTTCCGGTTGGAGAGTGGGTATGGAGAAAGACTACATCCGGTTTTGGGTGTTATGCGATTGCATACGGGAATTGATTTAATTGCGAAGGAAGGCGTTTCGGTAGTTTCTGCAGAAACGGGCGTAGTGATAAAAGCACAAATGGCGGATGACTGGGGAAATATAATTGTTGTTCAACATGAGGGAATCTATTCAACTTCCTATTCACACCTGAAGTCCATGAATGTGAAAAAGGGAGACAAAGTACAGAAGGGACAGGAGATTGGATTAGTAGGCCACACCGGGTTGTCATCCAAAGATCATCTGCACTTTGAACTTCTTAAAAATGCTGAGGCTATAAACCCGATTAATTATTTGCCAAAAATCAGGTAGTCAGTGTGCAAAAGAATGCCCTCGCTATGAAGCAGCAGATAAAAGCTACTTTCAGGATTAACAGCGAGGCCGCAAGGGCTGCCTGTCGTATTAAACCCGAATTATACAATAGGAATTTGCTATTGCATAATCTGGGTTAAAATCACTCAAAGCGAATCGTGATAAACCAACCATGTGACTAACTGCTGTCAATTGGTGTCAGGTCTTCCGATCTGACACCTGGATCAGGCAGCTTCACTTTTTCTTGGCAACCAATGGCGCAGTAATACCCAGCCAGGGTATGGCAATGAATGAATTCATATCGGATGAAAATGGAATAAATAAACCAAAGTCAATTCCTGTTTTCTTTACTATTCTGCGTCCACCAAGTGAAATAAGTATGAGGGATTTATCACCGGTATCGATGTAATAGTTTTCTGTAAGAAAATATCCCCGTTTGGAAGTTCTGACCATGCCACTAACACTGATGGTAGGCGTGTTGGCCCATTCACCACCAGCATATCCGTACCCCAGACCAATGCTTAAATTTTTATCGCGCGAACCAAACGTAGTGAGACCGTATGCTATTCCAAAACCAGCACCTTCTTCTCCCAGTACGGTACCCGACAGGATACCGGCACCAATATTAAATTTTTCAGGAGTTACGGGAATTGAAAATTTACCGGTTACCCAAACAGGCGTAGAAGCTCCGCCAAATAAAAACAGGGGAATTATTCCAACCCCAAGTGAAAAATGATCGGTAGGTGCTACTGTAAATTGATTTACAAATATCCACACGTTCTGGTAATAGCCTTCCCCCTTTTTTATTCCGTACCCGTTGGGCATCCAATAGTAACGGGAGGCTTGTGGGTTATCGAACCATAATACGCCATCCTTAATCTGACTTACTTGAATAGCTTCTATTTTCAGAATATCATTTTTGTTAATTGAGATTTCACCTAAGTTCTTTGTGATGAGTATGATTTTTTCAGGATCATCGAAGACGATTTTTCCAATATATTCATTGCCATCTTTTGTTTCTACGCGATAGTTGGTTGTATCCTGTACTTGGGCGAATCCGTCTATTGAAAAACTTAAAATCATGATCCCGAAAAAACAACATGTAATTATTTTCATAACATGTTGCCGGTTTGTTCCTGATGAATTTCTTCCCTCAGGGTCCAACTTAGTATAAAACATATTTATTAAACCAGACCTGGATTTATTTATGGAGTGGTCTTTTTTGTTGAAATGGATAGATGGTATCATAGGTTTTGTTGGGTTAAAATTTTGTTCCCTTCTTCTTGATTCAATACTCAGCAACCTATTTTCCATTTCAATTGGATTTACTGCAATCCAACGAAATATTAAAAGCATTAATTGCAAAGAAGGTATTCGTTGAGGGCAGGTGTTGTGGAATCTCGTAATC
>JAYVTC010000056.1:0-2354 GCA_043774745.1 Cyclobacteriaceae bacterium | reverse complement strand
TTGATAGCCATATACTACGCGGCTATTGCCCAGGTGATCCTTATGAAAATATTCATACTGCCACACTCCGGCATTTTTTACCACCCGGCCTTCGGAGGTACTCATAAATTTCAGATCCGTGGCCAGAGGAGGGCTGGCCAACGGCTGTAAACTTTCGTATTGAATTCCACCCACATATTCAGTGTGAGAAATTAATACACCTCTATTATCGTAGGCAACCTTGCGCAGTTTGGTGCTGGCCGCATCATAGGTGTACACAATCTTTTTGGCTCCCAGGCGCACTTCGCGTGGCAGGTTGAGGTTTGTTTCAAAATTCAATATGTCATTTGTGTTACACATTCAATTTATTCCTTTCTGTTGCAGTTCATTATTAGTTCTCGTATAAAATAGAAGCAAAGCCCGGGGTTTTTACTGCCGGGGCTGCGCCCATGCATAACTAGTTGTGAAAATGAGAATGAGTAGATAAAAAAATTGTTTCATAGATTAAAATTCTATCTGTGTTTCATTAGTGACTCTCTGTTCTTCAATTACTAACTACTTTATTTGGATCCATTACAAAAGCTGAAGAAAAAAATAGGTCTTTACATTTTTCATAATTCAGTCTTATTACTCTTGTAGGTTAAATACAGCATTACCAACAGGATCCCAAAGCACAATATCGAGTTTATGATAAGAAGCAATTTAGCCTGTGACCTTTCGAGGCCAAAGAAAAAGGCCGACAAGGTTACAATAGTGTAAAGCAGAATGAAATAAATATCCTGCTTTCTTATCACCTCTTTTCGAATAAACTGACGGGAGATTTTATAAATGTCAACGAATAGAAAAATGGGTAAGAATAAGCAAATTAATATAGAAGCATAATTAAAGAAATAGCTTGAACCTTCTTTTACAACTATTATGATTGAGCCGATCACTATAACCCCGATGAAAATAAGGTTATTAAAAATTAATTTGTGTATTTTATCTATCATGGCTGTTATGGTTTCTTCTCTTCTTTTTTTTGATTGGCTTTGGTTCCTATTTCTATCAACTTGGAAGAGGCATTAGAACCAACTGCACCTGCTATTTTAGAATTAGTTGAACCGTAATTATTGGCCTTCTCTGTCGCTGTCTTCGCTTTTTCTTGTCTAGTCGGCCTTCCATTATTTAAATTATTTGCGCGATTTGCATCCTTTTGCAAAGATTTTCCTTGTGGTGAGTTTTGCGCAGCTGTCTTCACGCTTGTTTCAATCTTTCTACCAGCTGCACCACCTACGACATCTGCAATTACCCCGCTAGCTGTAACCTCGTCACCTTGGATCAAACTACCAACCACACTGGATGTTGCATCGCCAGCAACATCAGCCCCCCCTTTAACAAATTTAGCTGCAGTCCCAGTTAGCTTACTCACAGATGCCAATTTTGAAAAGCCACTAGCAATGCCCACACCAACTGCGCCTGCCCCCGCTGAAAGAGCAATTGAGCCAACATCAACATTAGTAAATGCTGCTAAATTTACTTCTCCTCCATTAGCTACTACATTAGTAGCAACTTGAAATGCATAATCTGTGACCGCTCCTACAATAGCACCAACGCACCAAGGGCAATCTCCTTTCGGATCGTTGTAGCGTATCGGATTGTTAAATGAGTAATTGTATGAAGACCAGCTTTCTTGTTCTGCTTGATCTGCTAACGGATCGATTTGCCACCATCTTCCTGTGATGTAATCATAAGTTCTATATTTTGATTGATCTACATTCAAGCTGAAATCTAATACTCGCTCTGTGTTAAACGTCTTGTCACCAGTTCCCTGATTATACAAATATCGATTTTCTAATGAACTCATCGTTGAGTAAGAGTTGAACATTGCTCCGAATGGATAAAAATCATTTGATTGAACGGCTTGTAGGGTTTGGGTAGTGCGTGTATGAACAATAGAGAAGTCATCGAAATACACACTCGTGCTGGCATTCACATTGCTTTCGTTCGCAACATAAGTATATAAGTAGCCACCGGTGGGTATAGTAATGTCAAGGTACAATTGCTGGTGGGCAGCCAGAGCTGCGCTGCTCACCTGTACAAAGCCAAACTGCTGATACACATAACTGCTGTTAAACAAGATATAAAATAAATAAGCCTTGGGCACGGTGCTCGCTTTGGTAATGGTGGCCGCCTGCACGGGCACGTTATTCGTCAGCGCAGTAAAGGCTGCCTCTCCGGATACTGTTTGGAAGGTGGTCGTTACCGCACTGGCCAGGTTGGTGATCAACGTATTGTTAGTACCCGTGCCTGTTGAGTATCGTGCAAATACTTCCAGTTGCACGCGGTCACCGGCAGTTACCTGCAACATTTTGGCCGGGCCAATGGCTTTGCCT
>JAYVTC010000055.1:0-3461 GCA_043774745.1 Cyclobacteriaceae bacterium | reverse complement strand
ATCAGGTAAACCAGTAATAGCGCTTGGATCAGATGTAGATTGTATCCCCAAGGCCTCACAAAAACCAGGGGTTGCTTATAAGGAACCAATTGTAGAAGGTGCTCCGGGTCATGGCGAAGGTCATAACTCAGGACAGGCGCTTAATATTATTTCTGCTCTGGCCATCAAGAAGATTATGGAGCGCGAAAAAATTTCGGGTACTCTGGTTATGTGGCCAGGTATTGCCGAAGAGCAACTAGGTACAAAGGCTTACTATGTGCGCGCAGGCGTATTTAAGGATGTGGACGCTTGCATCTTCACGCACGTGGCGAGCAACCTTGCGGTATCTCATGGGGATGGAGGTTATAATGGAATGATTTCAGTTAAATTTAATTTCGAAGGCGCTGCTGCACATGCGGCTGGCGCACCATGGCGAGGAAGAAGTGCGCTAGACGCTGTTGAGTTAATGAATATAGGTTGGAATTTCAGGCGCGAACACCTCGCACTTTCACAACGATCACATTACGTTATTTCGGATGGTGGCGATCAACCAAACGTGGTGCCTTCCAAAGCTTCTGTTTGGTATTACTTCAGGGAACGCACTTACCCAGATATCAAAGCGCTTTTTGACAAGGGAATAAAAACCGCAGAAGGTGCAGCGCTAATGAGCGATACTAAATTTACCTATGAAATATTAGGTTCTGCATGGCCCGCACATTTTAATAAACCGATGGCCCTTGCCGCGTATTCAAATATTAGAAAGGTAGGGTTGCCTAAATGGTCTGCGGAAGATCAAATCCTCGCAAAGGCAGTTCAACTGGAAATGAAATCACCTAAACAAACCGGTTTGGCAACGAAACTGGATACGATTGGATTGCCTGACCCTCCTGGAATGGTGAACATCATGGGACGCCAGTTGATGTCGTTGGTAGGTGGATCAGATGATATTGCCGATATATCATGGACAGTGCCAACCATCGTGCTCGGCTATCCTTCTAATATTCCAGGGCTTCCGGGCCATCATTGGTCTGATGCCATTGCCATGGCAACACCCATCGCTCACAAAGGTATTGTGGCCGGTGCAAAAGTAGAGGCCATGACATTGCTCGATTTATTTTTATCTCCCGAGATTCTGATGAATGCGAAAAGTTATTATGTTAATGAACAGACGAAAGAGCAGCAGTATATTCCATTGATCGGTGAGAAAGATCAACCTGCTATTACCCTCAACAAAAAAATAATGGAGGATTTCAAACCTAAGTTGAAACCATTTTATTACGACCCGGTAAAATATAAAACCTATCTCGATCAACTGGGCATCAAGTACCCGGTGATTCGTCCGGATCAGAAAGAAGCGATCGAAAAATTAAACAACGCACAAAAGACTAACTGATATTAACGATGAAGAAAATCATTACACTTTTCTGTGCCCTTGCCTTTTTTCATTTTTCAAGTGCACAAACCGAAGTTCAGCAAGTAGAAAAACTAAAAGTTGAGGCGGCACTTGAAGTTGAAAAGTATGCCACACTAGGCCAACAGATCAACGACATGTTGTTCAGCTTTTCAGAACTTGGCTTTCAGGAATATGAAACATTCAGCTACCTCACTACTTTGTTAGAGAAGCAAGGTTTTAAAATTCAGAAAGGAGTGGCTGGTGTTCCAACAGCATGGATTGCAACGTGGGCCAACGGTAGCGGAAAGCCAGTGATTGCGTTAGGTTCTGATGTCGACTGCATTCCTAAGGCATCGCAGAAACCAGGTGTGGCATATGCTGATCCTATCGTGGTTGGCGCTCCAGGTCATGGTGAAGGTCATAACTCTGGCCAGGCGTTGAATATTATCTCTGCGCTGGCCATGAAGAAAATTATGGAGCGTGAAAAAATTTCCGGAACGCTCATGTTGTGGCCTGGCGTAGCAGAAGAATTGGTGGGCACAAAAGCATACTATGTTCGGGCTGGGTATTTTAAAGATGTAGATGCCTGCATATTCACACATGTTGCCAACAACCTTGGCGTGGGTTATGGTGATGCGGGAAACAATGGTCTTGTTTCTGTCCGTTTCAATTTTGAAGGCGCAGCAGCACATGCAGCCGGAGCACCCTGGCGGGGGAGAAGCGCCCTCGATGCCGTTGAACTAATGAATATAGGCTGGAACTTCAGACGTGAGCATCTTGAACTCACACAGCGTTCGCATTACGTGATCACTGATGGGGGAGATCAACCTAACGTGGTTCCTTCCAAAGCAGCGGTGTGGTATTATTTCAGAGAACGTACATATCCCAACATAAAGAAGCTTTTCGACATTGGCGTGAAGGTGGCAGAAGGTGCAGCCTTGATGACGGACACTAAATTCACCTATGAGATTCTGGGTTCTGCATGGCCTGGTCATTTTAATAAACCAATTGCCGAAGCCATGTATGACAACATGAAGAAAGTAGGACTTCCAAAATGGTCAGATGAAGATCAACTGCTTGCTAAGGCAACTCAAATAGAATTGGGAGCTCCAAAGATTGAGGGATTGGCAGTTAAACTGGACACGTTAAGCATGCCAACGCCAACAGGACCAGTAAATGTGATGGGTCGTCAACTCATGGCCATGGGTGGAGGATCAGATGATATCGCTGATGTTAGTTGGACTGTGCCCACTGTTGTTCTACGCTATCCTTCCAATATCCCTGGCTTGCCCGGGCACCATTGGAGTAATGCGATTTCAATGGCAACACCGATTGCCCATAAGGGAATTGTTTATGGCGCCAAAGCAGAAGTGATGACCATGTTAGATATGCTTTTGAAGCCAGAAGTCTTAAAAAATGCCTGGATGTATTATAATAATGAACAGACTAAAGATTTAAAATACACCCCGCTGGTGGGAGAGAAGGATAATCCGGCTATCACACTGAATAAAAAAATCATGGAAGAGTATGCGCCCAAGTTAAAGCCTTTCTATTACAACCCTGTGAAGTATAAAACCTATCTTGATCAATTGGGTATTGTATATCCAACCGTAAGACCTGATCAGAAAGAAGCAGTTCAAAAATTAGCGGAAAAGAAGTAACGTATACTATTTAAAATGTCCTTTAGTTAATTGCCTAATTTGCAATGTAATTTATACGTTTATGTTTACAGGAATTATTGAGTCCATTGCGCATGTCAACAAAGTAGTAGATGAGGGGACTAACAAGCATTTTTGTTTTAGTAGTCCTATCGGTCCTGAATTAAAAGTAGATCAAAGCGTTTCACATAACGGTGTATGTCTCACCGTTACCAAACTTGAGGGTAGTCAACATTGGGTTACCGCCATTGATGAAACCCTGAAGAAATCAACACTTGGATTACTGACTTCAGGTGCTGAGGTAAATCTGGAACGATGCATGATTGCCAATGGCCGCTTTGATGGTCATGTGGTGCAAGGCCATGTCGATCAAATAGCAACGTGTATCTCAGTTGAAGATGCCGATGGCAGCTGGATTTTTAATTTTGAGT
>JAYVTC010000054.1:0-12879 GCA_043774745.1 Cyclobacteriaceae bacterium | reverse complement strand
GATCGTGACACACCGGGCACCATGGCAATAGTTTGAAACAGTCCTATTTTGAAAGCTGTTGAATAGGTGACATTGGTTTCTCCGCGCTCTTCCGTTTCATGAAAGAGTTTATCTATAAAGAGAAAGAGGATTCCACCCAGGATCAACATGATGGCAACCACTTCAATGCGCTCCAACATTTGATCAATTAAATCATTGAATAAAAATCCAAGCACTGCAGCAGGCAGAATAGCGATGAATAATTTGAAGTAAAAGTCTACCGATTGAAAGAAGTGTTTCCAATAGAGAACAATCACAGAAAGAATGGCGCCCAACTGGATGACGATCGTAAACGTTTTGGTAAAAGGATCTGAAGCGATACCAAAAAAGGAAGACACAATGATCATATGGCCCGTTGACGAAACGGGTAAAAACTCAGTAAGCCCTTCTACGATGGCTAAGATGATGGCATCAAAAAGTGACATGAAATACTATTTTTCCTCTGTGGGAGTATACAAGATAGCGAAGATCTCTACGATGAAGCCAGCCATTACAATGAGGGGACTGAGTGTAAGACCAAGAACCCCAAATCCATAAGGGTCTTTATCCATTGCCATGGTAGCGAAACCAAGCGCAAGCAATAAAACACCCAAAATCATTAGCTGATAATTCCGTTTTCCAAATGGTAGTTTATTCATACTTAATACAATTCATCCAATGATAACTTCAAATATTTACTTACAGCTCTATATGTGCTTGCAACAGCAACCAAAATACCCATGAGGACCAAAGCCCCTAATAAAAATAAAAGCCGGTCATTATTCTGGATGAGTGACAGATCCTCTACTTTTTTAGTGGCAAACGTGAGCAGTGCAATTAAAAGACCTGTGGATAAAACTCCAGCTATTAAGCCATGAATACTTGCCCGTATTAAAAATGGCATCTGGATAAAACTACTTCTGGCTCCTACCAATTGCATGCTTCGAATCAAGAAGCGTTGCGAAAACAGTGCAAGACGCAACGTGTTATTGATTAACAGCACCACAATAAATAATAATAAGGCAACTAGTCCTATCAGGATGAGCGCTATCTTAGTTATGTTTTTGTTAATGGAATCAATTACATTTTCTACATAATAGACTTCATAGACACCACCTATTTTTTCAACTTCTCCTTTTATTTTCTTAAGGCTGTCTACATGATGGTATTCTTCTTGAATCTTTACCAGGTAAGCATCGCGCAAAGGGTTTTCACCTAAAAATTTCTTGAAGTCTTCTCCGGTCTCTTCAATAAATTGTTTTGCTGCTTCGTCCTTAGATACAAATTGTATTGAGTTTTGATTTCTTGAGACGAAAGCCTTAGAGGCAATACTCTTTTCTATCAGGCCCTGTTGTGTTTTCGTGATTTGATTTTTTAGATAGACCTGAATTTTCACATTCTCTCTAACCAGTCGTTCTAATTCCTTTGAGTAAATAACCAAAGAACCAAAAACACCAATAACGAAAAGAGCCAATGTAATACTGAACACCACGCTGATATATGGATAGCTCCCTAAGTTCTTCTTTTTGGTATTGAACTTTTTGACCTGGTTGCTCATAATTCCCAAAGATACGGATGATTTAATCTATTTTAAGTGTTCATGCCCTTAAAATGACCTAAAAGAAAACCCTCCGTGAGAGGAGGGTTTATAATTGTTGTCGTATTCTTCTGTTAATTGGATCTGAAGGTGTTAAGTTTTTGTATAAGAACCGGATCCGCGATCTCCTTCAGTATTGTTACTTCCTTTTTTGATTCGTCCAGTAGATAATAGCTAGTCTTGTAATACAAAAATAATGAGCGGGAATTCTGCCCGTTTACTTCAATGATTTCATAAATCCCATTATCAAAACTACCATACAGTATCAATTTTTCATTTGTGAACTGATAGTGGGATTTATATTTCCTTTCAGCTGAATTTACATCTACTTCAATGCTGGCGATGGCTATGGTGCCACTTTTAGTAACTGTAGTTTCAGGAGCTTTGTCATTATTGCTATCAGTTAAGTCACTTGTAGGATCTAGTAAATCCATGGCAGGCTTACTTTCTTTTGCATTCTCATCCACAGGAGCATTATCCCTCTTAGTCTCAGAACTTTTGACTTTTTGGTCGACTTTAATATCCTGATTTAAATCATTTACACTGCTGTCAACCTGAACTTCAGCGTTGGTTTGTTCAGACTGTCTTATTGAGTCAACAAGCGATGATGATATTTGATTAGCGTTGAAGTTTCCATTTTTTTCAGAGTAAAAATACAATCCAGTGGCAAGCGCAGCAGCTCCTATAAGACCAGCGGCAATGCGCAATGGTGAGAAGTAAATAGTAGGAGTGGCAACGGGTACTTTGTTTAACATCGCTTTTAAATCCGCCATTCTGACAGCTTTGAGACCTTGAATGATCCCCCGTTGTAAATCCACATCAGCTTTTAAAGCAGGATCTGAGGCTATTTGCTGCTCAAAAGATTTTTTCTCCTCCTCATTGAGTCGGTTAGTTAAATAATCATCAATTAATTCAAAATTGCTCATGTTGTATTAGTCTAAAAAATCATGCTCAGAATATTGAGCCTTCACTAGTTCATCCAATTTTTGTTTACACTTATATTTCTTTGTCTTTGCGGTGTCCGTGTTGGCAAATCCCAATTTTTCAGCTATTTCCTGCATCGACATTTCATCAAAATAATAGTACACCAAAACTTTTCTGCAGGTTTCACCTAATTGGTCAAGACACTGTGCTATAATCTTGTTTCTCTCGGGGCCATCAAGATCCATTACATGGCCTGAATCTTTTTCCTCGTTCGAAAGCCTTTTTTTTCTATCTAGTTCTTTTCTCCACAAGTTTTGACAAATGCTATAGATATAGGTACTCATTTTGGCTGTCATGATCAGATTACCCGATCTTGCTTTTTGCCAGAAGACTACCAACGCATCTTGATAAACATCGCGGGCTTCTTCTTCAGTTCCACTATTGCTGATAACCAACTTGGTCATCATTCTATAGTATTTCTTATAAATGACCTCAAGAGCCTTCTCATCACCATTTTTGATTCTCTCGAAGACCTCCTTTTCGTCCATTTCCAGGTTCGACTTGAATACTCTCAGCGCCACAGTTGGTAACCTTTAGGTAACATGAGTAAATATTTTAGGGGGTAAGGTCGCTATTTTTTCGGTAAGAATCTTAGTCTACTCTCTTCCAGGTTTGTGTTCTAAAGAATGGTCCCCAATAGCCACGCAATTTCAAGTCGGAGCCCTCAATCCAGATTTTACACGTATAGATTTTGCCATTCTTAGGATCTAAGATTGTGCCTCCTGAAAATTCGGCCCCAATCTTCTCCATATCCTTCAAAATCTCCATTCCGATAACTTTTTTATTAAACCGGAGGTCCTCGGGAGCACATTCAGTACATATGGGATCAGGATCTTCTTCAGGCTTTCGGAATAGTCTTACAATTTTACCGTAATATTTTCCTCCTTTCTCAAAAATATCGACTACCGATTTGGACTCCTGAGTTTCATCATCAATGGATTTCCATTTGCCACTAATTTCAGCTTGGGCAAATGCGAAGTTTTGAAAAAACACCAAGAATAGACTGAAGACTGTAATTTTCATAATGGAGCATGATTTACAATACTAAGATAATAAAAAGAGTCACGCTGAATGGCATGACTCTTTTATTATCAATGGAACAACGATTCTTATTTCACCTCAATGGTCTGTGCGGCATCAGCCTTTACAACCACTTCCATTTTTTCTTTTGTTACTTCTTTTTTAGTTGCAGAAGCATCATCACCTGGAACAAGTAATGGAGCAATTACAAGAGCAACCACTGACATCAGTTTTAAAAGGATGTTCAGAGATGGACCAGAGGTGTCTTTGAAAGGATCACCAACGGTGTCCCCAACAACAGCAGCCTTGTGTGGATCTGATTTTTTGTAAAACATCTGACCATTGATCTCAACGCCTTCTTCAAAACTCTTCTTCGCATTATCCCATGCACCACCAGCATTTGATTGGAAAATTGCCATCAGAACACCAGTAACCGTTACACCGGCAAGTAATCCCCCCAGAGCTTCAACACCAAGACCAGGCATAAATGCTACAGCAACTGGAACAACTACTGCCATCACACCTGGCAGAACCATTTCTCTTAGCGCTGCCTTAGTAGAGATTTCAACGCACTTGCCATACTCGGCAGAACCATCTGCATCATGGAAGGTATTTTGTTCATCTGTGGACCATTCATTAACAGGGATGTCGCCATTCTTCTTCATCAAAGCAAGCGCTGCTTTTAGTTTTGGAATATCATTGAATTGTCTTCTTACTTCTTCAATCATAGCCATAGCCGCACGGCCTACAGCACCCATGGCAAGAGCAGAGAATACAAATGGAAGCATACCTCCGATGAACAAGCCCGCCATTACGTTTGCTTTGGAGACGTCAATCGTGCTGATCTTGGCAGTAGTCATGAAAGCTCCGAACAAGGCAAGGGCAGTAAGTGCTGCTGATGCAATGGCAAAACCTTTTCCGATAGCCGCAGTAGTGTTACCAACTGCATCCAATTTATCAGTACGTTGACGAACTTCTTTAGGCAGATCAGACATTTCAGCAATACCACCGGCATTGTCAGAAATTGGACCATAAGCATCAACCGCGAGTTGTATTCCAAGATTTGAAAGCATACCTACTGCAGCGATAGCAATACCATAAAGACCTCCAAACTGGAACGCACCAATGATAGAAGCTGCGATGATCAGAATAGGCCACATGGTTGACATCATACCAACACCAAGTCCGGCAATAATATTAGTAGCAGCACCTGTAGAAGATTGTCTTACAATAGATAGCACAGGCTTCTTGCCCATGGCAGTATAATATTCAGTAATTAATCCGATTGCCACTCCAGCAACTAAGCCGATTACGGTAGCAATGAAAATACCGGTTGATGTATAAAGATTTCCTTTCTCTGGGTCAGCCCATGCATAGAGAGGATCCTGGAACCACCATTCTGATGGAAGCATCCACTTGATGATGAACCATGAGGCAGCTATCATAACAACAGATGAAACAATTTCACCCATGTTTAATGCTGTTTGAGGGTTGCCACCTTCCTTCACTTTCACAAAGAATGTTCCGAAGAAAGACATCACAATTCCAACAGCAGCTAATACAAGGGGAAGAAGAACTGCCGAAAGTCCATCAAAATTATCACTAAAGCCAGGAACCATAAACGCAGCTCCAAGCACCATCGTACCAACGATTGAACCTACATAGGATTCAAATAAGTCGGCACCCATACCAGCAACATCACCAACGTTATCGCCTACGTTATCCGCAATAGTAGCTGGATTCAGAGGGTGATCCTCAGGAATACCTGCTTCAACTTTTCCTACTAAGTCAGCACCTACATCGGCTGCTTTTGTATATATGCCACCACCTACACGGGCAAAAAGCGCTATCGATGATGCTCCAAATGAAAATCCAGTAATGATTGTAATAACTTGATTTAAACTTGCTTGAGAATCTACTCCGTAAATTTTTGAATAGACAATGAATAGAACGCTAAGTCCTAACACCCCAATACCAACCACACCCATACCCATTACAGAACCACCGGTGAAGGCTACTTCTAGGGCTTTACCCAGACTCGTACGAGCTGCATTGGTGGTTCTCACGTTAGCTTTTGTAGCCACGCGCATTCCAATGAATCCAGCCAGTGCGGAACAGAATGCCCCAAGTACAAATGAAAGACCTACTAAAGGTGAAGATGTTTCGCTATTAGCTGTAAAGGCAAGTAATGTGGCCACGCAGACAACAAATATTGCAAGTACTTTATATTCCGCTTTTAGAAAGGCCATAGCACCCTCAGCTATGTGACCTGCAATTTTTTTCATTTTGTCTGTGCCGGCATCTTGTTTAGCTACCCAGGCACTTTTCCATACAACATAGAGCAACCCCATAACTCCGAACAGGGGCAGTACATACAATAAATTTTGCATACAGATTATTTAGTTATTAACACCAACATTGCCCGAATTCTATCGGGCAGGGCTTTAAAAAGCTCCGCAAAGATATAAGAAGAGCTAAAAAATTAAAATATTAATAATTTGAAGGAGTAAGACCGCTTTTTAGACTGAAAATAGTCTTTTTAAAGCTACCCATAATTGCTTTCTGGACGCCTCGCTGTCAATGAGTTGAGTCAGGGTTTCCGAGCAGACAAACGAAAGACCACCGGATTCAAGAACCTCGTAACGTGAAATTCCAATGGGCAAATCTCCAAAGTAGATGACTTTGTGAGTTTTTCCTTTGAAAGAAGCAAGGTCCAGAGTTGGCTGTGATAAAATAGTGATTGAGTCAATCGAAATTTTTAAAGCCGAAATAATTTTGGATAGGAGTTCCCGCTCTTTGTCGCCAAGACTGTCCCATCCTACATTGATTACAACAACAGGCTTAGGCTTGATCTGAAAGATTTCTTCCTGGTAGGTGGTTCCAAATACTTCCTGGTCCATTAGTCCTCTAATTCAAATATTGACCTCAATTCGTTTGCTTCGGATGGCTTCATTCTTCCTGCCAAAATTAGTCGCAATTGTCTTCTTCTCAATGCTCCATCATATAAAGCTCTTTCTTCCTCATTCTCAGGTTCGATCTCTGGCACCTCAACGGGTCTTCCTTCTTTATCTACAGCTACGAAAGTAAAATAGGCAGTATTGCTAGCTACTTTTTTGCCTTCCGGGATATTCTCCGCATCGACATCAATCCGTATTTCAATGGAGGAATTAAAAGCGCGGGTTACTTTCGCTCTTAGCGTCACCACATTTCCAAGTTGAATAGGAGAGCGGAATGAGATATTATCAACCGAGGCAGTGACTACGGTACTGTTAGAATGTTTCTGTCCGGCAATGGCCGAAACGATATCCATCCAGTGCATCAAACGTCCTCCCATAAGATTATTGAGCGTGTTCGTGTCGTTTGGTAATACTAATTCAGTCATGCTTACTAACGACTCACGGGGATATTTTTTCTTTCTTGTCATATTTCAATCGATAGCACTTAACTAATAAGTGTTTGTTCGTTTTTATTATTCACAAAAATCACAAAAAAACTTTGCAATACATGAAGTCAATTTGCTTCTTGCATGAAATAGTTATCAACGTGTTGATTCAGAACGCTAATCATATCAGGCAACAGTCCTCAATTTCTTTTGAGACTACGACTATTACAACTATTATTACGGGGTAGCTCCCGATATACCTGCTTTTCTCCGACATCGTTGAATTCTAATAATAACCAGTTGAAATTTCTTTCAGCTTTTTAATTCTTATCAGCTATAGCTAACTAATTTATGAATGTTTTAAAGTTTGGTGGTTCGTCAGTAGCCAGTCCCTCCAGAATCAAATCCGTAATTGATGTTATAAGTCCGTATATCCAAAGAGAAAAAATTGCGGTAGTATTCTCTGCATTTGGAGGTGTTACTGATATTTTAATTTCATTGAGCACGTGGGCCCTGGAGGGGAAAGCAGAATATAAAGAACAACTTCAATCCTTAGAGCAACGTCATCTGGAAGCAGTTCGTGAGTTGGTGAGCATGCAAAAACAGAGTGCCGTTATTGCCAATGTGAAATTTACAATCAATGAACTTGAAGATGTATTACACGGAGTTTACCTGGTGAAAGAGAGAACACCAAGAACGCTTGATTATATTATGAGTTTTGGTGAGCGACTTTCTGCTTACATCATTTCCGAAGCGATGAAAGAAAGAGGGCTGAATGCTGAATTTCTGGATGCTCGTAAAGTGGTTCGCACGGATAATCATTTTGGTTATGCCAGAGTAGATTTCGATACAACGAATACGTTGATTCAAGAACACTTCAAGGCGCATGATGGCCTTCAGATCATTACCGGTTTTATCGGATCATCGGAAACAGGTGAGACGACAACCATTGGAAGAAGCGGATCAGATTATACGGCAGCTATTTTTGCGGGCGCTTTAAAAGCATCATCACTTGAAATATGGACGGATGTTGATGGCATGATGACGGCCGATCCCCGAAAGGTAAAAAAAGCTTTTACTGTAAAGGAGATGACCTATCACGAGGCGATGGAACTATCGCACTTTGGTGCCAAAGTAATTTTTCCGGCCACGATGCAGCCGGCAATGGTAAATCATATTCCGATCCGGATCAAGAATACATTCAACCCAACCTTTGAAGGAACGGTTATTAAAGAAACCTCTAACAATAAAAGTCTTATCATTAAAGGAATTTCTTCCATGGATAAGATCAGCTTGCTCAATGTGCAAGGAACGGGTTTGATGGGAGTGGTTGGTGTTTCGATGAGATTATTCAGTGCTCTTGCCAGTCAGAAAATCAATGTCATTTTGATTAGCCAGGCTTCTTCCGAGCATTCGATTTGTTTGGCTATTGAAACCGACAAAGTAAAGCTGGCAAAGGCTGCCATAGAAAGGGAATTTCAATATGAGATTCGGGGTAAAGAGATGGATGAGGTGCTGGTGGAAAGTGATCTTGCCATTGTAGCCATAGTAGGAGAAAATATGAAGCACAACCCGGGCACCAGCGGAAGAATGTTTAGTGCCTTGGGAAAGAACGGAATTAACATCAGTGCCATCGCGCAAGGTTCTTCTGAATTAAATATTTCAGCGGTAGTTCATGAACAGGATATCGCGAAAGCGCTGAACGTTTTGCACGAAGCGTTTTTCTTGTCTGATCGAAGAATATTGAATGTGTTTTTAGTGGGCACAGGTTTAATAGGAAAATCTCTGTTATCAATGATTGATAAACAGTTTCAGCAATTGGCTTCTCAAAATCACCTGGAGATTAATGTAGTAGGCGTGGCCAATAGCAAAAAGATGTTCTTTGACGCGAATGGTCTTTCATTACACAGCGCTGTAACACAAATGAATACTTCTGGTGAAGCGATGAGTATGAATGACTTCTTTGGAAATATGATTGGACTCAATTTGTCTAACAGTATTTTTGTTGATTGCACTTCCAGTGAAGAGGTCGCAGAATATTATTCCTCAATATTATCATCTAATATTTCAATTGTAACGCCCAATAAAAAAGCTAATTCCGGACCATTGAGTCGTTACCAAAAACTAAAGTCAATTTCGCTTAAGCGCGGAGTAAAATTTTTATATGAAACCAACGTAGGAGCAGGCCTTCCGGTGATCAACACCATGAATGATTTGCTTCTTAGTGGTGATCATGTGATACGCATTGAGGCGGTGTTGAGTGGAACGCTGAATTTTATATTCAGTTCCTTTACGGAAGGAAAACAATTTAGTGAAGTAGTGAAGGAAGCAAAAGAAAAAGGATACACAGAACCTGATCCACGAGATGACCTCAATGGAATGGATGTAGCGCGCAAAGTTCTTATTCTATCACGTGAAGCAGGTTTGCAATTTGAATTAGAAGATATACAAGTTGAAAATCTTGTACCCGGTGATTGTCAGGGAGAATTATCGATACATGATTTCTTCAAAAGACTTTCCTCACATGATGCTGAATTTGAAGTCATGAGAAAGCAAGCTGCTGCAAAAAATGAAAAGCTTAGATACATGGCAGTGTTGGAAAATGGAAAGACTATTATTCGATTAGATTCCGTAAATGAACAGCATCCGTTTTACGCACTAAAAGGAAGTGATAATATTATATTATTGACGACCGAGAGATATCATGATCGACCCATGGTCATTCGGGGACCCGGTGCAGGCGCTGAAGTTACGGCTGCCGGTGTGTTTGCGGATATCATTCGCATTGGTAATTACTCAAATTAAAATGATGATGAAGGCAAAATCAGTCAGAGCATTTGCACCCGCTACGGTTGCTAATGTGTGTTGCGGATTTGATATTTTAGGATTTGCGGTAGACTCTCCAGGTGACGAAGTAGTACTTACTCTGCGTGATGATTCTGAAATTAAGGTGATAGCAATACATGGAGACGGTGGCAGACTTCCTTTAGAGTCAACTAAAAATACAGCTAGTGTTGCCGTGTCTTCATTATTAAAAGAGTTGGATAGCACACAGGGTGTTGATATCGAATTGTTTAAAAATCTTCCTTTAGGAAGTGGCATGGGTTCAAGTGCCGCAAGTGGAGCTGCTGCCTTAGTTGCAATGAATTACCTTTTAGGCAATCCATTAACGCGCGAAGATTTAGTGCGTCATGCAATGGAATCTGAACGCGTTGCTTGTGGATCGGCTCATGCTGATAATGTTGCCCCTTGTTTGCTCGGAGGCTTTGTGCTAGTGCGAGATTACTATCCGTTGGATTTAGTGAAGATTCCAGTGGCGCAAGATCTGTTCTGCACGTTGGTGCATCCTCACCTTGAATTAAAGACAGAAGACTCCAGAAGAGTTTTGAAGCCTACGTTGCCTTTGAAAGATGCGATTACACAAAGCGGCAACATTGCGGGCTTAATGCTTGGATTAATCAAACCGGATTTTAATCTCATTGGCAGATCATTAAAAGATGTCATAGCTGAACCCATTCGCTCCGCATTCATTCCTGGGTTTAATCAGTTAAGGGAGAAAGCAATTGAAGCAGGTGCTCTTGGATTTGGCATTTCAGGTTCTGGCCCTACTGTATTTGCAATCAGCGTAAATTTTGAAAAAGCAATGGCTTCAGGGCAAGTGATTCAAAACCAATTTTCGAAATATAATTTAGCCAGTGATGTATTTGTTTCGAAAATTAATATGGATGGTGCCAGAGTGCTGGAACAATAGTCAGAAATTAATTTTATCGACCTTAAATAATCGTGGATGAATTATTACAGCACAAACAATAAGAGCAATCGTGTTTCTTTAAAAGAAGCAGTCTTGCAAGGGCTAGCTCCTGATCAGGGTTTATATATGCCAGAGCAAATCAATGCGTTACCAAAATCTTTTTTTGATTCAATTTCAAATTTATCATTTCAGGAAATTGGATTAAAAGTAGCCTCTCAACTCATTGGTGAGGACATACCTTCTACTGAATTGGAACGCATTGTAAAACACACTATTCAGTTTGATGCTCCATTGGTAGCGATTGAAAAAAATATTTTTGCTCTTGAATTATTTCATGGACCAACTTTGGCATTTAAAGATTTTGGTGCGCGTTTTTTGTCAGGCCTTATGGGATATTTTGCCAATCAGCAGGACAAAGAAATAACTATTCTGGTTGCCACATCGGGTGACACAGGTAGTGCAGTAGCAAATGGATTTTATAATGTTCCCGGAACCAAGGTTGTGGTTCTATATCCGTCAGGAAAAGTCAGTGATATCCAGGAGAAGCAGTTCACCACGTTGGGTGGAAATATTACCGCACTGGAAGTGGATGGAACTTTTGATGATTGCCAAAGGCTTGTAAAACAAGCATTTCTTGACGATGACTTAAAAAGCAAACTATTTTTAACGTCAGCTAACTCGATCAACATTGCCAGATTGATTCCTCAATCTTTTTATTACTTCTATGCCTACGCACGATTGATAGATAAGAATAAGCCGGTAGTCTTTTCTGTCCCGAGCGGAAATTTTGGTAACCTGACTGCTGGTCTTCTTGCAAAGAAGATGGGATTGCCCATTCAGAAATTTATTGCTGCCACCAATCTTAATAAAGTCGTACCGGATTTTTTCTCAACTAAAGTATTTAAACCAGTTGCTTCCATCTCAACAATTAGCAATGCTATGGATGTTGGCAACCCAAGTAATTTTCCAAGAATGTGCGACTTGTATGGAAATGATTTTGACCTTCTATCAACTGATGTTATCAGCTATTATTTTAGTGACGATGATACAAGAGCAGCTATGCGTGAAGTTTACAAAACCAACGATTATGTAATGGACCCTCACGGGGCTATCGGCTATCTTGGCTTGAAAAGATACATGGAGGGAAAAGACGTTACCGGTATTTTTCTAGAAACTGCGCATCCAGGAAAGTTCCAGGAAGTAGTGGAAAGCACGTTGAACAAAGAGATTAAATTACCACCACGGTTGGAAGAGTTTATGTCAGGAGTAAAAAAAAGTATTAAGATTTCTTCTCAGTTCAGTGATTTCAAATCCTTACTTCCATCCTTGATCTCCCAATAGAGGCACAAAAGCAAAGTTGTCGAATTCTTCCTGTATCAGTTTACCTTGCTTTTTTGTGATGCGTAACATCTTTTGTTTCTCCCGATCACCTACTGGAATAATAAGGATACCATTTTCTGCTAATTGTTCTGTCAATGCAGAGGGTACAATTGGTGCTCCTGCCGTTACGATGATTTTATTATACGGAGCCTTGGCGGGAATTCCTTTTGATCCATCCCCGTAAAAAAAATAAGGATTGTATCCCAACGTTGGCAAAAAGTCTTTGGTGTGTTCGTATAGTTGCCGATTGAATTCAATGGTATAGACTTTAGCGCCCATTTCTAAAAGTACGGCAGCCTGGTAGCCTGACCCTGTTCCAATCTCCAGTACTTTGTCTTCAGACTTTAAAACAAGCTTTTCGGTCTGAAAAGCTACTGTATAAGGCTGAGAAATGGTTTGCCCTTCGCCAATAGGGAAGGCCTTATCCTCATAGGCATGTCCAAGCAAGGCAGCGTCAAAAAACGCGTGCCTGGGCACTTTTCCGATTGCAGACAAAACCCTTTCGTCTGAAATGCCCTTTTCTCGCAATTTTTTGACTAATTTATTGCGAAGGCCTCGCTGTTTATAGTTATCCTCAATCATTTTCTGAAACGCCAATTTGTCGTAAAAAAGGCCAATTTTTCAGGCCAAACAAAGTTTTATAAAATGTTTAGGAAAATTGAAACTCAAGTCCCTACTTTGGGGTTCTCTTCAGCACAGTGAAAACTATTTTGCCATAGCGTTACTGTGTAAACCTGACCCTGACAG
>JAYVTC010000053.1:0-20266 GCA_043774745.1 Cyclobacteriaceae bacterium | reverse complement strand
ATACCAGAACCCCGGTAGTACGAACAGCAACCTCTCTGGTTTTGCTGCGGCCCTCTTTGCTGCGTTTGGCGTAGCTGCTCCTATAGCGGGAGAAACGGGCACGATATCTTCAGCCTTAAACACCCTGGGGTGGACTGGTGGTAGGTGGTAGTGGCGGCACCAGCACTGGCCCCAAAGCGTTTGTAAATATTATTGTCTTTGATAAAAACTATAAGCTGCTCGATGCCTCGTGGGAAGCGGTTGATCCTGCTGCCAACCAGGTAGGTGCCACGCCCGTGGTGCCGCATGATTACATGATGCGCGAGTACACCGCCAAAGAGGAAGGCTATATGTTTGTGTATGTGAGCAACGAAAATGCTACATTGGTAGATGTATATTTTGATGACATTGCAATGACGCATACCAAAGGCAATGTAGTGCAATACAACGAGTACTATCCGTTCGGGATGCAGGCCGTCAACTCGTGGACACGCGAAAACACAACGGGAAATAACTTCCTTGGCAATGGGGGAACGGAGTTGAATACAACTTCGGCTGTGTATGATTTATTCTATCGTAATTACGATCCGGTATTGGGTAGAATGAATCAGGTAGACCCAATGGCAAGTAAGTATTCTTCACTTACTCCTTATAATTTTGCGTTCAATGATCCGGTTTCTTTCACAGACCCCAACGGTGCTGACCCCAGCAATCTCTACAATACTTATGCAGCCCCAATATCAGATCAACACCGAATCATGGACACCGGAGTTTTTGGTGCGCCATACTCTAGTGGCAGTGACGGAACTTCATCTTACGGAAGTTCAACTGTAACAATTACAAATCCCGGATTTTTCAGTGCAACAGCATGGGCTCAAATTGGAAGTACTGTAAACACGCTTTTTAATAATACGAACTCATACAATGGAGAGGGGGTATGGTCTGTATCTGGTGGGTCGTTTAGTTTCTTTTCAGGCGGACAATATTCCGGAGGCGGTTCTGTAATAGCAATTTATGGAGTTACCGTTGATATCATTAAAACTACCCCCGCTTCAATGTGGGCGAAGTTCACCCTAGGTATTATTGGATATAATTATTCTAGGCAGCAGCAAACACAGAGAGGGATTGAAGATGGAGAAAGAGCCGACATTTCGTTGTACAGAGTAAGGAGAGAAAACGTTGGGTGGGAAAATCTGTTATTTGAATATAAGACTGGACTTGGTCCCGAAAGAAGTGTATTTTATCAGGATCACCCTATGGTTCAGGCTATGAAGAATTCGTACATTGTACGTAGCGCAAGAAGGACGTTTGAAGGAGGAGGGGGCATGGCAATTGACTATAAGGATGTTGATTTTGATTGGTGGAATATGCCTGGTGCCGGATATAACATGACCGAACAATTCATTGGAAGTGCACGGATTTCAATTTCGTCAACAAAAGAAGGAATGATTAAGTATCAGATTGATAACACAACAGACAGAAACTCTGGTTCTTTAGATAAAGAAACGAAATCCATTCCAAGAAATGCAAATCAATTAACTCCTAACGGATCAATATATCAAAGATTTATTTGGTTTGAAAAAAAATAATGCTTATGAAAGTTACGAATTATATTGTCTTAATATTCTTTGCTGTTTCACTTCTTACAAATTGCAGAGAGAAATCATTAGAGGTTCAAATTGACTCGTTGCCTGGTAAGTATTGCCTTAATGAAGGTAATAATATGGACTCACTTTTCTTATTTGGGAATAGTACTTATAATCATAAATTTTTCTTGTCAGAAAATGAAATTTATGAATCGAAAGGCTCTTGGCGGTTTGATTCTATTAACTATGAAATATCATTCTATAATTTCATTTTCTACAATCAGATGGGCCCAATAAATCAACCTGGTGGTGTTTGGTACTCAAAGGTATATTTAACCAAAGAAGGCGAGATTCAATTGATTTATTCTCGTGAAAACGCTATCTATTATTATAAAAAATAAAATCAGAATGTCGTTTTCTACTTCTTCGCAGAGTCACGCCTCGGACTCTGCTTAAAGAAAGGTAAATTGAGAGTTAAATGATATGGACAGAGACAGAGAAGATAAAGATTCAATTCGCAGAGTTCCCGAGACGGGTAACTCTGCGGGGAAATGAAGAATTTCAGACTTGGCCAAGATGAGTATGATGCGGGTGGATATTCGGAACTAAATGACGCTAACTCCATGGTTATATACAACTATCTTAACACATTTGGTCTGAAGCACGTTGTGCAAACTTGGGAATATATTAATGCAACCATTCACGAAATAGGGCATGGCCTATTTGGATTTAAACATGCTCCCAAAACTGGTTATACAAACGATCCGTCAAGTATAATGGATTACCGGAGTGCGTATAGGAAAGGAGCGGGATTTAATTCGTTACAGCAGGTCATTATTATGGAAAGCAAGTGGGGTAAAATTGGTGCAATTAAATGAAAAAGAGAATAATAAAAGTCTCAGCTGTCCTGGTTATTGTACTAATGACTACCGTCCTTTTAATAAGATTTTTTTTCAGCTCAATTGATACTTTGAGTTATAAAATATTTTATGCAAAGACGGATGGATACTACATTCATAAATTATTCGGAGTAGTGCCACGATCTTATCAAAATAGATATATTGAAACTATTCTTGATTCTTATGATGATAAAGATCTACTAAATTTAGTTGATCAAAGGAGTACAATGTATTCAAACTTTATTTTGTTGAGGACTAATAAAAATTCGGAAATTTATTTCTTAAAGGCTTATCCATTTAGTTTAGTGGGGGTGAAAGATGAAATGATTAAAAGTAGCGGATGGATAAAGCATGTATCACTATTAATTGATCTGAAAGTCTTTAATGATTATGTTTCAGGGAAGCATCTGAGTTCGAAGGAAGAAACAATAAAAAAATATTGTGATTTTATTTCCGATCCTATTGACAGTAGCTCTCACAAGATTTTAAAAAATAGAGCAAGTTTAGATTCGTTGATAAATGAAAAACCGCTTCTTAATATAGATCTTGTCAAGTCGACAGGGGGTAAGTTGATTAACCTTCAAGACATTGATTTTGATCAATCAAGTGAAACCTTGATTTATTGCTGGATTTATAATAAAGGAGTGGTGAAATTTATTTTTACAGTTAATAATGATAATACCCTTAAATCAGTAGATAGTGAGATCATTGGATTTTTAGGAAATGAGGTTCCTTCTGTTCCCTGATTGGATTGACCCTAGTTGTCGTTGGTAGTTATATTAAGCTTTTGCGGGTCAAAATATTTGTTGTTGCGGGTCGCCTGACCCGCAACCTTCTCTATATACCTTAGTTGAAGTTGGTCAAAGAAATTAATTCTTGCGGGTCGAATGACCCGCAACGTTAACATACCACATTATCGCCTTTGATAAAAACTATAAGCTCCTCGATGCCTCGTGGGAAGCGGTTGACCCTGCTGCCAACCAGGTAGGCGCCACGCCCGTGGTGGCCCACGATTACATGATGCGCGAGTACACCGCCAAAGAGGAAGGCTACATGTTTGTGTATGTGAGCAACGAAAATGCTACATTGGTAGACGCATATTTTGATGACATTGTAATGACGCACACCAAAGGCAATGTAGTGCAATACAACGAGTATTACCCGTTCGGGATGCAGGCCGCCAACTCGTGGACCAGAGAAAACACCACCGGAAATAATTTCCTTGCCAATGGGGGAACGGAGTTGAATACAACCTCCAATATGTATGATCTGGACTTTAGAAATTATGATCCAACACTTGGAAGAATGCACCAGGTAGACCCTATGGCCAGCAAATATTCTTCTTATACTCCTTACAACTTTAGCTTTAATGATCCGGTAACATATAACGACCCTAGTGGTGCTGATCCATTGTATGATGAGACTACTTTGGCCACCTTCGGAGAGCAAATGGTTGGTGGCGTGTATCGATCGCGCGTTATGGATAATGGAGTATTTGGTAGACCTGGCGGGCCGCCAGGAAGTTTATCAACAGACGAAATGAGAGGAAGTATATATGCTGATGCTGAACAAGTAAGAAACGGAACCTATAGTGGTGCCGTGATCTTGAAAAAGCAAATAAAAAATTGATAGCGAGGTTGTTGTGAATTAAAAAACACACCCTCCTCCTCTGCATCAAATCATTAAAACCCACTGGTAATCAGTGGGTTTTAATTTTTAGGGATACTGCTAAAAGCACTAGAGATCTGCTCCGTTTCCGTGAGCAACCAAAGCATATGATTTAAAAGCTCTTTTCATTAAGAGAATTATAAATTCGTAACATTCAATTTTTATAATCCACACATCTATCAGGTGGCGATATTGTCAAACTTTTAATGCTGGCGACCTTGATGTAGATCCACTTAAGTATATCACTTTATGAAAAACGTATTTCATGCTTTCATTTTAATATCTACTCTTATTGCTTGTCAAACAAAGCATAGGTATGATCGGCAAGATACTTTTCTTCGCGATGGCCTCATGTATGAGAATGTGAGTGAAATATTGATTACAGGTTTGATACTAGATAAGTATCCAAGTGGGCAGAGGAAATCTGAAGAAAACTATGTAAACGGAAGGCGAGAGGGACTTTACTCAGTGTGGTACCCTAACGGACAAAAGGCATCTGAACAATCCTATATCCATGGTAAAGAAGAAGGTCTTGCAATGGCCTGGTATGAAGGTGGAAAAAAGAGAATCGAAGGCAATTTTATAAACGGAAAGAAAGAGGGCCTATGGACTACCTGGTATCCTATTGAGGCGAAATCCTCTGAAATAAATTTTGTGAATGGACAGCAAATAAGTCGTAAGCAATGGGAGAAAAATGGTAGTGAAATAAATGATCAGACTCCTTGACTACAACATTTATTTCTATTCCTTCACGCTATATTAAGCTAATAATAAGTTTTTGTCTTTCGATCATAGTTAAATCGGCATTTAATTGAATGATGCAATCAGTACCCTTTTGGGTGAACGATGCTTTTATTTCATTACCTTCTAGTTGTACTCGATATTTAGAAATAGTTGCGGATACCTCCACGCTAAAAGAGCTCAATCTTAGTTTTCCATACTTTAAATTTAACACGGCTTTAAATTGTTCGGCTTCACTTTCTTGCTCATAGGTACCCCAACCTTGTGCGGTCACGAACGGAGCCTTAAAATTTTCGGCATCTATTTTAGGAGCAAACCGGATATAGCCCTTTGGGCCATGATATTCAAATCCACAAGCCGTAATAAAGGTGCCATAGCTAGCCATGGCCCTGGCATAATGATCACTACACTCAACTTCATTAAATGGATTTCGCTTTGCAGCGTGATATCGGTCGTGAATCATTCGCGTAATCACCAGTGCTTCATCAATCATTCCTTCTGCCATCATGTGCGAAGCTACCTGATGCTCAAAACCACTCATACATTCATGAAAATATCCTAGTTGCCAGGTAACATTTTCACCGTATGGTTTTTCTTCATTCTTTGGATTGGAGTTCATGATCATTCCGCCCTCACCAGCCAATGCATAAGGCCTGCCCCCGTTATGCTCTTTTATATATGGGCCAACATCAGGAGTAAAATTATATTTCCAAAGGCTCTTTAATGCAGCCATTGTTTTCTCCTTATCTAATACTCTTCCAAGTCCTACCTGATGTGCCCAGCTCTGTCCATACACCTGATCGATGTGGCATGTGTTATACGATCCCAATCGGGCTCTCCCTTTCTCAGCATCTGGTCGATGAATAAAATACTCGCCATTAAATAATTTTTCTTCCAGGTTTTTTTTACCCAACTCAACATACTGATGACATCTAGCTGCAAACTCAATATCACTCGTTTCTTCTGCCATCTTCTCTCCTGCTTTTACTGCCGCTATGCATAATCCAACAATCCATGAAATTTCCCCATCCCACATAGCATCTAATGTATTCTCAACGGGAGTATCCTCCATGCCATCTCGATTTTTATCCAACGACATTAAGAACATGATGGTCATTTTTATTTTAGACCAGTTGTCTTTCAAAAAACGGTCATCGGCACTCATTTGATGTTCTCTGTAAAACCGAAGAATGGTTCCAGCCTGCCCGTCCACAGCTGGTCGTTTATCCGCCTCACAACGATACCACATGCTTCCATCATGCTGTAAAGACAACCCCAGGTCGATTCTCTCTCTCACTTCCTTTTCAAAGCCTGGAAATATGCGACCAGAGGCTTGCGCATACTGCCAAACATGTGTGCATGTGCCCGGGCAACAACCTACTCCTTCCCACGCATAATGTCTGCCACTCTCCATACGATGCGAGGTAGTTGTAGCCAGGCAAGAAATATTTAAAAATGTTCTCTCCAAAAACCACCAAGGCAATGTGGAATCATAAAATGTTTCTTTCCACAATCGACTTTCAGTATAAAGTTTTTGATAATTCAATTGTACGTAATCAATTACTTCTGATGCTGATTTAAAAAGTGTGTTGTAAAAACGACCCGTGTCCGGAATGGCCTTGAATGATAGATTTGGAAAATGCCAGCTTAAAACAAAATCTGTACGTGATGTGGAGTTTGATTTTACCTTCAATCTAGCAACTGCACTGCCTGTCATTTTTTTATCAATATCAGCATTGATTTGTTTTTTACTTCTCGATTTAAAAAGTGTTTCCGAAACTTCAGGTTCAACAGAAGTATTGATAAAGGCTCCTTTCGCCATAGAAGAAATCGCCATCGTTCCATAGTTTGAAAGCTTCGTTGCATCAGGATTGTTAGTTTTACTTTTCACAGAAGAAAGCAAAATCTCTATTCCACTTTTAGTAATGGATGTATTGATTTTCTCAAGGTCTTTATCAGTGCTGCCTATGCAGGTTTTGTTCTCAAGCCAGCCCGCAATGTTAACCTCCATTTTGCGGCTTGATTTATTATTAACCATAAATGAATAAATCGTTGCCGGCAACCCTGAATTCTTTTCGTCAAGTGCAATAAAAGGCGAAAATATCTCAGCCGTAATTTCTAACGCCAATTGTTTATCTACATAGGTGACCGTTGCGATCGGATACGTTGCTTCAAAGATGATTTCATCCCAATCATTTGCCTCCATTTTTTTTATAATAGAGTTGTTTTTAGTTTTTATTTGGAAAGCAAAACCCTGATCGACCGGACGAATATCTTTTGCTGGCGCTAAGTAGGCAGAACCATCTCTTGATCTCACTTTAGCTGCGTGCGTAGTTACTCCATCCCAGCTAACTTCTTTGGGATCTACTCCTTCACGATTGTCGTTAAAAATATCCCATAACCAAAGCCGGCCATCTCCGCCAAGATAAAGCGTGCCCGTATTAATGCCACCCACCGGCATCCCAATAAATTGTAATTCATTTTTATTTTTAAAATATCGGGTTGGATTGCCTCTTTGATAAAGAGATTTTACCCACTCCGGGTTTAATTTTTTATCAATCGGAATTTGATAACCTCCCAGCTCACCCGGCATGAATGGGCCAGCTATTGATGGAATGCGGGAAGCATAAAATCCTGCTGCAAAAACACCGGCTGTCTTTAAAAAATTTCTACGTTCCATAATTATTAATCTAAACCGCTTATGGTTATGATTGTGAATTTTATGATAACAAAAAAGAAAATGTCGCGATCAAACAACTCATCATTGCTTGAATATACACCTATTATCATACTTCAATAAAAAATGAGAATCAAGACCTCTTTCGATTCCATTAGATTATTTCAATCCGCGTTCTGATTTTATCTTCTTTAAATCGAGATTATATCGAACCGCCTGAAGTTTGCGGCCGTAATGAAGACTGGCATTTACTTCGTAACCAAAGAGTAATACCAGGGTAAGTAAGTCCATCCAAACCATCAATGCAATAAGCGCCCCGATAGAACCGTATATTTTGTTGTAAGCACCAAAGTTGGTTATGTAATAAGAAAAACCATAGGATATACCCAAGCCTGCAAAAGTTGCCAGGACAGATCCAATAGAAAAGAAAGTCCAGCTATAATGAACTGAAGGACCAAAATAATAAATACAAGAGATGACAATAAAGAACAAAATGAAAATCACAAGAAAACGTAAAGCAAACAAAAAGTAAAGGGTGTAATCATCTAAATTAATATTAAATTTTTGAGCGTTCACTGTAAGATGATCAATAGCAATTTGCCCAACAACTAAAAGTGTTACTGCCACAAAAAGGGCAACCGAAAGCATCACGGTTAGTGCAAATGCGGTTATGCGCATTCGAAGCATTCCTCTCTTTTCTACAGTGCGATAGCATGAATTAAATGCTCGCATCAATGCCAACATACCATTGGTGGCCAGATAAACTGCAAATATAAATCCGAAGGTAAGTAAACTACCGCGTTGATTTTTGATAATGTCTTCAATGGTACTGGATACCTCGCCAAACATACTGGCCGGCAACAACGAGCGCATGAACTCCATTATATTTTGCTGGCTTATTGTTGGAAAATACGCTGTGATATAGGGTATCAGCGTAAATAAAAATATGATAGTAGGAAAAATCGCTAAGATAAAATTGAATGCAACACCATTAGAGCGATCGAGTATTTCGTCCTCTTCAACATTATGTAAAAATATCTTGATGAACTTATAAAGCGATAATCCTCCGTGTCGTTTAAGTTTAATACTTTTCAGCCAATTTCTTCCTGCACGGGCTTTGGTGTATTGAAGAATTCGCTTACGGGTAACGTACTTCATCCGAAATAAGGTTTCAATACATTTTGAAAAACTTGAGGTGGCCGGCTGGGCTTTCCTGTCTTCTTATCAACAAAAGCTAATGTAGTTTCTCCTTGGTGAATTAATTTCCCCTCTCCATTAAAAATATCATACTCAAATCGAATTCTTACACTCGGTTTTTCACGAATGGTGGTCACGATCTTTAAATGATCATCGTATAAAGCAGCAATCAAAAATTTAGATTTGTTTTCCAGCACAGGCATCATCACACCCATTTCTTCCAGCTCTTTATACGTGAGCCCGAGTTTCCTTAAGCTCTCTACTCTTCCAACTTCATAATACATTGCGTAATTACCATAGTACACATAACCCATCTGGTCTGTTTCACCATAACGCACGCGAATGAATGTCTCTGAAGTATACATCAATTCTTTTTTTGTCCACTCTTTCTCAACTCCTCACCCTTTTTAATCTCAATGCTTAATGCCTTTTGATATTTACGTGCGTTTTTATTGTGTTCATCAAGCGTGGTTGCAAAATTGTGATGGCCTGAAAAATCTTCCTTCGCGCACATGTAAATATAAGTGTGCTTTTGATAATTAAGCACCGCATCAATGGTAGCGATCTGCGGCATATTGATGGGGCCAGGAGGTAACCCTGCATATTTATAAGTATTATAAGGTGAATCAATCGCTTTGTGTTCGTTAAGCACTCGCTTTATAGTGAAGTCACCGGCCGCAAACACCAAGGTGGGATCGGCTTGCAATGGAATGCCTTTTTTTAGTCGATTAATATATAATCCCGCAATGATGGGAGCTTCATCCGGCTTCGCACTTTCTGCTTGCACAATGGAAGCAAGCGTGGATACTTCTTTGGGGGTTAGTCCCAGTGCTTTTGCCTTTGCCAGTCTTTCTTCATTCCAGAACCGCGTGTATTCTGAAAGCATCCGTTCAATAAGTTCATCCGGCAACACATTATAATATACTTCGTAGGTATTGGGCAAAAACATCCCGATGACATTTTCACGCATAAATCCATCATCATTGGAAGAAATAAAATCATCCATGGCATCATTAAATTCCGAGGGAGAAACTCCAATGTTCTTTGTGATCTTTCCTGGCAACTCATCCAGAAGGCGCACATTGGTGAAAGTCACTTTTACGGCCTGCCTGTTTCCGGATTGCAACGTGCGGATAGCCTCCACATTGGTCATGTTCCTGCGAAGAGCGTATCTGCCCGGTATTATGTTCTTATCATATTTATACAACCTGGCCAGGAAACTGAATGAAACCATATCATTCACAAAATTTCCCTTACCCAAATCTTCCTGCACTTTGCGAAAAGTAGCCCCTGTGTGGATAATAAATACACGGTCGTCCTTGTCTATCAGGATATTTGGCGTATAGAAAATCTGGTAGCCATAGAAAATAAATGTGATCGTAAGAGTTGACAGGATCAGGAAAAACGCAAGCTTCTTTTTGGGAACTTCGGCCATATTAAAAAATTGAAAGTTCAAATTTACTAAAATGAACGAAGACAACTGCGATAACTGCTAATTGAGTTAATTTGCCGTTGGAATTAGATTTTTAAGATTCATGCCAGCAGAGCTTTTGTCCATACATCCTGTTACTCCGGAACCTAGAAAAATAGCGCGCGTGGTAGAATTCTTAAGAGAAGGTGCCATTATTGTATACCCAACCGATACCATTTATGGAATTGGATGTGATCTGATGAACCGAAGGACAGTGGAGCGACTTTGTCATATTATGGAAATAAAACCTCAAAAACTGAATCTCTCATTTATCTGCAGCGACCTCAGTGATATTTCAAAATATGTCAAACGCCTGGACACGCCTGAATTCAAAATCCTGAAAAAACTTTTGCCAGGACCATTTACATTCATTTTTGAATCAAGTAGTCACGTGCCAAAAATATTAGATGTCAATAAAAAAACAGTGGGGATTCGTATTCCCAATCATCCAATACCACTGGAAATTGTTAAACTCCTTGGCAATCCACTCATCACTTCCTCCATCAAGGACGATGATCACATTAAAGAATATACTACTGATCCTGAAGAAATCTACGAAGACTTTAAACACAAAGTAGATTTGGTGATTGATGGTGGCACGGGAGGAGATATTCCTTCTACCATTGTTGATTTCACCGGTGGAGAGCCCATTGTTACTCGTCAGGGCTTAGGTCTTTTCGAATAGATTATTTCAAAAAAACAGACTGCCCTCTAAGTAAAAGATCAATCGCATTTCTGGTAATTATTTTAATCTTGCTTCCATCAGTGCCGCCCATACCAGCGTCTGAGCACCACGAATAACTGGCAGTATTGACAACCACTCCTGATGTTTCGGTTTTTTGAAAGGCGATAAAGGTTCCAATCGTTTCATTTCCAAGTCGCGAACCTTTATCAAAACCAATTAACTCAACTTTATAGAAACCAAGTTTATTTTTATCCAATACAGGAATCCCATCTTCAAAATAACTTACAGGCGAGCCATCATATTCTCCGGAACGCAAATCTAATATGTCTCCCATAGAGAAACCAAGTCCTTTCAGTAAAGGCGATTGTGGGTTTACAATCTTAAAACCATCCCATCCATTATCTGAATATATTCCATAACCACCATAATTAAAATCAGCACCGATGCTGCTGAGTATCGGATATTGAAGAGATGATTCATACCAGTTTATAGTTTTCAATGAAACATCTTGTTCAGTATCGGCAACCACATCTTTGTAACATATGAGTTGATCGCTACTTTGGGAATACCTTACCTGCCACCACATGGTATTACCTGAAAGTACAATAGCATGTTTTCCATTATTAATATGCTTGTCAAAATTCAGGCGGGCCGTGCGAGTCCAGTATTCACTATGCCCAACTATGACCAGCACTTTTGCATTACTAATGTTTGAAAAATCATCCATGTCCATATCCGATACATATCCAATTTTAATATCGGGCATAGTGAGAAACCAATTCAGACAATGTAACGACAATGCCTGCACCAAGACAGGACGATGAAAAGAAATACGATTAGGTCTGTCGCTTTTATCATAAAATGAATGTCCTCCACTGGTTGCATAAGCAGCCGCTGTATTAGATGGATAAACCACCATTAAATCAACTTGAGCTGTGGTTTTAACAATGAAGGGTACTGTATTCTCGATCAGGTAAATGCCACTGCTTAATGTAGCCGGAACCGGAATTTTGATTGTTGAGGTATACGCAAATCCATCTATTGAAGCCAAGGCGCTGGGTTGAGCTTGTATTGACGTTTGTGTAGCGATAGTAAATACTTTAGTACCATCAATTTTTGAAATAGTTAATTGACAGGGGGCGAGGTTAGATTTAAAATTAAGAAAAGCCTCAATCACTTCACCAGGACGATAAGATGCCTTATCAGTATAACCATTCACAAAAATTGGATTGCAATCTTCATAAACAGGTGGTGATTGCTGCTCCTTTAAATCACATGATATAATAATTAAAACGAAAATAATTACACCTTTGCCGCAGAGTAACTTAACCATAGATCACACTATTTTGACAAATTTAAAAGATTGAATCAGAAACAAAATTGAAATGTCGGCTATTGCCTTAATTGAACTTCATTATCTGCCTTCCCTGGAGTACTTCTGTGCGATTGGACACTTCGATGCTCTTGAGTTAGAGAAATGCGAACACTATGTAAAACAAAGCTATCGCAATCGATGTTACATTAATACAGTTCAAGGTGTTGAGATGCTGATTGTTCCTTTAACAGCAAAACATGGAAAAACTCTTACTAAAGACGTTCGCATCGACTACAGCAAGAAATGGCAAAACAACCATTGGAGAACTATTGAATCAGCCTATCGAAAAGCACCCTATTTCGAGTATTATTCCGATGATTTAAGAACAATTTTATATCGTAATCACAATTTCTTGTTCGATCTGAATTTCGAATTGCTGTCATTCTGTCTTAAATCTATACGCTTTAAACCTACCCTTTCTTTAAGCGTGTGTTATGAAAAAGTACCCTCTTCACCTGTTTTTGATCTCCGATCTCAGATAAATCCAAAGAAACCGGCCTCTGACCGTAACTTTTACAAGCCAGCGTCATACCACCAGGTTTTTGGCAGTGGTTTTGTAGAAAACGCCAGCTTGATTGACTTACTGTTTTGTGAAGGCCCGCGGGCCGCCTCCGTTATTCTCGCTTCAAGGAAAGATGATCAGAACAAATAAAATCATAAACTTGTTTTTTGAAGGATTGACTAGAGGTACCGCGGATTGATTTATACCCTTCCCGTCTTTTGAATAATCACGCTTAAAACTTTACATTTACATTACTCAAGATTATGGCAAATATGGAAGCAAAATTTTCTAACCGCGTCAAAGAAGTAATTTCTCTAAGTCGGGAAGAAGCACTACGATTAGGACATGATTATATCGGCACTGAACATCTTCTTTTAGGGATGATTCGCGAAGGTGAAGGTGTAGCGGTGGGTGTGCTGAAAAAATTAGGAGTTCCTCTCGATGAACTTCGTGGGGAGATTGAAAAAGTCTCTAAAGGTACTGCCACACATGAGATAAAGAACCTCGCCAATATTCCATTAACCAGAGCTTCTGAAAAGGTATTGAAGATCACGTACCTGGAAGCCAAGATATTTAAAGCTCAATTAATTGGAACCGAGCATTTGTTACTCTCTATTTTGCGCGACCCAGACAACCTCGGCACACAAATCTTAAACAAATTTGATGTTGCCTATGATGTGGTCAAGGAAATGTTAGAATATCAAAATGACCAACCAACAGCATCTTCGGATACTGATGATCCGGATGATGATTCATCTAAAATGTTTGGAAGCGGAGCTAACCCAAGCGGTAAGGAAAAGAAAGGCACCGAAAAATCTCGTACACCTGTGCTTGATAATTTTGGTCGCGACCTCACAAAACTTGCCGAAGACAACAAATTAGATCCAATAGTAGGTCGTGAAAAAGAGATTGAACGTGTGGCACAAATTCTTAGTCGCAGAAAGAAAAATAATCCGATTTTGATTGGGGAGCCTGGGGTAGGTAAGACTGCTATAGCGGAAGGTCTAGCCTTGCGCATTGTGCAGAAAAAAGTATCACGTGTGCTTTTTGGCAAACGTGTGGTTACGTTGGATTTAGCTTCTTTAGTGGCTGGCACAAAATACCGTGGCCAGTTTGAAGAGCGCATGAAGGCAGTGATGAATGAATTGGAAAAATCTCCGGATGTTATCTTGTTCATCGATGAATTACATACCATTGTAGGTGCTGGTGGAGCTTCCGGATCTCTGGATGCTTCCAACATGTTCAAACCTGCGCTTGCCCGTGGTGAAATACAATGCATTGGAGCAACTACGTTGGACGAGTATCGTCAATACATTGAAAAAGATGGAGCGTTAGCTCGCAGATTCCAAATGGTGTTGGTAGATGCTACTTCAGTGGATGAAACCATTCAGATTCTGGAGAACATCAAAGAAAAATACGAAGACCACCATCATGTAAGCTATACCAAAGAAGCATTGGCAGCTTGTGTTAAATTATCGGATCGCTACATCAGTGACCGCTTCCTACCGGATAAAGCGATTGATGTCATGGACGAATCAGGAGCGCGAGTCCATATCAACAATATTCATGTGCCTGAAGAAATTGTAAAATTTGAAGAGGCTATTGAAGATGTGAAGAAGGAAAAAAACCGCGTAGTGAAAAGCCAGAAGTATGAAGAGGCAGCACAACTCCGTGATAAAGAGAAGAAACTTATAGAGCAACTCGACTTAGCAAAAACACGCTGGGAAGAAAAGACCAGAACTGAAAAATATACCGTTACCGAAGATAACGTAGCCGATGTCGTTGGTATGATGACTGGTATTCCTGCAAATCGCATTGCGCAAAAAGAAAGTAATAAGTTGTTGGGTATGGCTGATCAGCTCAGCGGTAAAGTAATTGGCCAGGAAGAAGCAATTAAAAAATTAACCAGAGCCATCCAGCGCACACGTGTTGGTCTCAAAGATCCCAAAAAACCCATCGGTTCCTTCATTTTCTTAGGTCCAACGGGTGTAGGTAAAACGGAATTGGCAAAAGTTCTTGCTACCTATCTATTTGATAAAGAGGATACGCTGGTGCGTATAGACATGAGTGAATATATGGAGAAGTTCTCTGTATCACGCTTAGTAGGTGCGCCTCCTGGATATGTGGGTTATGAAGAAGGCGGACAGCTTACTGAAAAAGTAAGACGCAAACCTTACTCCGTAGTATTGCTAGATGAAATTGAAAAAGCTCACCCAGATGTTTTCAATATTTTGTTACAGGTGTTGGATGATGGAATTCTAACGGATGGCTTAGGCCGCAGAGTGGATTTCAGAAATACAATTATTATCATGACATCAAATATTGGTGTGCGCGATTTGAAAGACTTTGGAGCTGGAATTGGTTTCACCACAAAAGCAAAGCGCGAAAACGATGAGGAATTGATGAAATCAACGATTCAGAGTGCTTTGAAACGGGCGTTTAGTCCTGAGTTTCTCAACCGTCTGGATGATGTAATTGTGTTCAACTCATTGAAACGCGAGGATATTCATAAGATCATTGATCTTACACTTGGAAAACTTTTTGCCCGCATCAATACATTGGGATATAATGTTGAACTTACCGATAAAGCAAAAGACTTTCTGGCTGAAAAGGGATATGACCAGCAGTTTGGTGCTCGTCCGTTGAACAGGGCCATCCAAAAATATCTTGAAGATCCAGTAGCCGAAGAAATTCTGAAAGGCGAAATTCCAGAAGGTGGTATCATCATGGCAGACTATGAAGGCACCGGTGAACTGCTCACCATCAAAACAAAAAAACCAAAGGCATCTTCGAAAGAAAAGAAAAGTGAATAATTGATTTGATATCAAAAACGAAGGCGGGGAAACTCGCCTTTTTCATTTCTTTGATACTCATCTTTAAATTTTTTTACTAATAACTACCTAGATATTTTCTCAAAAACCATTCTGTTGAAATCAGCCCAAAAAGAAGAAAGAACACCCACTTAAGATTAATCAGTTGATTGAACGTTTCTTCAGAATGAATAAGGCTGGTTGCTTTTGTTCTTTCAACATCGCTGGCCAATATTGAAAGTTGATCAGCATTATAAAACTTGCCTCCAGTTTCACTTGATAACTTTCGAAGCAAGCCAAAATCAGCCGTCAGGTTTTGAGCTTCAATGTTTTGAGCCTTCACTAAAAACTGGTCATTCACTTCTTCTGTTTTGTTGTTTAGTGTTGTCGATGCTTTAAATCTATAGACGCCTTCCTTCAATCCACCAATACGATAGCGTGAACCACCTGGGCTCGTGGTGTAGCTGTAGTTGGTCACTTTACCTTGCTCATCGCGTAATTGTAATTGAATCGTGTTCCCATACACCAACTCAAACAAATCATTATATACCTGACTCTCGATCACAACCGGTTCTGAATCTGAAAATTCATTCTGCAAAGGGAAGCTTCGAAATTTGCGTTTGTCTTCAAGTGTACTCAGGTATTGAATGAGTTTTGAAAATAATTCATCAAACATCTCGGTATTACCATTATCGGCAAACTCATTGAGGCGCCAACGCCATAGTCCTTCTCCTATCAATGCTGCGATTTTCTTTTCACCTTCTTCCCAACTCAATAATAATGGTCGATCCGTAGCTACACTTCCAATTTGCTGATAGAGCAAAACATTGGCTTTTGGTGGATAAGCAAACTTTCCAAAAGGAACCTGCACGGGAGGGTAGCGTGAGAAAACCCCATTGCTGTTTTCTGAAAAACCAAAATCACGAAACTCGCTATTCACAATCGGAGTAACTTCGTCCCATTGACCTCGGTATTCAAATTGAAGAGGAATCTGATACGCTGGTAACTGTCTTAAATTAGTTTGACTTCCGATCATCAATAGAAGAGAAGCCGAACCTTTAGAAAGAGAATTAAAAATGGGTAATGTTCTGCCAGCCATATCCACAACCTGATGAAAAATAACGAGCTCTGATGCACCGGGTTTCAAGTAGGTTGCATCGGCATTCGCTACCCCTGGAATATGAACGATAAATTCATAGTTAGAATTTCTTCCCACCACGGCTTTCAATGCTTTGATGTCCGGATGAGGAGCAGGCGCTATTAATACGATTTTCTTTTTGCCATCCACCACTTCAATAAAAATACTCATCGCATTGTTAAGCTTATTACTTTCCTGATCGAGTGGTTTTACTAAAATATCATACCGTTGAATTCCTTTTTCAATTGCATCCAATTGAAAATCGAAATCTATTAATGACTTAGTGCCTGTGTTCTTTTTCTCGTTGGATAATACTTTGCCATCCTTAAGCACGGTTACTAAAACATCCTGTTTATCTATTTCCTGCATCAGCACTTGTGCCTTCAATGGAAATTTATTTCCCTGATAGGCTACTTTATTGAAAGCAACATTTTTCAAAATCAAATCAACGCGTGCAATGGTATCACCTAAACCAACAGTATAAATCGGCACACGAACTGGAGTATAAAGTGGTGATGCTCCGGAATTATAAATACCATCGGATACCAGAACAACTCCCGCCAGATTCCTTCCTTCAAACTCATTGACAATATTTTGAATACCTCTGTTCAGGTCGGAAGTCGGACCATTTGCGTTTACGGCTGTTACATCATTCCCGGCAAGGTCTTTCCATTTTACTTCATAACCAGCATTCGCGATGGCACTTTTTGTTTCACTCAATGTTGCTAAGAGTTTTGACTGACCTACGGAGTCGATCACTTCTCCCACAGAAGTGGAAGAATCAATTAAAAATACCCAAGTAGGTTTTTCGTATTCATTGGTGATCAGTTTAAGAATGGGACCCAATAACAGGAAAGCAAGAAAAGAAACAACGATCACTCGCAATGCAGATAAAATCTGATTTGTCCGTTTGCTCCAGGTATAATTTGATCTGTAAAGGATAAATGCATAGCCCACACCCACTGCGATACACAGTAAAATAAAATATGGAGAATGTTCAAATAAAAGTCGCTGCATTTCGTAAAACTCTTGTCATGATAAGCATAACTATAAATCAATCAGTAATTATACTTCTTATCCCACAATTTCTTCAAGTAATTTCTTAATTCCTCCTCGCGGGCGTTTTTGCCTGGTTCATAGAATTTAGTTTCCTTGATCGTATCCGGAAGAAATTCCATTGCCACAAAGTTATTGCGAAAGTCATGGGCATATTGATATCCCTTTCCATAGTCGAGGTCTTTCATGAGTTTGGTTGGTGCATTGCGTATGGCCAGCGGCACAGGAAGATCACCGGTTTCTTTTACCATACCCAACGCTTTTTCAATAGCCATGTAACTGGCATTGCTCTTAGGCGAGCAGGCCAGGTAAACCGCACATTGCGATAGAATAATCCGCGCTTCCGGATAGCCAATGATATTCACTGACTGAAAAGTGGTAGTCGCCATCACCAGCGCAGTGGGATTGGCATTGCCAATATCTTCCGAAGCGAGGATCACCATTCTGCGCGCTATGAATTTTACATCTTCGCCTCCTTCAATCATGCGGGCCAGATAATATACTGCTGCATTCGGATCGCTGCCGCGAATAGATTTTATGAATGCTGAAATGATATCATAATGCTGTTCACCACTTTTGTCATAAATGGCAATATGTTTCTGTGCAGCATTCATCACCAGCTCGTCAGTGACTTCTACATCATCGGCCACAGATTCACAGATTAATTCAATCAGATTCAAAAGTTTACGAGCATCGCCTCCGGAGATGTTGATCAGTGCCTTATACTCTTTAATGTCGACTTTTCTCTTTTTTAACTCAACATCGTTGGTGAGAGCGTGACTAATTAATCGAATGAGGTCCGTTTCCGTTAGTGCTTTGAGTGTATAAACCTGGCATCGCGAAAGCAACGCTGAATTAACTTCGAAAGAAGGATTTTCTGTAGTCGCTCCAATAAGTGTAATAACTCCTTTTTCTACCGCACCCAGCAAAGCATCTTGTTGTGATTTATTGAAGCGATGAATTTCATCTATAAATAAAATCACCCTACTCGCGCGCCTTGCCTGATCAATAACATCGCGCACATCTTTCACTCCGGCACTTACAGCACTTAGCATATGAAATGGGCGCTTCACTTCATTGGCAATAATGTTGGCGATGGTGGTTTTGCCTACCCCCGGAGGACCCCATAAAATCATAGAAGGCACATTACCGGTTTGAATAGCTTTACGGATAATTCCATTTTCTCCAACAAGATGCTCCTGGCCGATCAGGTCTTCGAGTTTCGAAGGCCGCATGCGTTCTGCTAATGGAGCTTTTGTTTCGTACATGATTACTAACTCAAAAGGATAATTTCTTAATTACATCCACGGTTTTCTCCAGCATGCGATCATCAAAATCCAAATGCGTGACCAAGCGGATTTCCTGCGCTCCGAATTTGATGGCTTTGATTTCATACTCAGACAATTTTGCGAGTACTTGCTCAGGCGTAATTTTATCAATCACTGAAAAGATGACCATGTTGGTATCTACAGGCATCATGGATTTTACCCAGCTTATGTTATTCAATGCTTTCCCTAGTTCCGCAGCGCGCAAATGATCTTCTTTCAATCGTGTGATGTTATTATTCAAAGCATAGATTCCGGCTGCCGCTAAAAAGCCCGCTTGCCTCATGCCTCCACCAAATGCTTTGCGTATGCGTCTTGCCTTCGACTCGAGTTCTTTTTTACACACCAATACAGAACCAACCGGAGCGCCCAGTCCTTTCGAAAGGCAAATAGAAATTGAATCAAAATATTTTCCGTAAGCCACCGCGCTATCTCCTGTCTCCGTCAATGCGTTAAAGAAACGGGCTCCATCCAGGTGCATGTTCAATCCTTTTGATCGGGCAAACTCACTGATCAATGCAATGTCTTTCAAATAATAAAAGCTTCCTGCCTCGCGCACCACGGTATTCTCCAACGACACTACCGAAGAAATGGGCTGATGCACATCTTGCGTGTTGTTAATGTTAGCGGCCACTTCTTCGACAGAAAGTCTTCCACGATTACCATCCAGCAAACGCACACTCGCCAAACTATTTCCGGCAACACCTCCACCTTCATATTTATAAATGTGTGACCCTTTATAGCAGATCACTTCGTCATAGGGCTGAGTTAAAATTTTAATTCCGATCTGGTTGGTCATCGTTCCTGACGGGCAAAAAATGGCAGCATCCATACCCAGCATGGAAGCACATTTTTGCTCCAATGCTTTTACAGACGGATCTTCTCCGAATACATCATCGCCTACTTCGGCCGCCATCATGGCTTCGTGCATGCCTTTGGTGGGCTTGGTTACGGTGTCACTTCTTAAATCAACAATCATGGTATTTTCTTAAAAATCCGAAATTACAAAAAGAGCCATTGTGAAGGATTAAATTATAGGTCATTTGGTTTTTCGGTAAGATGGGCCTACTTTTGTGCCACTAAATCGCGGGGTGGAGCAGTTGGTAGCTCGTTGGGCTCATAACCCAAAGGTCACAGGTTCGAGTCCTGTCCCCGCT
>JAYVTC010000052.1:0-21863 GCA_043774745.1 Cyclobacteriaceae bacterium | reverse complement strand
GATGCCATGCACTACAAGGTGAAAGATGAAGGGCGGATTGTAGCCCGCGCAGTATATCACATTTTAGGTATCAATAAAGAAGGCCGCAAAGATTTACTGGGGATGTATGTATCTGAAAGTGAGGGGGCAAACTTTTGGCTCAGCGTACTCTCTGATTTGCGCAACCGGGGCGTAGAGGATATTCTCATTGCCTGCATAGACAATCTCAATGGTTTTGCCGAAGCTATTCAAAGTACGTTCCCCAAAGTAGAAGTGCAGAGTTGTATTGTTCATCAGATACGCAATAGCCTCAAGTATGTGGCCAGTAAAGATCAGAAACCTTTCATGAGTGATCTTAAAGAAGTGTATCGTGCCACCACTAAAGAACTGGCAGAGCAACAACTGGATGTATTGGATAAAAAGTGGGGAAAGAAATATCCATTGGTCATTAATTCCTGGCGCAACAACTGGCCTAAGCTGAGCACCTACTTTAAATATGATCCGGCTATCCGCAAGCTCATCTACACAACCAATACAATCGAAGGCTTTCATCGCCAGGTACGCAAGGTCACCAAAACTAAAGGAGCATTTCCTTCTGATATGGCTTTACTGAAATTGATTTATCTGGCCTATCGGAACATCCGCAAGAAATGGACAGCCCCACTTCAAAACTGGGGAATGACAGTATCTCAACTCTCCATTTGGTTCGAAGGCAGAATTCATCTTGGCATATGAATGCATTGACGTTGAAATATGGACAACTCCCAACTAAATTTTATAACATTGCACCAAGGCTGTAGCGTGGGAGTTGACCACATTCCAACATCAGATATGATTACAATAATTATTAACTGACACAGTTTACTTTACAGACCCAACAAGAGTAAGAAGTGAAATTCTATCCTAGTTTTTTTTGACCGATGATTTAGCTTTTTCAATTGACTCACTGATTTGTTCTTTTACTTTCCTGATTTCTTCCATTTCAGATTCTAGATATTCCCGTGCTTTTTCCTGATCCACCGAGTCAGCTAATGGATTAAACTCATGTATACGATGCATCCAACTCATCATGGAATTGTTCGCTGAATCCAGGTTTGAAATAACATTTTCTAATTCTTGTTTTCTTTCAATAACCATATCAGGTGAGTTTGCTATTTGTTCTTGCAATTCTCTTTTAAGCTTCATGATCTCATCCATTCTTGGCATTACTTCATCATGCACATCCATCATCTGATTATAAAGGGCCTGATTTGGTCCTTCTTCCTGAGTTTGATCAGCGTCATGACTCATCGTTGAATAATCAGCTGATTTGGAGCAACTCAGGATAGAAAAGAAGGCCAACAATGCGATTAATGGTAATGATTTCATATTCGTCTTTATTTGTCAAGTAAAGGTACATCAATTCATTCGAAGTGCAAACGACACTAACAAGGGTTAGTTAAGTTTCAAATATTCTAAAATTTTTGAATGTATTTTTGCAGAAACGATTTTTTTCTTCTTTATTTCGAAAGTTATTAAGCATATGAACAACAGCCGATTTTATTTCTTTTACTTTTTTTATCAATCCTCTAAGGGACTTGAGAGAGAATCGGTTTGTTAAAAGATAAAGACAAAGAAACTCAAAAAGTCCCGGCAAACCCGGGACTTTTTGTTTTATAACAGTTTTAAAAATGTTATGAATAAAAAGAAGAAGTTAAAAATTGCAATCCAGGGTATCACTACCAGTTTTCACGAGGTAGCTGCGTTTTCCTATTTTCAACAGCCTATCACAACCATTGAATGCCTTTCATTTCATGCCTTATGTGAGTCATTAAAAAATGGTGAAGCAGATTATGCAGTGATGGCTATTGAGAATTCCATTGCGGGTAGTATTCTTCCAAACTATTTTCTTCTTCAGGAATATCACTTCTCCATCGTGGGTGAAATCTATTTACCTATTCATATGCACTTGCTCGCCTTGCCCGGTGTAGCATTGAAAGACATAAAAAATATTGAGTCACACCCGATGGCGATTCGCCAGTGTTCAGATTATCTGTATAAGTTGCAAGGTGTGCAGATTATGGAGAGTGACGACACTGCGCTTTCCGCGCGAAAAGTGAAAGAAAAGAAACTCAAGGATACAGCAGCCATTGCCAACGAATATGCAGCGAAGAAATTTGGATTGAATATTTTGGAGAAAAGAATCGAAACCCATAAAAAGAATTTCACTCGTTTCCTTATTCTTACCAGAAAGACAAACACTTCTATCGATAGTAACAAAGCCTCAATTTCATTTGAAGTAGCGAATGAAGTAGGAAGTCTCGCTGAAGCGCTGATGACATTTAAAACAAATGGTATTAACCTTACAAAAATTCAATCCATACCGATTATTGGAAAACCAAGTGAGTATTCTATTCACGTTGATTTAGAGTGGAAGAGAAGAAAGAGTTATGACGTAGCAATACAGCAGGTATTGCGTCAGGTGCGCAACCTGAATATTTTGGGAGAGTATAAGAAAGCGAAAATTGAATACAGATGAGCAACAGGATTAAATCAGCAGATCGAATTGCCAATGTGGAAGAATACTACTTCAGCAAAAAACTAGCGGAAGTAAGAGGCTTGGATTCACCAGCGTTGAGGGTAATCAATCTGGGCATCGGTAGTCCGGATCAGGCGCCATCGGCTGATACCATTAAAGCATTAACAGTAACAGCACAACAGGCGGGTAGTCATGGTTACCAGAGCTACAAGGGTATTCCTGAATTACGTAAGTCAATTGCCAAGTTATACACCAATACCTACCAGGTAAAGTTAAATCCAGAAACCGATATACTTCCATTAATGGGATCCAAGGAAGGTATTATGCACATTGCTATGGCATTTGTGAATGAAGGTGATGAAGTATTAATACCGAATCCTGGATACCCAACGTATTCATCGGTGGCTAAATTGGTGGGAGCAAAAATTCGAACGTATGATTTAAAAGAGAATCTTGATTGGGGTGTAGATATTGAGTCGTTAAAAAAGAGCGATTTATCGAAAGTGAAAATCATGTGGGTAAATTATCCACACATGCCCACAGGAAGAGTGGCTTCAAAAGCAGAATTAACAGAACTCGTGGAGTTGGCGAGACAAAATAATTTTCTGATTGTTAATGATAACCCGTATTCGCTGATTTTAAATGATGCGCCACTGAGCATCCTTGCTATTGAAGGCGCTGAAGAAGTAGCTTTGGAATTGAACTCATTGAGCAAGTCGCACAATATGGCCGGCTGGCGCATAGGTTGGGTTGCCGGAAACAAAGATTATATCGATGCCGTGCTTCGGGTAAAAAGCAATATGGACTCTGGCATGTTCCTTGGCTTACAGCAGGCCGCTGTGGAAGCCTTGAAAAATGACAAAGAGTGGTTTACTCAGCTCAACGATATTTATAGAAAGAGGAGAGAAGCTGCTTGCAAAATATTGGATGTGTTAAAATGTAATTATTCATCAAAGCAATCGGGCTTATTTGTCTGGGCAAAAGCACCTGAGCATGTTCAGGATGTAGAGATGTGGATCGATAAAATATTGTACGGAACGAAAGTGTTCATTACACCAGGATTTATTTTTGGCGATGCTGGCACACGCTACATCCGTATTTCATTATGTGCGACAGTCGAAAAACTTAATGAGGCACATGAACGAATTTCAAAATTTGTAGTGAAAGAAAAAGTTGCCCTGACCAACGAGCAAGTATGAAAGCGACTATTGTAGGATTGGGATTGATCGGAGGCTCGTTCGCTTTAGGACTACGCAAATCAGGACTTGCTACTGAGTTGACTGGCGTGGATCGCAATGCAGATAATGCTGCCACGGCTGTTAAGTTAGGATTGGTCGATAAAATACTTCCTGAAGATATAGCATTAGCTCAAGCTGATTTAGTGGTGTTGGCAATTCCAGTGAATGCGCTCAATGCTTTTTTGCCTTACGTATTAGATACGATTAAAAATGATGCAGTTGTTATCGATGCGGGATCAACGAAGTCGGCTATTTGTAAATTGATTGCTAGTCATCCAAAGCGTGATCAGTTTGTGGCAGCTCATCCAATTGCGGGTACTGAAAACTCCGGACCAACGGCTGCATTTCATGGATTATTTAAAGACAAGACCAATATCATTTGTGAGTCAGGGAAATCAGCTGAAAGAGCATTGGAAGTGGCGATTAGAGTTTTCAATGCGCTGGAGATGAAAACTATTTTCATGGAAGCTGAAGAACACGATCGTCATGTGGCGTATGTGTCACATCTATCACACGTGAGTTCTTTTTTACTAGGACAGACCGTGTTGGATATTGAAAAAGACGAGAAGAACATTTTTGATCTTGCAGGTAGTGGTTTTGCTTCAACGGTGCGTCTAGCTAAGAGTTCGCCCGATATGTGGGCTCCTATTTTTGAACAAAACTCGGAGTATTTGAGTCAGGCCTTGCTTGAATACATCATGCACCTGCAGCGTTTTCATTACCACCTGATGAAGCATGATACGAAAGAGCTTCATCGTATCATGTCCAAAGCCAATGAAATTCGAAGAGTTCTCGATCGAAAAACAGATATACCATCGGAGGAGAAAAAAGACATCTTATCAAAAACTGTAAACTAAATCTGAATTCAAAAAATTAATTTTATTTCGTTATGACAAAGAAAGGATTACAACTAGAGCCCATTTCATCCTGGATGCACACAGATCGTCCAATCATCATCAGCGGACCTTGCAGTGCTGAGACTGAAGAACAAATGGTAGCCACTGCCAAGCAAATCGCAGCAACTGGAAAAGTGCATGCAATAAGAGCCGGTATATGGAAACCTCGCACCAGACCTGGCCAATATGAGGGTGCCGGTGAGGAGGGATTGAAGTGGCTCATCCGCGCCAAGCAAGAAACAGGTTTACCTGTCACTACGGAGGTAGCAAATGCTGCGCACGTGGAAGCATGCTTGAAAGCAGGTGTTGATATTCTATGGGTGGGTGCTCGCACAACCGTGAATCCTTTCTCTGTTCAAGAAGTAGCCGATGCGTTGAAGGGAGTTGATATTCCCGTGATGGTAAAGAATCCTATCAACCCGGATGTTGAACTTTGGTTAGGAGCCCTTGAGCGTTTGAATAAAGCGGGCATCACAAAGTTGGCCGCTATTCACCGCGGATTTTCTTCTTTTGAAAAAGGACCTTTTCGCAATGCACCGATGTGGGATCTTGCGATTGAGTTGAAGACACGCGTACCTGAGTTAGATATGATTTGCGATCCAAGTCATATCGCAGGAAACAGGGATTTGATTTCGTTTGTATCGCAGAAAGCATTGGATCTTGACATGGCTGGTTTGATGATCGAGAGTCATATCAATCCGGATGCTGCATGGAGCGATGCGAAGCAACAAGTAACTCCTTCCGTATTGGCTAAGATGGTAAGTGAATTAGTCGTTCGCACGCCTTCTACTGATAATAAAATCTTTAAAGATACGCTCAGTATTTTGAGAGAGCAGATTGACCAACTCGATGATGAGATCATGTCGAAACTAGCTGCGCGGATGAAGATATCAGAGAAAATAGGTCAGTATAAGAAAGAAAATAATGTGACCATCCTTCAGGTAAATCGTTGGGAAGAAATCGTACAAACACGCATTGCACTTTGTCGTGCAATGGGCTTGAATGAAGAGTTTACCAATGATTTATTGAAACTTATTCACCATGAGTCGATACAAGTGCAAACGAAGGTGATGAATAAAGTTACAGAACGCGTATAATGAATTCGAACTTAGTAAAATTCAGAATAGTAATTTGGGTGGCCTTATGGGCCATTCCCTTTTTTGTTTGTGCCCAACCTATTGACAAGAATTATCTTCTAGGAAAATTTGATCCGGCTACCCATGAACACTTTGCTAAGTTGAGGGATGAACATGCGCAGGGTAGCGCGAAGGGCGGATATCTCAGAAAGGAAACCTATGAGGCATTTATTAAGATGAGTGATGCGGCACGAAAGGATGGAGTGGAACTGACTATTATTTCAGCCACACGTAATTTCGATTCACAAAAAAGAATTTGGGAGAACAAGTGGGAAGGCCGTACACTGGTAGAAGGAAAAAATCTTACTACGGTGAAAGATCCAAAAGATCGTGCCCGGTTAATTTTACTTTACAGTTCCATGCCATCCACTTCGCGCCATCATTGGGGAACCGATATGGATTTGAATTCATTAGAAAATAGTTTTTTTGAAAGTGGTCTGGGATTAAAAATTTATTGGTGGCTTACTGCTCACGCTGCCGAATATGGGTTTTGCCAACCATATATCTCCAAGGTGGGAGGTCGCACTGGTTACGAAGAAGAAAAATGGCATTGGTCGTATCTGCCATTGTCGGGTGTCTTTCTGGAAGAGTATAAAAAGAAAGTGACTTATAAGGACATCAAAGGTTTTATAGGTAGCGAAGTTGCTGCCTCAATCGATGTAATCGGAAATTATGTAGTGGGCGTTGCATGTAAAAAAAAATAGGGCCATCATTTCTGAAGGCCCCATTTACAATTTAATTCTTAGTTCTTAAGAGAGTTTTTTCTCTAGTTCGTCAATCTTTGTCTGCGCTTCTTGCTTTCCTAATTGTAACGCTTTACGATAAAGCTCAAGTGCTTCTTGCTGAGTAGATTTTTTCTTCTTCGGAGCAAGTTTAGTTCTGTCAGCAGCTTCCTCAAGAGCAGCGGCTTGTGCAAAGTACAGATCTCCTTCAGTTTGCTTTGATTGTTCAGAGAAACTTTTGAATTCTGTTTCCATGTTAGCTAATTCCTGCTCCTTAACCTGAATGAAATTATCCTTTTCGGAGATAACAGTTTCTTTTTGATTCACAGTAAGGACCAACATTTCATTTTCAGCTTTGAGCTTTGTGATAGACTCTTCCAGCGCCACCATTTCTGCTTTTCTTGTTTCCAGATCGCTCTTAAGCTTTTTCACCATAGATGCATACTGTGCTGAACCTGACTTTGCTTTCGATAGAGAAGCCTCTAGTTCTTCAATTCGTGAACTAGTGGATGCAACATAGGAATTGATGCTCTTTAATCGATCAGAATAATTGGTATAGCTAGTACCTTCAATGATGTTTGAACGCAGTAAATTCCGATTTGCATCTATTGAATCTAGCAAGGTACCGACTTCCTGCAATGTAGCAACCACTTCCTGGCCTGTTTTAACTTCTACATTCAAGGAATCAATTTTAGACTTAAGCTTTGCATTCTCATCTTTTAAGCCACAGCTCCAGAGAAGACCAACTACAGACAACGTTAAAAAAAGTTTTTTGATCATATGATGTTTTGTTTAGTTGTCCTGCAAATTAATACGCTAATGACGTCCAGGTTTCATGTGTTTTGATAAGTTGAATTAGGATACGATAGATAGTCGATTAGAGGAGTTCAATATATTCAGCGTGATGATTACTTTTAAAAAAAACTGATACCATCATCAAGTTTTCTTTCTCTTTTTTCCGATATTACCTCTCCGCTAACCAATTCCCTCTATGAACAATCGTTTGCAAAAAATCGGCCTTGGTGCTGTAGTCATCACCTTAATCTCAGTTTCTATTTTCTATTTTTATGACAGTAAAGGGGGTAAAACCTTCAACGCTGCCATCAATCCCGCTTTTGGGGAGTATATATCGTCTTATACGGCAGGCGTTATTGGCTCTGGTTCACCCATTCGTTTGGTGCTTTCCAGAGATGCCGTGGATTCAGCCTCGGTGGGTGACGAAACAACCGTCAGACTTTTTGAATTAAGTCCCACCGTAAAGGGGGCCACCGTTTGGCTTGACAGGCGAACCGTTGAGTTCAGGCCGGAAGCCAGATTGATGTCAGGTCAGATTTATGAAATCAAATTTCAACTTTCCCGATTGTTTGAGGTGCCTAAAGCACTTACTACGTTTGAATACACCCTGCAGGTAATACCGCAGAATTTTGAAGTATCGGTTGAAAACGTCAAACCTTATGTGAAGACGGATTTAAAACGTCAAAAAATTGAAGGAACGCTCCTCACTGCAGATTTTGCAAATAATGATGCGGTAGAAAAAATGTTAGCAGCTCAACAGGAGGGAAAAGCATTAAAAGTAAATTGGAACCACACGGCAGAGGGAAAGCAGCATTTGTTTACCGTGGAAGAAGTGTCGCGCAAAGAGGCCGCCAGTATTGTGAAGCTAGCATTCACGGGTGAGAGCCTGGGTATAGAACAAAATTATGATCGTGATGTAGAGATTGCCGCGTTGGGCGATTTTAAAGTGACCAACGTTCGCGTTGAGCAGGGAACAAGTCAGCAGGTGGTGATTCAATTTTCTGATCCGCTCAATGAATCGCAAAATCTGGAGGGATTGATAGGCATAACGGATCTGGCCAGTCTAGACTTTGAAATCAAAGACAATGAAATACGTGTTTATCCACCGGTTCGCCAAACGGGAACACGCACACTTAGCGTGGAAGCTGGTATAAAAAACATACTCGATTACCGTATGCCATCATCAACTACACATGATATCGTCTTTGAACAATCGGTTCCAGCCGTTCGCTATACTGGAAAGGGAAATATATTGCCTGGCAGCGAAGGATTGGTAATGCCTTTTGAAGCGGTGAATCTGAAAGCGGTAGACGTGAAAATTATTAAGATATATGAGAATAACGTGTTACAATTTCTGCAGTCAAATGATTTTGATGGCAATCAGGAATTGAGAAGAGTTGGTAATCCAATTTTTGATAAAATGATTTCACTTGAGCATGCAGGAGTAACAGACTTGGGAAAATGGAATCGTTTTACACTTGATCTTTCTAAATTTATTAGCGCTGAGCCCGGGGCGATCTATCAGGTTCAAATCAACTTTAAGAAATCCTATCTCGCTTATGTTTGTGAAGGTGAGGATGCCGGTGAACAAAATACTCAAAGTGGTTTTGAAGAGAGCACCTACGAGGAAGAAGCCGAAGCAAGCTATTGGGATTCCTACGATGATGATTATTACTATGATGACTACGATTGGGAGCAACGCGATAATCCTTGTCACGCTTCATACTATACAGGGAATCGAAGAATCAGAAGAAATATTATTGCATCAGATTTAGGTCTGCTTGCCAAACGTGGAGGTGATGGCAATACAATCGTGGTAGTAAATGATTTAAAAACCACTCAACCTCTTTCAGGCGTTCAACTTGAGGTCTATGATTTCCAACAGCAACTGATTGGCAGCGCTTCTACGGGTGCGGACGGCAAGGCCATCATTGCAACCAAACAAAAACCGTTTGCTCTTATTGCAAAGAGCGGTACACAACGTGGATATCTGAAAATACAAGATGGCGAGTCACTTTCACTTAGCAATTTTAATGTGAGCGGTGAATATGTGAATAAAGGATTGAAAGGATTTTTATATGGAGAGCGTGGCGTGTGGCGACCTGGTGATTCATTGTATTTAAGTTTTATTCTTGAAGATAAACTAAAATTACTACCACTATCACACCCGGTTGTATTTGAGTTACAGAATCCGCTAGGTCAAATCACTTCACGATTAGTTCGCTCTAATTCTGAAAATGGGTTCTACAAATTTGCTACGGTTACTTCATCCGATGCCCCTACGGGTAACTGGATGGGCCGCGTAAAAGTAGGAGGAGCTGAATTTACTCAGCCCATCAAAATTGAAATGGTGAAACCCAATCGCCTTAAAATCAATCTGGATTTTGGTGTTGATAAACTCACAGCTAATAAAAATTCAATTTCTGGTGATTTGAAAGTGAACTGGCTGCACGGTACACCTGGGAAAAATTTAAAAGCACAGTTTGAATTGCTGCTTACCAAGGGCACAGCAAAGTTTGATCAATACCCTGAATATACATTTGATGATCCTTCCATTGATTTTTACAGTGAATCAAAGCCTGTTTACGATGGATATACAGACTCAGAAGGTAAGGCAAAGGTGAATATTGAGATACCGGTTTCAGGGCAAGCTCCCGGTATGCTCAATGCCATTTTCAGAGGTAAAGTGTATGAGGAGAGTGGTAACTTCAGCATCGATCGGTTTAGTATACCGTATTATCCATATCCTTCTCTCACGGGCATTCGACTCCCGCAAGGTGATAAAGCACGAGGTATGTTGCTTACTGACACGACACATCGTGTAGATATTGTTACCGTGGATGCAGATGGTAAACCATTGTCGCGAGGCATTGAGTTGTCCATTTATAAAATCAATTGGCGCTGGTGGTGGGATGGCTCGGATGGTGCGATCAATTTTATGTCGGGAAGTTATTCTCAACCCATTGCAACAGGAAGAATTCTAACCGTGAATGGAAAGGGAACCTGGAATTTTAAAATCAAATATCCGGAATGGGGAAGGTTTTTTGTGAAGGCCTACGATCCTCAATCGGGTCATAGCACAGGTAAGATTGTGTATATCGATTGGCCAGGCTGGGCAGGTCGTGCAAGAAATGAATCGGAAGGTGCCACCATGCTTTCATTTTCTTCCGACAAGCCGATGTATAATATTGGTGAGAAAGCAAATCTTGTTATCCCAGGCAGCGACAATGGACGTGCGTTGATCAGTATTGAAAATGGAAGTCGGGTGTTGCAAACCTATTGGTTGGAAACTAAAAAGGGTGACAATCAATTTTCAATTGACGTAACCAAAGAAATGACACCGAATGTGTTCATCAATGTCACCTTGTTACAACCCCATGCACAAACCACCAACGATCTTCCAATCCGTATGTATGGAATTATTCCTATTCAGGTGGAAGACCCAGGCACACATTTGAATCCGGTCATTACTATGCCCGAAGTACTCGAGCCAGGAAAGGAAGTGATCATAAAAGTTTCAGAACAATCGAGGCGTAAGATGACCTATACATTGGCGATGGTTGATGAAGGACTTCTTGATCTTACCCGTTTTAAAACCCCTGATGCATGGAGTCGCTTTTATGCGCGCGAAGCATTGGGAGTGAAGACCTGGGACTTATATGATCAGGTGATGGGTTCTTTTGGTGGACGATTGGATCGACTGCTCGCATTGGGCGGTGATTCAGAATTAGCCGCCAAGGAAGACGATGCTAAAGCAAACCGATTTAAACCCGTGGTAAAATTCTTTGGTCCGTTTACATTGGATGGAGGAAGCAATGAACACAAATTCATCATGCCTCAATATGTTGGATCGGTGAAGATGATGTTAGTTGCTGGCTATGAAGGCGCCTATGGCAAGACTGAAAAAGTGACACCCGTTCGTAAGCCATTGATGGTGTTGGCAACATTACCTCGTGTACTTGGGCCTGAAGAATCAGTAAAACTCCCCATCACATTATTCTCAGGAGAAAAGAGTATTGATGGTGTAAAGGTAGATATCAAAGTCACTGGCCCGTTAGAGATAACAGAACATTCCCGTACGGTGTCAATGAAAGGCAACACTGATATGACGGTTGATTTTGATTTATTCGTGAAAGGTGAAACCGGCAAGGCAACTGTTAAAGTTACTGCTGTATCAGGTAATTATCAGGCCACTGATGAAATTGAGATTGAGGTAAGGAATCCAAATCCAACTGTAACGAAAGTGTCTGACGCCATTTTAGAAGCAGGTAAAACATGGACATCTGTGGTTGCTCCAATTGGTGTAAAAGGAACCAATTCTTCTGTCCTTGAGATTTCAAATTTGCCTCCAATTAATTTGGGTCAGCGATTAAAATACTTATATCAGTATCCATACGGTTGTATTGAGCAAACTACTTCTGCGGTATTCCCTCAACTGTATCTCGATAAAGTGAAAACGTTAACGGAAGATGAGAAGACAACCATTCAGCGAAATGTAAAAGCAGGCGTTGATCGATTGAAAACTTTTATTACACGCGATGGTGGATTTTCATATTGGCCAGGCCATGAGGATTCTGATAGTTGGGGAACCACCTATGCCGGCCATTTCCTGATTGAAGCAGAGGCGAAAGGATATTATGTGCCTCATGATATGATCAAGCGCTGGAAAAAATATCAGAAGAGCAAAGCACAATCGTGGAGAAAGAATCAAGAGTATAGTAGCAGTGAATTAATTCAGGCCTATCGACTTTATACACTGGCTTTATCTGGTGATCCGGAATTAGGCGCAATGAATCGTCTGCGAGAGCAAGCACCACTACCTGCTACTGCTGCATGGATGTTAGCGGCTGCTTATGTAAAAGCAGGTCAGCCGGAAGCAGGCAAAAAATTGATTGATAATCTTTCTACAACCGTGAAGCCTTATCAGGAGATGGCCTATTCCTATGGATCAGATATACGTGATAAGGCAATCATTCTGGAAACTTTGTTGCTCCTCAATGATCGCGCAAAAGGATTTGAGTTAGTGAAAGAGCTTTCGGAAAGCTTAAGTAATTCTTCCTATTGGATGAGCACACAGTCGCTTGCATGGAGTTTAAAATCAGTGGGAGCATTTGCTGCTGCCGAGCAAAAGGGTGAGTTGAAGTTTACGTACAACTACAATGGAAAAGAAGTTACCGCCAGCACCGAATTGTCGATAGCGCAGATTGTGCTTCCTGTTGAAGGAGTAAAAAGCGGTAGCTTGAAACTGGTGAGTGAGAGTAAAGGAGTTTTGTTTGTACGATTGATTTCGGAAGGAGTCCCAGCTCGTGGTCAGGAATTAGATGAAGCAAAGAATCTTTCACTTACCGTTTCCTATACCGATTCAAAAGGCAATGCGATTGAAGTTGATCGATTGGAGCAGGGTACTGAGTTTGTTGCTACGGTTACCGTATTCAATCCGGGCATTCGGGGCATTTACAAGAACCTTGCACTCAATCAGATTTTCCCTTCGGGTTGGGAGATTAACAATTTACGCCTTACTGGGGACGAAGGCGCACGCCTCACCGGAGATGTGCCAACCTATCAGGACATTCGTGATGATCGGGTGTATACCTATTTTGATTTGAGCGCTAATCAACGCAAGACTTTCAAAGTATTATTGACCGCCAGCTATGCGGGTACTTATTATTTACCTGCAGTGAGTTGTGAAGCTATGTATGACAATAGTGTATATGCAAGGAAGAAAGGGAAAGTGGTTGAGGTAGTGAAGAAGGTTGTTCAGTAATGATACAGTAGAATTAAATAGTTAAGTATGCCATATTATGATGATAACGGAAATGAATTGAACCCTGATTTAATTCCGAAGCCTCAACGCTGCTTGAGTTGTAGAAAGAATGACGACCCCGGAGAAGAAGTCCTTTGTAATTTGAATCGACTTGACCAACAGGGTGAATCAGAATTCAAATGTTTTGCTTATGAAAAGATTGAAAAGTAAACAGATGATGAAGATCCTCTGCTCGGTTGCCAGCATCTGTAATTTTTGAATAATAAATGAAATGAACAATATGATCGTATTCGGCATTAAAAACTGCAACACCGTAAAATCAGCTCTTGATTGGCTGAAAAAGAATAAAGTTGAGTTTGAATTTCATGATTATAAGAAATCAGGGATTACAGAATTAAAACTGCGTGAGTGGATAAAACAAATAGGATGGGAAAGTCTGGTAAACAAACGAGGCACCACATGGCGGCAGTTGGATGATGTCGTCCAAAAAGAAGTTACCAATGAGAAATCTGCGATTGCCCTCATGATGGAGAAAACGAGTGTGATCAAACGTCCTTTGATTGAGAAGAATGGCAGAGTATTATTGTTGGGCTTTGATGAAGCTGAGTATAAGAAGAAATTATAAATTTCTTTGTGAAACTTGGAGCCTTGTGTTTTTTGTGGTTCTTATTTGTGTTTGAATCAAAGTCATCAAGGCACAAAAATCCCGAAGGCTAAATAAACTTTAAGATGAGTCTATTCTCTTTTCTGAAATCTGACAAACCGGTCTATGCTGATAAAGTCTGGAAAACCAGACCCGTGGCCATGAAAGGCATGATTACTGAAGCGTTGAAATCAATCACGCAAAATCAGGTGCCGATAGTATTCTCTTATTTTGAGGATACCATAGTGGAGGTGATTTCATTTTTAACAACGGCTGAAGTTCCTTATTTTCACCTCACTAATGATGCATTAGGTGAAGCTTCCGGTCAAAGCAAAGTCGTGTTTGTTTGCTATGCTTCTTTGATCACCTCATCAAGCGGACTAGCAGGATTGCTTAATACCATAGGAGCAAAGAATAAGATTCAATTTTTATTTGCCGGTCACTATCCGCTTCCTACTATCGAGAATAAGATTATTGAAAAGTTATCTTCTTCCCATCCTCAAGCAGCCATCACGTTTTGCTCATCTATTGATGATCCATCTTTTGAACCTTTTGGTGCCGACCGTATTATGTCTGTGCTGGATCATATGGGATTGAAAGAGGATGAGTGTATAGAACACGCCATGGTGAGCAAAGCGATGACTACTGCCAGAGAGAAAATTGAAAGTAAAGTGCAACATGAAGTGGTCACTAAGTCGCAAAGGGAATGGTTCTTGAAGAACGTGAAGAAATAGCCAGGTATAAATGTGAAGGCGTGGTTGATCAGATATCGGTATTATATTCTTGCATCAGGAGTTCTTCTGTTCATTGCTTATTATTTCTCCCTGCCGGAAAATCTTTTTCATGATCCCTATTCAACGGTGCTGGAAGATCGGGATGGAAGGCTTTTAGGAGCCCTGATAGCAGGAGATGGTCAGTGGAGGTTTCCTGATGGAAAGGATGTTCCTGAAAAATTCAAAGATGCTATTATCACCTTTGAGGATAAGCGATTTTACAAACATCCTGGCGCAGACTTTCTTTCATTAGCGCGGGCAACGCAGCAAAATATTAAATCAGGAAAAATCATTAGTGGAGGGAGCACGCTTTCTATGCAGGTGATACGGCTGTCCAGGAAAAATAAATCAAGAACCTTCTTTGAAAAGATCATTGAATTGATTCTTGCCACGCGACTGGAGCTTCGCTATTCAAAGGATGAGATTTTAGGTGTATATGCCGCGCATGCTCCATTTGGAGGTAATGTAGTTGGTTTAGATGCTGCATGTTGGCGATACTTTGGTCGGAATGCATCGCAGTTGAGTTGGGCTGATGCTGCGCTGCTGGCAGTGCTCCCGAATAATCCTTCATTAATTCATTTGGGAAAAAATCGCGATCGGTTAAAGAACAAGCGCGATCGGCTGCTCTCCCGTTTGTTGCGTGATAAGAAAATGGATTCTATTTCTTTTGAACTTGCCAGGGCCGAGCCCATTCCTGAAAATCCATTAGCACTTCCAAAAAAAGCTCCTCATTTGTTGAGTCGAATATCAAAAGAAGGGTTTGCACAACAGCGTGTTCTTTCAACAATCGATGAGACGTTGCAAAGCAGGGTGAATGATATTGTGGATCAGCATCATCAATCGCTGAAGGGGACTCAGGTGTTTAATGCGGCCGCAATTGTTCTGGAGGTGGAAACTGGAAAGGTGCTGGCCTATGTAGGCAACACCAACTCGGGTCATGAGCATGGAGAGCAAGTGGATGTAATCATGGCGCGAAGAAGTACCGGCAGTATTCTTAAACCGTTTTTATATGCTGCCATGCTGGATGAAGGAAAATTATTACCAGGCATGCTGGTGCCCGATGTGCCGATTACGATCAACGGTTTTTCACCCAAGAATTTTTCAAAGCAATATGATGGTGTTGTTGCTGCTGACCAGGCATTGATACGATCGTTAAATGTTCCGGCTGTCTACGAGTTAAAGGAATATCGTTATGAAAAATTTTATGAATTACTGACACAAGTTGGAATCACCACACTGAATCAACCTGCCGACCATTATGGGTTATCATTGATATTAGGTGGGGCTGAAGGAACGCTATGGGACATTACGGGTGCCTATGCTTCGATGGCCCGTACGTTAAACAACTATTTTGAATCGCCTGGAAGCCACAGATATTCAAGAAAGGATTTTCATGCCCCGGTTTATTTTATTTCGGATTCTTTGAAGAACGAAAACAAAGAAGAAACATCCTGGCTAAGCGCAGCATCTTTATATCTGACTTTGGATGTGCTTAAAGAAGTATTTCGGCCGGGTGAAGAAACTGGATGGAGGAATTTTTATAGTTCAAAGAAAATTGCATGGAAAACCGGCACCAGTCACGGTTTACGCGATGCGTGGGCAGTTGGTGTGAATGGAGACTATGCCGTGGGTGTGTGGGTTGGCAATGCAGATGGCGAAGGCCGCCCCGGACTTACAGGGACAGAGTCTGCTTCTCCGATTTTATTTGACATTTTTTCACAGTTGCCTGGCACTAGCTGGTTTCAACAACCTTTACCCGAACTGGCGAACATTGTGGTGTGTGTTCAAAGTGGCATGCGTGCAACAGAACTGTGCGGAAGAACAAAAGAGATTCACGTTACGCAAGCCGGCCTGCAAACGGCCTCATGCCGCTATCATCAAAAGATTCATGTTTCGGCAGATGGCAAGCACCGTGTTCACAGCGATTGTGAGCCTGTGAGCCATATGCAATCAGTTTCATGGTTTGTGTTGCCACCCGTGCAGGAGTATTATTTCAAAACAAAAAATTTGAGTTACAAAGCTTTGCCACCATTTAGAAACGACTGCTCAAATCCAGCATCCCTGGCTAGTATGGATTTGATTTATCCAAAACAAAACGCGCACATTTTTATTCCACGCCTAATGGATGGGCAATTGGGCAGCTCCTTATTTGAAGTAGCTCATCGCAATTCACAAATCACCATTTTCTGGCATCTGGATGGAAACTATTTAGAGTCAACCAAGGGCACACATCGAATTTCAGTTGCTCCACAGCCGGGTAAACACACGCTCACGTTGATTGATGAAGCGGGTGAGATGTTGGAAAGGAGTTTTGTTGTGGCGGATGGCGGATCATTTTGATTGTGCTGGCAAGATTCCCCTTATGGGATATTTTTTTAGTAAAAACTTTGTAATCAATAGCATCCAACGTAAACTCTTTCTGTTTAACTTTCCATCCCCAATAAACTGACTGACATGGACAAATTCGTGTACATTATCGATGACGATCCCGTTTACTTGAAATTCATGAAAGAACATTTCAAGCAACTGGGTGGATTTCAGACTGAGGTTTTTTTGAATGGAGACGAGGGTATTAAGAAAATAGGTGAGCAGAAACCTTATCTGGTTATTCTTGATAATCATCTCGAAGAACCAAATAAAAGTGGAATCTTTTACTTGAAGGTGATTTCAAAAGTGAGACCACATATTCCTGTAATTTATATCACAGCCGACACAGATCCTCAATTAAGAAAAACAGTTGAGAAGCTCGGAGTAAGTAGTTATATCCTTAAAGACAGTGCCTTCCTGGTTTATTTGCGAACCGCGCTGGATGATATAGCAAACCCTCCTAAGAAAGGTTTACTGAAGAAGATATTCGGTTAACAGCTGCGGCATAATTTCTATTGGCTTCCACCTGGTAGTTGAACGGAACAATCCATTTCATTTGTCTTTGTATCTTTGGTTGTAACCTTTCGAAGCCAGTTAGTATCGCGTGAAGTTAATAACCAACTTGTCATTGATTTCCTTTTACCTGAAACAGTCAGGTTGCCTCTTCATTTTATTTTTTTGTATTACCAGCAGCGCGTACAGTCAGCAACGGTGCGGCACGGTAGAATACAACCATCAACTAAAGAAAAGTGGTTTGTTGCAGGAAAGTGATCAGCAATTTGAACGTTGGCTCATTGAAAAAATACAACGCAGGAAAGGGCTTGATAAAGAAAAGCGGGTGCAGGCAACTTCTTATAAAATACAAGTGGTTATTCACGTCATTCATAATGGCGAATCGGTTGGCATAGGCACTAACATACCGGATGCACAGATTAGTTCTCAAATTGCCGTACTCAATAAAGATTTCAAAAGACTCAATAGCGATGCAATCAATACACCCGCTGAGTTTAAACCATCAGCAGGAGCAAGTCCGATAGAATTTGTATTGGCTCAAACGGATCCTAATGGCCTGCCGACCACCGGGATCAATAGGGTGAAAGGATTTAAACCAGACTACACCATTGAAGACAACGTAAAGCTCAAAGCGCAGAGCTATTGGCCTGCTGAGAACTATCTCAATATATGGGTGTGCTATCTTACCGATCGGTTTGGTTTTACACAGTTTCCGATATCCACTTTGCCGGGTCTTGAAAATTCTTCTAAGAATGGGCTTACCGATGGCATCGTGATTTCTTTTGAGGCATTTGGTTCATCGGATGATGGAAATTTTCTTCTTCATCCTATCTATGATAAAGGACGAACCACTACCCATGAAATGGGCCATTTCTTTGGCTTGCGCCATACCTGGGGAGATGAAGAAGAATGCAAAGGAACGGACTATGTGGATGACACTCCTCCACAAGCGTTGTCAACGCTGGGATGCCCCTCGCATCCGCAGAAAGAATGTCCGGTTGCCAACCCGGTGAGTAAAATGTTTCAGAATTTTCTCGACTATACTAATGATGAGTGTATGAACTTATTCACGCAAGGTCAGGTAGACCGTATGATTACTGTGCTGGAAAATAGTCCGCGCAGAGCAAGCCTGCTTTTACCGTTGTCGCCCACTCAACCTGAAGTACAGTTCCCACAACTATTTTCGCCCAATGGCGATGGTGTTAATGACTTTTGGCTTTGGACAAACACCTTAAAGTATGATGGCTGCAAACTTATCATCTACAATCGTTTTGGTAAATCAGTGTATGAAACTACTTCTTATGATAACAGCTGGGATGGGCGATCTAATACAGGCCAGCCGCTGGAAGAGGAAGCCTATTATTATATAGTGAAGTGTGACAATCAAAAAGATATCACCGGTGCTGTGCGAATTGTGCGGTAAATGAAATAGGAATGAAGAACGGATTACTCACCAGCATCTTATTTTTTTTATCGCTGCTGGCGACAGGGCAAAACGCTCCCGCTTTTCGTCAGTTTTATTTCAATCCTTATTTGTTTAATCCGGCCTTTGCCGGCATGAATGGTTATACCGAAGTATCCTTAGTGTATCGACAGCAATGGCTGGGTTTTAATAATGGACCGGCCGCCACCGGTTTCACGTTGCAATATCCTTCACAAAACCGGGCTTCGTTTGGAATGAATTTTCTTACGCAGGAAGTAGTGGCGCTGCGCACAACTTCTACGCAGGCAACTTTTGCATACCGTATTCCCATCACGGCCAACCAATTTTTATTTTTTGGTTTATCAGGGGTGGCAGGTTATAATGATCTTAATCTGAATGGGGCTGATTATAGCAATGACCCCACCATTCTCAATGCCGCGGCAAGCACATTTTATGGCGATGCAAATTTTGGTTTAGTTTATTCGCTGGGCGGTCTCCGTTTTGGTTTTGCCTTACCTAAACTTTTCGGACAACAATACTTTAGTCCGCAGGATTTGGTGAACACTCGATATGCCCAATTGAGAAATCAACTTTATTCAGCGAGTTATAAATTTAAAGAAGGCAGTTTTTCATTTGAGCCTTATGCACTCTACCGCATGAACCGCGATCTTCAAAACTGGTGGGAGGCTGCGACCATTGTTTACTTCAAAGAAAAAATATGGACGGGAGCTTCTTATAACAGCACTCAGGGAATGGGATTTTTTCTCGGTGCGGACATCAAAGAGAAATTGCGTTTTGGCTACAGCTATGAAGTGCCCCTGGCAAACAGTGAATTTATTTCTACCAGTTCACACGAAGTACACCTTCAATTAAGACTTGGCAAGAAGCGAGTATACCGATGGGCTGCCCGCTTTGCTGAACCAGAGAAAACGATCGCTAAAGAAGTTCTGCCTGTAAAAGAAGAACCGACACTTGTAGTGAAGATTGTTCCTTCTGAAATAACAGAGAAACCAAAGGAAGAACCGGTTGTCATTCCTCTCAAAAAGGAGGAAGTTGTTGCCGAACCGGCCACGAAAATAATAGATAAGAAAGAAGCACCTATCCTAAAGGCCCGACCTCCGGAGCAATCCACGCTGGCAACAGGTCTTTATGTTATTGCTGGTTCATTTCAAAGTTTAGATTATGCGAAGGAACACCAGAAACGTCTTGTCACACTGGGGTATAAGGATGTTAAATCAGGAATGAATGCCAACAACAAACTATTTTATGTTTATGTGTTCTCTTCTTATGACCTGGAAGAAAGCAGGAAAGTGTGTGATCAGTTTCGCTTACTGGAGGCAACCAAATCTGCCTGGATTTTGACATTAGAGTAGGGCAAATCAGGAATTATTTTTCTCTTTTATGGGTAATAACCTTACATGGTAATGGTGAATCCGTTCATCTGTAATTTATACAATGCCTCACTTGATTTTCAGCTGAAGTAACATTTTTTCAGGTGAATTGCATTAAATAGCCAAATTAGTTGATTTAGGTGGGGCGTTATTTTCTTACCCACCCACAAAACTTACATTACTCTATTGTATAATCGAAAACGTTTACGGACTTTTATATACCAAAAAAATTAACCCCTGTAAAATATGAATATGCATAGCTGGCAAGCTCTCACAACGAGTAAAGTTCTGAGAGTATTCTTCACAATTGTACTGGTGACCTTCTGGACCGCCTGCGCTGATGACTCACAAAATCTTAAAGGACCGGATGCGGATGCGGCATCAGCTGTGAAAAAGACGAAAATGGATAAGCCTACTATTTCTTGTAGCCTTTCGACTCAAGTGTCCATTAACGTTACCGTAACCATGCCTCCAGGAACAGGTGCTCCAAGTGGATTCTCAATTCAATGGATGACCCTAGCTGACTATACTCAAAATGGTGGCTGGTATGCTTCTGATGATCCGAAGTTATGCAAGGCTTCTTTTGCTGGTAGTGCAAAGGATTCAAGATATGTTATTCCTAAAGAAGGTGGAAGTGTAACCGTGACAATTGGCGAACTTCTTTTTGACAATGGAACTTCTACAAATTGCCCAGACGGATTAGAATGTGAAACAGAATACGTATTTCATACATTCGCTCACGCTTCCAGTACATTACAAAGAAGCGATTGGTCAAATGATATAACTTGTTCAACGCTTCCATGCGGTCACGAAGAGTCATGTACTTTAACTCAAGGCTATTGGAAAACACACGGTTCTATAGGTCCGGCTAGCTGTGCTAATGTTACTACTACAGATGAATTTGGAGTTGAGACAACAACTTCGGTTTGTACCAGTACATGGCCAGTAACTTCACTTACATTGGGAACAGTAAGTTATACCGAAGCTCAAATACAAAGCATTTTAGATACTCCTGCTAGTGGAAATGGTTTGCTTACTCTTGCTCACCAATTAATTGCTGCTAAACTGAATGTAGCTAATGGAGCTGATCCAAGTGCCGCAGCTTCGAGTATTGCGGCTGCAGACACAATGATTGGTAGTTTGAAAATTCCTCCAGTGGGATCAGGTTTCCTTAAGCCAGGCGCTACAAGTTTATTAGTTACAGCACTTACCAACTATAATGAAGGTGCCACTGGTCCTGGTCATTGCGATTAGTTAAGTCAAGTAATCAACTCAATAAAGAAGAAGCTGCCTCAAAAGGGCAGCTTTTTTTATTAAAAAAAAACGAGATCGCTAAAATCGTACCCTTATCGGGAAATACAGTATCCTGAAAGTAATTTCATATTGCAGTCAAAGACGTGTCACGTTCAATAATTGCGCTATTGAAAATCTGTCATTTATTCCATTTTTTCACAACCCGGAAAATGGCAATCCTGTTCGCTATCCTGCTCTTCGTGATAATGTACCTTGCGTGATTGTATTTCTACTTCAAAAATCATCATTCATTATTCTGCATTCTCGCCCGTGTTGGGTGTTCTTCACCAACACGCCAACTATGCACATATTCGTTGGTGAAGAACACCATAGCCGTCAACCTAAGGAAATCATTAAGAGGTATAGTCCATGCGCCCTTGCGCATGGCAAAGTTTTTTTCCTCATATCATTT
>JAYVTC010000051.1:0-2034 GCA_043774745.1 Cyclobacteriaceae bacterium | reverse complement strand
TTGTTTTAATATCGGGCGATTCGTCACCGCAGCGGCAGTATTCTTTGTTGGCGTTCTGGTAGTAAAGTTGGGTGGTTATGGCAACTCTTTGTTTGTCTTTTCTTTTGTTTTCTTCATTGGATTATTATTTCTTCTTCTCTCAAACAAAACAACTAATAATTGATGGCACATATTAATGTACCCGAAGGAATTCCAGGCATTCGTAGCCTGGTGATGTTCCGGCCAGAATCAGGAAAGTATTTGTATGACCTCGCACAGGTGCTGCTCCGGGGAGAGTCACCGTTAATGCCGGCCGAACGCGAGCTCATCGCTACTCATGTTTCGTCTCGAAATAACTGTATGTTTTGCATGAATAGCCATGCAGCGGCTGCCCGTGAACTCTATGGTGAACAACGCGATGTGGTAGACTGTGTAATTGAAAATGTAGCCAAGGCACCTTTAAATGCAAAAATGAAAGCGTTGCTAAACATTGCCGGCAAAGTTCAGCAAAGTGGTAAGGCCGTAAATGAACAAGATATCGCTGAAGCGCGAGAGCATGGAGCGGGCGATCGCGATATTCATGACACGGTACTGATTGCTGCGGCTTTTAGTATGTTCAATCGATATGTCGATGGTCTCGCCAGTTACACGCCCACCGAGCCGGAAATCTATGAAGTAATGGGCAAACGGATGTCGACAGCAGGATATGTTTTACCTAACTCGTTTAAAAACTGATGGCACACATTAATGTACCCGAAGGGCTGCCTGGAATTCGCGGTCTCATGGCTTTTAGACCTGAGACAGCGCAATCATTAAACCAACTGGCTGAAGTATTACTCCGAAGTGAAAACACCATGAGTCGTGGTGATCGAGAATTGATTGCTACGTATGTTTCCTATCTCAACGATTGCTTCTTTTGTCAGAACGCACACGGAGGAATAGCACAACATTATATGCAGTGTGACATTTCATTTATTGATCGTGTTAAACAAGATTTTCATAACACTTCGATTTCCGATAAGTTGAAGGCATTGCTTTCCATTGCTGCAAGTGTTCAAAAAGGGGGAAAGAACGTTACGCCAGAACAAATCGAAAGAGCAAAAAGCGTTGGCGCTACCGATATGGAAATACACGATACAGTATTAATTGCCGCGGCCTTTTGCATGTTCAATCGCTATGTAGATGGGTTAGGCACCTGGGCCCCTCAGGATCGAAATATTTATGTACAGCGTGGACCAAGGCGTGCGGAAGAAGGTTACCTCCATTTTGATTTATATAAATAGCATCGCTCAAACATTTTAAAAACCAACACTATGAAAATTCCAACTGAACCCATTGGCAGCATTCCACGTCCTGCTTATTTAATCAATGCTATGAAAGCTCAGGCTTCGGCAAGTGAGTTAGCTAAGCTTACCGAGCAGGCAATCAAAGAAACGATCGAATTATTTGAGCAAACCGGCTCTCCTGTAATTACCGATGGCGAGCAAGCAAAATCAAGTTTTGTCACCTATCCCATTCACGGCCTGAAACTATCAGGCGATGGGGTGGTTATTCCATTTGCTGATGGCCACACACGTCAGCTACCTAGATTAGTATCCGGCCCGTTTCGGTATCAGACATTTGCGAGCAGCTATCTGAACCAGGCAATGAAATCGGCTAAACTGCCGGTGAAACAGGCTGTTATTTCAGCTTCTGCCCTTAGCCTTCTTTATCCGCAGGAAGGAATCCCAGGATATTCCCGTGACCAATTCATCAATGACCTGATTAATGAAGCGGAATCGGACATCCGGAAATGTTTAAATAGCGGTGCCTACAAGGTGCAAATAGATTTCACTGAAGCAAGACTTGCACTTAAGCTCGACCCTTCGAAAGGCTTGCTGAAAATGTTTATTGATCTGAATAACCAGGTGTTGGATAGGTTCACAGAAGCGGAGAGAAAAAAGATTGGCGTTCATACCTGCCCAGGTGGGGACCATGATTCGACACACAGCGCAGATGTTAGCTATGCCGAATTACTTCCACTTTTGTTTGAGTTGCATGCCGGGAATTTTTACC
>JAYVTC010000050.1:0-2443 GCA_043774745.1 Cyclobacteriaceae bacterium | reverse complement strand
TCGTCTTTGAAAATAATGTTTTTTCAAAACACTTCTAATCATTATCTTTCGCCGGATTAATACACTCGAAATGAAAAAATACTACATTCTTTTTATCTTTATTCTTCATGGCCTGATTTCTACCGCACAGATTAATTTTCAGTCAGGGTTTGGTGATACCGTTGCTGATTATGGAACAAAGGTCGTAAAGATCACGACCGGTGGTTATCTTGTTATTGGTCCCACAGGCGTTGATCAGACCAACAATGCAGATGTTGCAATCTACTTCGCAAACCAAATAGGGGAAATGAATTCTTCCGTTAAAATTGGTTTAAATAAAGACGAATATCCGTCCGGCCTTGTTGAAACTGCAGGTGGTGGATTTATTATTTCCGGAACCACCTATTCTTCCCCACTCGATACTCTCAATTCAGATATTTTTGTAGCAAAAATAAATTCGACTGGTGATGTTTTATGGTCGAATGTTTATGGAACAACTAATGAAGATAATGCTGAATCATTGTTTAAAACTCCTGAAGGAAATTTTATCATATCAGGTAGTACCAGCAACTCAGCGAATACATTACATTCTGCTTTGGTTATTAAAATTAATGAAAATGGTGATGTGATTTGGAGTAATACATACAAGCCAACAGCAAGCACTTATTTTTTTCAGGGGGATATCACTTTCGATAATCAGTATGTTTTTGGGGGCGGTGCATTCACCGGAACCAACGATGAGAATTATATTGTAAAGACAGATACAGCTGGTAACGTTCGTTGGGAAAAAAGTTTTGGAACCACTGGTGCCGACTGGATACGCGACATCAAATCAACTTCCGACAGCGGATTTATTATTGCAGGCATAAGTTCAGAAAATACCGCAGGCGATACAGATCAGTGTATAATAAAGTTAGATTCAGTCGGTTCAATAAACTGGGCATATAATTACGGTACTGTCGGTTATGACCGTTCGTTTTCCGTCATTGAAAATTCTATTCAACATTATATTGTCTGTGGATACAGTAATATCAGTACTTCCGGCGGTATTATTAATCAGATGGTAATGGAAGAAATTGAAAATTCCGGAAATATTGTATGGGCAAATATATATGGAGATTCTGTTGAAACGAGCGAAGGATATTATGTGATTAATGGAATCGATGATGGATATGCTGCTGTTGGATATTCTGTCGCCTATGGAGATCCCAATGGTGATGTAGATTTAGTAAAGACAGATAACTTCGGTGTTGCCGGTTGTGATGAATTCCCGCTTTTTCTTACACGCAATACAGCACAGTTATTTGAAGGTACACCTGATCCAAGCATACGTTCATCCATTCTACTGAATCAGCAATCCGTTGCAATGATAAGTGAACCATTCACTAATTCGTATGCGCAGAATTGCGTCTTTGATTATATTAAAGATGATATTTCGAGTAAAAATTCAGACAAACAATTTGTTAAACTATTTCCTAATCCAACAGAAAACTTATTAAACATTGAAATGGATTTTGGTGAAGCCGTAATTGTTATTTATGATCAATTAGGACGTGTTGTTTCCGATCAGAAAATCAGTGCTTCTAAATCATCTATTGATGTCTCTTTTTTAGCGCCTGGATTCTATCATTTGCAATTAAAATCGGGAAACAACCTCGCTGAAGGAAGGTTTATAAAAGAATAATAGAAATTAGAAATAACCGGATTAAATCAGGGTTTTAGAATCCCAGTGTTCACAGAGGCCGCCACGAAAAGCACAATGAGCAGTTTTCATTCGCTTAATTCCATTTTCAAAAAATATCAAATCATTTTAAAGGTTGAAAAAAAACCTTTGTGATCTTTATATTAAATTTCCGGAATACTAAAGTGTTTATTTAATCCTGAAAGATGTCAAATACCAAAAACCACCGTAGGATTCTTATTATTTCTTAAATAAAGAGTACTTTTGCGCCTCATTATCATATTAAGACATGATTGGTATATTAAATAAAACGATTACAAAAATCTTCGGCAGTAAAAGTGACAAGGATCTGAAAGAAATTTTGCCGCAAGTAACCCGCATTAAAGAAGAATTTGCAAAACTGGCTAATATCAGTAATGATGAATTAAGGGCTAAGACAAATGAATTTAAAGTACGTATTGCAAGTCATATTAAAGAAACTACGGAAGAAATTTCAACACTTGAAAAAGAAGCTGAAGAAAATCCTGATCTCGATATTCACCGGAAAGAAGAAATCTACCGTGAGATCGATCAGCTCAAGAAAGATATTAATACCCAGACAGAAAATATTCTTAAAGAAATTCTCCCTGAGGCATTCGCAGTAGTAAAAGAAACGGCAAAACGTTTTACTGAAAATAAAGAGTTACGGGCTACTGCAAATCAATTCGACCGAGACCTTGCCCCAAGACGAGATCATGTTTCAATAGCGGTTGATGAAGTCGTATATAAAAACGAATGGATGGC
>JAYVTC010000049.1:0-6683 GCA_043774745.1 Cyclobacteriaceae bacterium | reverse complement strand
TTCAATTTCCATTTAGGAAACAAAAGTTTTGCAGTAAGATCTATGGGTCTGATTTTCACTCCCTTCACGTCCACTTCTTCATAAGAAAAGAAACCAGTCTCCCGAAGCACGCGCAGGTATTCAACACAACCAGGATAACGCAACGTCTTTTCAATCATATGTGGAATGTGCGCCATGGTTTTTATTAATGACCTTAATCCATCTGAGTTCCATGATTCTAATGTTCCAACTTCATCAAAGTGAACAAGCTCTGCATCGGAAAGCGCTTCTCTAACTATCATTACTCCATTTTGAACATAACGAGCGGGTCGTGTGTACTCTTCAATAACATCGATGGGAGAGAAGACCGCTTTGTATTCATATGGCCACTCGCGCACTACAGGCAAGCCACCCACCAGGCATTCATATGAATTGATTTTCATTTTCTGATTATGATAGCCTAAAATGATATTGCCCATGCCCGGTGCTACACCACAATCGGTCACGATGGTCACATGATGTTTCCTGGCAAGTTCATCTAACAAAAATGGATCTTCGGGAAAGAAGGAAATATCCACCATATTTTTTCCTGCTCCGATCACTGTTTTGCAAGATTCAAAACCCATGAATCCAGGCACAGCACCCACCACCAAATCAAATGGCTGAACCAGAGCCGATAGAATGGTTGTATTGGATAAGTCCGCTTTTTGAGTTTTAATGCCGAGGCTGCTCAATTCAGAAAGGGCCAACTCGTTAATATCCACGGAAGTGACATCGAAATTTTTTGAAAGGTCAATAGCCATTGCTTTCCCTACCAAGCCAGCACCCAGAACAACTATTTTTTTCATCTTTATTTGAGTTAAAAATCGTAAATCGGAATAGTAAACTTTTAAATATGTTTGACGCTGCCAAAATACTCCAAAAAGCAAAACATTCATCGTTTTATTTGATGGTGCTGAATTGGTCTCTCAACCGGATGATACCGTTCAATAAGCCGCATGGTTTTAAGGTAGTTGAGATCGATGATTACCGCTTAAAAACCCTGATGCCATATCGAAAGAGCAACTTCAATCACATTCGTGGATTACATGCCTGCGGCCTTGCCACCATCTCAGAATTTACGACCGGCTTTTTGTTACTGAGCAGCCTGGACATGAAGAAATATCGCATCATTATGCAGCGCATGGAAATGAATTATCATTACCAGGGAAAAATGGATGCTACGGCAGAATTTGTCATTTCAAAAGAATGGCTTGAAGAAAAAGTGATGATGCCCTTGCAAACACAAGAAACGGTAGTGGTGCCTTGTGAAGTGAAAATTCATGATGTTAAAGGAAATCATCTTACCACCGGAACAATTTTCTGGCAGTTTAAAGATTGGGCAAAAGTGAAGACAAAAGCTTGATGAGCAAATCGGAAAACCAACTTTTTCATTCTTACGATCTTCAAAGAGAATCTTCCTTTAAGCGTACTCGATTTTTATTCAATAGCCATAGGCATCTTTGGTTACAGTCCGGAAAAAGCTGGCGCATTTATGAAGCATTGGAAGAAGACACTGGTGCAGTTAAAGTTCGTATCAATTTCCATATCGATGCGGGTGAAGCATCAAGTCCGTTTCGTGCTCCATTTGGGTTTTTGGAGATCTATAGGAAAATAAGCTCGAATGAGTTGACTGGTTTTTTTTCATTGATAGAGGCGGACTTAAAAAACCGGGGCGTCAGGAAGATTCAAATAAAAAGCTATCCTGAAGTTTATGATAAAAATTTTGGATTGGTGGAAGAAGTCCTGAAGAGATTACAGTATTCAGTAACTCAGGAGGTATCTAGTATAATTCCGGTTGATCGAAAGCCTTTTGATAAGAAGATTAAAGTCTCGGAACGGCAGAAACTCAGAAAGGCCAAACACCTTTTTTCATTTGAAAAAGTAAAACGCATTTACGTAAAAGAGATCTATTCTTTTATTGAAGCGTGTCGGAATGAAAGAAATCAAAGTCTCTCCATGAGTTTTACGGAATTAAATAAAGCCATATCAAATTTTCCAAGAAATTTCTCTTTCTATCGTGTGAATGATGCCAGTGGTTCAGCTGCGGCAGCTATCGTTATTTCAGTGAGTAAAGAAATTCTGTATACTTTTTATTATGCTCATGCGAGACGATTTGATAAAGTTAGCCCAGTTGTTCTTTTGATGGATGGAATTTATGAAGTTGCACAAGAGCAGGGCATTGAGATGATTGATCTCGGTACTTCCATGGTAAATGGGAAAGTCAACCGCTCGTTGTTGCATTTTAAAAAGAGCATTGGGGCACAAACCAATCGCAAACTTATTTTTGAGAAGACATTGGTATGATGCCTCCATGGGTTACTGTTATTTGTGTTTGCTACAATCATGCGCGGTTTGTGACCGAAGCATTGGATTCAGTTATTAATCAAACGTATCCCAATGTAGAGTTAATCGTCATTGATGATGGCAGCACCGATGGTAGTGGAAAAGTAATTAAACGTTGGCTGGTCAATCATCCTGATGCTACTCTTATCCTGAACGGCAAGAACCTTGGTTATTGTAAAACCTTTAACAAGGCCTATCAATTATCAAAGGGTAAATTCATTATTGATTTATCTGCTGATGATTTGCTGATGCCTGATCGTATTGAGGAAGGTGTCAATATTCTTGAGAAAGCTGGTAAAGACTATGGAGTAACCTTTTCTGACGCACAGTATATGGATAAGCAAGGAAATCCGATCCGACTTCATTCCGAAAAATTTCCGCATGAAACTATTCCAGGTGGTGATGTCTATAAAGAAGTAATTCAACACTACTTTATTTGTTCACCCACCATGATGTTTCGAAAGTCGGTGTTGGATTCATTAAATGGATATGATGAGGCCCTTGCCTTTGAAGATTTTGATTTCTGGATACGGGCTTCAAGAAATTTTAAATTCATTTATTCACCTTCTGCTCTTGTCAGGAGGAGAGTTCTCTCTACGTCAATGTCTGCAAAGCAATTTGAGCGGTCCAATCCACAGCGATGGTCAACGCTTGAAGTTTGTAAAAAGATTAAAGATTTAAATCGAACTAAGGAAGAGGTGAGCGCATTGAAACGAAGGCTTATCTATGAGATAGGCGTTTCCCTCAGGTCATTTGATTTTACCCTGGCCAATTCTTTTTGGAAATTACTGCGTTCGATCTGATCAATTACTTTCGGTTATCCTGACCAAGAGCCATGCTCAAATAGCTTTCATAGCGGGACAGTGCAATTTGATTATTCTCTACAGCTTCTTTTATTGCACACTTGGGTTCGTTAATGTGCAGGCATCGCGCTCCAAACTTACAGTTCAAGCGCAGATCTCTCATCTCCGGAAAGTAATCTGAAATTTCCTGAGGTTCCATATTAACCAATCCCCATTCTTTAATGCCAGGTGTGTCAATAATGAAGGTGTTTTCATTCAGTTGAAACATTTCGGCAAACGTGGTAGTATGAGTTCCTTTATCTGAAAAATCTGAAATGGTGCTGGTCGCCTGAGTTATAATGGGAGATAATCTATTGAGCAATGTTGATTTGCCTACGCCTGAATGCCCCGCAACGAGGGTTGTCTTTCCTTCCAATATTTTTTGAACATTCGAAATGTCATCATCAAAGCCGGCAGAAATGATCATGGTTGCGACTCCAAAAGATTCATACCTATTGAGCATGGGGAGCAGCTCTTCCAGTTGATCCTGGGTGAGGATATCTTTTTTATTGAACACTAATAGTTGTGGAATACGAAACGATTCGGCTGCCACCAGAAAGCGATCAATAAATCCCCAGGATGTACGCGGTTGCTTAAAGGTGGCCACCAACATTACCTGATCAACATTGGCTGCAAGCACACTGGCATGGCCAGTCCTCTTTACGGATTGACGAAGGATGTGATTTTGCCTTGGCAGAATTTCTATGATGGAGCCAATCTCATTTTCCAATTCAATCATTACATTGTCGCCAACCGCTACTGGGTTTGATTCTTTTATCTCATCCAATCTAAACTTTCCCCGCACACGGCACATGTATCTTTTATGGTCTTCGGCAAGTACTTCATACCATGATCCGGTTGATTTGAATATACGACCTTTCATAAAGACAGGATTGTTTTACAAAAGGAAACAATTTTTGTGGTGGCACCCAGATTCTCTTTTACGTAAGATCGAGTAACCTCGCAAGCAAGTAAAAAGCTTTCTGGTTTGTTATTCAGCAATTCAAAATCCTTTTTCAGATCGGTGTATCCGCCAACGGCAAAGGCCCCACCTCGCATAATCAAATCATTGGCCTCCTGAAACTTTTGATAATTTTTATCTCCAAAGAAAATGGGAATGCCATAGCAAGCTGCCTCGAGAATATTGTGAAGTCCCTTCCCAAATGCACCGCCTATGAAAGCAAATTCACCATAGCGGTAAAGTTTTGAAAGCATTCCGATGTTATCGATAATCAGCACGGAATAACTCTCCGGGCTTTCTGTAGCGCATGAATAGCGGATTGTTTTAACGCTAATGGATTGTTCAATCTGTGTGATAAATCGTTCACTGATTTCATGTGGAGCCAGAATAAACTTTAAGTGTTTATGTTCATTGATGAAAGGGGCAAGTACCTCAAGGTCTTCAGGCCAAAGACTTCCGACTATAAATGTTTTTTCATTCGCTTTAAACTTTTTTACAATTTCTATTTCATCGGCATGTTGGGTGATTTCAAAAACCCTATCAAAACGAGTATCTCCTGCCAGTGTGGCTTGAGTGATTCCGATTTTCTTAAGTAGCTCAATGCTTTGGGGAGTTTGTACAAAGAAGTGAGTGAATTTTTTTAAGATGTTACGAAAGAAGGAGCCATACCATTTGAAAAACACCTGATCAGGACGAAAAATGCTGGAGGCCGAGATGATTGGAATGTTATTCTTTTTTAATTGATGGGTGTAGTTAAACCAGAATTCATATTTGATGAAAATAGCAAGTGAGGGGTTAGTGATTTGAATAAATCGTTTTGCGTTTTGAGCAGTATCCCAAGGCAAATAAAAAATATAATCCGCCAGGGAATAGTTTTTTCTTACTTCATAGCCGGAAGGTGAAAAGAAGGTGAGCAGAATTTTGAGTGAAGGATTTTGATTTTTGAGCGACTCTATGATAGGCCTTCCTTGTTCAAATTCACCCAATGAAGCACAATGAATCCAGACGAGAGGGTACTTGTTTTCGTTAAGCGCGATCTTCAGTTTTTTAAAAAGATCTGATCGACCGCTTACAAAAAGTCGTGCCTTCGGATGAAAGAGCGCAATTATGCGATAAAGCAACTGCGTAATCCATATTAAAACTGCATAAAGAATCAAGGTGTAATTTTTTGCTAAAATAGTTTAAACAGCCGATAATCAGGGCCCCTAAATCAACCTCGTTTCGAATACATCAATAATTTCAATTAATTTGCATTAACAAACTAAAATAAATACAATGAAAAAAAGCGCTTTAATATATGTATTTACGATTCTGTCTTTTTCACGGGTATGTGCGCAGGGGGATGCAAATGACTTGCTAAAAGCAGGATTGCAAGATGCCAATATATTAATAAAGGGTTATGTAGGACCAGCCATGAGAGGGTTTGGTAGCGGATTAAATCAGGGTTGGTACAATACCGCTAAAGCGCACAAAAAGTTTGGAGTTGATTTAACCTTGAATGCTTCGTTGATGTATGTACCCAGTGATGAAGAGTTTTATAAAGTAGACAATAATCAGTTGCAGGATGTGAAGTTAGCTTCCTATGACGGGCGCACCTTCACCAGTACAGAATCTGGAAAAGTACCAACTATTTTTGGTCCTGATAAAGCCCCTTCGTACAGGACTGTTGAATCAGGAAATACCTTCACAGGACCTCCGGGCCTTGATTTGAAAAATCAAATTAAAATAGCGAACGCATTACCGGTACCCATATATCAGCTCGGGATTGGGTTGCCGAAGAATACCGACCTTAAAATAAGGTGGTCGCCAACTGTTACACTTAGCGACTTTAAGTTCAGTTTGATGGGTATAGGAGTGATGCATGATATTGGTCAATACATTCCCGTAGTGAAAGCATTACCTGTTGACATATCCTTGTTTGTAGGATATACCAAACTGAAAGCTGAGCAGGATATTTCCGGTACAATTGCTGGACAAAATCAAAAGGGAGAGTTACAGTTTGATGCGACCACCATTCAGGCGTTGGTTTCAAAGAAGATATCTGTCCTTACTATTTATGGAGGTGTAGGTTATAATATAGTGAAGTCAAACCTTGCTATCAATGGGACTTACGATTTGGATGATGATTCTAGTACACCGGAAACAAAAGATCCTTTTAAATTTGATTTCTCTACTTCAGGGGTTCGTGCTACGGGTGGTTTGCGATTGAAGTTGGCAGTATTTACACTTCATGGTGATTACACATTAGCCAAATACAATGCATTTACGGCTGGTTTTGGTATTAATGTGAGATAATTCAGATTCTAATAGTTCCTGTAATACGTAAAAACCCGGTTGGACTCCGGGTTTTTGTTTTTATTATCTCCCTTTGAAATCCGCTTTTCGTTTTTCGACAAATGCTTTCATTCCTTCCTTCTGATCTTCGGATGCAAACGTGAGGTAGAAGTTTTTGCGTTCAAATGCCAGGCCCTCATCCAGGTGAGTTTCGAATGAACGATTTACTGCTTCTTTTGCTA
>JAYVTC010000048.1:0-116468 GCA_043774745.1 Cyclobacteriaceae bacterium | reverse complement strand
CTTTGGAAAACATTGATTTATCTATTTATATTAGCGGTTACTTTGATTTATAACCAAATGCAAATGAAGTATTTTAAGTCACTCCTGTTTTTAGTTGGGTTATCCGCAATTATCAGTTCTTGCTCCTTGTTTGGGGGAGGAGGCGGAAAGCCGACCGCTCAAAATCCTGGGCAAATGAGTACAGCTACTGGTCTTGCCTACACGCAAGACAAAGCCGAAGGGTTTGAAGTTAACCCTTATGAATCTCAGCCACCCGCACCAAACATGGTGTTCATAGAAGGTGGTCGCACTGTATTAGGTTCCTTTGAGGAGGATGTGATGTCATCTCGTGACAACGTTGAAAGAACCGTTTCTGTGGCTTCTTTCTATATGGACGAGACCGAAATTGCTAACATTCACTGGCTAGAATATTTATATTATCTAACTGCAGACTCTACCCCGAATGATGGTGGCCGTGCCTACAGAGCCGCTCTGCCTGATACTTTGGTTTGGAGATCCAACCTTGCATTTAATGATCCTTATGTTGAGCATTATTTACGCTATCCTGGTTTTCGTTATTTCCCTGTTGTGGGGGTTAAATGGGCGCAAGCTAATTCATTCGCTGTTTGGAGAACTGCTAAAGTAAATGCTGATCTGGCCGAAAAAGCTGGTATTGCAGCTCCTGAGGCTGGTGCCGGACGCATTCCTTTGGAGTCTGGTGTTGTCATTCCTGCTTATCGTTTACCAACAGAAGCAGAGTGGGAATATGCTGCACAAGCTTTGATCGGAACTCAGTGGCTTGATGAATTGCAAACCCATCAGCGTCTTTACCCTTGGGATGGTCACGCTTTGCGTAATCCTTATGGTAAGCAAATGGGTTCTTTCCTTGCAAACTTTAAAAGAGGTCGTGGTGACTATGCCGGTATCGCTGGAAGATTGAACGATGGCGCTTTGATCACTTCTTACATCTATGAGTATCCTCCGAATGATTATGGTTTATATAATATGGCCGGTAACGTGAGCGAATGGGTTATGGACGTTTATCGCCCGCTATCTCATCAGGATTTTGATGACCTAAACCCTATCCGTAGAGATGACTTCATTGATAGTCATAGTGAATATAAAAACCGGTATACAAAAACCGAGCGTGATTCAACAATTAATTTACCTAATGGCACAACAAAAAACATTAAGATTGCTGAATATCAGAAGAACCCAACGGGTTTCATGTCTCTAATCTCAGATAAAGTTCGTGTTTACAAAGGCGGATCATGGAAAGATGTAGCTTACTGGATGTCACCTGGTACGCGTAGATTCCTGGATCAGGATTCTGCTACAGCAACTATTGGTTTCCGTTGCGCAATGATTCGTGCCGGCTCTAACTACTAAGAAAATCCTGATTAAATAGGAAGCCCTCCCCAAACGGAGGGCTTTTTTATTGTGCCTCTGCCAGGCAAGCAATGCTTAATTCAGAACAACCGTGATTTAAAAGTTGATGCCCACATGCTTCAAGCGTTGCGCCTGTGGTGATCACATCATCGATCAACAAAATTCTTTTATTGACGATCTTATCCGGATGCTTTATTAAAAAGACATCCTTCACATTTTCCCACCGCTCTATTTTTGTCTTTCTCGTTTGAGTTGTCGTTTTAATTTTACGCTCGGCTATGCTTTCATCCCACGGGATTTGCATAGAACTGCTGAGCCCTTCGGCAAATTTTGCGCTTTGGTTATATCCTCTTCTGCGCTTGCGTGATGGATGTAACGGAATAGGAATGATCAAATCAAACTCTTTACCATAGCCCGAGTCAACCAGTTCTTTGCCATAAATCTTGCCCAGCCTTAATCCAACCTCAGGATGATTATTGTATTTCAACTGATGAAGCAAATGCTGAACGATTCCTGTCTTCCTGAATCTTAAAAATGCCATCGCATGGGCCAAGGGCAGTCGGCCGCTGAGTCTGGATTTTATTGTGTTATCGATCTGCTCATGATATTTCGTTTTGGGTAGCTCAAGAATACAACGTGTGCAGAGTATCTCCTCTCCTTTGTAAAGAGAATTGGAACAACCCAAGCAATGATTTGGGAAAAAGAGAGTTACAAAATCACCGCAAAGATGAAATGCGGACTTTATCAAATTTGATTTAATCTGAATTGAGCTCATCTTTGAAGTCTAAAAAGAAAAACCATGGGCCTGGTAGAGCAATTTAATGATTATCGCAGCAAAATGAATGAAAAGATTATGGCGGGTGATAATCTCATTATTAAACGAATATTCAATTTAGACACCAATGCATACCAGGGGGGAGCGCTGGATGTAAAATCAAAGGAGCTCATTGGATTAACCTGCTCATTGGTGCTGCGATGTGATGATTGCGTTAAGTATCATCTTGGAAAATGTAAGGAAGTTGGCTTTACTACGGCCGAAGTTCATGAAGCAATGGGTGTAGCAACGTTGGTAGGTGGCACTATTGTGGTTCCACACTTACGCAGAGCCTTCGAATACTGGGAAGAATTGAGCAAAAGCTGATATGATAAAGCGAGATTTAGATCTTGAGCGACAGTGGTATCGTCTTCTTATAGAACTGGAAAGGCTGCTTGAGAAAAAGCCCAAAGACCTTAACGGAGTTCTATTTATCATTGGCATACAAGAATTGGGCAAGGGGGCAAAACTCTTTTCCAAAGAGGAAAAGCAGGACCTTCTGCACATTGCTATCTGTAAAGTATTGAGCCTGGCTGGATACTACGAACTCGAAGGTTTGGACTCAGAAGGCTGGCCACATTGGAAGCTGATTAAAAAACTTCCTCATTTTGATTTGCTGGAACAGGAGAAGTTGCTGAAAATGCATGTGCTTGAATATTTCGAGAAGGAGTACAATTGGAATTTTGCTTCACCCAACCCAGAGGTTTGATATAAGAATCCTATATTTCTATCTTAGTAGGATTAAAAAACTATCTTTAAGATAAGTTCGTTTTAGCATACATGGGTGAGGGGATCAATCGCATCAGTGAACAGATAAACTCTTTTAAAAAGAGGTATTACCTTAATCTGCTTATTCGTGGAAGCATCTTCACTCTTTCTGCTATCCTGGTTTATTTTATCATTGCCTCTTTACTGGAATACAATCTTTGGCTTGGGCGCAGTGCACGTTTTCTAATCTTCGTCTCTTTTTTTGCACTGGTTGGCTGGTGCATTTTTCATTTTTTGAAAGAGCCTTTAGCCTGGTGGATTTATCATAAAGGATTAGGTGAAGAAGAAAGCGCCAGGTTGATTGGAAGATTTTTTCCTTCCGTGGGCGATAAACTATTGAATGTAATTCAGTTGGCCTCCTCTCAAGAAAGAAGTGCCTTATTGGATGCCGGCATTTCGCAAAAGTCTATTTCATTTAAAGATGTCTCTTTCGAAACAGCCATCGATATCAAAGAAAATAAGCAGTACCTGAAATATTTCCTCATTCCATTTCTACTCATTCTCATATTATGGATTGTTAATCAAGGAATATTCACTCAAAGCACCACGCGAATTGTGAAGTTTAACCAGGAGTTTTCTCCGGAAGCGCCATTCCGCTTCGCGTTACAAAACCAAAACCTTCAGGCGTTTTTTAATGAAGACTTCACTCTTACGCTCAAGCTCGAGGGCGATGCTATTCCCGCTGCGGCATATATCGTTTCGGGGGAGCAGCGGTGGAAAATGGAGAGTACAGAGACAGGATTATTTTCATATACCTTCGAGAAAATGCAGAACGAAGTTGTACTTCAAATTGAAGCCTCAGGCTTTTTATCTGATGTGTACACCGTTCAACTTATCAATCGCCCGGAGCTTACCCAGTTAAAAGCAACGCTTAATTATCCTGCTTATCTGAATCGCAAGTCTGAACAATTGAATAATGCAGGAAATCTGGAAATTCCTGAGGGCACAAAAGTGACATGGCAGATAGGCGCCTCCAGCACCTCAAAAGCAACTATGCTATTTTCTTCTAATCAGAGCCGGAACGAAATGCAATTAATTGATAATGAGTTATTTAAATTCAGTAAGAACTTTAATGACCCCGAACAGTATTCAATTGTCCTGGAAAACGATCGCAGCAAGAATAAAGATCAGATCAACTATTCCATTGGGGTAATTAAAGATCAGTTTCCACAAATTGTAGTGGAAAATCTTCGTGACTCTGTTCTTTTTAGCAATATCTATTTGGGCGGATCGATTACTGATGATTATGGACTCTCTGCTCTTAAGTTAAATTATCAAATCGTAAAGGGAAACAAAGAGTTGCCTCAATCTCACATCGTAATTCCAATTACCCAAAGCACGCAGCAAAATTTTTATTATCAATGGACTCTCGATTCCTTAAAGCTTGGACCGGGTGATAAACTTAGTTATCATTTTCAGGTATGGGATAATGACGGTGTGAATGGAAGGAAGTCATCGCGTTCAGCAAATTATACGTTCAGCCTTCCCGGCAAAGAAGAGTTAAAAGATCAAATCAGCAAGTCTGAACATTCTGCTGAAAACAAAATCGATCAAAGTCTTCAGAAGGCAAAAGAATTGAAACAATCCATTGAAGAAGCACAACAAAAATTAAGGGGAAAGCAAACGCTGGACTGGCAGGATAAAAAGATGCTTGAAGACTTGATCAGGCAAAGAGAAAAATTGGACCAGGCCATTGATGCATTGCAAAAAGAGAATGAATTACTGGAAAAGAAAAAAGATAATTTCTCTGAAGAGAGTGAGCGTATCAAAGAGAAATCGGAGCAGATTCAGAAATTAATGAATGAACTGCTCGATGATGAAACCAAAAAAATGTTTCAGGAACTAGAGAAGCTCCTCAAAGAAAATGCTGACGCAAACCAGATCCAGAAAATGTTGGATAAGATGGATCGGAAAGAAATTAATCTTGAGAAGGAATTGGAAAGAACACTCCAATTATTTAAGCAGTTGCAATACGAATACAAGGCAGAGCAAGCTCTTGATGATTTAAAGAATCAGATAAAAAAACAAGAGGAGCTGCTTTCCAAGACAGAAGACCTCACCACTGAAGAGAAGAAGAACAAGGACGCTGATAAGGAAAAACATAATACTGAAGGTGATGAAAAAACAAATTCACAGAAATTAGCCGGGGATCAGGAAGAGCTTCAGAAGGAATTCGAAGAATTAGAAAAATCCCTGGAGGAACTGGATAAGCTTGGCGAAGAATTAGACAAACCAGAATCATCACCCGCTGAAGAAGAAAAGCATGCAGTAAAAGAGGCACAGGAAAAAAGCAAACAAGAGCTTCAAAAGAATAGTCCTAAAAAGTCAAAAGAGCAGCAACAGAAATCCATCAGTAAAATGAAGGAAATGGAAAAAGAGATGGAGGGCATGCAAAGCTCCATGGAGATGGAAATGGACATGCAAAACCTGGAGAGCCTGCGCCAGATTATCCACGGCTTAATTAAACTCTCCTTTGATGAGGAGTCATTAATGAAAGATTTTAGTGGTGTGCAACAGACCGATCCAAAATATATCTTCTTGTCGCAGAACCAATTAAAGCTTAAAGATGACGCTAAAGTATTGGAAGACAGTTTATTAGCCCTTGCAAAGAAGGATGCTTTTATGGGATCAATAGTTACTAAAGAAGTAGGAGAACTAAATAGTCACATTGACAAGTCGGTGGAGAATATCAAGGAGCGCAGGAAGGCGAATGCCAGCAGCGAGATGCAGTTTTCTATGACCAGCATGAACAACCTGGCTCTGATGCTCAATGATCACTATAATATGATGATGGATATGATGGCCAATGCACAGCCTGGTGGAAAAAAGAAGAAAGGGCAACAGCCAAGTTTAGGCAAGATGCAGCAAATGCTTAATCAGCAAATGGAAGAAATTAAGAATAGCGGAAAAACAGGACGTCAACTTTCCGAAGAGATGGCAAAGATGGCTGCAGAACAAGAGCGCATCAGAAGATCTTTACAGGAAATGCAAGAGAAGCTTAAGGAGAATGGAGGCCAGATACCAGGAGGGGATTTACCAGGAAAGATGGAACAAACGGAGTTTGATTTAGTTAATAAGCAGATCACGGAGCAAACTATAAAAAGGCAGAAAGAGATTCTAACTCGGTTATTAGATGCGGAGAAATCGATGAGGGAACAGGATCTGGACGAGGAAAGAAAAGGAGAGACGGCAAAAGACTACGGAAAGGAAATACCACGAGAGTTTGAAGAATACTTGAAACTAAAAGAAAAAGAGATAGAATTGTTAAAAACGGTGCCGCCAAAGCTTTACCCATATTATAAGAAGGAAGTTAACGAGTACTTTAAGCGAATAGGAACCCAGGAATAAACCATCATCACGTTATAGCATGAAGAATATCCGCATTGAAATACCTTCCTTGTCTGAGAACATCAGGATGATTGAAAGCTTCATAGATAATGCCAAGGAGAAATTTCACCTGAATGAAGACATCTATGGCAATATCATGATTGCTGTAACAGAGGCGGTAAACAATGCGATCCGTCATGGTAATAAAGGAGACTCTACTAAAAATGTGTCCTTGGGACTTTTCCTTGAAGAAGGCATGATTAAGTTTCGCGTAGAGGATGAAGGCCACGGCTTCGATTTTCATAATCTTCCTGACCCCACAGCTCCAGAGAATTTAGAAAAACCCGGGGGTAGGGGTATATTCCTAATGAAACATTTGGCTGATGAGGTGGATTTTTATCAGCATGGAAAAGTGGTTGAGCTTAGCTTTTATATCAACACCTAATGTCATCCTTAAACTTTTTTTATAACGAAATCCGTTTCAAGCTTAAAAATCAGCGCAAAGTTACCTCATGGATAAAAAAGGTAGTTAAAAAGGAGAGCGCCTCCATTCAGGAAATCAATTATGTGTTTTGTTCGGATTCATATCTATTATCTCTCAATCAGGGATTCCTTAAGCATAACACCCTTACTGACATTATAACTTTTGATAATTCAGAGGAAGCATCTGTTTTGGAGGGTGAGATTTATATCAGTGTTGAACGTGTAAAAGAAAATGCCAAGAAGTATAATGTTCCGTTTGAGGATGAATTGAGCAGGGTAATGATCCACGGGGTACTACACTTGTTGGGCTATAAGGATAAAAAACCCAACGAAAAGGCCCTCATGCGCAAAAAAGAGCAAGCTTGTCTATCTTTGCACAAATAGTTTCACGTGGAACAATTCAATAGGGTTAAAGGTTGGTTTTGATTTAATGTTTCACGTGGAACAAACTGAAAAATAATGTTTCCAGAATACGATGTAATTGTAGTGGGAGGTGGGCATGCCGGTTGCGAGGCTGCCGCAGCCGCGGCCAATTTGGAATCCAGGGTTCTCCTTGTGACCATGAACATGAACACCATTGCACAGATGTCTTGCAATCCCGCAATGGGCGGTGTAGCCAAAGGACAAATTGTTAGGGAGATCGATGCTCTTGGTGGGTACTCTGGAATAGTTTCCGATAAGTCGATGCTTCAATTTAGAATGCTCAACCTATCAAAGGGACCAGCCATGTGGAGTCCCCGAACACAGAATGATCGCATGCGATTCGCGGAGGAATGGAGACTGGCTCTCGAAAACACTAAGAAAGTGGACTTCTGGCAAGAAATGGTAACCGGCCTACTGATAAAAGATAAGAGAGTAGTTGGCGTTAAGACAGCCTTGGGATTAGAGATAAAAGGAAAAACAGTAGTTCTAACCAATGGAACCTTTCTAAATGGAAAAATTCACATTGGTGAAAAACATTTTGGTGGCGGCAGGGCGGCAGAGAAAAACGCCACCGGGTTGACGGAACAACTAATAGACCTCGGATTTGAAGCTGGTAGAATGAAAACCGGTACACCTCCAAGAATTGATGGGCGATCTCTAAACTATGGTGCGATGGAGGAGCAAAAAGGAGATGAAAATCCAGGCAAGTTCTCCTTCTCAGATACCGAGCCATTAAAAAGACAATTGAGTTGCTGGATCACATATACCAATGAATCAGTTCATAAAGAACTTGAAAAGGGGTTTGACAGATCCCCGATGTTTCAGGGACGCATTAAAGGACTTGGTCCAAGATACTGCCCGTCCATTGAGGATAAGATTAATCGATTTGCCGAACGCGAGCGCCATCAAATATTTGTTGAACCCGAAGGCTGGAATACTATTGAGATATACGTGAATGGATTCTCAACATCACTTCCGGAAGACGTCCAATACAAAGCGCTTACAAAGATACACGGTTTTGAAAATGCCAAAATGTTCAGACCTGGATATGCCATCGAGTATGATTACTTTCCTCCAACCCAACTTAAGATGAGTTTAGAGACTCAACTAATTGATAATCTGTTCTTTGCCGGCCAAATTAACGGAACAACCGGATATGAGGAAGCCGCATGCCAGGGCCTAATGGCCGGAATTAACGCTCATAATAAAGTACAAGAAAAAGAGCCGTTCATCTTGAAAAGATCAGAAGCGTACATCGGTGTGCTCATCGATGACCTTGTAAACAAAGGCACACAAGAACCTTATCGCATGTTCACGTCAAGAGCTGAGTACAGAATTTTACTACGCCAGGACAATGCCGATCTCAGACTAACAGAAAAAGGCCATCAATTAGGATTAGCAAGTAACGAACGATTAGAAAAGGTTAAAGAGAAAAAAGAAGCCATTGCATCTCTCACAAAAGAGCTTAGCGAAATGAGAGTAGTTCCTGTAATCGTTAACGAAGCTCTGGCTCTTTTAGAAAGTGCCGCTATTACTGAAAAAGTTCCCGTTGTCAATCTTCTCAGGCGTCCTCACATAGGAATGACAGAACTAAAAAAAATAGACAAGCAAATTGAAGAGCGTCTCAAAAAATACTCAGAAGAAATTCAGCAACAAGTAGAAGTTGCGCTGAAATATGAATCCTATATTGAACGTGAACAAAAATTAGCTGAGAAAATAGAAAGCCTTGAATCTTACACAATCAAATCCGACTTCGATTATGATCGCGTAAAGGCACTATCCAATGAGGCAAGGGAAAAGCTCAAACGCATCAGACCAGAAACAATCGGACAAATGTCACGTATTAGCGGAGTATCACCGGCAGATGTCTCAATCTTAACCGTATATCTAGGCAAATAATGGCTTCCGAAAATATTACGACTTGTCCTATTTGTGATAAAAAGAACTTTAACTTCTACAACAGGGCAGAGGACTACACAATAACAGGAGAGATTTTCGAATTAAAACAATGCACACATTGCAACTTTATCATTACAAGCCCTCGTCCAGATAAAGATTCCATCGGAAAATATTACGAATCAAAGAACTACATCTCGCATTCCGGCAAATCAACAACACTTTTTGATAAAATATATCTTAACGCCAGAAACATAACACTGAACTGGAAACATCAACTCATTAAAAAATACTTTCCAAAGCCAACCTACATCCTTGATTACGGCTGTGGAACAGGAGATTTCCTTAATCGTATGAAAGATAATGGTTGGAATGTTACCGGTGTTGAACCAGCCCAAACAGCAAGGCAAAGAGCCAATCAACTTCTTGGTGATAAAGTTTCCCAAGACCTGGCAACTTTCAAGGCTAACTCAGTAAAGCTGATCACCATGTGGCATGTATTAGAACACATCCATGATCTCAACAACACCCTCCAGAAACTCAAAAGTCTGCTTACATCAGATGGACTCATCATTATAGCCGTACCCAATCCAAAATCACACGACAGCCAACACTATAAAAATAAATGGGCCGGTTACGATGTACCTAGGCACCTTTGGCATTTCACCCAAGACACCATAATTGCTCTACTTAAAAGAAACGGTCTAGAAGTTCTAGAAATAAAACCAATGAAATTGGATAGCTTTTATGTATCGCTATTAAGCGAAGGATATCAAAATCCAAATCAACCAAAACTTATTTCCGGCATCAAGGCGTTTATTGAGGGCTTGGTATCAAATTTCTCAGCCAAAAAGAATAAGGAATACTCGAGCCTCATTTATATTGCTAAACCTGAATGAAGCACAATTTCAAAGCAATAATATTCTTACTCCTTGGCGCTTGCGCAAATGTTGCCATGCCAACAGGCGGACCGAGGGATAAAAAACCACCCGAGTTAGTTGCATCAAATCCACAAAATAACCTTCTGAATTTCACAGGAAAGTCGATCGAATTAACATTCAATGAAGCCATCAAATTAAAAGATCCAAAAGAAGAAATACTGATTGTCCCCTCCGTTGGAAAGAAAACTCTATTCAGTGTAAAAAAAAGAAACCTACTCATACACCCAGAACTAGAATGGCAGCCTAATACAACTTACAGTTTTAACTTCAGAGATGGGGTTCAAGATTTAACTGAAGGAAATCCAGCTGAAAATTTACGACTTGCATTTAGTACAGGACCTATTATAGACTCACTATCAATAAACGGAAGCGTAAAAGATATTTTCAATGAAAAAGTTCCAGAAAAAATAACCATTTCTTTATACGAGACCGACACATTCGATATTTTCAAACATACACCTATATACTTTACTAAATCAAATAAAGCCGGACAATTCACAATACCGAATCTAAAAAGTGGTAAATATTTCATCTATGCTTTTGACGATAAAAACAAGAACCTAAAAGTAGATAGCAAGACTGAAAAGTTTGGGTTTCTAAGTAAGCCTATACAACTTGATTCATCAAGAGACTCCGTGGAAATACCAATGACGATGATAGATTCAAGGCCATTGGTAATAACAAGCATTAGACATACTGACAAGACCAGCCGAATCCGATTGAATAAACAAGTAGACTCACTAAGCATAATCGGTATTAACAGGGAGCAATCCATTTTCACGTTTGCCGGAGATAAATCTGAGTTGATATTTTACAACGCATTTCCCAAAGAAGACTCAATAAAAGCATATATAATGGCCAAAGATAGCCTCGGACAAAAACTTGACACCGTCATCTACATTAAATATGGTGAAATAAAAACAGCTCAAGAAACCTTTAAGACAAAGGAGATAGATCAAAATTACAACGTACCCGGTAAAATGCTCACCTACATATTAAGGTTCAATAAACCAATTGGTGCTATAACTAAAGATAGTATCTATATCAAATACGACTCTATCAACTCAAAATCTATTGATACAAAAGACATCACTATTGATACATTAATTAATCAGATAATCATTAAATCCAAGATCGAAGAAATTAAGAGGGAAGAAAAAAAGAAACCTGAACCCCCTTCAATAATACTTGGAAAAGGAGCCCTTATCTCCATAGAACAGGACAGCTCAAAACAGATTAGTAAAATCATACAAATCCCTACTGAGGAAGACCTAGGACTTGTAACTATTAAAGTAGAAACACTAGCTAAAAATTATATTATACAACTTTTAACAACTGAAAATAAAGTAATCGAAACCACAAGGAATATCAAGGAATACACATTCAAACACCTTCAACCATTAGAATATAAACTAAGAATAATCATTGACGAAAACAGGAACGGGAAATGGGATGTTGGAAACTTTCATATTGGTATAGAACCAGAAAAAATAATTCTCTTCAAATCGGAAGAAGGAAAATACTCATTTCCTCTACGAGCGAATTGGGAGTATGGACCAGTGTTAATAAAGTTCTGAATAAGTTGTTAGCAATTGTGCACAAACTACATAAAAGATATTCAAATCATGATTCTGCCAACAAACTCAAATTTCATGTTGACAACCTATTAGGTCTTTCGTTTCATACACATAATGTGTAATTTGAAGATAACCCAATTAACAAAGAACAAAAATGTTGACAACGTTACTATAATGTTTCAAAACAAATAAGAATACACGTAAACCAAGACAACTTATCAACAACCAGTAAACAGAGACCAAATGAAAACAGAGTTATACACATTTGCACATGCTTAACTACAATTACATTAACTATTTATATATAATACTATTAATACAAAGCCTTGTGTTATGTGGATATACTGGTTTTGCTCAAGACCGTCAGGATATACAACTTGCGAACGAATACATCACTAAAGGCGAAAAAGAGAAGGCGCTTTTGGTATTTGAACAACTGGTGAAAAAAAATGAAAACATTCCGTTTGTGCACACTTCCTATTTCAACTTGCTGGTTGACATGGACAAATTTGAAGAGGCCGAAAATTACGTGGAGCGACTTATCCGCAAAGAAGACAAACTATCCTATCGGCTGGATCTTGGGGTATTATATTTTCGCTCGGGCAACTTGACTAAAGCAGATAAATATCTGAACACGCTTATCAAAGCGCAAGGCGATGATGTTTACAAACTCAAAACCACCTCCGACTATCTGGCTTCCAAAAACCTTACAGACTATGCAGTCACTGCATTGAAGCAAGCGCGAACAGGCAGCGGCAATGAAAGTGTTTATGCGCTTGAGTTGGCTAATCTCTATCGCATGGCTGGCAAGAGAGATGAGATGGTTGAAGAATACCTGAACTATGTAACACAAACGCCTTCCAATATTTCATACATCAAAAACGTGATGCAGATTCTTATCACGAAGCCGGACGAGTTAGAGAGTCTGGAAAAATTATTATTGGATCGCATTCAACAAAACCAAAACTCAGAGGTATTTTCAGATCTTATCATTTGGGTAAATCTTCAACAAAGAAACTTCTACGGAGCATTTATACAAGCGCGTTCTTATGATAAGAGATTTAGAAAAGATCAATCCAAAACATTGGAAATAGCACAGATTGCACTCAACAACCAGGACTATGAAAATGCCGACAAAAGTTTTTCATACGTGATTAAAGAATTTGCGGGCACAGAAAATGAATTGCCGGCAAGGATGGGGCTCATCAAAGCAAGGGAGTCGAAGGTGAAGAAAAGTTATCCCGTCAATCGTGATTCGGTCCGTTATGTGATAGCAGAATACAGCCGTCTTAAAAAAAGTTATCCCGATAATCTAAATGCATTTGAGGCTTCACTTAGCCAGGCAACATTGCATGCTTACTATCTGCAGGAAATGGATTCCGCTATTTATTATTTGCAAGGCTTGATTGCTAATAATAAAGTGGCTCCATCTATGAAGTCGAAAGCAAAAATTGATTTAGGCGACATTTATCTTTTGAAAGAAGAACCATGGGAAGCCACGCTGCTATATTCACAAGTAGAAAAAACGCAACGCGAAACACCACTAGGCTATGAAGCAAAACTGAAAAACGCTAAACTTTCTTACTTCAAAGGAGAATTTAAACTGGCACAGGAACATCTTGATATATTGAAGCAAGCAACAACGCGCGAAATTGCGAATGATGCCATGGAACTCAGCATGCGCATAAAAGAGAACATCACCTTCGACACTACAGGCACGGCACTTAAAGAATATGCGGCAATCGAGTTGTTGATGGCACAAAATAAAATTGATGAAGCTCTGGCGAGGCTATCCAAATTTTCAGAAACAACGACCGATCAACAAATTAAAGACGATGTGTACTGGCTCGAAGCATCGTTGAGATTGAAGAAAGGAGAATTTGAAAAAGCACTTGCTCTCTGTGAAAAAATTGTGACAGAGTTTGGTGAAGATATATTATCTGACGATGCCTACTTTATGGAGGCTGAAATTCAAGAGCGCTATTTGAAAAACAAAGACAAGGCAATGGAACTGTATCGCGATTTCCTTACCAAATATCCAGGCAGTGTTTATGTGGCCGAGGCACGCAAGCGCTTCAGACAGTTGCGTGGCGATTTTGCCGAAACCGAACCAGCTCTTAAATTTTAAACTCAATAATCTGACAGCACAGGAATGCTCGTTTGCCAGTTAACATATTTCTCATTCATCAGATCCGAAAAAATTTAAATAGGTTGTCACTATGAAATACTCGTTCATTGCCCGCTTCATCACACTTGTTGTAATAGTAATTCTTGCAAGTTGTTCTTCACCGGCACCTGTTGAAACACCAAAGTCAACAACCTACGAACAACTCGTTGAACTATTCAAAACATGGCGCGAGTTTCAGACGCCTTTCATGAAAGAAGGAGTTCCAGATTATTCCGTTGCTGCGATGCAGCAGCAGCATGCAGAGTTGAAAAGCTTGCAACAGAGACTTCAAAATTTTGATACGACCCATTGGCCCATTAACCACCAGGTAGATTGGTATCTCCTTTATGCCGAAATGAACGGTTTGGATTTCGATCATCGGGTATTGCGAAGCTGGGAACGCGACCCCGCCTTCTATAAAACATTGTGGATGGACCGAAGTGATGTGCCTGGTCACGAAGGCCCTACTCATCATGCTATTGTTGATCTCTGGAAGTATCAGTTTCCATTAACAAGTGAAACCAAACGTAAACTGGTTAACGAGCTTCGTGTGATTGTACCATTGAATGAAAAGGCTAAGATTAATCTCACCGGCAATGCCAAAGATCTATGGATCGCTGGAATTCGGGACATCAAAACGCAAAGTAGTGATCTGGCAAGTATACTGGCACAATCGGGTGTAAGTGATCAGCCCGATCTTGTAGCCGTGCTTAAGGAAGCTATTCAGTCCACCGATAATTTGGCGGCTTGGTTAGAGAAAGAATCAGCCTCGAAAACAGGACCTTCAGGCATTGGAAAAGAAAATTACACGTGGTATCAGAAAAACGTGCACCTTGTACCACTCAGCTGGGAGGATGAAGTACTGTTGTTGAAGCGTGAGCTTGCACGCGCATGGACTGCATTAAAATTGGAGGAACACCGAAACAGAAATTTGCCTGAGTTGAAACCAGCAGATACACCGGAGGCTTTTGCTGCCCTGACTGAACGATCGGCCAAAAGTCTGCTGAACTTTTTAGAAACGGATGAGATCGTCACGGTGAAAGAATACTTCGAGCCTGCTTTGCGCGAACACCTCGGAAGTTTTGTGCCTGCTGAGAAGCGAAATTTTTTTATTATCACGCTACATCACGACCCACGGCCTCTTTACTCTCATTTTTACCACTGGTTTGAACTGGCCCGTATGGACAAAGAGCCACACGTCAGTGAAATCCGCAGAGGACCATTACTCTACAACATTTTTGATTCGCGCAATGAAGGCACTGCTACAGCCGTAGAAGAAATGTTTATGCAGGCCGGAATGTATAACGATGACCCGCGTGTAAAAGAAATCGTGTACCTCATGATTGCGCAACGTGCTGCACGCGGCCTTGGTTCTTTATATGCTCATGCCAATGAGATGACGATGGAAGAAGCCGGAAAAATTCACTCCGACTACACACCACGCGGATGGATGAAAGTAGAAAAGGAACTCTTGTTATTTGAACAACATCTATACTTGAGGCAGCCAGGTTATGGGACCAGTTACATCACCGGAAAATATTTACTGGAAAGTGCCATGGCCGAGTATGCAAGAAAAAAAGAATCGCAACAACAGCCATTTCATGTAAAAGACTTTTTTGATCACCTTAATGCCATCGGTTCTATACCCACTTCCCTGGGACATTGGGAAATGACAGGTGACAAAAGTGTATTGAATGAAGCTGTCGGCAAATAGAATTTTTCGGCCAGTTATTTTAATCGCACTCTTTTTTCCTGCACTCACATTTGCTCAGGAAATCTCTTTTGATTTAAAAATCGCGGGACACCGTGGAGGTTATTATTATGAACATCCCGAAAGTTCATTAGCCCTTTTCGGATCCATTGCAAAGGAATTCAAATGCCATACAATCATTGTAGAACTTGATTTATGAAAAAGTAAAAACGGAACCATCTACTTCCCGATTGAAGCACGAAAAGCATTGTTGAAAAAATAGAGTGTCTTTCTTCCGGCACTTATTCTATTCACAAAGAAAGGCCAGGAGTAAAGGTCCTCTTTGACCTTTCGAATATATTTGAGGAATTATCAATTTAAGGCCATACGAGTCACACCGTATTTAATGTGATTCAATCTCGGTATAATACGATTCATCCGTAACCACAAAATCAAAAGTCATTTTGTTGAGTTTCTGATCCTAACAATCAAACAAAACTCAACTATGATAACAAAAGTAAATCCTAAGATCAGAGCTAACTTTTTCGCAAAAGCACTTGCTCTCATTGTTATTTTTTCCATCACGTTCACAAGCTGTAATGAAGATGACAGTGAACGGGCACCAACGCAAACCATTGTTGCTCTAGCACAAGGCAACCCGGAACTTACCACCTTGGTAGCTGCCCTTACCAAGTATCCTGATTTAGTGAGCACATTAAGCGGAACAGGAACATTCACCGTTTTTGCTCCAACCAATGCAGCTTTTGCCGGTTTATTATCAGCTATCGGTCAGACAAGCTTGGATGATATTCCAGAATCAGTATTAAAAAGCGTATTGCAATATCACGTAGTTTCTTCAGCGGCAGTGCTTTCAACTCAGCTTACCAATGGCGATGTTACTACTGTAGGTGGTGAAAAAATTACCTTGAATATTAATTCAGGAGTAAAATTGAACACTACTGTTAATGTAGTTACTGCCGATGTGCGCGCTACCAATGGCGTTGTACATGTAGTAGATGCAGTATTAGTACCACCTACTATGTTGCCTGTTGTAGGAACAATTGTGGCTCCGGCTTATTTCAACAAAAATTTTTCTACGCTGGTAGCGGCAGTAGTGCAGGCAGGTTTATTACCAACCTTATTGTCACCGACTAATCAGTTAACACTTTTCGCTCCTACCAATGCAGCCTTTGCAGCAGCAGGAATTACAGCATTGCCTCCAAACACAACACAAGGTAATGCAACATTAACTTCAATACTTGTTTACCATGTCATTTCCGGAACAGCCGAAGTAAAAGCTGCAGATATTGCAACAGGTCCATCAGCAGGCACTACGCTTGGTGGCAAGATTTATTTGAGCAAAGGAACAGCAGGTGTGTACATCAATGGCACATCAAAAGTAACAACAGCTGATGTTCAGGCTAGCAACGGAATTGTGTACGTGATTGACAGAACACTTGTGCCACCCTCAAAAACAATTGCTGAAATTGTTGTTGAAAACACAACTGCATCTGCACCACAGTTTACACAATTACTGGCAGCTTTAGCCCGCACTCAAGGGCAAGGCGACAACGATTTGCTTGCAGCGGTAAGCGCAACCACTGGTGAGTTGACAGGTCGTAAAAAATCAAGGAACTGAAATAACACCCACCGAATCTCCAATTGAAATTAATCCTGTCTTGATAATTTTGGCAGTAATTTCTCCATGTTCGCGCGTGGTATTGTATCCACCTTCACCCAATAACTCCCGAGAAGGAAAAAACAATTAGTCGGAAGAGAATCAAAAAGCATTATCCCCATGTTGGTGATATAAATAGCCCCGTCTCCCTTCACTCCTGCATAAATCCCATCAAAATGATTGGCAGCGGTATAGGGAAATACCCAAGCCCTCAGGAAAAGAGATTACTTACACCAAGAGAAAAATTCCTTCTTCTATAAATTCAAAGGTGAGCGAAGCACAAAGAAACTCAGGTAAACATTGGATACGGTTGCTAGCAGAATAAAGTTGAAGACAATTCTCAGGATATACTTATTACTGATTTTCATAGTGCAGGTTTTTGTTAAAGAAATAGAGAGCAGTTTAACTCAGCGTCAGTCACCAAAGGCGAGCCTTGATCAATCGGATTTCAAAACTCGGGTTAAGAAATTTGGAAGAGTCAATTAGAATTCTGATCTTAAAAAAGTTTTAATTTATAACCTCTTGAAAAAACGCTTAACGGCCGGCTCAAACTCTTCATCAATTGGTAATAAAATTAATTATCGGTGGCTTGCTGGCCTGGGTGTTATAAGTTTGATTTTCATAGGATTATTTTTCGCAACCGGCTTTCTTCAAAGTGCGACAGATCTAAAGAGAGAGAACGAGTCAATGACCACGGATCAACTCTTTGATCCAACTAAAATCAGAAATATCCATTTGCAATTCAAAGACTCTGCCTTTCATCATATGGAGCCCTATGGCGGCCCCTTTGGTGTAAAGGGTGTTGGAAAAGGATGGTTAGATTTTTCCATGTTGCTTAGCTCTCCTTACTATTACACTGCTGATGTTAATAGGGACCAGATAATTACCCATGATGAGTTTATGGAGCTGGGCGAAACCTGGTTTACGAGTTGGTCGCACAAAGGTGACAGCATATTAAATGCTGATATGATGGATGCAGGATTTTCGGATTCTGGTTTTGATCTACGGTCGCCCAGAGGAATTCCAAATGGGATTGGCGGTACGTTTGGTGTTCGGTATCCTCAGGAAAAAGCAGATCTTACATTTGATGATCAGATTTTTCCAAAGGTTATAGTCCGGTACAAGGGCAATGGAACAATTTTTAATGCAAGAGGTCTTAAGCGCTCCATTAAGATTGATCTGAATGATGATTTTCCCAGCAGGAACTTAGCAGGATCAACTAAAATTACTTTACACAACTTAACAGAAGATGCCGGGTATATGACGGATGTACTTGCCTACCGATTATTTCGCGATGCAAAAGTACCAGCGTCACATACTTCCTATGCGAAGGTGTACTTTACAGCAGAGGATACGCTTAGTCACCAGTATCTTGGTTTGTATTTATTAGTGGAAGATGTGGATGGTCATTTTGCTCAGCGTTGGTATGGAACGAAAAAAGGCTCTCTCTTTAAACCAGTAACTCCGCGGATATTCGAATACATGGGTGATAAGTGGGATTACTATATTCAAACGTATGATCCTAAAACTCCTTTTTCTATCCAGGAAACCAATCGGATCATTGAAGTTTGCAAGTTTGTTTCTAGCTCCTCAGATGAAGAGTTCTCACTTAAAGCAGGAGAGTATTTTGATTTGGATAACCTGGCCAGGTATTTAGCAGTTGACGTATTGATCAGCGATATAGACGGATTGCTTGGGCCGGGGCAGAACATGTACATGTATCTTCACCCAAAGACAATGCAATTGTCATTTATTCCATGGGACCATGATCAATCTTTTGGCACCATGGTGCGCGGAACGCAGGAGCAACGGGATAATCTGAGCATTGAAAAGCCATGGGCTGGTCACAACACGTTCCTTGAAAAATTATTTAAAGACGAACAGTTTCATACATTATACATCGGCTATCTAAAAGAATTTAACGAAACCCTGTTTAAACCGGAAAGACTTATTGCCCAGGTAAAAGAACTCACTCCAATTATTCGCGAAGCTGTAAAGGAAGAGTCATTGGAAAGACTGAATAAGTTTGATTATATCGTTGGCTTAACAAATGAATTAAAAGACACCGTTAAGAATAGCCAGCAGCCACCACCAGCAAATCCACTGAGACAAAATGTTTTTGCCCGCCATCAATCCGTAGCCGATCAATTAAGTGGTAAATCAAAAGGATTGGAAATGGAAGGTGGATTTCCTGGTTTTTATAAAGGCCTTTACATGCCTAAGTGGGATGCCAACAAGGATAGTGTGGTTACCCACACCGAGTTCATTCAATCGTTCGAGAAATGGTTTAAAGATTGGTCTGGTGACTCGGGTGTATTGACGCATGAAACACTTAGGGAGGGCATGAACAAAGATGTCTCTCCAAATGGACCTGATCCCACCAAGATTGAAAAACCCAAACCAGAAACTAAATCGGAACAGGCCAAGCCCACTAACTAAAAATAGCTTTAATCCTTAATCAATAACCAAACTAACCGTCTATGCAATTTGAAGAAACATTTCGCGAATTATTTCAAAATCAGGCAGAGATAGCCACGCTACCTTCATTCATACTAAGCCTTGCCATGAGTGCCATCCTTGGAGCTTTGCTCGCGCAGGTTTATATCGTCTTTGGTCAGGCACTTTCCAATCGCAGATCATTGGCCAGAACGTTCCTCATGCTTGCCATCACCACCACCTTAATCATCACGATTGTTAAATCATCACTTGCTCTTTCATTGGGCCTGGTTGGCGCACTGTCTATCGTAAGATTCAGAGCCGCTATTAAAGAACCGGAAGAGTTGACTTATTTATTTCTTGCCATTGGCATAGGACTTGGCATGGGAGCGAATCAACCTCTGGTCACCACCATTGCATTTATTCTGGTAGTAGCAATTATTATCATTTCCCGGTTTTCGAGGACAACGCCTTCGCAGGCAAATATGTTTGTTACGATTTCCAGCACAGATCCGGCAAGCCTTAGTGCCAGCCAGGTTATGAAATTGCTGTCAGACGTTGGTGCCAAATCGACACTTAAACGTGCTGATGAAACTGCGGTATTTTTTGAAGCTTCATTCCTGGTAGACTTTAAAGACGTTAGTTCATTGGAAAAATTTAAAATTGAAGTTCGGGCGCTGAGTCCAAATGCTCATTTAAGTTGTATCGACAATCATGGTATTGTAGCCTAATATTTTTACACCATGGAAAATTTAAGGTATGAGTATAAAATGACGGCCGATAAACAAATGCTGCCGGATGTGCTTGCCTTAATTCGCCAGCATAGTGCAATGTTTAGGCTGCAGTATGAAAACAGGATCGTGAATAACATCTATTTTGATACACCCAATCTAAGTTCCTACATCGATCACATTGGAGGTGCCGCACACCGCGAAAAAAAACGGATCAGGTGGTATGGAACGCCAAAGAGTGTTATTGAAAATCCTGTGTTGGAACGAAAAATTAAGTACGGCTTTGTTGGAGAAAAATTATCGGAGCCGTTAAAACCGTTAACGCTTGATATCGAGGGGCCGTGGCCAATTCCGGCCAAAGCAAATTTGAAAACGAAGAATAATCAGGAGGCAATTCATTGGAGGCTTCGTGCGATGATACCGATTGTGGCAATACGCTATGAGCGATATTATTTTGTGAGTGCAGATTATCAATACCGGATTACCGTAGACACTGAGCTCGAGTATTTTGGATTGCTTACCAAAGCCCAGGAAAGCAGGTCTCTATCGAATGCTCCTCTGATTATTGAAATTAAATATGATCAGAATTATGCCGATCATGCTATGGATATCACTAATGAACTTCCTTTTAGGATAGACCGATTTTCCAAATACATTTTTGCACTTCATGGTCTTAAGCTAAATAGTTGAAACAATCATTTGTCGTTCGAATAATTTAGTATTTCATTTTCAGAAAATCAGAAAACAGATACAACATGTACGGCATCACCATTTGAAATTAATCCTGACTTTATAATTCTCGCGGTAATTCCGCCATGGCCGCGCATCGCATTGTAACCACCTTCGCCCAGTGCTTCTTCCATTCGAGAGCACGGATGACATTCACCTGAATATTCGAGAATGGCTTCGCCAATCTGAAATTGTTTTCCTTTCAGCGAAAGCAGGTTTATGCCCTCTACTAAAATATTTCTGCGCGTAAGCGTATAGTCAAGTGAAGGCTTTCCTAAAAAAGAGGCCACCGCTTCCATGTGTTCTTTTTGAATAAACGTAACCTGACGATTTCCTCCTTTACTTCGATCACCCTTAAGGCCTTTCTTTTCGAGAGCACAAACATGATCTAAAATAATCGGTGCTTCCATTCGCTGGGGTCTTACTGAAATGGCGGCAACAACTCCTGGTTTTGAAAAGCGTTGCATGAGTTCCTTAATTTCCATGGCAACAAAGATATCCAATTCCTCTGTTTGAATTTCTCCGCCCTCGCTGTGGTAATGCATTTTTAACCACAGAGAACAAGGAGGATGCACAGAGATAATTCAGGGTCACATCTCTTTTAAATTTTATTACCTTACTTCATCAATACCACACCACATGAGAAAACTACTCTACCTCTTCGTTTTTATTTCGGCTCATTCATTCGCGCAAACGAAAGCTCTTATTGGCGGAACGTTGATCGATGGCTTTGGCGGAAAGCCATTACAGAATTCTGTTGTAATCATTGAAGGCGAGCGCATCAAAGCAATAGGCCAGGTTGGTGCGATTGAAATTCCGAAAGACGCAGAAATCATTTCTACCGAAGGCATGAGTGTGATGCCCGGCTTGTGGGATATGCACGTGCACCTGATGATCAATGGCCACAGCGATTATACCCATTGGGATAAAACATATTTGAAACTGGCGAACGATGTGATCATGCCATCATCGGCACATCAACTGTTGATGGCTGGCGTAACGAGCGCGCGCGATCTTGGAGGTCCACTTGAACCCAGTCTCTCGGTGCGCGACCGCATCAACAAAGGAGAAATTCCAGGACCGACCATGTATATGAGTGGCCCATTCATTCAGCATGAAGCCTATCCCGGCACGGCAGAATTTCGCTGGGGCGTGAAAGGGGTAGAGGATGCGCGCGCAAAAGTTCGTCAGCTCGCGAAAGCGGGAGTGAATTGTATCAAACTGATCGATCAGGATGATATGACCGAAGCCGAATACATGGCCGTGGTAGATGAAGCACATAAAAATAAATTGAAAGTAGTAGCACACTCGCACCGCCCCGATGAAATTCGAAGAGGCCTGAAAGCAGGTGTGGATAATTTTGAACACACTGGTCTGGCAGCTGCACCTGAATATCCGGAAGACATCATGTTCATGATCAAAGAGCGCACCGCCAAGATGAGTCTCGGCCCGTTGTTCTGGACACCCACGGTTGAAGGCTTGTACAACTACGAATACATGCGCGACAACCCCGAAGCACTCGACAACACAAGCTGGCATTTAGGGTTACCGGATTCGATCATTGCCGACATCAGACAATCCATCAAATACCCGGGCCGCCTCAGCTACTTTGGTTTGAACCCGATACGCAAGCCTACGCTCGAGAAAAAAATCAACCAACTGAAAAATGCAGGCGTAGTATTATTGATTGGTACTGATAGTGGCATACCCATGAAGTTTCATAGCCAGAGCACGTGGAACGAATTGGATGTGTGGGTAAACAAATTTGGCTTCGACCCGATGTACACGATACGCGCAGCTACTTATTGGCCATCGGTGATGATGGGAGTTGATAAGGATTATGGTACCATCACTGAAGGTAAGTATGCCGACATCATTACCGTGAAAGGCGATGTGCTAAGGCATATGGCGTTATTGCAGGATGTGAAAATGGTGATTAAGAAGGGGAAGAGATATAAGTAATGTACAGTTTGACAATGATTTAATGGTATGGTCAGCACAGAAGATTTTCTAAGATCAGAAAGCATATCTTTTGTATTGCATGAACATGATCCTGTCTACACCTGTGAGGAGCTCGAAAGATTTTTAATACCAGGGCTTTCTTCGAAAAATCTCTTTCTGCGTGATCAGAAAGGTCAGCGTTTTTTTTTGCTGATATTGTCGGTATCCAGGAAATCGAATATCAAAAAAATCTCTGAACTTACCGGAGCGGGCAAGCTGAGCTTTGCCAATGCAGATGTACTTAAAGCAAAGTTAAGCGTGGAGGCCGGTGCCGTTTCACCATTCGGTTTGCTGAATAATAGGGAAGCCGATGTTGAATTATTGATTGATAACGAAGTTGCCTTGGCGCCAATCGTGCACTTTCATCCAAACCGTAATACAACCTCTCTTGAATTAACTTCAGAAATGTTCAATCAATATCTTGGCTTGTTGAAGAATAAAATCACCCGGATTCATTCAACATGAAGCACAACATCCGATCGCCATACGGAGTCTGCGCGAACCAGAGCAATTCTTGATACTATTGATTTATCGGTTCCTGCCGCTTCATCCAAATCAGAAAAAAGTTAATCACTAATGTACTCATCAAGGGAAACAGCTGCATAAAGAAAAAACTGAAGTATGAAACCGTGATGATGGCCCTCGGCATGATTTCAACAAAGAGCTGCTGCCCAATGGGGCCATCAGAAAAAATAACTTGTTGCACGATGCCCCAACCTAAGTGTATTGCAATGGGAATATACAGTGACCATGTTTTAGCATATCCAAACGCCAGCACAACTCCCATGGCCCCGGTGATAATAAACTCCATGATCATCGCTTGTGGATTGCCAAACAATTCATGCGAGAACCAATGATAGACACCAAAAGCAGCGGCAGAGATCAGGATTGCTTTAGTTGCTCCCAACTTTTTAATCAACAGATAAATGAGAACGCCCCTGAAAATCAGTTCTTCAAACAAAACAGATTTGATATTGAACCATGTTCCGCTGCCAATGATTTGCCAGTTGAATTGCGGATTGATTTGCCATTGCTGTTTGGCAATCAGCATCTTCAGAAAAAAGCCGGAAGCACAAAGTGTAGCGGTAACCGAAAAGAACACAGCAAAATCAATCAGTCGTTTTTGTGAAGGCATCAAACCTAACACAGAAAGATTTTGTTTCTCAAAAAACCAAACGAGTAGCCATGACAAGGCCAGTTGTACAAGAATGCCTACCATAGAAATGAATTCAATGTTTAAAGAGAATCAGCCTCTTTTCCGCCAAAGCAAAAACAACGAGCCAGTAATCAGCGCCAGGACCGTTGCAGAAAAAACGAATAACTCGAAAGTAGTCTCCGGAAATTTTTCGGATTGAAAAACAAAGGCGAAAGCCAGAAGGAGAATCACAAAACAAACGCCAATCGAAAGAATGATTCGTTGAGGGTGGTTGAGTGATGAAGATGATGATTTGGTTTCTACATCTTCATTCTCTTGAATGGTGATGGTTTGTTTGCGGGCGAACTTGATGAACTCGTCAAACGAAAGTTCAAGTATTCCCGCCAAGGTTTTTAAGGTGTGGCTTCGCGGAATGATCTCACCATTTTCAATACGCTGAATAGAGCGGATGCTGATGTTGGAGCGTTCGGATAATTCCTTTTGCGTAAGCCCCTTGGAAAGTCTTCCTTCCCTGAGCCAGGTTGCAGTCATTTCTTTTTGATTTGGTTTCATGCAAAACTATCCGTGTGTCAAAGGTAAAACTAATTTTTACCCAGCCATTAAGACGACATATGCACGTCATTTATCGCGCAGCGTTTACTGGATTTTTTCCAACAGGGCATTGTATAAATTAACTTATACTTGTTAAGATTTTTTCAATTCTGTGAAGCTTTCGATCTATTCAAATACAATGAAAATCCTACGCGAAAACCAAACGAAGTGTAATCTTCAAATATGCCTAGATTCAAAGAGGGCTCAACGGCAATATTAGGTGTTATGAATGCGGCATAACCCACTTCAAAGGGGATGGAAGTTTGACTTTCCTGATCTTCATATTTAATCACATTGAAACCCACACCACCAAAAAATTTCCCCTGATAATAGTATCGACTGAATAATCCAAAAGTGCTGATAGAAAAATCGTCAATTTTTTGATAACCCACATTAAGCCCTGCGGTAAGATTATCCATAAAGAAGTATCCGCCTTTAAGACTCAAATCAAAAAGGCTGTAGTTATCACCGGTATCGGGTGATATTGAGGAAAAGTTGAAATTGGAGGAGGCTCCTACGAGTACAGAGCCTTTCTCGATTTGTGCAGATGCTGATCCCACGATGAGACAAGCAACCAGAATTAATACATACTTTTTCATGTTTTTGCGATGGTTAAATAATCATTCAAATAAACTTATTCTTGTTTCCGGTGAGTCAACTATACAAAGAATGAGAACTCGCGGTAAGGGTGATGAAATGTCATCTGTTGTTAAAATTCACTTTCGTTAATCGGATTAATAATTCGTTATATGTTATTTCTCTAAAAGGAAAGACATCCCTTTGCAATTATATAAATCATGGCGAAGCACGATCAGCGGTATATGTTAATCTTTAGGATTAACATGCTATAACGTTATTCCAGCGTAACAAAAAGCTGAGATTTAATTTTCCAGACTCCGTTGATTTTCGCCCATTGGGCGGCATATTTTCCACCTACAACAGCCTTGTCGCCCGCGTCAGTGTTATAGCCTTTCCAGATTCCCATTTCCCACGCCAACCCCAGTTTTGTATTCACATCTATTTCACCGGGGGTGCGCACCCAATACATTTTTGATACCGATGCTTTTTGAAGAAACTTTTTTAGATTTTCCTTTCCCCGGATCAACGTACCATTGCCAGTTGTTGTGAGCACATCGTTGGTCAGAAATGAAAACTGCTCGTTAGAAAAGTTTTTTATGGCCGCATTGTAAGCATTTCGAAGTCGGAGAATTTCTACTTTATCATTTTGCACTTGCGCACGCGAAGGATTGGTTAGCAATAGCGCAGTGAAAAAAAAGCATGTGAAGAATGCGACAGAGTACCCTTTCATGATTCTAGATTTTAATAAAGATTTTTTTCTTGTACATCCACCAGAGGATAAGTCCAAAAAATGTGACGAGCGTAAGTGCTAAAGCAAGCGAAGCATTAATCGGAGTAAGCCAGCTTTCAAAAGCATTTTTATATAACCATGTCCAGGAAGAAATTTCACCACCGGCTCCATCATCGATTTTTATGCGTCCCAATGTTTTAGCCAATAAGCCAGAGGCAACGAAAACAAAAATGGCATTCATCCCATACCAGGTAAATGGTTTTGACCACGCCCTCACTTTGTGCACATCAATAAGCCAATGACATGCAGCGAGAAATTGCATAGCAATGCCGGCAGTGTATAAAACAAAACTGCTGGTCCAAAGTGATTTGTTGATGGGAAAGAACAATCCCCAGCTAAGTCCTGATCCTATGAGTATTGCTCCAATAAAAAACAACCAGCTCACGCGGGAGGCAGGTTCTTTGATTTCGGTAAACAACTTTCCGGTGAGCATTCCTATGATACCGGTTGCAATGGCTGGCACGGTGCTGAGTATTCCTTCAGGATCCCACGTTTTGCTTTGCACCCAAAGATGACCTTCCAATAAGGTGTAATCTAGCCATGCACCCAGGTTTGTTCCCGGCTCTAAGTTTGGTGCGCCAAAGTCTGGCACCGGCACAAAGTTCATGAGTATATAATAAATGAAAAGAAGAAACACGGCTATTCGAATCTGCGTAAGCCACGATGTGGTGAGATATAAAATCGAAGAAAAGAAAAACACCAAGCTGATGCGTTGCAATACTCCTGGAATGCGCACAACAGAAAAATCGAATTTAGGGAAGAGCGAAAGAAAGATTCCCAATGAAAAGATGATGAGCGTTCTGCGAAGGATTTTTAAAAACACTTTTTGAGTTAATCCTTCTGCGGTTTTATTCTGATAGGCAAAGTGAATAGAAACGCCAACGATAAAAAGAAAGAATGGAAAGATAAGATCGGTGGGTGTGCAGCCATTCCAGGGTGCGTGACGGAGCGGAGAATAGATATGCTCCCACGTTCCGGGATTGTTCACTAAGATCATGGATGCCACGGTGATGCCCCGGAAGACATCCAATGATTCGAGACGTTCGTTGTGTTTCATGATTCAATATACAAAAAGACTTTAACCACCTTTCATTTCCTAAAAGCATGTTGCCATTTGTATCGTTGCTTTAATAATTAATTTTGATCTTTGAGTTTAATACCAAGCATGATGACCAGTTCCTACGTAGAAGGTGAACAATTTGAAGCTATTGACTTTCAGAAAAATCACCTTACCAAAGGAGAGTATGAAAACTGTATGTTTCGCAGCTGTCAGTTTTTTGAGTGTGATTTTAATGAAATAATTTTTGTGGAATGTGAGTTTCAGGATTGTGATTTCAGTATGGCCAAACTGAGAAGCGCTTCCTTTAGAGATGCCAGGTTTAAGAACTGCAAACTGTTGGGCTTGCGTTTTGACGAATGCAATCCACTGTTACTTTCATTTTCTTTTCAGGGTTGCCAATTAAACTTTTCATCGTTCTATAAGTTGAAAATAAAGGGCACCGCATTCAAAGATTGTAAGCTGCAAGAGGTGGATTTTGTTGAATCAGATTTAACCAACGTGCGCTTTGAAAATTGTGATCTTACAATGGCATCTTTTGAAAACACAATTTTAACAGGAACGGATTTACGCACGGCCAGTAACTATTCTATCGACCCAGAAAAGAACAAGATTAAAAAGGCGAAGTTTTCACTAGCTGGAGTGGTGGGCCTGCTCGATAAGTATGATATCATTATCGAAAACTGATCTGATTTTTGATGAATCGTTCCATGCATCTTAGTTGCGAGTGCTTTTGGAATGGCCTCAGTCATTTCTGCTCAAAGTAAAAGTGAATCTGTTATATTTCGCGAGTATTTTTTTTGCTTTAACCTGATGAATGTATTGTTACCATTAATGCGGTGTGCCTCTATTGGCCTGATCCTTTTTCTGGGTGGATGCCAAAGGTATTTTATCGTTCAACAGACCCAAACACAGCAATACATTTTTGATAAGGCCGCGCAGCCAGCAGAAACCGATATCGATAATTTCATTAAGCCTTACCGCGACAGCCTCGATGCCCAAATGAGTCGGGTTCTTGCCTTCTCCGAAGCGGAACTTATCAAGAAACAGACGGGAAAAGATTTGAACCCATCACAAGTGGCTATGGGAAATTTTATGGTTGATGCTTGTATGATGATAGCTAAACATAAAGCGGACTCTCTTGGCAAACCACAGCCTGATATAAGCATTTTTACATGGGGAAGTATTCGCACCTCTCTCCCCGCTGGTGAAATAACGCTCCGTAATATTTATCAGTTAATGCCATTTGAAAACGAGATGGTAGTACTGAAATTAAATGGCCGTCAAACATCGACTTTGTTAAATCAATTGGCGTTGAATTTCGACCCGATTGCAGGAGCAACCATAATCAGGGGAGATCCCAACCAGATTTTGATTAATGGTAACCCGCTGGATGAAAACAGATTTTATTATGTTCTGGCCTCCGATTATCTTTCATTTGGTGGCGATAATTTTTCCATATTGACGGAAGCGACAGAGCGCTATTTGTGCGACATGAAAGTGCGCGGTGCTCTTATCAGTTATCTCGAAAAAATGAAAGCTGCGGGTAATACACTAAAGCCCAACTATGAGCAACGAATCAGGAATTAATTCGCGAAGACGATTTCTTGTGCAGGCTGCAGGCTTCACAGTAATGGCGGGAGTGGGAGCCTTGCCGTTGGAGGTTATTGCCAAACAGAAAAAACGCAAGCTCACCATTCTGCACACGAATGACACGCACAGCCAGATTGACCCATTCGCACTTAACGATCCACGTTATCCAGGCATGGCCGGTATAACCAGGCGTTCCGATATCATAAAAAAAATTAGAAGCAAGGAAGAAAACGTTTTGCTGCTGGATAGCGGAGACATTTATCAGGGCACTCCGTATTTCAATTTATATGGCGGATCTGTTGAGTTCAAATTGATGTCAATGTTGAAATATGATGCGGCTACTATGGGCAACCATGATTTTGATATTGGATTGAAAGGGTTCCTAAGGAATCTTCCATTAGCAGAGTTTCCTTTTCTTACCGCCAATTATGATTTCACCAACACTATGTTAGAAGGCCGGACAAAGCGGTTTAAAATTTTTGAAAAGCAAGGATTAAAAATAGGTGTCTTTGGTTTGGGTATAAAACTGAAAGGATTGGTCCTTGAAAAAATGTATGGCGAAACTCAATATTACGACCCCATTGAAACAGCCAATGATATTGCCAGCCAACTTAAACAGGAAGAGAACTGCGACTATGTGATTTGTCTTTCGCACCTGGGCTATCATTATACGGATAACCGAATAGGAGACAGCAAGCTTGCTGAGTACACGAGGCATCTTGATTTGATTTTAGGTGGTCACACGCACACATTCCTCGATCAACCGTTTCCGTTCAAAAACCTGGATGGCAAAGAAGTGCTAGTAGCGCAAACCGGCTTTGCTGGAATTCGCCTTGGCCGCATTGATATATATTTTGATCAGATTTCTAAAAAGAATAAAATGGAAGAAGCAAACCTCATCAAAGTTTCCGGATGGGAGCCCTCAATGCCAAGATAAATAGTTGTCCATGTTAGATTAAAACAGATCCTATGAGAAACACAATCTTCTCGTGTGCACACTTTATGTTTTCATCTATCACATGTGCGCAGAAGGCAGACAATCTTACCTCAATTCCACATAATTTGTTTTGAGAAAAGAAGTCAAAAAGTTATTCTATTGTCAACAATGAATTAACTATCGTGGCCGGAGCGAAGACCGATATGTTCCGCGATCCGAATGTGACTTATAATACCGATAACGCACCCAAACTATTATTCAAATCAGGCAAAGACTTCGTTTATTGTCAGCTTCGATTGAACATTCTTTTACCAACCAGTGGGACGGTGGCGCCCTATAGTTTAAACTGGATAAAATTCTGTTTTAAAAAGGATTACACCGGTGCTCGCAGGGTGGTAAGCGTTGTCACTAAAAACATTTCGGACGATTGTAATTCCGTGGAGATAGATTCCGATAAAGTATTTTACAAAATCGCGAAAGCGGGCAATGTCGTTACATTATATTATTCAAAAGAAGGAACGAAATGGTTTCGGGTACGTCACCTACAGTTTGATGCCAAGCCGGGATTTAAGGTAGGCTTCCTTGCACAGTCACCCACTGGCACTCGTTGCTAGGTAAAATTCTCAAACATTAAATACGCGATGAAGAGGATTAAAGACCCATACACAGGTGAATAGCCAAGAATGGAGCACTCAAATAAAAAATTCAGATGAAGAATGAGGGTAACGTATATTTGGATTGTCATTGAGAAAACACACACCGATGACCCCATTTCCACAAGAATCAACAAGACTGTATTTCATTGACTGGATTCGCGTGCTTGCCTTTGGCCTGCTCATTCTTTTTCACTGCACCATGCCTTTTGTTACGTTTGGCTGGGAAATTAAAAATGAAGAACAATCCCTCCTGTTAAGTCGCATCATTATCTGGTTGCATCAATGGAGGTTACCGCTGTTGTTTTTTATTGCTGGAGTTGGGGCAAACTTTTCTTTGTCGAGTCGCACGCCACTGTCATTTCTGGGTGAACGATTTGTCAGGTTATTTATTCCCCTCGCTTTTGCGATGATGTTTACTATTCCATTCCAGGTATATTTCGAATGGTTGCAAACCGGCAGAATTAGTAGTTCATATTTTGAATTTTATCCAAGCGTATGGGAGTTTGTTCCTTATCCTGATGGATCATTAACCTGGAGCCATCTCTGGTTTGTCGTATACTTGTTTGTATTCACGTTACTATTGTGGCCACTTTTTTCGATCATGAAAATCAAGGTGATTCAAAGGGGCATTCAGAAGTTGGAATTGTTATTTGCGAATCCTCTCAGCATTGTTGCCCTTTCAGGAATTTTCATCTTCTATTATTTTCAACTTTATATTAAGTGGCCTGAGCAACAAAACCTGATTGCCGATTGGTTTATTTTCATTTTTTCTATCACTCTTTTCTTCCTAGGATTTCTATTATCGCAGTTTTCATCCTTTTGGCAAACCTGTGAAAAATACCGTTGGCAATTTTTTATTCTTTCGGTCATCAGCATGATTATTTTATTTGTGCAATATTATTGGCCACTGGTGTTACCCAAAGAGCAAGGCAATGCTCTTTATTTGTATGGCATATTGGACTCTATTCATATCTGGCTGTTGATTGTTTCTTTGTTAGGATTTGCGCGCAAGAACTTGAATTTTTCAAATGTATTTCTTCGATATACCACACCTGCCGTGTATCCCTTTTATATTTTGCACCAAACCATAATTGTAGCAGCCGGCTATTACGTAGTGCAGTGGCCGTTGCCAATGTTTATTAAGCTTATTATGCTGATCGTAATCTGTTTTGTCAGCGTGTATTTGTTATATGAATACATCATCAAGCGGTTTATGCTTACTCGCTTGCTTTATGGTTTGAAGTTAAGAATCAGGAAATAGTGAGACATGCAAATAGTAGCTAGTATGAACAGAGAAGTCTTATTCTGTTATTTCAAATACAAGCTCTTTTTCAAATTTACGAAACGTCTTACGTAAAAAGGTATCACCGTTAGTTCCGAAGTTCACGAAGAAAACCAACAGACGATTGTTGCGCGTAGGGAAAACAAATAAATCGGCACTATATCCTAAATCACGACCTGAATGACCCGTACCGGGATGTGGTGAGAATTTTTTGAACTTCTGCATGATTCCTACTCCGAGCATTGCCCGTTTCTGAAAGTGAATTGAGTAATTTTTCTCTGTGCGTCTGCCGATAAAGGGTTGAGAAAGAGGGCAACAAGCAAGGGGATGCTCATAAGAAAAGTCTTCATGCTCGGTTAGAATTTTATTGTATAAAGAACTTCTTTACTTAACCGTTAATGTAATATCTCCTATGCGAATAAAGAATGACCATGATCAGGATATTTGGTTTTGATATCTTTACGATTGTTAAAGGCCTGATCTGTCAAAATAAATAATTATGAAGAAATTTTTCCTTTTAGCGTTAGTTGGCTTGCTTTTCCTCGTTGTCACGGTGTTGGTGAATACATTCCGAATGACTTCGCATCAGTCGAAGGTGGAGTCGGTGCCGGCTCCCGAAATCACACCTCAGGCACTTCAACATTTTCAACAGGCATTAGGATACAAGACCATTTCATATGGCGATCCTGAGCAGCTCGATTCTGTGCAATTCATAGGCTTCCGCAAATTTCTTGAAACAACATATCCCAACTTTCACAGCAAGCTTACGCGCGAGATTGTAGCAGACTATAGTTTGCTTTATAAGTGGGAAGGCAAGAACCCTGAACTGAAACCTGTGATTTTGATGGCCCATCTGGATGTAGTGCCCATTGAAGAAGCCACTAAAGAGATGTGGACGGTTAATCCCTTTGCAGGAGAAGTAAGAGAAGGATTTATCTGGGGCCGCGGCACAGCCGATGATAAGATCAACCTGATCAGTATGGTGGAGGCAGCAGAAAAATTGCTGGCAGAAAATTTTCAACCAGAGCGCAATATTTATTTTTCATTTGGTCATGATGAAGAAATAGGAGGTAAAGGAGCCATTGCAGTAGCCTCACTCTTAAAATCAAGAAATATTGAAGCGGAATTTGTGCTGGACGAAGGTGGTATTATCACCCTCACCAAAATGCCTGGTATCACTAAACCCTTGGCGTTGTTGGGTACTTCAGAAAAAGGATACCTATCCCTTGTGCTAACCGTAGAAGAAGCAGGTGGGCACTCATCCATACCGGCAGAAGAAACCTCGATTGATATTTTATCCAAAGCGCTGGTGAATCTAAGATCAAGACCCTTTCCTTCCAGTCTCACGGGCTCCACGCTTGAAGGCACTGAATATTTGGGTCCTGAAATGCCCTTCGTTCAGAAAATGGCATTTGCCAATCAATGGCTATTTAAAGGAGTCATCATCAGCAACTACGAAAAATCGCCTCAAAGCGCTGCCATGGTGCGCACCACCATGGTGCCCACGATTATTGATGCAGGAGTAAAAGATAATGTAGTGCCTACGGTAGCGAAAGCAACGGTAAATTTACGCTTGCTGCCGGGCGATTTATCAGAAGTAGTAATTGAAGAAGTGAAAAAGAAAATTGGAGACGAACGTGTTAAGGTTGAAAATCAAATGGGTTTTATTTCAGAAGCCACTCCGGTTACTTCAGCAGAAAGCATGGGCTACAAAAAAGTAGATGAGTCGATCAAGAAAAGTTATCCTCAAACGATTACTGCGCCTTTTCTGATGATTGGCGCCACTGACTCTCGTTTCTTCAGCGAAATATCACCCAATATTATCAAGTTTAGTCCGATGATTGATCCTATCGGGTTTCATGGCATTGATGAGCGGGTGAGTTTGGAGAGTTATAAAACGGCACTTTGGTTTTATGAACAACTGATCCGAGATATAAAATAATCGTACAACAAAAAGTATGAACAGAACCATCTGTATTTTATTAGTGATTTTTAGTATAGGGTGTGGGAAAGACGAAGACCCCACGCTATCCACAGATGGCACAATCAGATTTATGCTAAAGGGAGTTGAGCAAGTATCAACGTCAATAACGGCCAATATGAAGAGGTCAAGCTCACAGGTGCCAAATGAATTAGCCATAATTGCAGAATTTTCAGGAACGGCCACAATCCCATTTTCTGTTTCTACTAATAATATTTATGTGGATTTAGGGGTAGGTGAATATTTAGCCAAGGGAAACAATCCTTCTATTTCTCCAGTGAATTTTTACTATATTCCAACTGATGGAAAGGGATCGTTCAATTCAGCTGCTTTTCCCAATGACATAGCAGGGAAAGTAATAATTACCGAATTGGATACTACCAACAAGGTTTTTTCAGGCACTTTTGAAATTAACGTTACCCGAGGTTTAGAGTCTCTTAATTTGGCAAGTGGTTCTTTTAAGAAGATTCCATATAAGGAATAATCATCAACTTCTTTTTTCCCGTCATTGACTATTCACTCTTCAGCGACTTTACCGGATCGCTTGCAGCAGCTTTGAATGATTGAAAGCTCATCGTTACCCAGGCGATCAGGAAGGCAGCGATTCCTGAAAACAGATAAAGTCCTATGCCAATATCAGTCTTGTAGGTGTAATCTTTCAACCACCAGTCAATTCCATACCACGCTAATGGGGCTGCCAGTATAAAAGCAATCAACACGAGCTTGCCAAACTCTTTGGAGAGTAACATGACAATACTGCTGATGCTGGCGCCCAATACTTTGCGAATACCAATTTCTTTGGTGCGTTGCTCCGCGGTGAACGAAGTTAATGCGAACAAACCGAGGCAAGCAATCAACACGGCCAATACCGAAAATATTCCGAAGATTTTTCCAAGTCTTGTTTCGGCCGCGTACATAGTGCCAAAGCGTTCATCTAAAAAGTAATAGGTAAATGGTTGGCCGGGTGCCATCTCTTTCCATTTAGCTTCAACAATCTGAATTACTTCTTGCGTGTTTTGTGATTGAAAGCGAAACGATATAGGGCCTTCCGGCTTTTTACTCAGCTCCATCATGAGAGGGCTAACATTTTGCTTAAGCGACTCGAAGTGAAAATTTTCTACAATGCCCACTACGGTGAGCATGTGAAGATTATTGCGATCGGGTTCACCATTTTTGCCATCACCAAACGTGGCGATTTTACTTCCTATGACTTCACCCGTGAAATTAAATTGTTTGAGAGCCGCTTCGTTGATGATAACGGCTGATGAATCGGAAGGGAAATCGCGTGAAAAGTCGCGACCCTCTTTGATATTCATGCCCATGGTTTTAATGTAATCGTAATCCACGCGCCAGTTTTGGATGCTCACCATGTTTTCCTGCACGCCAGGATCACGACCTTCTACCCACCAGGGGTTATCATTTCGCCAGGTGCCGCTTACTGGCAAGAACCCCGTCATCGTAGCGTTCTCCATTTTGCCGCTGCGCATGATTTCATCTTTGAAAGGAATGCGGTTGTTGCCCAAGGCAAATGCATCATCAATCACGATCACCTGATCTTTATTGAAGCCCAGCTTTTTATTTTGTATATAATTCAGCTGTCGATTTACAGCCAGCGTGCCGATGACCAGAAAAATGGAAATGGTAAATTGAAAGACCACCAAAGCACTTCGGATAAATCCACTCTTCATCCCCAAAGCGACATTGCCTTTCAATACACTCACGGGCTTAAATGCGGATAAGAAAAAAGAGGGATAAATGCCGGCTAACAAACCTACCAATAAAGCAGCGAGGATAATAATTCCATAGAGCGAGGGCTGTTCAAAAGGAATGGAAAGTGTTCTTGCCGAAAGCTCATTGAAGAAGGGAAGCAATAGCCATGCGGTTATGACAGCGAGAACAATAGAAATGAAACTTAATAATATCGACTCGGTAAGAAACTGTCGCATCAGATGCGAGCGGAAAGAGCCCATCACTTTTCGTATGCCCACTTCTTTGGCTCGATTGGCGGAACGCGCTGTAGAAAGATTCATGAAGTTGATGCAGGCGATGATCAGAATGAATAAGGCAACAGCCACAAATAGATATACGTAGGCGATGTCAAAATTTGGTTCAAACTCGCCCTGCAAAGAACTTTTTAAATGGATATCAAGAAGCGGTTGCAACGTAAATTCCATTTTATTTCCGGCAGCGATAAATTTCTCCATGGTAAAATCACCACCTAACACTTCGGCCAACTGCGGCATGGCACGCTTCACTACCAACTCTGGAAATTTATTCTCCAACTGTCTTGGATCAGCCCCGGGGCGCAAGAGAATATAAGTTTGAAAATTATTGCTGTACCACACCAGTCTCTTTGCTTCTTCTAATCCTTCCAATGAAATGAGTATATCAAAATGAAAATGAGTATTGGTCGGCAGAGTTTTATAGATAGCAGTAATCTTCATGTTCATGTCATTGTCAAGAATGAGGGTTTGACCCAAGGCATTTTCATTCGGGAAGTACTTGTGGGCGATGGCTTCACTGATTGCGATGGAGTTAGGTTCTGCCAGCGCCTTTTCAGCATTGCCGGCAATGACTGGAATGGAAAAAACTTTAAAAAAATCCTTGTCGGTCCAGATTACATGATCTTCTTTGATGTTGTCAATGCTTCGCTTAACGAGATACGATCCTCGTTCACGAAAACGTATGGCAGACTCTACTTCAGGATATTCCGTAGCCAAAGTATTTGCCATAACCGGTGGTGCATACAGCATGTTGACGTGATTGCCACCAAATTTTATCTCGCTTTTGATCCGGTAAATACGGTCGGCATTAGCAAAGTGCTTGTCATAACTTAATTCATTGATCACAAATAATATGATGATAAAACAAATGGCGAGCCCGATAGAAAGACCAGCTACATTGATGAATGAATAGAAACTGTGCTTGCGCAGATTTCGCATAGCAACGGTAAAATAATTTTTTAACATATTCTTCGGCTTTGAATTTTCTGATTGTATGACTTGTTTTTGTGTTTCGCGCAAACCCGAGGTGTGCCCGAATGATTTTAGTATGTTATGATAGGCATCAATGAATCGTGCTCCATTCGCCATTTCTATTTCCAGTGCCGAACAGATGTGATCGATCAGCTCATCCTGAATCCCCTCCGCCACAATGCCTCGGTAGTTCAGGTCTTTGATGATGTAATCTATATGTTCGCTGGTTAGCTTCATCCTGCCTACTGCCTATTGAGTTCTACTTGCAACACATTCCCCATCGTTTTGATAAAGTCAACAAATTCACTTACCCGTTCTTTCACGAGGCTTTTTCCTTCTGTGGTGAGCGAATAATATTTTCTCACGCGCTTTCCCATCATGACAGTTTCTGTTTTTAACAGGCCTTCCGCTTCAAGCTTGTGAAGAGAAGGATATAAAGCTCCTTCAGTAAGAAGAATGCGGCCATCTGATAAATCTTTTACGCGTTGGGTGATTTCATAGCCATACATCCTGCCATGATCTTTTAACACCTTGAGAAGAATGGTCTGAAGTGTGCCTTTTAACAGTTCGGGAGAATGCATAAGCGATTAATACATAAGTGAATTATGCATATAAGACGCACCGGGTAATGAGGAGGTTGCACATACTCTCCACTTTTTAAGTAATTTCGCATTGGAATCGTAAAACAGCGTAATTACCGAATAAATGGACCTGCCACCTTCGACCTAGAATATAGAGATTATGAAAAAAGTATATGTATTACTCGCCTTATTTGGCATTTGGTGTTTGGCCAGCGCACTCTGGTATATGTTTTCCGTCAAAGGAATAAGCACTTCAGAAATCGACCCACACGATTCTGCATTGGCTATTGCTGAAATTATGATCATGACATTAGTTTCTGTGCTCATTGGTTTTGGAATAGCCTGGTATTTGCGTTCCACCTCATTGGCCAACAAGCAAAAAGAGATTAACCATATGATAGCAGAAATAAACGCTTCAAGAAAAAGCAATCAGATAACCAGCGAACAGCTCAGGAAATTGGAACATACACTGACTCGTGCACGCGAGACCTTCCGCGAAGATTTCTTCACAACAACACGAGAAAAAGAAAGACTTCAGGTAGAGTTGGAAAATAGCAGGCATGAGATAACACGTGTGCAAAACGAAGTATCGGCAGCCCAATCGTCCCTACAAAATTTGCAACAGATCAATATTCAACTGGAGAGGACACTTAAGAAAGAACAAGTTTCAAAGCACGAACTGGAAGTTAATCTGGATGAAGTTCGTCATCAGAATGAGCAGAAGGTACATACTCAATCAGATTTTATAAGCGAACGTATTTTAGCAGCTACACAAATGGAGAAGGAAGACATTGATGATCTGAAAGAAATAAAAGGGATCGGTCAGGTCATTGAAAAGAAACTCAATATGCTGGGCATCGTCAACTTCAACCAAGTGAGTGAACTTACCGATGATGCTATTGAACAAATCTCACATACTCTTAAATTCTTTCCCGACCGCATCAAGCGCGATCAATGGGTGGACCAGGCGATCAGGTTGAGCCAGAACAAAATAGGAAAGGCTTAGAGCTTCAATCAAAGGGCTGCCACCATGGAAGGCACTTTGTATTTTGCCAACTCAACAGCTTTTTTCTTTAACTCTTGTATCGCCTCTTTAATTTCAGGAGAAAGATCAATGCTGAGAGGCTGTACTTTTTCTATCGAGACCACGAACAAATAAAGCGCTGGAAGTTTGTCCAGCAGGATCAGTGACTCCACCACATCTTTTAATCCGATTTCGTGTGTGCTCATGGCCTTGGGGAAGTCGGCAGAAAATTTCGGTTGAATAAGTTCGTATGGTACCAGCCGGCCTCTGGTCGAGGGTGGCATCTGCTAAAATTACTGTTGGATATGTTTCAAACAGTTCCATCAGCGCGAAGCCACCCGTTCCACCATCCACCACATCAATCAGTTCATCATGCAGTTCGTTGCTCAATTGGCGAGCGAAATGTACCCCCATACCTTCATCGCCCATGAGATAATTACCAACGCCCAGAATCAGAACTTTTTTGTTCATGGTATTTTGTGTTTAAAAGCTTTGAGCTTTGAGTCGCGAGCTTCGAGTCCATTCTCGTAGCTCATGGCTCGCAACTCATAGCTTAATTATTTCTTCTTATGAAAAAACTTCTCCTCAATAAACTTCCACCCTCCGGCCATGGATGACAATTCTCCTCTTCCTTCTACATAGTCATGATAGAAAACAAGATACACATGCACTACTGCAAAGAGGATAAAGAACCACATGGCCCAATGGTGAATTTGTCGTAGCATGAAATCGCCACCAAACAGAGTAGGCACCCAGGTAAATAGATTGGGCAACCACCAGTCGCTCATCGCTGCGTACAAACCAAAACCGGTGAGGCATTGCACACCAAACGCGATGAATGTGATAAAGTAAATGAAACCTGCCAAGCGATTATGACCAATAGCCCCCTCTTCTTATTTTTTCGTCATGAAAATATCCACTTGAATTTCCCGCCACATATCCTGAAAGAATTTCTTGTTGGTAGGAATGAAGTTTTTCCAGCTGGCAAAGTGATTGCCAACAAAACCCCAATAGAGGCGGAACAAAAAATTGAACAGGAAAATATAAGCAGCTACAAAATGGATAAATCGTGTAGTGCCAAACCAATAATTGCCGTAGGCTTCTTTTCCTGACATCAATGCCGGAGGATCGCTAATGATAAAACCCGTGCCGGTCAAAGCAAGAATACACAGCGCATTAATCCAATGGTAATATCGCACAGGCAATTGCCAGACAAACACCCGCCTGAGTACTTGTGGCTTTGATTGAATAGTTGTTGCGTCCATAATCATCGATTTATGGTTACATCACATTAACTTTACTCACATGCTTGCCATCTTCATCGTATAAATGCACAGCACACGCTAAGCATGGATCGAAAGAGTGAATGGTGCGCAGGATTTCTAATGGTTTACTCTCATCGGCAATCGGAGTGCCTCTCAGCGAAGACTCATAAGCCGAAGGATTTCCATCTTTGTCGCGAGGTGATGCATTCCAGGTAGAAGGAACCACTAACTGATAGTTGGCGATTTTCTTATCTTCAATTACAATCCAGTGGCCCAATGCTCCGCGTGGGGCTTCGGTATGACCAACACCTATTGCCCTGGCAGGCCAGGTTTCTGGTTTGAACTTTTCCATGTTCGCCATGCGCGTGTCACCATTCTTGATATTGGCAATTAGTTGATCATAAAATTCAAGCGCCCAACCGGTCATCAGTTTTGCTTCAAGACCTCTCGCTGCCGTGCGACCCAGTGTTGAAAATAATGCGCCTATGGGAACATCTAATGTCTTTAGAGCGCTGTCAACAATTTCCTTATAATCTTCCCGACCGCTTGCATAGCCAACAAGAACTCTTGCCAACGGACCCACTTCCATCGCATTACCTTTCCATCTTGGCGTTTTCAGGAAACTGTATTTCTCTTCTACATTTAAAAAATCGTAAGGAGGCTTAGGTCCGGTGTATTTAATTTTTGTTTCACCTTTCCAGGGATGCAAACCAGCGTCATCACCACCGGCATATTCATACCAGCTGCGGCTGATGAATTCCTGAATCTCTGAATCATTGCGCATGTCAACAGGAAGAACCTTGCTAACATCTTTATTTAAGATTGCACCAGCCGGAAACTTATAGCTCGACACATCGCGATAACCATTGGTTGGCAGATCGCCATAAGCAAGATAATTTCCGAGGCCACCACCAATAGCACCCCAGTCTTTATAATAGGAAGCAATAGCGAGGAGATCCGGAATGTAAACTTGTTCAACAAATGTTTTTGCTTCTTTCAATAGATGCTGTACATAAGCGAGACGCTCGGCATTAATACCGCTAACATCATCTAAACTAATAGTGCAAGCCATGCCACCCACCAGGTAATTGGGGTGAGGATTTTTACCTTCAAAGATGGTATGTACTTTCACAATCTCTTTCTGCCATTCGAGTGCTTCCAGGTAGTGAGCAACGCCAATCAGGTTTACTTCTGCCGGGAGTTTGTAAGCGGGGTGCCCCCAATAGCCATTGGCAAAAATTCCAAGCTGACCACTTTCTACAAATTTTGTTAAACGCTTCTGCAAATCAGAAAAATATCCGGGTGAACTCTTTGGCCAGTTGGAAATGCTCTGAGCAATTTCAGATGTTTTCTTTGGATCAGCTTTCAACGCGCTTACTACATCCACCCAATCCAGTGCATGCAGGTGATAGAAGTGAATCACGTGGTCTTGAATATTCTGCACAGCAAACATGATGTTGCGCACCATCTCTGCGTTGGGGGGAATTACGATACCCAATGCATCTTCCACAGAACGCACGGATGCTAATGAGTGCACGGTGGTACATACGCCACACACGCGACCTACAAATGCCCATGCATCACGAGGATCGCGGCCCTTTAAAATTTCTTCCAGCAAGCGCACCATGGTGCCCGCGCTGTAAGCTTCAGATACCTTTCCGTCTTTTATTTCTGCTTCGATCCGCAAGTGCCCTTCAATGCGGGTGATGGGATCAATTACTATTCGTTGACTCATAAAATTTCTTGTTAATCAAGTTTAAGGTCCTTGTCAGATTGTTTGCCCTCATCGATAAGAAGGGTATCTACCATTTTGTGCTTACGCAGATTGGTAGCCACAGCGTGGGCTGCAATACCGGCAGCGGTAACGCCAAGCGCAACCATGCCCACTTTGTCAGCCGATGTCTAGATGCCAAAGCCTGGGAAGTTTGGCAGACGTTGATAGATAGGCCCATTGTCCCAGAATTTTTCTTCGGAACAACCAAAGCATCCATGACCCGATTGAATAGGGAAACTTACTCCATTATTCCACTTCATAATGCCACAGGAGTTATACGTGCTCGGCTAAATATGTTGTTGGGGGAGCAACTGCCTAGAATTTGTTGATCGATCCCGCATAGACTAAAAAACTATTCAAGAAATTTATTGAATAGTTTGAACTATTCTCTTTTCCGCATAGTTAACTGCTCGTAACAGGCTATTGCTATGAATAAAAGAGCATTCAAAGACAAGGTGTATAACGAACTGGCTAAAATCACGAAAGCCATGGCCAACCCGCACCGGTTGGAAATCATTGAGTTGTTGGCGCAGGGAGAATCTTCAGTGGAGCAAATCGCTTATAACACTAACCTGACCATTGCAAACGCCTCTCAACATCTGCAAGTATTAAAAACAGCTCAGTTGGTAGACATCACCCGCAAAGGAAATTTTATTCATTATCGACTTTCAAATCCCAATGTATTCAAGACCTGGAAGGCGCTGCGCGAATTAGGCGTAGAGCGGATTGCTGCTGTGGAAAAACTAGTGAAGGATTTCAGGCAGTCAAAATTCAAGTTGGAATCGGTAACCATTGATGAGTTAGTTGAAAAACTAAAATCAGAAAAGGTCACGATTCTTGATGTTCGTCCTGAATGCGAATACAAACAAGGGCATATCGCAAACGCTCTTTCTATTCCGATAGATGAGCTGGCAAAGCGTCTTAATGAAATACCAAAACGAAATCTGATCATCGCCTACTGTCGCGGACCATTCTGTGTGTTTGCCGATGATGCCGTTGCACTTCTTACGAAGGCAGGTTATAAAGTCACTCGCCTTGAAGAAGGTTATCCGGACTGGCAGTTAGCGGATTTGCCGGTTGAAATTTCTTCTAATTAAGAATCATGGAGAACGTACAACTTGGGTTAAAGGAAAACTGGAGGCAGTTCACCCTTTTGGTGATCATCAACGCTTTTGTTGGAGGCATGATTGGATTGGAGCGCACCATCATTCCAAAAATTGCAGCAGTTGATTTTGGAATGGCAGCTAAGACCGCTATACTTTCTTTTATTGTTGTTTTCGGAATCACGAAAGCGATTACCAATTATTACACCGGAACGCTAGCCAACAAGTTTGGAAGAAAAAATCTGTTGGTCATCGGTTGGCTGTTTGCGTTGCCAGTTCCTTTCATTTTAATATATGCTACCAGCTGGAACTGGATCATCGCTGCCAATCTTTTACTTGGCATCAATCAAGGACTAACATGGTCGAGTACGGTAGTGATGAAAATTGATCTGGTTGGCGAAAAAAACAGAGGCTTCGCTATGGGCCTGAATGAATTTGCAGGGTATCTGGCGCTTGCGCTGATTGCTTTTTTAACTGGATGGATTGCGAACAACTATGGTCTGCGACCCTATCCGTTTTATGTGGGCATCGGTATGGCCTTTACAGGATTAATTTTAAGTTGGTGGCTGGTGAAGGATACTCATAAGCATGCGCAGTTGGAAGCCGTTTCAAGTAAGATTCCTAAACTGAAGAGGATATTTTGGGAAACCACGTGGCAGCATTATAACCTCGGCTCCGTTACGCAAGCCGGACTTGTGAATAATCTTAATGATGGCATGGTGTGGGGATTATTTCCCATGCTACTGATTTCAAAAGGGTTTGATCTTCATCAAACGGGAATTATTGTAGCCACCTATCCGGCTGTCTGGGGTATCGGGCAATTGTTTACCGGCAAACTGGCTGATCAATGGTGCAAGAAGACGTTGTTGTTTTGGGGAATGTTTATGCAGGGCGTTTCGCTACTCGGATTGATCTGGGCTTTTTCATTTCTGCATTTTATGGTGTTGTCATCACTGCTAGGCTTAGGCACCGCTATTGTTTATCCCACTTTTCTGGCAGCCGTTTCAGATAACACACATCCTGATCAACGGCCAAAAAGCATAGGCATCTTCCGCTTATGGCGCGACTTAGGATATGCTATCGGGGCTATTCTCACAGGCTTGCTTGCTGATCGTTTTGGGTTAACCGCTCCCATACTCGTCATTGGATTACTGACGATACTATCGTCAATGATCATCCGATTCAGGATGAGATGCGCTATAGAAAAATCGATAACTTGTAATAAAAGTAAACATGAAAAAGGCGACACTTATCTTTCTGATCCTTCTTCCCGCGTGTACCTACGGCCAGCTCTCCAAACAAGACAGTGTGTGGTTGCCTCTCAAATCGTTCATCGGTAAATGGACCGGTGAATCGGAGGGCCAGCCCGGAAAAGGAAAGTATGAACGGAGTTATGAGTTAGTGCTTAACAAAAAATTCATCGAAGTAAAAAACAAATCCACCTATGCTCCATCCACAAACAACCCCAAAGGAGAAGTGCATGAAGATCATGGGTTCATCAGTTATGACAAAAGCAGGAAGGCTTTCGTGTTGAGACAGTTTCACATTGAGGGATTTGTGAATCAATATAAAATGGAATCGATCTCACCGGATGCAAAGACGATTGTGTTCATATCCGAGAGCATTGAGAATATTCCCCATGGCTTCCGGGCAAAAGAAACGTATCAGATTATAAACGATCATGAGTTCACCGAAACTTTCGAATTGGCAGAGCCTGGAAAAGATTTCGAATTGTATTCCAGGGCAACGCTGAAAAGAAGAAAGTAAATGGAACCAGGCGTCAGGAATTATAGAGGTAAAGAATAAACTGGAGAGGGAGCAACTCTTTAAAATTTCTCGTTTTAAAAAAGCGATTAAACGCACCAGGCCGCATAAGCACAATGCCTACTTTGAGTTGATTTATCTTTCGGAGGGAGCGGGTTTTCATTGTATCGAAACGCGGAAGCTTCAGATTAATCCTCCTGTAGTTTTTCTTTCATGAGGGCAATTGCACTATTGGAAGATGACAGCCATTCCTAAAAGCTATGTCATGTTGTTTCGAGATGGATTTTTTAATTCGATCAAGCATAAGGACTTATTAAATCTCATTTCATCATTGCAGGAAAGCGTAGATGTAACGCTATCACCCGATGATCAGCTTGATTTTATTTTTAGTGAGATGGAAAAGGAATACAAAAATCCTTACGTCCACTCCATCGAGTTGATACAGGGCTATCTACAAGTTGCTTTGGTAAAATTACTGCGACACAAGGAGAAGTTGAGTATTCCGGTATCGGGAGGAAGTCATCAGGTGTTCAGGAAATTCCAGCAGTTTATCAGGCATGCAAACCCGGTTTCCAATCTTAAAGTAAATGAGGTGGCTGATCGCCTGGGGTTGTCACCTCAAAATCAGAACGCCATCACCCGAAAAGTTTCCGGCAAGTCGGCCAGCGAATTGATTGCTGAGCAAGTGATTCTTGAAGCGAAGCGCTATCTCCTTCATTCAGATAAGAACATCAGCGAGATCGCTTTTACGCTTAACTTCTCCGATCCATCGCACTTTGTGAAATACTTTAAGAAATCTACCGGAGAAACCCCGCAGGCTTTCCGGTCTCTGTATTTTCAATAATACCAAAAACCAATTCAATTATACCATTGCTATGGTCCGATATGGACTATTTTAGCAGTTTGGATTGTTTTTACACTCTACCTGTTTTTTCAAATATTCTATCCCGCCAACCATGAAAAGAATACAGCTCGTAGCGATCATGATCAGCTATTGCTTTTTAACTCAGGGGCAAACGCTGGCCGAACTGTTGAAAAAGGCAGAGGCTAATCATCCTTTATTAAAGGCAAAGGGCTATGAAGTACAAGCCCGGAAAGATCAGGTAGCCTTTTCAAAAAGTACTGCACTTCCTTCACTCGATGCTGCCTATCAGCTGAACTATGCTACCTACAATAATATTACGGGTATGGCAATGGGTCAGGGGTTTGTTCCGATCAGCGGGCCTCCTTCAACAACCAATACGTACGATGCTGTTTTCGGAAGTGCAGGAGGATTAGTATTGAACTGGGAACCGTTTACATTCGGCCAGCGTAAATCAAAAATAGAATCAGCGAAAGCCTACCAGGATTATCAGCAAGCAGATGAAGGGCAAGAGATTTTTCACCATCAGATCAAAACAGCCAATGCCTATCTCGATGTCGTGATGACGCACGAATTGGTTAAAGTCTATTCTAAAAACCTGGAACGTGCACAAGACCAGGCGAGAATCGTAAAATCACTTACACGAAGCGGTTTAAGACCAGGAACCGATACAGCACTTTTCAACGCGGAGTTGTCGCGCGCAAAAATTGAGTTGTGGAATTATGAGAAGCTTCGTGAAACGCAACAAGTTCTGTTATCAGAATTGCTTGGTGGAAATGAAGGGACTTATAAGATAGATAGCAGTTTTTTCAAATCGCTGCCAGCAATAGTAAGCGATACCGCCATGCAAAATCATCCGTTAATCAGATTATCTGCAAGTCGCATGATGATAAATCTACGTGAAAAAACATCTTTGCAACGAACATTATATCCCAAACTTTCTTTTTGGGGAACAGCGTATGCACGAGGCTCTGGAATTCGCTATGATGGGTATGTCAATTCAGAAGATGGACTTTCATTCAGTCGCTATAACTATGGAGCGGGACTTGTGCTCAGCATGCCGCTGTTGCGATTTACCAATGTGCGTCATCAGGTTAATGCGAAGGAGTCTTTGATTAAGTCAGAGGAAGAAAGACTCAACCTGGTTAAACTCCAGCTTGAAAAGCAAAATCAAGTGGCCGATGTCACTCTTTCCAATTCTTTGAAGATTGCGCATGAGAGCCCTTCATTCTATCACTCGGCAGAGTTTTCGTACCGGACATTATTAAGCCGGTATAATTCGGGGCTTGTTAATTACACAGATCTTATTCAAGCGCAATATGTCTTGATAAAATCAGAAGCCGATTTGAAGAAAGTCTATCTCGATGCGTGGAAAGCGTTGCTATACAAGGCAGCAGTGCAAGGCGACATCACTATTTTCCTTAACCAGATTAACTAAAAATATGAATCTGCTGCAAGGAGCCTTACGCAAACCCATCACCATACTCGTAGCCGTGCTGGCGATTGTTTTCTTTTCCGTGCTGGCTGTGCGGAACATGAAGATTGATATTTTTCCAACACTCGGTTTGCCCACCATTTACGTGGCTCAACCGTATGGCGGTCTTTCACCAGAACAAATGGAAGGACTGATTACTTCCTATTACGAATATCATTTTCTGTATGTCACCGGTGTAAAATTTGTAGAATCAAAATCCATACAGGGAGCCACGCTTATCAAAATTCAATTTCAGGATGACACGGATATGAGCCAGGCGATGGCCGAGATTGTGGGTTACGTAAATCGTTCACGTGCCTTTATGCCTCCCGGCACGGTTCCTCCTTTTATTACGCGCTTTGATGCAGGTAGTGTTCCGGTTGGTCAATTGGTTTTTACTTCCAAGACACGATCGCTCAGCGAGATATCCGACCTCGCTTTGTTCAGGGTTAGACCGATGTTCGCCACCTTACCGGGTGTATCGGCACCGCCACCTTTTGGAGGAAATCAAAAGACAGTAATCATCAAAGTTGATCCGGAGAAGATCAAGAACTATAAATTGTCTCCCGATGAAGTGGTGCAGGCAATCGCCAAAGCAAACACCATTTCACCAGCTGGCAATGTGCGCATTGGTGACGAAACGATACTCACACCACAAAACACGATTGTTGAAAACATCAAAGAGTTAGAGAGTGTACCGATCACCTTGGGTTCAGGTCCCGCAGTTTATGTTCGTGATATAGCGAAAGTACAATTGGGTTCAGATGTAACCTCCAGCTATGCACTCGTTAATGGAAAGCGCTCCGTATACATACCCGTTACAAAACGGTCAACGGCATCTACGTGGGATGTAGTGAAACGTGTGAAGGCAGCGTTGCCCGAAATGCAAGCCGCCATTCCCGAAGACATTGTGGTTACGTATGAGTTTGATCAATCGGGTTATGTGATGAACTCACTCATGAGTTTGTTGTTTGAAGGTGGGCTTGGCGCCTTACTTACTGGCTTGATGGTGCTTTTGTTTCTGGGAGACCGCAGGAGCGCTTTGATTATTGTTCTTACCATTCCTCTGGCGTTGCTAACGGGTGTCACGTTTCTTTTCCTCGCAGGACAAACCCTCAACATCATGACACTTGGCGGCCTTGCATTAGCGGTAGGTATTCTTGTGGATGAAGGAACGGTAACGATTGAGAATATTCATCGCCATCAGGAATCAGGCAAACCAAAAGCCCGTGCTATTCTCGATGCCTGCAAAGAAATTGTGTGGCCAAAACTGTTGATCTTATTATGTATTCTCGCTGTGTTTGTTCCTTCTCTCTTCATGACGGGCGTGCCGCGTGGCATGTTCCTTCCTCTTTCCATGGCTGTAGGCTTTGCTATGATTGCTTCTTTCTTTCTCTCGAATACATTCGTACCCGTGATGGCCAATTGGTTTTTGAAAGACAAGATCAGTGAACACTCATCCGCTACGTTTAATAAATTCAGAACCAATTATCTGTCGCGATTAGATAAACTTTCATCACGAACAGTGCCGGCCATTGGTGTTTATAGTTTGATTGTGTTTGGCTTGCTGGTAACACTCTCGCTTTTCATTGGCACAGAAATTTTTCCAAAAGTAGATGCCGGCCAGGCCGTGGTCCGGTTAAGACTTCCTGTTGGAACACGAGTCGAGCGCACCGAAGAGGTGACGCAAAAAGTTCTTGCATTAGCGGATAGCATCACGAATAACGAAGTTGAAATCACGTCTGCTTTCGTGGGAACACAACCTTCAAGCTATCCGGTAAATCTTGTACACCTCTGGACAAGCGGGCCGCATGAGGCAGTAGTCAGAATCAAACTCACGAAAAACACTTCGATGAGGATTGAAGATTTCAAAGAGCAACTTCGTGCAACGATTGATCAGAAATTCCCCTCACTTAAAATTTCTTTTGAACCCGGTGATATGGTAGAGCAGGTCATCAATCTAGGATCGAACAATCCAGTAGAGCTGGCCATCACCGGGAGGAATCTTGCTCAAACCCGTGTGCTTGCTGAAAAACTGGAGAAAAAGCTTCAAGCTATTTCTTACCTGCGCGATGTGCAGATCGCCACTCCTCTCGATTATCCAAGTATCAAAATAGACATTGATCGTGTGAAGGCCGGGCAACTTGGATTGACGGTTGACCAGATCAGTAAATCAACGACAGCCGCAACATCTTCGAGCCGATTTACCCAACCGAATTATTGGCTGGATAAAAGCACGGGCACGGCCTACCAGGTGCAGGTAGAATACCCGCAATATCAAATGAATTCAACCGATGATATTGAAAACATTCCAGTATCGGATGATCCACAAATTTATTTAAGAGATGTTGCACGGTGGAGCAAGCGAGCTATTCCGGGAGAATATGATCGGCTCAATCAACAGCGGTTCATTACCATCACCGGAAATATTTACAACAAAGATGTAGGTGCCGCATTGAACGATGTCAATGCCGCGATTGCTTCACTAGGTGAATTACCGAAAGGGGTAAAGGTTTTGGTAAAAGGTCAGTCTGAATTGCTGAATGAAACCATGAGTTCATTGCAATCCGGTTTGCTCATTGCTATTGTGGTGATCTTCCTTTTGCTGTCTGTAAACTTTCAATCGTTCCGTCTATCGCTGGTAACGTTATCGATTGTTCCTGCGGTGGTTGCCGGTTCTTTGTTTTTTCTTCTGATCACCGGAAAGACGTTGAACATTCAATCCTATATGGGAATGATCATGGCCGTAGGCGTGGCCATTGCCAATGGAATTTTATTCATCACCAATGCCGAACAGTTCCGTAAAGCAGGAAATGTAAACGCGTATCGTGAAGGGGCATTTAATCGCCTTCGTCCAATACTGATGACCAGCCTTGCGATGATTGCAGGAATGATCCCGATGTCATTGGGTTTTGGTGAAGGAGGAGATCAGATCGCACCGCTGGCCATTGCTGTGATCGGTGGATTGGTGTTCTCCTTATTCAGCACCTTGTTATTTCTTCCTTTGATTTATCAGCGCGTGCAAGGGAATAGAATTCACATCAGTGCATCGCTTGATCCGGATGATCAGGAAAGTCGTTATTACCAACCATCATCAATTACAAAAGCTTTATGAATAGATTAATTATCCTTTTTGTTGTTGCCGTTCTGGCTGGATGCGCAGACAAAAAAAGTCAAACTGCATCAATCACCACGGCCGATTCGGTTGACGTATTTAATTTGAAGAAAGAGCAGGTAACGAAAACCCTTTCTCTTCCTGCTGACTTACTTCCGTGGAAACGTGCAGAACTGTATGCCAAGGTTGAAGGATACGTGAAGGAGCTTAAAGTAGACATTGGCAGTCGGGTGAAGAAGAATGACATCCTGATCATCATTGATGCACCGGAAGTAGCAGCCAACTTTGCAAAGGCCTCGGCTGATTTACAAGCTGCCCAATCCAGGTATAATACCAGCCAGGACACCTATAAGAGAATGGTTAATGCTTCAAAGGAGAAGGGAGCGGTGTCGGATAGTGAGCTTGAACGAACGAGAAACCAAATGCTCAATGATAGTTCTGCGAATGAAGCTGCCGAGGCAGGCGCTAATGCCTATGCGCATTTAAAAAACTACCTGGTGATCCGTGCGGCCTTTGATGGTGTGATTACGCAACGCAACGTTGATGTGGGAACATTGGTAGGTAAAGGGTCAACGCCTTTACTAGTATTGGAAAACCTGAATAAGTTAAGAGTTCGTGTTGCCGTTCCTGAAATGTATACTTCGGCTCTTCCTGAATCCACGTCCATCAGTTTTATGGTAGATGCACAGCCTGCTAAAAAGTACTCGGCTACGCTGGCGCGTAAATCCAATCAGATCGATTCAAAGACCCGGACCGAACTGTGGGAATTTGAGGTGATCAACGCAAACCAGGAATTAAAATCCGGCATGTATGGAAGCGCAAGTTTTAACCTACAACGCTCTGAATCTTCCTTCGTAGTTCCATTTTCGGCTGTTGTAACCAACCTGGAAAGAAGTTTTGTGATACGAGTTCGGGATGGTAAAACGGAATGGGTCGATGTAAGGAGTGGCATCAGCATGAAGGATCGTGTTGAAATTTTTGGAAATCTAGATGGCGAAGACAAATTGGTTTTGAAAGCAAACGATGAATTGAAACCAGGAACAGCGATTATAACAAAGTAAATTCATCGGAGGGAATCCCCTGAAAAATAAATGCAATAGCCTCAGAATAGCTTATCTATTCTTTTCTTCTCCACAAAATTCATATCTAAATTTTAGCATTTCCTTTTGTTGATTTGGGAAAGCATTACAGCGCAATTCGCACAGTCAAATCCAGCTGTTTTAGTTGCTCGTCTCCATTCAATTTGCTGAGAAACGAAAGCGCTATCATCTCGATAAATATGACGAAGGTCATAATCACAGCTATTTAAAAGTCATGAAGTAGTATGGGATGTGTAACTAACATTACATATTAATAATCAACGAACTCTTACAATTCTCAACAACAAAATAATTTTTTTATGAAAAGGACTACCAAAATAATTTTCTTCCTTTCTCTATTCGTGGTAGGAAGAATGATTTTTGATCTATCAAGTTGTACAAATGAAGATCAGATTATTGAACCGGCACAAGTTGTCAATAGCGGAACAGATCTTCTGTCTGTGAAAGCCACTATTGCCCCTACCATTGATGGCACTGTTGATGCTATGTGGGAAAACAGTCCCATACTTGAATTTAGCACAGCCGTTCCTGAAGTAACAGGTGATGTGTTCAGAGGCTACACAGGCAATATTATTCCATCAGTAAAAATGCGTTCTGCTTATGATGACGCTAATATTTATTTACTGGCGCAATGGGTAGACCCTACTCAATCATTTGCCCGTCAACCCTGGTATTTTGATCCGACCACAAAAAAATGGGCGCAGGAAGCAGGTGCTCCTACTTTCAGCGCAACGGGTTCAATAACGAGACCGGCATTTTATGAAGATAAAATCGCTATGCTTTGGAATATTAATAACTCTGTTAAGGATTGGAATAGCGCAACATGCTATAAAACCTGCCACACAGGTTTACCTGCAGCAGATGGTTCCAGCCGTCACTTTACCAATTTCGGTACAGAAAAAATTGACATGTGGCATTGGAAATCGGTACGCGGAGGTGTGAACGCTGGATACCAGATTCACGACCAATACCAGGATAATACTTATCCGAATGGAAGAAAAGGTGATGAGGGTGGAACGGATGTTTATACGAATAACACCCAAAAACTTAACAATGGTGTAGCTGAAGTTAGTGTTCCAAAGTATGTGAAGCTTGCTGCAAACAATTCCTACTGGATTTTAGATTCTGAAATTACATCGGGTGCCGCAAAATTAGTTACCGCAGTAGATGCAGAGGGTGTGCTCACATTGAGTGATGCCAGTACAATAGATCCAAGAGTTGGGACCGATTATCAACGCGTAGGAACCGGACTAGGCTCAAAAGCCGTTGCTGGTGTTACTCTTAAAGATGTTGGTTATGGTGGCAACCAAGGTAATATTAGCTGTAAAACTTCCTTCGCAAGTGGTACATGGACAATGGAAATCCAAAGAAAATTAGTAACAGGAGATGCATTAGACGTTGATTTTTCATCATTGGCTGATCAGTATTTTGGTTTTGCTGTTTTTGAAAATGCACAGATAGCTCACTCCATCAAAACAAATCTGGTACTGAAGTTCAAGAAGTAAACAAAGGATAGCTCATCATGTATCGTGATGAGCTATCTCAACTAACTCACGAAAAAACAGTAACCATGAAGAAGAATAAAATAATCTGGATCGGGAGTCTGCTGGGCATGCTGATGTTGATCATGAACGCATGCTACTATGACGAGGTCATTCCAGTAGAACAAAATGTGGGCGATGTAGGCGAAATGTCTTTTTCTAAAGATATCGTTGTCATTTTTAATACAAGCTGTAATGTTAGCGGTTGTCATAACCGGGGTGGGCAAAAGCCAGATCTCAGTGCTGATAACGCGTTCAACTCTTTAATCAATGGAGGCTATATCAATACGACAGCTCCTGAAAGCAGTTCGCTGTATCTATGGATGACAGGAAAAAAAGGAACTCCGATGCCGGTTTCCGGATCCAATGCGACCTATAACGCCAAAGTGTTGGCTTGGATTGAACAAGGGGTACTCAACAACTAATTAAAAACAGTATGAAATCAATATATAGTAATAAAACAATCACGGCTTTGTTACTCTCAGTCTTACTGATGAGTAGTACAACTCTGCTAACTGCTCAGGACACGACTGCCACCAAGAAAGCAGCAAAGCCGGTAAAAAGTACTTTTGAAAGCACGTGGTTAATCGATAACCAAAGTGTGATGGTGCCTGTGAAGGGCACCATGCAAATGGATATCATGCACCGTTTTGGAACGGTGAACAATGGCTATGAAGATTTCTATGGTATCTATGCTCCATCCAACATTCGCATTGGTATGAGCTACGCGCCCATCGATAAGCTTAATGTGGGATTTGGTTTCACTAAAGCTCACATGACCTGGGACATCAACGCCAAGTATGCATTAGTTAAACAAATGACTTCTGGTGGTTGGCCCGTGAGTATTACCTATTTCGGAAATGTCGCCATTGACACACGTGATGCTGAGAATTTTGTAAACGGCACGGATAGACTATCCTATTTCAACCAGATTATTATAGCCCGTAAAATAACCGACAATTTTTCTTTACAGGTGGCCCCAAGCCTTTCTCACTTTAATGCGGTAGAAGGGTATGTGGATGCCGAAGGTAACGTACAAGGAAAAATGAGCAATGATCACGTGGCAGTTTCAGTAGGAGCCAGGTATAAAATAACTCCGGGCATGGTGCTTATGGTTAATTATGATCAGCCCGTCACCAAGCACACTACGGATAATCCTCAACCCAATATTGCTTTTGGTGTAGAGCTTAATACCAGTTCCCACGCCTTTCAGTTATTCTTCTCTAACTACCAATACATTGTTCCACAATTGAACAACATGTATAGTCAGAATGACTATCGCGATGGTCAGTTCCTGATTGGATTTAACATCACCCGCTTGTGGAATTTTTAAATAAATAATGAATGATGAAAAAAAGTGAAAAACATAACCGAAGGAAATTTTTATCCTTAGGTTTCTTAACCGGTGCTGTTATGCTGGCTTCGGATGTTAAAGCGGAATCTTCTGAATCATCAACTCCTGATGAGGAGACGGTTATGTTACTCACTCCTGATGGCAAATTAGTAGAAGTAAAAAAGAGCATTGTGCAGAGCGCAAAGAGCGGAAACAAAGTTTCTAATCAGGAAATATTAACGTGGGCCAATCCACCAAAAACAAAACCGTAGTATTCGTATGGACCAGCCGGAAGAAGTTACCCCCAACACGCGAAGAAACTTTCTAAGCACATTAGGAACGCTCGGTGCGATAGCAGCCTGTGGCAGTGCCGCTTGCTCTTGCAGTTCGAGTTCTAATCACGATCACTCTGAAACCGGTAAAAAAGTAAAACTACTTTCACCCGATGGAGAAATGGTAGAGATTGATGAATCACATCTGCGCCATATACACAAAACAGTTGGCGTAAGCCGGGAAGAAGCCCGTATGGGAATTCCAGGTAAAAAGTTTGTGATGGTGATAGACCTAGCGAAATGCAAAAACGCAAGAAAGTGTGTATCGGCTTGTCAAAAAATGCACCACCTGCCCGAGGACAAAGAGTGGCTTTCTGTGAAGTTGATGAAAGAAAGTGAAAAGGCTTCTCCGTATTGGTTACCCAAAACCTGTTTCCATTGCGACAACCCTCCTTGCGTGAAAGTGTGTCCAGTGGATGCCACCTTCAAGCGCACCGATGGCCTCGTGCTTATCGATAATGAGCGCTGCATTGGTTGTAAATTTTGTATGGCCGCATGTCCTTACTCAACACGCGTTTTTAATTGGGATGAACCAGAAGTTTCTCCAGAACTGGCCGCATTAAATTATTCCCCTGAAACCAGCGTGCCCAGTAAAATAGGTACCGTTGAAAAGTGTGACTTCTGCCCGGATATGGTGCGTGAAGGCAAACTTCCGGACTGTGTTACGGCTTGTCCCAATGGTGTATTCTATTTCGGTGATGAGGTTGAAGATGTGGTGACCAATGGAGATGAAACCATCCGCTTCAGTCAGATTATTGCAGAGCGTGGTGGATATCGTTATGCAGAAGACCTGGGCACAAAACCAAGAGTTTACTATCTGCCTCCCCGTGATCGGATTTTCCCGGTTGAGCGTGGATTGGATGGAAAGTCTGATGAGTTGAAAGCTCGTTATAAAGATATTATGGGTGACAGCACCGCTGTGGAGTGAGAAGTTATGGGTTTATAAATAACACAGTATTACCATGGAGTTGAATAAAAAACAATCAGAAGCCTTAACCCGATTTGCCCCGCAGCTAGAATCATTTAGCCGCGCAGGATTAGCTTGGGTTTATCTGCTGTTGATCCCGATAGCACTGGCCGCTTATGCCTTATACATTCAGGAAAGCCAGGGACACATTGTTACAGGTATGCGCGATCATGTTGTCTGGGGATTATACATCGCTAATTTTATTTTCTTCATAGGCATCAGTTACGCAGGTGCGGTGATTTCAGGAATACTTCACTTGCTTCACGTGGAATGGCGCAAACCCATTATACGCGTAGCAGAACTTATAACAGTAATTGCAACTTTTATCGGACCTGTATATATTTTATTGTGTGTAGGTCGTCTTGATAGACTTCATCACCTCATCATATTCGCTCGGCTTCAGTCGCCCATTACGTGGGATGTGCTGGCGATAAGTACATATCTCGTTGGCGGTATATTATTTCTGTATCTGGCAACGATCAAAGATTTTGCAATTTATCGCGATGCTACGGAATTGAAAATACAAAACTGGCGCAGACGCCTGTATGCTTTACTTGCTTTGAATTATCAAGGCACTGCAGAGCAGAAAAAATCACTTTCGACCTCGATGAATTTATTGTCGATCATGATTATTCCATTGGCCATTGTAGTACACTCCGTATTGTCATGGATTTTTGGAATGACCCTTAGACCCGGATGGCACAGCACCATCTTCGGACCTTACTTTGTGCTGGCGGCTATTTATTCCGGTACCGGGGTCTTGATTATTGCTATGTGGATATTCCGCAAAGTGTATAAGCTGAATGATTATCTCGAAGACAAACATTTTGAATACCTCGGTTATATCATGATGGTGTTGGGAGCGGTGTATGGTTACTTTACCTTCTCGGAATATCTCACCGACTGGTATAGTTCTGAAAAGTGGAGTGCTGAATTAATAGCTAAGCTGTTTAATCTTCATGAGTTTGGAGGGCTGTTTCTTTTTGCAAACGTGGCTGGGATTGTATTACCCATTTTAATCGTGGCCATTCCAAAGTTTAGAACACCCAACCTTATTACCATAGCCGCATCTTTTATGGTGTTGGCCATGTGGGTTAAGCGCTATCTGATTGTGGTACCCACACTGGAAACAACACTTTTTCCCATGCAAGACACGCGTACTGAATTCGTAACATACTCAGCAACCTGGGTAGAGTGGGCACTCACGATGGGCGGTGTGGCAACTTTCTTATTGTTATTTACACTTGCTTCTAAGTTTATGACGATTGTTCCTGTGTATGAATTTGAAACTAAAAAACATGAATAAGTCATTTGTACATATCGGTATTAAATCGCTAATCACCTTTGGGGTTCTGATGTTCTTATGCGTTCCATTATTTGCACAGGATGAGAAGAAAGGTGAGGTTGAAAAGACCGCTGCCCGCATGAGTCTAAACAGCACCCAGGTAAATGGTGATACGATATTATTACAGACCGCAATCAAGACGAAACGAGAAGGCGGATTGCAGACCGTTCCGTTTGAATGGGTTCAGTTCACCATGGTTGCTGATTCTATAATAAAGCCATTAGGTAAAGCATTATCGGATGATAAGGGAGTGGCATCTTTAAAGGTTGGTATTAACCAATTACAAGCTGGAGAAGATGGATTATGGATGTTTGCATCTTCCTTTGATGGCAATGATCAGGTTAATGCAGGAGAAGCAGATTTATCAGTAAGGCAAGCCGGTATGGTACTAGCCGGAAAGGAGCAAGACTCTGTGAATGTTCTATCTGTTCGATTATATAATCCTGCGGATGAAAGTCCGCTAGCTGAAACGGATGTAAAATTTTATGTGAAACGTCATTTCAGTAACCTGGAAATCGGTGAAGGAACAACAGACGAAAATGGAGAAGCAACGATGGAAGTGATTAAGAACCTGCCTGGTGATATTAATGGAGACCTTGTTCTGATAGTCAAAGCAGAAGATCTTGATGAATACGGAAGTGTTTCGGCAGTGATTGTAAAACCTTGGGGTGTTGCCTTGGCGGCTGACGATGAAAGGAGAACACGCGAATTGTGGAGTCATAGTCCACCGCTATGGATGATCATCACCTTTATTGTTTTGATGAGCGTAGTATGGGGACACTACATCATTATTATTTATAACTTAATAAAAATCAGAAACACAAAAACTCAGCATGTATGAAAAACAATTCTTTTATTTTTTCAATAATACTTCTCACCAGCGTGATGCTTTTTTCCTTCAAGTCATTGCAGAAAAAACCATGGGAAGTGCCGGACAAATATGTAAAAATGGCTAACCCTGTAAAATCAGATGCAGAGTCTATAAAAGCAGGAAAGGCCTTGTGGACTAAGCACTGCTCATCCTGTCATGGTAAAACAGGGTTGGGAGACGGAACAAAAGCAGCACAACTTGACACCGAAGTAGGTGACTTAACTACAGCAGATGCTCAAAAACAAAGCGATGGAGCGTTGTTTTATAAATCATTAGAAGGTCGTGATGATATGCCCTCCTTCAAAAAGAAAATTCCGGATGAAGAAGAGATTTGGCAACTCGTAAATTTTATCAGATCATTGAAGGCCAAATAAGAATAAGAAAAATTTAGTTGTTGAGAAAAGGGCAAGGAGTTTTACTCTTTGCTTTTTTATTGATGAACCAAATCTATTTCAGCAAAAAGAAACTTAACAATTGGGCACTAAGGTAATAGGTCAGCTACCGCACTAAATAATCGTAAATAAAAAAGCGATGAGAAAGCCGGCTATTGTGGCCAGCCCAACTTCAGAGCCACCGTCTTCATAGGCTTCTGGCATCATCACAGAAGCAACCATGCCCAGGATGGCACCACCAGCAATCGCTTCAACAAAGGTGATAATGACGGGTGAAGCTGAATGTAAAAAAACATTACCTAAAATGGCCGCCATAGCTCCGGCAAGAATCATCATGCCCCAAAGTCCAAATATTTTTTTCTTACTGAAGCCAGCCATCATCATGGCATTAGAACTGGCCATCGCTTCAGGAAAGTTGGCAAGAAATACGGCTGCCAGAAACGTGTAGCGATAAGAACTAAAGTCGCTGAACCCCGCACCGATCACGATAGATTCTGGAATTAAGTCCATGAGTGTACCTAAAAAAATGGCGAGCGGAGCTCCTTTTGGTACGTGTTTATTAAAGTAAAAGTATTCTTCTGATTTACTGAGACGCTCAATGTTTGATAGTGCAATTTTCAGCCAGTGTTCTTTGTCCATGTGCGTGGTTTGCACATTTTTCATAATGCGCTGCGAGTTGAGCTGTTCAATCGCTTGACGCAGAAAGGGGGATACTTTTATTAAGGAGTTGAATTTAGATTTATCAATCTTGAGAAGAGAGACATTGGTAGTTGCTAATACACTCGCATACCGGGGTTCACCCGTGAGCAACGCCATCTCACCAAACGATTCGCCCGCAGAAAGAGTTGCCATCACATTTTTTGATGAGTCAAGTTGATCGAGCACACTTACATGACCTGAAATAATAAGATAAAGACCATCGGTATCATCACCTTTTTTAAAAATGAATTCATCTTTTTCAAACTCAACAGGTTGTACTGAACCCAACACCAATTCCATATCTTCCGGTGGTAGCAAGCGAAGCAATTCAACATTTGAAAGTTGCTCCAGTACATGACCTTGTTCATTCCGTTTCTTTTTAAGAAAATAAAATTTAGCCAGCGCAGGATGACGAATTGCAGCGCCATTTTTTTCAAGCGCTTTGTTGGTGAGATAATAAGCAAGCCCACCCAACATAAATCCCAAAGAGACCATCAGCCAGGCATCCATTCCGGAAAACTCCAATTTTTCTATCAAACGATTTGCTCCGTGATAGGCAAGATCGATAGCCAACGCCTGAATTAGGGCACCCGTGCCAAATGCCATGATGATGGCGTTGGTTCGTTGTGATGGTCGGGTAAATATGCCAATGAAAGTACCGGCAATCAGGGCCGTCATTGCGAGAAAGGCCAGGCCAGCGGCTGATAAAACGCGTAAGAAATCAAAACCTTCCAGACTCATCAGAAATCAAAAGCCCTAAACCTACGTAAAATAATGATCTCACAGAAGTTAATAGATAGACCGAAGTTGATTAGGTATTCTTGAAAGACCTTTCAGCGAAACGGTGTGCTATAGAAATATTATCTGAGCTTATGAATTCGGATCTAGCTTCAGCACCAGGTGAAACTTTACGTTCAACTCTTCCTTCACTTTAATAGTGCCCATCATGCGCGAAGGAGGTTTTAATCCGAAATCAGCAAATGTAAAAGCGCGGGCACCCATCAAATGAATCATTCCATTGGGTTTGGTTTCTATGGAACAATCGACTTCAAATAGTTTAGTAACGCCTGCTAAAGAGATTTTCAAAATGCCCTTAAACTTTTCTTCGGCTTGCGCATAACTGGGTGTGCGCTCAAAGGAAATGAAATCAATGACAATGGCCGGATACTCATCCGATTTGACAGTCTTTCTAAAATCGGAAGTCATGATGGCCATGCCGCAATCAAAGGTGGAAGCATCTAAACCGACAGAGCCCTTGACAAATACAGGCCTGATTTTTTTTCCGCCTTCTTGCAAGACTAAAGTATCTGTGCCGGTGTATTTAGCGATGGAGCAGGTAAAAGAGTTGATATTCGTTTTTCCATCTATTGACAATTTGCTGGCTGGCTGCACAATAAGACGGTGAACGAGAGGAGCCTCACTAAAAATAAATGCAGAGGATATAAAGAGAAGAATCGCTGAAACTAATTTCATTTAAGGGGAGATCTATAAAAATGATATCAAAGTTAAACCCAGATGTTGAAAATGAAAATTGACATAAAAAAACCGGCCGACTCTTACGAGCCGGCCGGAGGAGTGACCCAATAAACCTATTAGAAAGCGATTACACCTTGAATTACCACTCCACTAAATTCTCCTTGATAGAATCTGGCATTGGCACCAGTATTTTTATAACCATTATACTTCTGAGTTACATACTCTCCTTTAAGTAATACGTTGCGGGTAATGAACCAGCCACCACCAAAAGAGGTACGATCGATAGACACATCATAGCGTGAGCCACGAACAGTAGCGGTGTATCCTTCAGCTATAGTTGCTGATACAGTCTGATAGCGTGCACCGATGTAGAATTTCTCATTTTTACCAAAGCGGTATAGAGCTTCGGCTGAAGTCTGGTGAGATGTACGGTTAGTTGCTTCAGCAGCATAAGATGCACCTTCGCCATTTTCTAATTGACTATTACCATAGGCATATTCCCAGGTACCGAATAATTCAAGCCCAGCGAATTTCACGAATGGGTTCACCATAAAGGCAGTCAAATTATCGCGGAAGCCAGGGTTGAAACGGCCGGAGAATGCGTTACCTGTTAATGTTACCGGAGAGTTTTCCATTACATATTGATAGTTAGATCCTGTGCGGTCGCCCCCGAAGAGGGTGTTGCTGATAGAAGACTTGGTAGTCATCATTGATCCAGTTAAACGAACGCGAAGATTATCTTTTAATTGTTTGTCAAATCCAGCCTTGAAGTAAAGTGAAGGCTGACGGTCTTTGTCACCACTTACAGGCTTTGAAACGTTACCTTGAATTTCACCATCAGTATATCCGGCCATAGCAAGGAATCCTTTGTTCTTGTAGTATAATTCTGCCCCGATTTCAGTTGCAAATTCATCCATGATGTTGTTTTCAATCCAAGGGTTCCACATGGTATTTCCACCATCACTTCTGCGGAAGTGAGCATCACCGTAGTTAACTTCCATATGACCAACTTTCAAAGTAAGGTTTTTCCAAAGGTTGTCCATGAACTCGCTGTTAAGGAACGTTACCTTGTCAATTTGTAAGTATCCACCCTTTACCCAGAATTCATTGTGGTGGTGAGATGACATGTAAGAAACCAGGTTTAGGCTAATACCATCATATATTTGAACGTCAATGTTGAAGTTGGCTTGTGCCAGCGGGAAACCGCCACCCATTGAATATAATTTAGAAGGGTTGTCAGTCAAACCATTACTATGACTTAGGCTTTGGTAGCCTTGAGTGAAGCCAGCACCAAAGCGAACTTTTAAACCATCATAACCAACGGTGTCTTCTTTGGATGTTTCAAACACGTTGATACCACGTTGATCATAATATCTGAAATATTGCATTGCAGGTTGTTTTTGTGCAAAGGCAAACATACCTGCGAATAGTAGCCCCAGTGTCATCACCAGGCTTTTTACGGAAAATATTCTCGTTTTCATAACAATTAAATTTAGTTGAGTATTTTAAATAGGTTTTTTTAAAGTTTCACTTGAGATAAGATAACATCGAATGTTATCGTGATTTCGTCTCCGGTTTTGATCGTGCCGAACATGAAGCTGGGTGGCTCTACTTTGAAATCGGTCATTTTTATTTTTTTAGAGCCTTTGCACACGAGGGTGCCGTTTTTCGCTTCATAGGTAACATCTACTTCCACAGGCTTGGTAGTGCCAGAGATGGTGAGGTTGCCGTTACAGGCAATAGTTTTACCGGTAATTTTTGAAGAAGTGAGCTGAAAGGTGATGTCCTTATACTTATCTGTGTTTAAGGATTTGTAAGCATTCTTGTCCATTGCTTTCTCATGACTCTTCAAACTCTCTGCGGGAAGGTTAAAGGTTACCATTGTTAACTTGGCAGGCGCACCATCGGCATTTACTTCGAAGGTTGCATTATAGTTTGCTCCTGTAGAAGTCATCGTCCAGTCGTGCATCGTGGAAGTTCCTGCTATAGTAACATTGGTGGTTCCACTTTGTCTGTAATTAGCTTGTCCTGCTGCACTCAGCGCAACGAAGACAGCGGCCATGGTTAGGATCCAGGCCCTGTTGTTATTTTTTTTTGCTTTCTGTTTCATAACTCGGTTGGTTTATTGGCTGTTATGCGATACAATGTTAGGGCAACTTTAAGTACTACCACATGATTGTTGACCAAGTGCAAATATGATCTTAGTCATGAAATTTACTGATGGTCGTCAGCGACTACAACAAAACGTATTGATAATGAGGAATTAACAAATAATTAGTGATTGGAACTCCATTCATTGAGGTGGGAGCACTCCAATATGAATCAGAAAAAAAGCCCTTGTCGAGGATTCAATTATTATGACTTCTTGTAAGGAAAGTTAGTGTTATGGGTGATCTATGTTACACAAGTGGGGTAAGTAACCGTGCTTTTCTCATCCTGCTTTTCATTGATACATTAGTTGATAAAGCGCTGAATATTTTTATTCACTTCTTCTGCTTGTTCAATACAAGAGCTGTGTCCTGCCTTTGGAATTTTAATGAGTTTAGAACCCTTTATTGCATGATGTATTCGGTCAGATTTTGCAGGGATAGTAGCAACGTCTTCATCTCCTACTGCAACCAGAGTGGGAGTAGTAATTTTTTCAAGCTCATTCGCAACACCTTGCCTTTGAATAACACCTTCCACAGCTTTTGTTATAGAGGTCGGGTAATTTTGAATAGTGGATTTCCAAAACTGAATGACTTCTTTTTTTGATGAATCACTCAATGAAGATTTGCCAAATAGGATATGAATGATCTTCGCAATCACGAGCGGTGCGCCACCGAATTTAAATATGGTGTTCAGTATTTGATATTTGAATTGGTTGGGCTCCGGATCAGCAGACGTATCCAATAACGTAAGTGTTTTAAGAAGTTGGGGTTTCCGTGCAGCCAATCTCATTCCCACAAAACCACCCATACTCAGCCCTACAAAGTGCACCTTGCTGTTGCCCGCTAATTGTTCAATTAGTGAAGCGGCATCTTCATAAAGCGTATCCATGTCCTCATTACCTATCACCTGGCTTTGTCCTTGTCCCCGGTGGTCATAAGCGATGCAAACGGTAGTGATCTTTGAAATATTCCACCTGTGCATCCCACATGCGATGGTCAAAAAGCAAGCCGTGTGAGAAGACAATGGTTTCATTTCCTTCTCCAGCCTCTTGATAAAATAGACAGGCTTGATTACAGTTTAAATATGGCACAGGCTAACAGATAGGTCAGTGAAGCTATAAAAATTGCGGAATAATTTTTTCAAAAGTAGTATGCATGCATAACATTTTCTTTTTACCTTCGTTACCGTTTGAAATACATGAAACGCGAAGAAACCATAGACTATAATATAAAGGCCGCCTGGCACAGCATCGCCAGGATGTATAACCAGCAGGCTGCCAAATACCAGGGCACGATGTCTATTGGTTTCGCATTACTCAACATTCATTCAGAGGACGGAACACCGGCAACCAAAATCGGTCCTATGATGGGATTGGAAGCCAGAAGTCTTACGCGATTATTAAAGTCGATGGAAGAAAAAGGATTGATTTGCCGCAAAGCCGATAAATTAGACAAGCGGTCGGTGCGAATTTTTTTAACCAAAGAAGGCAAGAAGCATAAGGAGAAATCAAAGGAAACTGTACTTCGCTTTAATGAAGCTGTGCGCGAAGAAATTCCAGCAAGCAAATTGAACGTCTTCTTTGAAGTAGTGCAGGAGATCAACTTGTTAATAGAACAGAATAAAATTTACGATAAAGTTTTACAATAAGATCGTTGTTTGTTGGTGGTTGTTCGTTCTTCGAAGGCCATCGACCAACAACTCATAACGAACAACTAACAACGATATGAACAGAACCATTCGCAAAGTAGCCGTATTAGGATCAGGCATCATGGGTTCACGCATTGCGTGTCACTTCGCCAACATTGGCGTGGAAGTGCTCTTGCTTGACATTGCCCCGAGAGAACTTACAGAAGACGAAACAAAAAAAGGCCTTACACTTGATCATCCAGCGGTAAAGAACCGCATCGTGAACAGCGCTTTCGATGCAACCCTAAAATCAAATCCGGCATCACTCTTCAGCAAGAAGTTTGCATCGCGCATTAAGCTGGGCAACTTTACGGATGATATGTCCAAAATCAAAAATTATGATTGGACGATCGAAGTCGTTGTTGAAAATCTTGACATCAAGAAGAAAGTTTATGAAGAGGTAGAAAAATACAGAACACCAGGCACGCTCATCACTTCCAACACTTCCGGTATCCCCATTCATTTAATGGCCGAAGGCCGAAGCGAAGATTTTCAAAAACACTTTGCCGGCACGCACTTCTTTAACCCACCACGCTATCTTAAATTATTAGAGATTATTCCTACCGCCAAGACGGATCCGGAGATCACAAAATTCCTGATGAGCTATGGCGATCTTTTCCTTGGAAAGACCACGGTACTTTGTAAAGACACACCAGCATTCATTGGTAACCGCGTTGGTGTTTACGGACTGCTCAAGGTGATCGATTCCATGCAGAAGTATGATCTGAATGTAGATGAAATTGACAAGTTAACCGGTCCGGTGATTGGAAGACCAAAGTCGGCAACCTTTAGAACTTCGGATGTGGTTGGATTAGATACGCTCGTAAAAGTTTCTAACAACCTCTACGCTGGCTTAATTAATGATGAAGGTCGCGAAATGTTCAAACTACCAGAGTTGGTAACTAAACTTGAACAGAACAAGTGGCTCGGTGATAAAACCGGGCAGGGATTTTATAAGAAGACCAAGAACGCAAAAGGAGAAACTGAAATTCTCACCCTCGATCTTAAAACATTAGAATACAAACCCAAAGCAAAAGCAAAATTTGCCACACTCGAAACCACGAAGGGCATTGACAATTTAAAAGATCGTTTCAAAGTGTTGCTGGCCGGAAAAGATAAGGCCGGTGATTTTTATCGTGATTGTTTCTTCGGTTTGTTTCAGTATGTGAGCCATCGCATTCCTGAAATCAGCGATGAACTTTTCAGAATTGATGATGCCGTGAGTGGAGGTTTTGGCTGGGACATCGGCCCCTTTGAAACCTGGGATGCCGTGGGCGTTGAGAAAAGTATTCCGCTCATGGAAGCAGCCGGTTACAAACCTAACCAATGGGTTTACGATATGATTGCCGCTGGCAATAAATCATTCTATAAAGCAGAAGGTGGTCAGAAAAAATATTACGACATCCCCACCAAAACATATAAATCAATTTCCGGCAGAGAAAATTTTATCATTCTTGAAAACAAGAGTGAAAACATCATCTGGAAAAATGCGGATTCAAAAATCACAGACATCGGTGATGGCGTAATCAACTTCGGCTGGCATTCTAAAAGTTACACGCTTGGTAGTGCTGTGATGGAAGGAATGAACAAAGCCATCGACATGGCCGAAAAAGATTATCGCGGATTAGTGGTGGGTCATCAAGGTCCTGATTTTTCACTTGGGGCAAATCTTGGACTAGTGTTTATGTATGCCATCGAACAGGATTATGACGAGATCGATTTCATGATCAAAGCATTCCAGCATTCGGTCATGCGCTTGCGCTATTCATCCATTCCTGTAGTTGTCTGTCCGCAAGGCCGCACGTTAGGTGGAGGTTGTGAAATGACGATGCATGCCGACATCGCGCAAGCTGCAGCCGAAACATATATCGGATTAGTAGAAGTTGGTGTAGGGCTAATCCCCGGTGGAGGTGGCACCAAAGAATTTACAAAACGCGTGAGCGATGCCTTACAAGAAGGCGATGTAGAATTGAACGCACTGCAAAATGCATTCATGACCATTGCGACAGCTAAAGTTGCCACATCAGCAGAAGAAGCGCGCGAACTCGGCATCTTGAAAAAGCTCGATCGCGTATCGATGAACAAAGACAGGCAACTGGCCGATGCAAAGAAGGCCGCCCTTGAATTAGCGGAAGCAGGATACACCATGCCACAGCAAGCAAAAAACATTAAGGTACAGGGTCGTGCAGGTCAGGCACTTTTCCTTGCGGGATTACAAGGCATGCTCATGGGAAAATATATTTCAGAACACGATGCCAAAGTAGCCAAATGGATTGCTAACATCATGTGCGGAGGCGATCTCACTTCACCACAAGAAGTAACAGAGCAATATTTATTGGATCTCGAGCGCGAAGCATTTTTGTCATTGACAGGAGAGAAGAAAACGCTGGAGAGAATTCAGGCGATATTGACGGGGGGGAAGCCTTTGAGGAACTAATTGACAGTTGACAAAAGACAATTGACAATAATTGAGAGAAAATTAACAAATGGCAGCACAGACTTTTAGAGACTTAACTGTATACAAAAAGGCATTTACGCTGGCCATGGAGATTTATCAATTGTCGAAAACATTTCCAAGGGAAGAACGATATTCTCTGACAGACCAAGTGAGAAGATCGTCACGAAGTGTTTGTTCATGTATTGGAGAAGCATACAGAAAAAGACAATACAAAGCTCATTTTGTGAGCAAGTCATCTGATGTCGATATGGAAAACACAGAGACAAGGGTTTGGTTAGATTTTGCTTTATCCTGTCAATATATAACTCAGGAAGTATGGAATGATCTTGAGAAAAAATCAGTGGAAGTTGGAAAATTGTTGAATCACATGATTGAAAATCCTGAAAAGTACTTTAGAAAAACATAATTACTCTCAAGGTGTTGTCAACTGCCTTTTGTCAATTGTCAACTTAAAAAAAGAAACAAGAATTAATAATACAACCAATATGGACGCATACATAGTAGCCGGTTTCCGCTCAGGAGTTGGAAAAGCAAAAAAGGGAGGGTTTCGTTTCACACGCCCCGATGATCTTGCTGCCGAGGTGATCAAACACCTGGTGAAATCTATTCCAGGACTGGAAAATAAAATGGTGGACGATCTTATCGTAGGCAATGCTGTGCCTGAGGCAGAGCAAGGTATGCAGATGGGGCGCATGATTTCATTGCTGGCTCTTGGCATTGACACACCAGGTATGATCGTCAATCGCTATTGCGGATCAGGCGTGGAGACGATTGCTATTGCGAGTCATCGCATACAGGCGGGCCAGGCAGATATCATTATTGCGGGAGGAACAGAATCTATGTCGCTGGTGCCCACCATGGGATTTCGCACAGCGCTGAATTATGAGATAGCAAAAAGCAACCCCACGTATTACACGAGTATGGGGCTAACTGCTGAAGAAGTTTCAAAGCAATTCAAAATCACTCGCGAAGAACAAGATCAGTTTTCCTATGAATCACACATGAAAGCTGCAGCAGCGTGGAAGGAAGGAAAATTCAAAGACGAAGTAGTTCCCATCACCGTAAAAGAAACGTATGTGGATGAGAACATGAAAAAGAAAACCCGCGAGTTTGTTGTGGCCATGGATGAAGGCATCCGCACAGACACAACAGTAGAAGGTCTTTCAAAATTGAAGCCGGTGTTTGCCGTGGGCGGAACTGTAACCGCAGGTAACTCTTCACAAACTTCTGATGGCGCAGCTTTTGTTGCCGTGATGAGCGAGCGCATGATGAAGCAATTAAATCTAAAGCCCATCGCCCGTATGGTAAGTTATGCAACCGCTGGTGTTGATCCACGCATCATGGGTATAGGTCCCGTGGCGGCAATTCCTAAAGCATTAAAAATTGCCGGATTAAAACTCGATGACATTGATTTGATCGAATTGAACGAAGCCTTCGCAGCGCAATCATTAGCGGTAGTCAAGGAGTTAGGCATCGATCGCAAAAAATTAAATGTGAATGGTGGCGCGATTGCCGTAGGTCATCCATTAGGATCATCCGGTGCCCGTTTATCCGTTCAACTCTTCAACGAACTCCGCAGACAAAATAAAAAATACGGAATGGTGACAGCGTGCGTTGGTGGAGGACAGGGAGTGGCGGGGATTTATGAATTACTCAATTGACAGTTGACAATGAGCAATTGACAATAATTGTCAACTGCCTTTTGTCAATTGTCAACTTTTTTAAATAAGTAGATAAAAATTTAATCAGTAAGGAAAATGGCAACAGAAGTAGCAACAAAAAACGCAATTAAGGGAGGCGAGTTCCTCATTCGTGAAACAGAAGCACATGAAATTTTTATTCCCGAAGAGTGGAGTGAAGAGCAGAAGATGATCGCACAAACGTGTCGTGATTTTATTGCGCAGGAGATATTACCACGCCTGGACGAAATTGATTCGATGAAAGACCCCAAACTGATGCCATCATTATTGGACAAGGCAGGTGCATTGGGATTGTTGGGAACATCCGTTCCGGAAAGCCTTGGTGGATTTGGCATGTCATTCAACACAACCATGCTGGTGGCCGAAGCGTTGGGTGCCAGTTATTCTTTCGCGGTCGCCTATGGCGCACATACTGGAATCGGTACGCTTCCGATTTTATATTACGGCACCGAAGAGCAAAAGAAAAAATATGTTCCAAGACTAGCAACCGGTGAATGGAAAGCTTCTTACTGCCTGACAGAACCTGATTCCGGTTCTGATGCCAACAGTGGAAAAACGAAAGCCACGCTTAGCACGGACGGAAAGCATTACCTCATCAACGGTCAGAAGATGTGGATAACCAACGGTGGTTTTGCTGATCTGTTTATTGTGTTTGCAAAAATTGATAACGACAAAAATCTTACGGCTTTTATTGTAGAGAAAACATTCGGTGGCATCACCATGAATGAAGAGGAGCGCAAGATGGGTATCAAAGGATCATCTACGCGCCAGATATTTTTCAACGACTGCAATGTGCCGGTTGAAAACATGCTTTCAGAAAGAGAGAATGGATTCAAGATTGCCGTGAATGTGTTGAACATCGGTCGCATTAAATTAGGCTCAGGCGCTGTGGGCGGATGTAAGGCTACGATTTCTACCGCAGTGAATTATGCCAAAGAGCGCAAGCAGTTCGGAACCTCCATTGCCAACTTCGGTGCGATCAAACACAAGATTGCACAAATGACTACACATGTTTTTGCATCGGAATCAGCGCACTATCGTGCAGGACAAAATATTGATGATGCGTATGATGTGTTAGTGGCCGGAGGCACGGAGCCGGGCAAAGCAAGATTAAAATCACTCGAAGAATATGCGATTGAGTGTGCCATTTTAAAAATACACGGCTCAGAAGTGTTGGATTATGTAGTGGATGAAGGCGTGCAGATTTATGGAGGCATGGGCTACTCGGCAGAAGGCCCGATGGACCGTGCGTATCGCGATGCACGGATCAACAGAATTTTTGAAGGCACCAACGAAATCAACCGCATGCTCACCATCGATATGCTGATGAAGCGTGCGATGAAAGGAACATTGGATCTGATGAATCCTGCGATGGCTGTTCAAAAAGAATTAATGGCTATTCCTGATTTCGGAGCCAGCGATGACACAGCACTATTCGCAAAAGAAAAGAAAGCCTTGCGCAATCTGAAGAAAGCGGGCCTTATGGTTTCAGGAGCGGCTGTTCAGAAATTCATGATGAAACTTTCAGACGAGCAGGAGGTGCTGATGAATCTTGCCGATATGTTGATTGAAGGATATGTGGCCGAGTCAACGATTTTGCGTGTAGAAAAAATGATTAGTATGCGTGGAGAGAAAGCCTGTGAGATTGAAAAGGAAATGGCGATCATCTATCTGCATCATGCTATTGAGAAAGCAGCATCAGCAGCGAAAGAAGCAATCTATGCTTTCGCTGAAGGAGATGAGTTACGTTTCATGATGCTTGGATTGAAGCGCTTTACTAAAATTGATGCTTATAATTTGAAAGAAGCAAGAAGAAGAGTAGCGAATCATGTGATTGAGAAGGGAGAATATCCTTTTTAGTAGTACGATCTAGGAAATAAGAAGTAAGACAATGAACCCGGGAGATATTCCGGGTTTTTTATTGAGCGGGAAACGGGATTCGAACCCGCGACTTTCAGCTTGGGAAGCTGACACTCTACCAACTGAGCTACTCCCGCTTTAAAAAACTAATCTTCGCTCCTCATCTTGGGATCCGCCAGCCAGGGGATTACCAACCGGGCTACTTCCGCAATGAATGAAAGTTAGAGAATAAATTGTTTAATTGAAATCAAGCCGTTCAATGTCTTAGCAGGTTAGTGGCAGCGATTCATGGAAGTTTTTGTTCTGTTAACAAAATATCCTGCAGTAGTCTATTTTTGTGTTTTAATAGTTGGCAACCACCTTATGAACAAATCTAAAAAGTCGAGCAGGTCGCTGAAGCCGTTAGTCTATGAAACCGATGTAGCACTAGTCGGTGCCGGGATCATGAGCGCTACGCTGGCCGTGATTTTAAAAGAGCTTAATCCAAATCTTACCATTCAGATTTTTGAACGCCTCGATGAAGCAGGCATGGAAAGTTCAGATGCCTGGAACAATGCAGGCACCGGTCACGCAGCTTTTTGTGAACTTAACTATACACCTCAAAAAGAAGACGGATCAATAGACATCAGCAAAGCAGTAAAAATCTGTGAAGCGTTTGAAGTATCGAAAGAGTTCTGGTCTTTTCTGGTAGAGAAAGGGTATATAGATAGCCCTACTTCATTTATATCCAAAGTGCCGCACATGAGTTTTGTATGGGGAGAAAATAATGTAGCCTATCTGAAAAAACGTTTTCATTTGTTGAAAGCCAATCCGCTTTTCAGCGACATGATTTATTCGGAAGATCCGGAACGGATTAAAGAATGGGCACCCTTGATCATGCGTGATCGCGAAACGGGTTATCCTATAGCAGCCACTCGCGTAGCGCAAGGCACCGATGTAAATTTTGGTGAGCTTACGCGCTCAATCTTTCAAAAGCTAGAGAAGATGCCTGGCGTAACCATGCACTATAATTCGGAAACACTCGACATCGATCCGCACGACAAAGGAGGATGGAAAGTGATCGTAAAGAATTTATTGCATGAACAAACTGAACATTGTCGCGCCAGGTTTGTGTTTTTAGGAGCAGGCGGTGCAACGCTTAGCTTGCTCAAGAAAGCTGAGATCAAAGAGCGTGACGGCTATGGTGGTTTTCCGGTCAGCGGATTGTGGTTGAAATGCAAGAATGAAGAGCTGATCAATCAGCATTATGCGAAAGTGTACGGCAAAGCAAGTGTAGGAGCGCCACCCATGTCGGTGCCACATGTTGATACGCGCATGATTGGTGGAAAGAAGGAATTACTCTTTGGTCCGTTTGCGGGATTCTCAACAAAATTTTTGAAAGGAGGGTCACATTTTGACCTGGCCAAGTCCATTACGTTTGATAACATCAAGCCGATGATTTCGGCCGGATTACGAAATGTTCCGCTCACGAGATACCTGATCGAACAAGTTCGATTAACTCATGAGGATAGAGTAGAGGCATTACGCGAATACGTACCCTTTGCAAAACTGGAAGATTGGGAATTACAAGACGCTGGCCAGCGCGTGCAGGTCATTAAAAAACATGAAGAGCAGGGTGGCGTGTTGGAGTTTGGAACAGAAGCGGTAGTAGCATCAGATGGAAGTGTGGCTGCATTGTTGGGCGCATCACCAGGCGCATCAACTGCCGCAGTTATCATGTTTGGCATACTTCCAAGATGCTTTAAAGAGGAAAGTAAATCACCCGAGTGGCAAAGTAAGTTGAAGGAAATGGCTCCCTCATTTGGGGTTTCTTTAGGTAGCAATCCTTCAATTTTAGCAGAAAGCCGGAAGAGAACCGATAATATTCTAAAACTGCAAAGTTGATAATCAGGCTCAATTGGGCTATTTTTTAACATTTAGATGAGGCTGGAAGAAATTCCAGCCTTTTTCTTTTCTGATGATTTAAATATTTACATATTTGTTTAACAATTATGTTAAAAATGATCGATGTGAAGGAAAAGACCACTGAGGAGTTGATACTGGATGCCGCCATGAAGGTTTTTACCAGAAAAGGATTTGCCGCTGCCCGCATGGAAGAGATCGCCAAAGAAGCGGGCATCAACCGCGCACTCCTGCATTACCATCATCGCGACAAGCAAACGATGTTCAACCGCATCTTTGAAAGTCGCTTCAAAGAATTCTTTAAAGGTCTTTTTGTGATTTTTGAATCGGATAACGTTTCGCTCTTCGAGAAAATCAAGCGCATGGTGGATCATGAGATCAGCACATTAATAAAACATCCTGACCTCGCCCGCTTTATTATTACTGAAATAGCACAGTCGCCAGAGCTGTTAATTGAGTACGGAAATAAACTAGGTGTCAATCCAAGAATGTTTATTGAAGCATTTGAAAAGCAAGTTGTGAAAGAAGTAAGTGATGGTATTATAAATCCGATCGAAGGAAAACAACTTCTCATTAATATCATGTCGCTTTGCATCTATCCCTTTGTAGCAAGACCAATCATCCAAACGATGATGTCGGTAGATGAAACTAACTTTTATGACATGGTTGAACAACGCAAAAAAGAGGTAAGCGAATTCATCATCAACGCCATAAAAAAATAACCATGCGAACGAGGTATTTAAAAATTGCCCTGGTTTTTTTTATCCTGATCAGCTTCAGGCCTTCATCGGCACAACAACTCACCATCGAAGAGTGCTATGATAAGGCACGACAAAACTATCCGCTGATCAAGCAGAAAGAATTGGTAACCAGGAGCACTGAGTTTTCAGTTGCCAATGTCAAATCGGGATATCTTCCTCAGGTAAGTCTTAATGGACAAGCATCCTACCAATCGGCTGTTACAAAATTGCCAGGACCTGGTGGACTGGTTGAACCCCTTTCGAAAGATCAATACAAAATTTATCTGGATGTCAATCAGGCAATCTATGACGGTGGAGTGGTGAAGAAAAACAGCGCTCTGCAAGAAACCGCTTCGCTGGTGGAGGATCAGAAGGTTGAAGTTGAATTGTACAAAATCAAAGAACGCATCAACCAGATTTATTTCGGAGCACTTTTAATCAACGAACAACTTGCTCAGATTGATTTGGTTAGAAAAGATATTGAAACGAGTTTGTTAAAAATGGAATCGACCATCCGTAATGGCACCGCCTTCAGAACCAATGCTGATATTCTTCAGGCCGAACTTCTTAAGACTGATCAGCGAGGAGTAGAGTTAAAATCAGCCCGCAAGTCCTATTTGGACATGTTGGGAATGTTTATTCATCAATCACTGAACGAAAGCACCAATTTGCAAAAGCCTGAAATGCTTGTAGTTCAGAGCGAGCCTACTATTTCGCGACCTGAGATTTCACTCTATAATTATCAAAGTCAATTATATGCAGCGCAACACCAAGCGTCCAATACGAGAGTTGCTCCGCGTGTAAGTTTATTTGCACAAGGCGGTTATGGCCGGCCAGGGTTAAATATGTTATTGAATGAATTTGATACCTACTACCTGGGGGGCATTCGATTCAGTTGGAATTTGGGTGGATACTACAATGCCAATCGTGATAAACAGATTCTTGATTTGAATCTTCAATCAGTGAATCAGCAGAAGGAAACATTTTTATTTAATACACAACTCTCCCTGCAACAACAGAACAATGAACTCAGCAAGCTAAGCGAACTTATCGAGATTGATGAAAAGTTAATTGAATTGAGAGTGCGCATAAAGAATACAGCAAAATCACAACTTGATAATGGTGTGATCACTGCCAACGATTATTTAAGAGAATTAAATGCGGAGGACCAGGCCAAGCAAAACTTGGCGGTTCACCAGATTCAATTGCTGATGACTCAATATTCACAACAGGTAACTACCGGAAACTGAAAATATCACCCTATGCAAATCAACCATTATTTTATTGCAACTCTTCTTCTCGTAGCTACATCGTGCAATCGCAACGGTTCAGAGTTTGATGCAACAGGCAACTTCGAAGCGGATGAAATTATTATTTCAGCAGAAGCTTCAGGAAAAATCATTCAACTCAATGTAGAGGAAGGCACTGAACTAAAATCACAAACCGTGATTGGCCTCATCGACACCACACAATTATATTTGCGCAAGAAGCAACTAGAATACAGCATTCGTGCAGTAAACGCGAAACAACCCAACGCAGCGGTTCAGCTTGCCGCGATTACAGAGCAAATTGAAACGGCCAAACGCGAAAAGAAACGCATTGAAAATCTATTAAAAGATGATGCCGCCACACAAAAACAATTGGATGACCTCAACGCTCAAATAGATTTATTGCATCGACAATATGCCGCTACCCAATCAACATTAACTATCACAAAGCAATCATTGCAAAGTGAAACGCTTCCGCTGAAGGCACAACTGGAACAAGTACAAGACCAAATCAGTAAATCACAAATCATAAATCCGGTAAACGGAACCGTACTTTCACTTTACGCCAAACAAAATGAAGTAGTTAATCCCGGAAAAGCCTTATATAAAATAGCTGATCTGAGTATAGTGATTTTAAGGGCCTACATTTCAGGAAGTCAGCTATCGCAAATCAAATTAGGTCAATCGGTTAAAGTCTTGGTGGATGCCCCCGATGATGGGTATAAAGAATATGCGGGAGCAATCACCTGGGTTTCAGACAAAGCCGAGTTCACACCCAAAACAATTCAAACCAAGGAAGAGCGCGCCAACCTGGTGTATGCGATAAAGATTGATGTGAAGAACGATGGGTATTTGAAGTTGGGAATGTATGGAGAGGTTTTGTTCAATAATCAATTGACAAAGAACAATTGACAATGAGAGGAATATTTATTGTCAATTGCTACTTGTCAACTGTCAATTAGAATTCATGAACACTGTCGAAATAAAAAATATCAAAAAAACCTTTACGGTTGAGAAGTCAACGGTAATTGCTTTGCATGATATTTCTTTTGAGGTGAACCGTGGTGAGTTGTTTGGATTGATTGGTCCCGATGGGGCAGGTAAAACCACGTTGTTCCGATTACTCACAACATTGATGATTGCCGATAGCGGAACGGCTTCTGTAGATGGCTATGATGTGGTAAAAGATTTTAAGGAAATTCGAAAGAGAGTGGGTTATATGCCTGGGCGTTTCTCTTTATATCAGGATTTAACGGTAGAGGAAAATCTTTCTTTCTTCGCTACGTTGTTCAACACATCCATTGAAGAAAACTATGATTTGATAAAAGACATTTACATACAGATTGAAAAATTCAAAACACGTAAAGCGGGCGCTCTCTCGGGAGGAATGAAACAAAAGCTGGCGCTCAGCTGCGCACTTATTCACAAACCATCCGTACTTTTTTTGGATGAACCTACTACCGGTGTGGATGCAGTTTCGCGAAAAGAATTTTGGGATTTGCTTCACAATCTACAACAACAAAAAATAACGATACTGGTATCTACTCCTTATATGGATGAAGCCAGCTTGTGCGATCGCGTTGCATTGATTCAGGACGGAAGGATTCTGGACATTGATTCTCCCGTAGGAATAACTAATAAGTTTAAGCACACGTTGTGGTCTGCCCATGCGGAAAACATGTACAAATTATTAACTGATCTGAATGCACAGGAAGAAGTAAATTCTTGTTACCCATTTGGGCAAGAGCATCATGTTACGTTTAAAGGAGGCGAAGAAAACCTGAATGTGATTGAAGCAAGATTAGATCAACTTGGGCATAGGTCAATTAAATTTGAAAAGATAAGCGCTGGCATCGAAGATTGTTTTATGGAACTGATGGAACAACACAAAAAATCATGAAGGCGATCTCTGTTCAGAATCTGACCAAACAATTTGGATCATTCACAGCAGTGGATCAAATCACGTTTGATGTGGAGCAAGGCGAAATCTTTGGATTTCTCGGAGCTAATGGAGCGGGTAAAACAACGGCTATGCGCATGCTATGCGGACTATCTCTGCCAACAAGCGGTGAGGCAACCGTAGCTGGCTTTGATCTTTATAAAAATCCAGAAAAGATAAAACAGAGCATAGGCTATATGAGTCAGAAATTTTCGCTGTATGAAGATCTGACTATTCGCGAGAACATTCGGTTTTACGGAGGAATCTATGGCTTGAGTAATTTAGAAATTAAAACAAAGACGGAGCGGTTGGTAACTTCATTGAAACTGGAAGATAAAATAAACTCATTGGTGAAATCATTACCACTGGGATGGAAACAAAAACTTTCTTTTTCCGTGGCGATGATTCACGATCCAAGAATTGTTTTTTTAGATGAACCCACTGGCGGTGTAGACCCCATTACACGCAGAGAATTCTGGACCATGATTTTTGAAGCGGCCAGTCGGGGTACTACTGTATTTGCAACAACACACTATATGGATGAAGCAGAATATTGCAATCGCGTCTCCATTATGGTAGACGGACAGATTGCCGCGCTGGGGGCCCCACTGGAATTAAAAACGAAGTATGCAGCAAAGGATATGGGTGAAGTGTTTTTGCAATTGGCGCGTGGAGCGAAGAGGGGAGATGATTGAGGAGTTGATAATGTTTTTGCCTTCGAATTCTAATAATGAATACAATGAAAGTAGTAATAGATAATAGAAAAATTAACAAAGTGGACGAATCGTTGTCTACTGTCAATTGCTCATTGCCTACTGATTTACCATGAAACAATTCATCTTCTTCGTACGCAAGGAATTCCTGCACGTGTGGCGTGATAAGCGCACGATGCTGATTCTTTTCGGTATGCCACTTGCACAAATTTTGATTTTTGGATTTGCCCTAACCAACGAAGTAAAAAACACACGCATTGGCATTCTCGATAACTCAAAAGATGAAACAACCAGCGCCATCATTCATCAACTGGAAGCAAGCCGCTATTTTGATATTGTTGAGAACATTCCAACGAATTCACAATTAGAGCCTGCGTTTCAAGCGGGCACCATTAAACTCGCGGTGGTATTTCCTGAGAACTTTCAAGAGCAATTACTCCACAACAATCTGGCATCGGTGCAGCTGATTGGCGATGCTACTGATCCTAACACATCTAACACATTAATCAATTATGCTTCTGCGGTAATCATGGATTATCAAAGCAATCTCCGCGATCAGGCAGAATTTCCTTATGCAATCCATACGGAAATGAGAATGTTGTACAATCCTCAGCTCAAAGGCTCCTACAACTTTGTGCCTGGCGTGATGGCGATGGTGCTCATGCTTGTTTGTGCAATGATGACATCGATCTCCATTGTGCGGGAAAAAGAAATGGGAACGATGGAAGTTATTTTGGTTTCGCCCATTGTCCCTATTCGTGTGGTAATTGCCAAAATGGTTCCCTACTTTATTCTTTCAGCAGTAAACATCGGCAGCATTTTAGTGCTGAGTGTGTTTGTGCTTGAAGTACCCATACAGGGAAGTTTAATCTTGCTGGTGGCGGAGTGTCTTCTGTTTACGATTACGGTGCTTGCATTAGGCTTGTTGATTTCTTCTGTTTCAGATTCTCAACAAATAGCCATGCTTATTTCTTTGATGGGATTATTACTGCCCACCATTATGCTCAGTGGTTTCATGTTTCCCATAGAAAATATGCCCATCCCACTTCAGGTTGTTTCCAATGTGGTGCCGGCTAAGTGGTTTTATATTATTGTAAAGAACATTATGATTAAAGGTGTTGGGGCTGAGCACGTATGGAAGGAGACTGTAATTCTAGCCGGCATGACGGTGTTCTTTATGGTGGTGAGCATCAGGAAATTTAAAACCCGACTGGAATGAGAGCGCTTCTTATTTTGCTGGAGAAAGAATTTCGCCAGGTGTTTAGAAACCCGGCCATCCTGCGCATGATGTTTTTGATGCCGTCTGTTCAGCTACTGCTCATGCCTTTGGCTGCCGACTATGAAGTGAAAAATGTAAAGATCTGTGTGGTGGATTATGATCACTCATCCTATTCACAAAAGCTGGTAAATAAAATTACAGCAACCGAATATTTCACGTTGGTGGATTACACCGACTCGTATGATAAGGCGCTGACCTATGTGGAGCACGATGAGGCAGACCTTGTACTTCAAATTCCAAATTCATTTGAAAAGGAGTTGATCCGCGAAGATGAAATTACCCTCTTTCTTGCCATCAATGCCATCAATGGCGTGAAGGCGAATCTTGGTGGCGCTTATTTACGCAGCATCATTGGTGATTTTAATCGTGAAGTACGATTGGAGTGGATTCAATTGCCGAGACACAATCCACAACCCATGATTGAAATAGTTTCGATCAATTGGTTCAACCCTCTGATGAATTACCGATTCTTTATGGTGCCAGGTATCCTGGTGATTTTGGTAACAATGGTGGGCGCATTTCTTTCTGCACTAAATATTGTGAAGGAAAAGGAAATTGGAACGATAGAACAAATCAACGTTACACCTATTCGCAAGTATCAGTTTATTCTGGGCAAGTTAATTCCGTTTTGGGTACTTGGATTGGTAATTCTCACCATTGGCTTGTTGATTTCGTGGATTGCCTACGGGATTATTCCGGTGGGTAACGTATCTACTATTTACGTTTTTGCGGGAGTATATCTGATATCCATCTTAGGCCTGGGCCTGCTTGTGTCAACGTATGCCAACACGCAACAACAGGCTATGCTGCTTTCGTTTTTCATGATGATGATCTTCATTTTGCTTGGAGGCTTGTATACTTCTATTGATAGTATGCCATCCTGGGCACAAGTTATCGCCAGGTTCAATCCGGTGACGTATTTTATTGAAGTGATGCGGATGGTAGTGCTGAAGGGAAGTACGTTGTATGACATCCGCTATCACTTGCTCAAGGTTTTAATCTTTGGCATCGCATTCAACAGCCTTGCTATTTTGAATTATCATAAGCGGAGCTAAGCCAGTACTAGAGTATGATGACCCCAATAGATTTAATCACCCATCATTACAAAAGCACCCCAGTAATAAGGATGATTATACTTAACCTTTGTTTGGAGTTGTGCCTGCCGAAAGGCTTCTGCCTTTGAACTTCCATTCATCCAGCTTTGATAAAACGAGGTCATTAGTTCTTGCGTAGCCTGATCGTCCACTTTCCATAAACTCATAATGATAGCACTCGCGCCTGCGGTCTGGAATGCCCGCTGCAATCCATACACTCCCTCGCCATTCTGAACATCTCCCTTTCCTGTTTCACAGGCGCTCAGTATAACAAGTTCTGTATTGTCGAGATTAAGATTGGCGGCTTCATAAGCTGTAAGAATTCCATTTTCTTCATCAATCCTAAAATTATTCTGGATAAAATTGGAAGCCCCACTCAATAAAAGACCGGAACGCAACAAAGGATTTTGTTTTGCATATTCGGTGGCTGCACCTAACTTGAAAGTTGCTGAAACCTCTTTTTCATCCACAAAGAAACCATGTGTGGCAATGTGCAGGATGCCTGGATAGTCAATAGACTTTAAGGATTTTTCACTGGCATCCTCATCGGTGTAGTTAATGGTTTGCCAATGATTGGAATCAAGAATATTTTTAACCTGATCGATTTCGATTTGTGTGCCAGGCAATTCAATAATGCCGGTAGCATCCGTCTCATCAAGGGTGGTAAAATCAACATCCCGATTTTTATTTATGAGTATTTCCTTGAGTCGTTCTTTGCCAATAAAGTATTTAGGATACCCAAACAAGGAGCCCGTCATTATTTTAACAGGACTGTGTGCGTTGCTTTTCAAGGGCACTAAATCTTTCGTGTTGGAGAGAATAGTAATGTTTTTCTTTTCCACGAGAAACTTACCATCCGCGTCAGCTAATGTGTTTAAGTTGATTTGGTTATAAACACCATCCAATGAAAGATAAATGCGTGTTTTGTTTTTCACCACGTGGTCAATCGATGCCCAGAAGTAGTTATAAGAAAAAGTGTCTTCTACTTTTGCCGTGATTGCATTTTTGTAAAACTTTAGTGCCCGTCCCTCCAATAATTTTCCATCGGGCAACAGCACCAGTTGTGGATTTTGTTTTGTTTCGGTGGTTAGCACCAGCGCTGCATAAATCACACTGTCGCGCAAATAGCGATCAAAATAGCGGAAGCGAATAATCTCTACAGCAGCCTCATTGGGTGCGAGCACCCGTTGCACGTCTTTCCAATGGACTTGATTGCTGCCACGGTCATGTTCTAAATCTCCCGCTGCGATGTTCAGGTCTTTTTCAATTTTATTGGTTGACATGAGAAGAGAATCCAGTTCATTTTTTCTCACTTTCAGTTCAGGAATTGACAATGTATAAAGCTGCGCTAGTTTTTCCCTGGCTTCAATCCAGTTATAATAATCGTTAATCATGGTTGTGTCGCGACTACCCAAAATGCGGTTTTTGATTTTGTTTGAAGCGCTCAGTAAAATTGCTTTGGTGGCCAATTGATTGTTGTACATATCACCAAGAATGGCAGGGTTTTCTTTGGAACGAAGAAATGCAAACGTATTGAAGTATTCAAAGTCGTCTTTCGCGTCTTTCCAAAACTGTGTCTTCTCTTCATCATTCATAAAGTAGAAGTTGTCGCGCGTGTATTGAAGGAGTTTAGAATTTACTTCTCGCCAGATTTTTTCGGCCTCTTCCATTTTGCCCCAGGCCTGGTAAAGTGCCGTATAGTTGCCGGCAACGGCCGCATAAGTTCTACCGCTAAGTTTTATTCCTAATTTATCCAATCCAGTTCTAATGTTGGCAGCACGATCCAATAAATTTTGGGTTCTTTCAAAATCACCTTTTACCAATGTGCAAAATGAAAGACCTGTTAAGTAAGAAGCGTAGGCGAGGCTTTGAGTAGATTTGTTCAACGCGCTCATTTCAATACAGAAATTAAAATGATTGGCGGCAGCTTCAAAATTTCGGAGGCGTGTTTCCACCTGTCCCATCAGATAGCGTAAATCCAAAATGCGTGAATGACTTGGTTCAAGTTCCTCTCCGTAATAGGCCAGCAACTCATTGCCTAAAGCAAGAACCTCTGCATACCTGCCTAAAGCAAAGTAAATGTTTAACAGACCCGACCGCTTCACGGCATAATTATAATCTTTACCTGAGCGCTTTTCCGATAAGCTTACGACTTCATTCATTAGCTTTTCTGCCTTATTATACTGCCCCAGTTTTAGATAAAAATCCGACAATACCTCCAGGGCATCAATATGATCGAAATGAAAACTCTCTTTATTAGTTGAGGTGATGGTCACTGCCTGCAGCAGCAATTCTTCCGCCTCCTTATTCTTGTTGCGTATGGAAATAATCTGAGCTAATAAAGTAATGTAGCGGGCGTAGATGGTGCTTTTTCGACCATACGTTCCAGCGCCAATCAATGTGGAAGCCAGACGAGCTTTTTCCTCCGCTTGTGCCAAACGCCCGACATCTCCATAAAATTCAGCTGTTGCTTTCAGGTAATAGGCATAATCGGGATGAGACGACCCATAAAGTTCGCGTGAAATTTTTTCGCATTCGAGATAAAGTTTTTCTGCTTTATCATCGCGTTGCAGATTGAAATTTACTTTGGCAAGATTTTCAAGCCCGTGCAAATAATCAGGAGAATGGATCCCCGTTACCGTTTTTGTCAGGTTCAGGTATTGGCTGTATTGTGATTCAGCTTTGGTGTACTCATTTTGATCCAGATAGAGTGACGCTAATCCTTTCATCGCATACACGTACATGATGTTATTTTTTTCCGCTTGAGTAGCAAATCCATTCATTACCTCCAAATAGATTTTTTCCGCCTGAGAAAAAAGTAATTGCTCCAGGTAATAATTGGCTAGTGAGATTCTCATATCCAAATAGACATTGTTGTTTTTACCCAACACTTCTTCAATTGCCTGCAGGGCTTGATGCAAATAGTTTTCTGATTTTTCCAGGAGGCCCAGTTTTCTATACATCAAAGAAAGGTCGCGCAGATTACCCGTAAAAGATTCCAGATCATTAGCCTTATTCAAATCAAAAAAAGCCTTGGCCTTTTCAAAATACTGAATAGCGCCACTGTAGTCATTCGCGTCCCGTCTTATATCCGCTATTCGCTTCAGGGCATGAGCATAATTCTGTTTTTGAATTGGCTCAGGGTTATCACCTATTTTTTTTAATACATTTTCGAGCAAGGTTTGGGATTTTGAATATTCAGACATATTCCGGTAAATGCCTGCCATAACAATTTCCTGTTGGATATAGCTTTTGCTGGCTTCACCATTTAGTTCTGCTTCGATTGCCAAACCCTTTGCATAATAATCTTCAGCTTCTCCATAGTTGTTGGTGTTTGCATAAGTTAATCCCATGGCTATTAACACATCCCCATAACGCTCGCTCGTTTCCAAGTGCTCTTTTTCCAAAATCCCTTTAGCTGTTGACCAAAGTTCAAGTGCTTTTTTGAAGTCGAATTTTTTTAAGAACACTTCTGCTTTTCCATCCAATAGAATGGCTTCGTAATTTGTGTTGAGTAAATTATTGGAAGTTAAAACCTCACTCATTTTATTATACACCAACAAGGCACTGTCCAGGTATGGCATATTGAGGTAATTATTGGCCAGGAGGCTCAGGTCATTAAAATATTCTTCTGTAAATGGAGTATTCTTCATGGCGGGCTGGCCTTGCTTCTCGGCTAATTGACTTAACAGAACACTCAATTCATCTTCTGAGGATGGAATCGGCTTTTCTTCAGTTAGTTTCAGATGCCTCTTAAGCCAATAAATAGTTTCCGTACGTCTGTCTAATGCATTGTTGCAATAAGCAATTCGTTGAAGGCAGTGCAAGACTAATTCGTTTTGTGGATCAACAGCTTCCACATCTTTCATCAAGGTCTTGTAAATGGCGATGCAATTTTCATAGTCTTTTACCATCGAATAATTAAACTCCGCCCACATTTTTTTTATTGCCCAGACATCCGGATGCTGAAGGCCCCGGACTTCCTGTACTTTTATCTCCTCCTCAAATAATCTATTGGCCTCGCTGGTTTTATTAAGGTTATTAAGTACAGTGGCCTTTTGAAGCAATTGAAAATTATATTCGTAACGCTCAGGGTTCTTTTGTGCTGAAATCAGAAGACTATCCATTATTGGAAGTGCTTCATTATATCGCTTAAGCATTACATAAATATGGGCTAGATCAAAAAGGGCAACGTGGTATTTACCTGTCGTCTTACCTTCATATTTTTCAGTAAGAGTCAGGTATTGCAAATACCAGGGAATCGCCTCGGTGTATTCGCCCTTGCCTTTGAAAATATATCCGGATGCATAATAGGGCTCAAGGTGGGCAGGGTCGGTTGGCTTATAATCCCTTTTCAAAACACGCTTCATCCAACTCACTGCATCCCAGGCTTTGTTGTATTGCTGCACATCAACCAGTGATATGATACTGTCACGTATCGTAAAAGGGGTTTCCTTGAAACCATTAACATAGAAGATGTGACTACTTTCTTTCCCCTCTAAGTTATAGAGGATGTATTTTCCATGCTTTTTGCCAGCTTTATAGTACCATTTTGCAATGATCTTTCCCGTTAAAGAGTCATAACCCAAAGCCTTCCCGGTTCTTTCGTCATTTTTGAAACGGCATGTCTCCATTAGATTTCCATTGTTATGGAACCACTTCGCCAGGCCTTGATATTCCCCTTTTAAACTTGTAGCGGTATGTTTAATTTTTCCATTTCGATGGAATTGAATAATAGGACCCTCATAAAGTCCGGATTTGTAAAAAAAAGTACTCGCTAATTGACCGTTTTCAAAATACTCGTTCCATTCGCCTTCGAATTCATTATTTATATAGCGGCCATTTTTCTCAACAATGCCATCAGGATAGTAGGATGTATATAGACCATCGAAGCTTCCATCCTTGTAAAAGCAATGCAATTTTAATTGGCCATTTTCATAGTAATCGCTCGACTCTCCTTCCGCTATATTCTCTTTCCAAAAGCCTCTTCTCTTAATCACCCCATTGGGATAATAATCGACACAGGATCCATTGAGCGCACCTCCTACAAAGAATGTCTCGCCTTTTATTATTCCTCCGGAATAATAAAATAGCACGGGGCCATTAATCTTACCATTTATATAATTCTGAGCGTGACTGAAATCACCATTTTCATGATAGCATTTCCAAATACCGCTCGCTGCGCCCCGAATGAATTCACCTTCTTCCTTGAGCTGTCCGTTTTCATGATACTTAATATAATGGCCATGCGGTTCATTGTTCTCATACAAAGCAACGCTCTCTAATTTTCCATTCGAGTAATAAGTTTTAGTTTCACCATGATATAGGGAGTCATTCCATATTGTTCCTTCGGATTCCAGGTAGCCTTCTTCATGATAAAAATTCCAGTGACCTGTTCTCATGCCTTCTATTATTTCACCCTCGGCTTTTTTATTTCCGTTGCTATAGTAATAAACCCATGGTCCAGTTTTTCTTCCGGCACTGTCGTAAAGCCCAGTCGATTCAAGGGTCTTTCCCCCGTCAAAATGAGTTATCCATAACCCGGTTTTCGCATCGTTTGTATAAGTTCCGGTTTCTTCAACAATACCCTCCTCATTATAAAATTTCCACATCCCGTTTTTCCTGCCTTGAGTGTAATCGCATTGGCTGCTTATATTTCCATTGGCATGGTAGGTGATCCATATTCCTTCCTTAAGGCCATTCACATTTTTCCCTGTTGTATATAGTGAACCGTCATCACGGTAGTGTTTCCAAACACCATCGGCCAGGTCATTTTTAGTATTGCCTTCAGCTACTAACTTTCCATTGGCCGCATCAGAGTATAAATAGAAGAGTCCATTTGCTACACCCTTAATTAAGTTGCATTTGTAATTTGGCTTACCATTTTCATAGTAGTAGATCACCTCTCCATCCATTATTGACGGATTCAAGGAAAGTAGATAGCCTTCCCATTGCTTAACACCCGTGCGGTAAAAGTCACTCACTTTGCCCACCGGCTCACCCGCCTCGAAACGAATGAGCCTATAGTAAACGGCAGAGTCGGGGTTCTTCAATTCCTTTTTCCAGGTGCTATCATAGAGGATGGTCCAATGACCGGTGCGTTTTCCATTTTCATCGAATCGGTTAGGTGAAATTGGGAATTGCCCGATAGTCTGAATTGAAATCAGAAAGAAGACCTCAAATAGTAATGCTTTTAAAAAAAGGCCGGGCTTCATGAAGGTAAGAAGTTTGATTTCCTGTTAAATAAATTAAACGCTCACATCAATGATTTTTTTTGAGTAGCCTGTTCTACGCACTTCAATTGGAAAAGATAAAGTTATTTGTGTTCATTCTTGTAAACAGACCTGTTCATATTTATACAATCCTGAACAATGAAAATTTGATTTTCTTAGAATTTTAGGAAATTTCACGCTTCAGAAAAATGTGAACGATTATTGCTTTTGAGCAGACGAAAAACTAATCGCCCATGTCAACCCGAAGTTCATCCTCCAGTTCAACCGTATTAGTAATCATAATTCTTCTATTGACTTTTCCGCTATGGTTAGGCCTTGGTGGAGTGCTCATTGGAGTGGTAGCCGGACTTTTCGGTGCTATGATTGGGGTTGTTGCTGCTTTGTTTGGCGGCCTCATTGCGCTGATCGCACTTCCCTTTAAATTAATTTTCGGTTGGGGCGATTGGGGATGGCACGGACCACACTTTCACAACGGGTTTGTTTGGCTCGCATTGTTAATCTTTGCTGCCCTGATCATCAATAAGAGAAAGAAGTAACTTTTAAAATTGAAGATTCTCACGCATCGCCTGAAGATGATTTTTCAACGCATCCTGCCAGATAACATCTGCATCCCAGCCTTTGCCTAAGAAAATGTTTCCATACTCAATGTTCTTCACATAAAACTTATACACGGTTTGGTTGGCCGGAATAGTTTTAACATCGGCTTCGCCATTTACGTAATGCACTGTTGAGAGAGACTTCGCTAACTGCGTGAGGTCATAACCGAGAATTTCTTTTGCCACAGAGCCACGCGTATGAACGAATCTAATCACCGTGCGAAACCCTCTGTTACCCAATTCACGCTCTTCTACTTTGGAATCAACTAATTCATATTTAACTGGAAAATATTCTTTAAGTATCTGTTCCAGCTCTGCATCTGCTTTTTCATTGCCCCATTTTGTTACGGCTATTTTAAATGACTTCGCCTCAGAGGTAAATGTTTCGTTTCTTCTGCCAATAAAATATTTAATGAGCACATCGGTTTCAGGATAATCATTCACGAGCAGATTTTGTCTCTTCTGATTACTAATTGCAAATCGAAAAATAGTCAGAAGCATTTCTGTTAATGAACTATTCGATTGTTTCCAGGCAGGTGCTGAAACATCCACAAGATCCTTGGAGTTGTTGTATCGAACGAATGTGAGAGAATAGTCTTTATCCTTTTCAAAAAAAATCAAATAATCAACAGCACGACTGGTTAAGTAGGCTGTAAACGCTTTTAGAGGATCAGGCCCGGCCAGCACATGATCGGTGACTATATAGGCTACGGCATCAATGCCGGTTTGTTGAAATGCTTTTTGAGTTTCCTCCAGTTCTTTTTGCGAGAGCGACTCATCATATAAAACAAGGGCACGCTTACTTAACAAACCTTCAGGTATAACATCCAGATAATTGAGTCTTTTCAGCACAACATCTTTTTCTTTTGAAGGTTGTGCAAATGAACAGGTACTTATAAAAAGTAAAAAAAAGAGAGCCTTAATTTTCAAAATTTTCAATTCGGTATAAAAACGATAAGACACGTCACCTATTGTAATTATTCAGAGCCCAATATACAATCCATCTTCTTCTTCGCGCATGGGGAAGGTGACTAAATCAGCAGATCGTTCCTGAAACTCCCGACCTGTTTTCAGATTGAATTGATGGCCATGCCAGGGACAAACAACATCTCCCGCAAAATTCACCAGCCCTTTACTCAGTGATTCACCATTATGTGAGCATGTATCACTCACTGCATAAAAATGATTTTCTCGTTTTACGAGGCAAATTCTTTTTCCATGCACGATCAGCAACTGTGGCTTGTTTTCTTTTAACCGCTCGGAGGCAGATTTTAAATCGGAAAAAATTTTCACCCACTCCATGATGTTAGTTAAAATAAGTCTAAACCCCGATCGCGCATCGCTTTCCGATAAGCAATAGCGACCGCATCAAACTTCAGATGTAATTCATCCGCCAGATCAAAAGGGACTTGCTCCGGTCGTTGAGATTCCACGATGCGCTGGTCCTGGCCGAAGATGGTGTCCTCAAATTGTTGAAGTACGCTATCGGGTTGATCGAAATCATAGTTGCGTCCAATGATACAATAGCCAATGCATTGATTTTTGGAAACCGGCTGCGAAACAAAAAAATAGACCATTCCTTTTTCACCACCCCAGCCCAACCTTAGCACAATGGTATAGGGCAAATGAAGTTCATATCGGCTTCTCCGTTCTGGCTTAACGGCCTGATCATTGGCAAAAACGGGAAAGTCTTCTGAATTAGGAGCTTCGGGTCGCACTACTGTATAATGAAGTATGTGTTGTTTTGTTTCCACAGAATAATCTGGAACAACAGGCCGCTCCACATCGCCAAGCAATCCCGGATGCACCCACGGAAAGTGCCCGAAGTCGGTAAAGTTTTCGACTTGTCGTGAAGCATCACTCTTCCATACAAAAGGGCCGGTGTTCACAATCTTCCAATAGCCAGATTCAAACTCTGGTATTTCTGGTAGTGGATAGGTTGGTTCTTCCAGCGCAACCCAAATGAGGCCATAGCGCTCGGTGATCTTATAATTTTTAATACAAGCCTTAGCGGGAATAGTTTGAGAGGCACTTTGCGGGATGGCAACACAATTACCTTTTTTGTTGTAGCGCCATCCGTGGTAAGGACAAACAATGGTGTCTTCCGAAACCCAACCCAATGAAAGTGCTGTGCCACGGTGAATGCATAAGTCTTTCATAGCGTGAGCCGTGCCACCGGAAGAACGCCAGATCACTAAATGTTCATCTAAAAGCTTCACTCCATATGGTTTGCCAACGACCTGATCGCAATAGGCTACAGGATGCCAGCAGTTTTTTAAAGAATTGACCTCAGCCATGTAATTAAAGGAGTTGTCGATCACATGCAAGATAGAAAACCGTTTTGCATTTTTATCTTTAGCGATTTAAAGACAATGCGTTGCAAAGTCCGGAAAGGATTTTAGCCCACGCTATAATTTCTCTTGTTTAAGAAAAAACGTTTTCTCTATCTTGATTTAAATTAACCAACCCAATGAAGAAAATTTATCAGTTTCTTTTACTTCTGCTATTGCCTTTGTCTTTATTGGCCCAGGTAAACCCCAAGCTTCAAGCTAAGCTTGACCAACAGGCCAAAGAGATAGAAGCCAAAGTAATTGAATGGAGAAGAGATTTTCATCAGAATCCGGAGTTGGGTAATCGTGAATTCAAAACAGGGGCAAAAATTGCCGAGCACCTTAAGTCATTAGGTATTCAAGTTCAATACCCGGTAGCTAAAACGGGTGTAGTGGGAATTCTGGAAGGCGGAAAGCCCGGGCCCGTTATCGCATTGCGTGCCGACATGGATGCATTGCCCGTAACGGAACGTAACAGTTTACCCTTTGCATCAAAAGTGAAAACAATATTCAATGGACAGGAAACGGGTGTCATGCATGCGTGCGGCCATGATGCACACGTGTCAATCCTGATGGGTGTTGCCGAAATATTGGCAAAAAATAAAAGCGACCTCAAGGGTACGGTGAAATTTTTATTTCAACCTTCCGAAGAAGGGCCTCCGCAAGGTGAAGAGGGGGGCGCTTCTTTAATGATCAAAGAGGGCGTTCTCGAAAATCCAAAAGTAGATGTTGTATTTGGTTTGCACATGTTATCGCTTTTGCCCGCAGGGCAGTTGGGTTACCGGTCGGAAGGCATCATGGCAGCGGTGGATGGTTTGAAAATTAAAGTAATCGGGTTAGGAGCACACGGAGCAACACCATGGGATAGCAAAGATCCAATCATGATCGGCACCCAGATTATTAGTGGCCTGCAAACTATTGTGAGCCGACAAACGGATCTCACCAAAGCACCTGTAGTTATTACGATTGGAAGTTTTCATTCGGGCAACCGCGGAAACATTATTCCAGAAGTAGCGGAGATGCAGGGAACCATTCGCAGTTTTGATGTGGGCATGCAAAAAATACTGCATCAAAAAATTAAGCTTACCGCAGAGAAAATTGCTGAAAGTGATGGCGCGAAAGCAGAAGTAGAAATTGAAATTGGATCTCCTGTTACCTACAATGATCCTAAGCTCACCACGATGATGGCACCAAGTCTTCAGCGCACCGTGGGAATTAGTAATGCCATAGTTGTAGCGCCCACTACGCTGGCAGAAGACTTTTCATTCTTTCAGGAAAAAGTACCCGGCCTTTTCTTTTTTCTTGGAGCCTATCCTTCCGAAATCAAATTGGCCAATCCTCCTGTGCACCACACCGCAGATTTTATGATGGACGAAAAATCATTCGTGACCGGAGTAAAAGCGATGCTGAATTTAACCGTGGATTATATGTTTGCTCCTAAGAAATAATAATGCAGATGGATATAAAAGACAAGATTATTGAAGCAGAAAAAAGAATACGTCCTTATTTAAGAGAAACACCTTTAGAATATTCATACGCGCTCAATAAAATGACGGGTAGCGAAGTCTATTTAAAGTTGGAGAACATTCAGATTACAGGCTCATTCAAGGCCCGGGGCGCATTGAATAAAACACTTTTGCTTAAAGATTCAACGGCAAGAATTGTTACGGCTTCCACCGGCAACCATGGTCTTGGAGTAGCTAACGCACTATCAGTGGTGAAGAAAGAAGGAACTATTTACCTGCCAACAACGGCTTCATCGGCCAAAGTAGAAGCGATCAAAATGAGGGGAGTTCCAGTAGAGTTTTATGGTGACAACTGCGAAGCAACAGAGCAATACGTGCGCAAACTTTCTGAATCCACCAACCAGGTTTATATATCTCCTTACAATGATGAAGATGTAATGGCCGGTCAGGGAAGTATTGGTGTTGAGTTGCTTCGGCAACTTCCTGATCTGGATGCTGTTTTTATTTCAGTGGGTGGAGGAGGTCTGATAGCAGGAATCGCCTCGTATTTGAAGGCAGTTAATCCAAAAATAGAAGTAGTTGCTTGCCTGCCTGAAAATGCTCCGGTAATGTATGAGTGCATCAAAGCAGGAAAGATTATTGAGGTTGCAGAAAAACCAACACTATCGGATGCTACGGCTGGAGGAATAGAAGCAGGGTCGATCACCTTTGATGTGTGTCAGAAATATGTTGACATCTACATCACGGTTAGTGAAGAGGAAATCATTGATTCCATGAAACTCGTGATGAAGCATCACCACTTGATTATCGAAGGCTCGGCTGGTGTAGCGGTTGCATCTCTGCTAAAAGCTAAGGACCAATACAAAGGAAAAAAAGTAGTGGTTGTTATTTGTGGAGGCAATGTGAGTGAGGCTGTGCTTAAACGTTTAATTTGTGAATAGATGACTAAGATCATTACCCTATCAGAAATCAAGGATGTCATTCAAAAGAATTCGGCCATTGATCTCATCCAATCTATTGAAGAAGGATTTGTAATGTACTCACATAAGAAAGTGGTCGTTCCCCCGGTGGGTTACTTAGGATTTAAACGACCACCCGGTGATGTTCACATCAAATACGGATACATTGAAGGTGATGATTATTACGTCATCAAAATTGCTTCGGGCTTTTACAACAACCCAGCCTTAGGATTAAATACGGGAAATGGAATGATGTTGCTCTTCAGTCAAAAAACAGGAGAAACACTTTCTATATTATTAGATGAAGGTTATCTCACCGACATACGAACAGCAGCAGCCGGAGCGGTAGCCGCTAAATACCTGGCTCCTTCAAAAGTATCTTGTGTTGGAATTGTTGGCACCGGCACACAAGCAAGATTGCAATTGGAATATTTAAAACCGGTAACTACGTGCAGAGATGTAATTGTCTGGGGCCGCAGCGAGGATAAGTTATCTGTATTTAAAAATGATCCATCATTAAAAGACTTTTCGATCACGACAACGACTGATATAAATTATTTAACCAATCGGTGCAATCTTATTGTAACAACCACACCATCCAGAAAAGCATTGTTAATGTCTGCATATATTCGTCCGGGCACGCACATTACCGCCATGGGTGCCGATGCCAATGGAAAGCAAGAGATTGATCCCATGTTATTCGGTCAGGCTGATATCGTGGTGGCCGACAGCAAAGATCAGTGTATCGATCATGGAGATTGTTGTTATGCCGTGAATGACAACATCATCGATGCGTCAAAGATTATAGAGTTGGGTCAGGTGATTGAAAACAAAAATTTAAGAAGGACCAATGATCAGCAAATAACAATTGCTGATTTAACGGGCGTTGCTATTCAGGACATCCAGATTACCAAATTTGTATATCGGGCATTGTCAAAATAAAATGGTATTTAGTTCTACTTTGTTCACTTCGAAAGCATAGCCCTGAAGGGGCGGAATTTAATAAGCAGGGCAAAGCCCTGTCTGCTTGAAGCATAAATAGAAGGATAGCCGTGAAAGGGCGAGATATGATTACGCCCTTTCAGGGCATTGATTTGAGCAGTCTGCCACATAACGCAGGGCTGCACCCTGCGTTATGTGAACCCGCCCTTTCAGGGCTTTAAAGTAAGTTAACGAAGTAGAATATACCTTGACATCAATAATATTAAGAATGAAAAAAATCAGCATACTGATCTTTACTTTTGTCGCCATTCATGGATTTGGCCAAACAAATTCTAAACTGAGCGGTAAGATTGAGCAACAAGCCAAAGAACTTGAACCGAAAATAATAGAGTGGCGCAGGTACTTTCATGAGCACCCGGAGCTTTCAAATCGTGAAGTTAAAACCGGGGCGAAAATCGCAGAACATTTAAAAGGCTTGGGTCTTGAAGTACAATATCCCGTAGCCAAAACAGGTGTAGTTGCGTTATTGAAAGGTGCAAAGCCCGGCCCTGTGGTTGCCTTACGTGCCGATATCGATGCGCTTCCCGTAACGGAAAGAAATTCTTTGCCGTTCGCTTCAAAAGAAAAAGTAAACTTTGGCGGACAGGAAACAGGTGTGATGCATGCGTGCGGTCATGACACACACATATCCATGTTATTAGCAGTAGCCGAAATACTCACCAGGAATAAAGCGGAATTGAAGGGCACCGTGAAATTTATTTTTCAGCCTGCTGAAGAAGGAGTTTCTCCTGCCGAAGCGCCCGCAGGTGCGGAATTGATGATTAAAGAAGGCGTTCTTGAAAATCCTAAAGTGGATGCGATTTTTGGTTTACACATTCAATCCCTTTTGCCTTCCGGTCAACTGGCTTATTGCAGTGGAGGATTGATGGCGGCAGTAGATGGCTTTGATATTAAAGTGAAAGGTAAAGGCGCACATGGTGCCACTCCGTGGGTTAGTGTCGATCCCATTGTTGTCTCTTCTCAAATCATTCAAGGGTTGCAGACGATTGTGAGCCGGCAAACAGAATTGACCAAGGCCGGTGCGGTAATTACTATAGGAAGTATTCATGGAGGAATAAGGAGAAATATTATCCCGGAAACGGCAACACTTGAAGGAACCATCCGCACGTTTGATGATGACATGCAAAAGAAGGTGCATGAAAAAATTAAACTCACCGCAGAGAAAATAGCCGAGAGTGCCGGAGCAAAAGCAGAAGTAGATATCCTGGTCATGTATCCAGCAACGGTGAATGACGCTGCGCTTACAGACAACATGGTTCCAAGTTTAATTCGCAGTGCAGGTAAAGCAAATGTAGTGGTTACACAACCGGTAACCATGGCCGAAGATTTTTCATTCTATCAACGCAAGGTGCCTGGCTTCTTCTTTTTCCTTGGAGCCTATCCTGCTGAGATGAATTTGAAAAATCAACCCACCCATCACACGGCCGATTTCATGATAGACGAAAAAGCAATGATCACCGGTGTGAAAGCATTGGCGAATCTGACAGTTGATTACATGGAGATGACTAAAAAATAAAGTACAATTAAAATAAATGGAGGTTCTCACAAACCTCACGAAGTGAACCAAATCAATATGAAAAAAGTAATTCTATTTATTCTCGTTGCGGCCATGCAACAAACCATGGCACAGGTAAACCCAAAGCTTCAAACCAAACTCGATCAGCAAGCAAAGGAGATCCAATCAAAAGTGATTGAGTGGCGCAGGCATCTGCATCAAAATCCGGAGCTTTCTAATCGCGAAACAAAGACAGGTGCCTATATCGCTGAACATTTGAAAGCATTGGGTTTGAAAGTGCAAACGGGTGTAGCCAAAACCGGTGTAGTGGCATTGCTGGAAACAGGTAAGCCCGGACCCGTGATTGCGTTGCGTGCCGATATGGACGCTCTGCCGGTGACTGAGCGTAACAGTTTGCCTTTCGCTTCAAAAGTAAAAACAACGTTTAACGGACAAGAGACAGGAGTGATGCATGCCTGCGGTCATGATACGCACGTAGCGATGCTCATGGGGGTTGCAGAAATTCTTACCAAGAACAAAAGCGAGCTGAAGGGAACGATCAAATTTATTTTTCAACCGGCCGAAGAAGGTGCTCCTGCCGATGAAGAAGGTGGCGCTGGTTTAATGGTGAAAGAGGGAGTGCTTGAAAATCCTAAAGTGGATGTCATTTTTGGATTGCACATTAGTTCGGTTACTCCGTTGGGACAACTTACCTATCGTCCTGGTGGAATTATGGCGGCAGCAGATACTTACAGCATTAAAGTAAAAGGAAGACAAGCGCACGGCTCAACCCCGTGGATGAGTGTGGATCCAATCGTGGTATCAGCACAAATTATCAATGGACTTCAAACGATTATCAGTCGCCAAACCGAATTGACGAAAGAGGCTGCTGTGATTACGGTGGGAAGAATGCAAGCCGGTATTCGTGAAAACATTATTCCCGAAGAAGCATTCCTTGCCGGCACCATTCGCACACTAGACACAGCGATGCAACAAAAAATTCACGACAAGATTATTTTAACAGCCACCAAGATTGCCGAAAGTGCGGGAGCAAAAGCAGAAGTTACTATTCGCAGAGGAACTCCGGTTACGTATAATGATCCTGAGCTCACGCAGAAAATGGCACCAAGTCTGCAAAATGCAGCAGGCGCTTCGAATACACTTGTTATCAATGCCATTACCGGTGCTGAAGACTTTGCATTTTATCAGAAGAAAATTCCAGGCTTGTTCTTCTTTGTGGGAGCGATGCCTCCTGATCAGGATCCAAACACAGTGCCTTCACATCACACTCCAGATTTTATGGTGGATGAAAGGGCGTTTGTTACAGGTGTAAAAGCAATGCTTGACCTTACCGCGGATTATATGTACATGCCTAAGAAATAATCATAAAACTTTTTAACAATAAGAAGGCGCTCAATCGATTTTCGGTTGGGCGCTTATTTTTTAAACCACCTTAATAAGAGAACTAATTTTTCGATATTGCACCAACACATGCTGCAAGACTATCTCAAAAAAATAGCCGATACTACTTCGCAAGGCGATGCCCGTGAAGAAAGTTATTACGGACAGCTTTATTCTTTTCTTGAAACCTTTGCCGACAGCATTGGTAAAAAGAAAACACAGATCACAACACTTCCCAAAAAAACCGAAGCAGGAAACCCCGACTTTCGGGTGTGGGATGGCAAGGAGCAAATTGTTGGATATATCGAGGCTAAGAAGCCGGGAGAGAATCTGGACGTTATTGAAAACTCAGAACAGCTAAAACGCTACCGAAGTGTTTTTCCAAATCTTATCCTCACCGACTTTTACGAATTCAGATTATACCGAAACGGCCAGCTGATTGATAAGGTATTGATTGGTCGCCCCTTCATTGCTAAAAAATTAAAGATAGTTCCTCCTGTTGAGAATGAAGAGAAATTTCATTCACTGCTTAATAAGTTCTTCTCTTTCTCATTACCTAAGGTTTATTCAGCAGAAACGCTGGCCGAAGAACTGGCAAAGAGAACACGCTTCTTACGCGATGAGGTAATCACAGCAGAACTCAATTATCAATCGGGCACTTCCTCCTCCGGAGAGGGGCCGGGGGTGAGGTCACCTATCCACGGTTTCTATCAGGCCTTTAAAAAATATTTGATAGCCGATTTAAAGGAAGATGGTTTTGCCGACATCTATTCGCAAACCATTACCTACGGTTTGTTTGCTGCACGTACACGCGCCAACGGAACGTTCAATCGAAAACTGGCTTTCGATCTGATACCTCCTACCATTGGTATTTTGCGCGATGTGTTCCAGTTTATATCGCTGGGCAAACTGCCGCTGCAAATGGAAGTGATCATTGACGATATTGCTGAGGTACTTCAGGCGGCAGAGGTAAGCAATATTTTGCACGAATATTACCGCAAGGGAAAAGGCGAAGATCCGATCGTGCATTTTTATGAAACCTTTCTGAATATTTACGATCCGGCCACGCGCGAGAAACGCGGAGTATATTATACACCTGAGCCCGTGGTGAAATACATAGTGCGTGCCATACACGATTTACTCAAAACACATTTTGATTTACAGGATGGCCTGGCCAGCAAAGAAGTAACGTTGCTCGATCCTGCCGCTGGCACATTAACCTTCCCTGCCGAAGCCATTAAACTGGCGGTTCAGGAGTTTACCAGTAAGTATGGCGATGGCGGACTGAACCAGTTCTTTCAAAGCCATATTCTGAAACACTACTATGCGTTTGAATTGATGATGGCACCCTATGCCATTGGTCATATCAAAATCAGTTTTCTGCTGGAAGAGCTGGGTTATAAAATGAAGGAAGAGGATCGCTTCAATTTATTTCTTACCAACACGCTCGACATGGAAGACCTTGCCCAGACCGAAATACCCGGCCTGGAAAGTTTAAGCGATGAAAGCCACAAGGCAGGACAGATAAAGAAGAGCGAACCGATATTGGTGATACTAGGAAATCCTCCATACTCAGCAAACTCATCTAACTACAATGATTGGACTGAAAAATTATTGAAAGAAGATTTAGATGGTGCTCAAAGCTATTATAAAGTAGATGGAGGTTCTTTAAATGAACACAACTCCAAATTATTGCAAGATGATTATGTAAAGTTTCTAAGATTCGCGCAATGGAAAATCCACAAAGCTGGCCAAGGTATTGTTGGCATGATTACAAATCATAGTTATTTGGATAATCCTACATTTAGAGGAATGAGGCAAAGCTTGTTTAATACGTTTAATGAGATTTATATTATTGATCTTCATGGTAATGGTTTAAAGAAGGAAAAAACACCTGAAGGAAAAAAAGATGAAAACGTGTTTGACATCCGCCAGGGAACCGCGATTGCCTTAATGGTGAAAAAGAAGGGCGCTAAGGGCTGCAAAATTGTTCATCGTGATATTCATGGTTTGCGTGAAACAAAATATGATTGGCTGGAGAACCGCGAGTTTAAAAAGAAAGATTACGAAACATTAAAGCCAAAAAGCCCATGGTATTTATTTGTTAAGCGAAATGAAAAAGGGATAGAACATTACAACGATTGGCCAAGAATTACTAAAATATTCCCTCTAAACTCTACTGGGATAAAGACGCATAGAGACGATTTTGTCGTAGACTTCAAATCGACAGAACTACTCAATAGATTAAGATCTCTTCAGAATAAAACTCTACCAATCGAAATACTGAGACAAACCTTTAATTTAGTTGATAATAGAGATTGGAAACTTGAGGAGTCCAGAAAGCAAATTGGAGCTGATGGGAATTCTGCGCATTTAATTACAACTTACTGTTATCGCCCTTTCGACTCCAGATTTGTCATCTATTCAGATCACTTGATTGATTGGCCAAGAAGAGAAGTTATGCAACATCTCTTGCGAGATAACTTAGCCATAACTGTTGGGAGACAGGGGCAAGTGGTAGGTAATGAACACCTTTGGAATTTGTCATTCATTACAGATACTATTGCAGACGTAAATGCTTTTTACCGAGGAGGAATAGTTGCTTTACCTTTGTACCTCTATAAATCCAATGAAAGCAAACGCAAAAATCAGCCGATGATGCTCTTCGAACCGGAAGAGAAATATGATAGCAAAGAGCGAAAGCCTAACATCAGCAAAGAGGTAATTGAAAAATTAGAGAAGGCTTATAAAAAGAAATTCAATAGTAAAGATTTATCGCCCGAGCATATTTTGCACTACATCTATGCTGTTCTGTACAGCAATACTTATCGCGAGAAGTATGCTGAGTTTTTAAAAATAGATTTTCCACGCATACCGTTTACCAGCGATTACAAACTGTTTGTTGAACTGGCCAATCTTGGTGAAGAACTCACTGAACTTCATTTATTAAAACACGAAGCCTTGAACAAACCCATAGCCAAATACAAAGGCAAGGGAGATGATAAGGTAGAGAAGCCAAAGTATGATGAAGAAAAACAAATGGTCTTCATCAACGATAAAAATTATTTCGAAGGCATCGCTCCCGAAGTATGGCACTACCACATTGGCGGCTACCAGGTAATGGAAAAGTACCTGAAAGACCGCAAAGGCCGCATGATGGAAGACCCTGCCCATTATTGCAAAATGGCCACAGCCTTACTGGAAACGATTCGTATTCAGAAATTGATCGATAATATTTTCAAGAATATTGAAGAGAACATCATCAGTTAAGGATCAAAAAACTAAACTTCAACACAAACCCCTTAGCCCTCATCATAGCAAGTGTCCTCACCATGGTCTTTATTCTCACCATGGTCTGTGTCCTCACAGACCATACAACAATTGCCCGAAGTTCAAACGAAATTAAATGAAGACATTTGGCAGCCTGATCGTACTCAGTGTTTTTTTTAGGATAACTTCAATTCAAACCCATTAACTTCGTTTCATGAATCGCCTCGACCGCTTAACTGCCATCCTTATTCAATTGCAAACCAAGCGGGTTGTAAAGGCGGAAGAAATATCTAACCGATTTGAAATAAGTCTGCGCACTGTTTATCGTGATGTGAAATCATTGATGGAAGCGGGTGTGCCCATTGGATCTGAAGCGGGCAAAGGATATTTTATTGTCGATGGCTTTCACCTTCCTCCTGTGATGTTCACACAAGATGAAGCGAGCGCCATGATGCTGGCAGGGAAACTGGTAGATAAGATGGCCGATAAATCGGTGCGCATTGCATTTGAGTCCTCGCTGCATAAAATCAAATCGGTATTGAATGAAGCGGAGAAAGATCATCTCGAAAATCTCGACTCGCATGTTCAAGTCTTTTTACGTTCGCGTTACGAGTATCGTAATGAAGAAGAATTTCCCGATCATTTCTTAACAGATATTCAACGCGCCATTGCCAGGCACGAGGTGTTGAAACTGGAATACAGCAATGCAGAAAATGAAACGAGCTTACGGGAAGTAGAGCCTGTTGGAATTTACTACTATAGTTTATCATGGCATTTGATTGGCTGGTGCCGGTTGCGAAAAGAGTTTCGTGACTTTCGATCCGACCGTATCCGTTCACTTTTCAACACGGGTAATAGCTTTGAGCCGCGCAGTAAACTTTCGTTGGAAGAATATTTCAAGACCCAATTTCGATCTAACCAGAATTTGATCCGGGTAGTGGCCGTGTTTGAGAAATCAGGATTGCGGGGACAAAAATTGTACGGAAGTCTTTCACAGGAGGATTTGGGCGATCACATCCGTTCAGAGTTTATGATGGATAGCCTCGATTATATGTCGCGCTGGCTGCTCACCTTTGGAACCTCTGTCACGGTGGACGAGCCCGAAGAACTGAAAATAATGATGATGGAGCTGACAAAGGATTTACACCACCATCACCGCATTAAGCAACTTATTTGATCCATTTTGCGCGTCAAAGCTGGTTCTCCTGACATACTGTTGTCATTGATCAGAAAATTTCTTTAAATTATTTTTTTCCTCCTGCCATAGGGTTGACAGTGTGCATGCGTTGATTGGCATATTATTATGAACGAAACCCCAAACACAATCAATCAAAAGGACAAGACAAAGATGCCATACTGGCTTTACTTACTTGGCGGAATGGCCGTTGCCGCATTGGCTTTGTACAGCACGTTAACAACAACACTATGAATGTGCTGGTATTCAAAACTTCTGTAGAGAACAATGATCACATCACACATCTTGAGCCCGTGCTTGATTCACTGGCAGGCCGTGGCGCTTGGAATTTTGACCTGGCGGATTGCGATCGCATTCTGAGGATAGTGTCTGATAGCGTTAACCCCGAAACAGCGATACATTTAATAAACAGTCTCGGTTTTATGTGTGATGAGTTGGAAGATTAGCAATAAAAAATAAATCATTAATGAACTCCAAACGCAAACAAATCAATCATGACGAACATTGAATTTAATACCACCATCGAAGTGAATGCACCAAAAGCAAACGTGTGGGATGCACTCATCAATCCTGAAAAAATCAAACAATACCTGTTTGGTACCAACACGCTTTGTGATTGGAAAGTTGGAAGCCCATTACGATTTACGGGTGAGTGGGAGGGAAAAACCTATGAAGACAAAGGCACCATTCTCGCCATTGAAAAGGAAAGTCTTTTGAGCTACGATTATTGGAGTAATTTTTCAGGCGTACCCGATGTGCCGGAGAATTATCAGGTTGTGACTTTCAAATTAGAATTGGTTAACGACAAAACAGTATTAAGTTTAACGCAGCAAAATATCCGCTCCGAAGAAGCTAAATCACATTCAGAAGAAAACTGGAAAACGGTATTGAACTCGTTGAAAGAGTTGGTGGAAAAGGGGTAATGATCCTATTGAAAAAAACATCGCACACGCTTTTTTTCGATATTGCGTACATTCACGTAACGGGAAATGACGCGCAATACACATCAGGAGCTACTGGAGAAAAATCTGATCACTAAGGATCAGTTTCAAAAAATTGAGCTCATCTCTTCTGGAAAGATTCTTTCCGTCTACTACGAGTTGAGGATATTACTATACCTGGGTGTAATGATGTTTGCATCTGGCGCAGGGATATTAATTTATCAGAACATTGGCGAACTGGGTCATCTGATCAGTATCATCGCGCTGGCCATGATCATGTTGGGTTGTTTCTGGTATGTGATAAAACGCGGAAATGATTACGCTAATATTCAAGTGAAATCACCTAACGCTTATTTTGATTATGTGTTACTGCTAGGCTGTCTTTTGTTTGTGTCCATACAAGGATACATCCAGTTTCAGTATGATGCCTTCACAGAATCATTGCCATGGAATACACTCATTACTGCGATCTTTTATTTTTATATCGCTTATCGCTATGATCACATCGGTGTACTGTCTTTAGCGATTACCGCCTTTGCTTCCTTCTGGGGGTTGAAGATCTCTTCTCAAAAATGGTATAGTGGTGATTTTTTCGATCATTCCGATTTGCACCTCACCGCCATTGTATTTGCAACGGCATTGGCAGGAATTATTTTTTATCTGGATAAGAAATCGATTAAGAGGCACTTTGCATTTACCTATCTGAACTTTTGCTTTCTCATCTTTTTTGTAGGTGCGCTGACCGGAATTTTTATAGATAGCGCGTATGACTTAGTATTTGTTTCCTTGATCTTTGGAGCCTGTGTATTTGCCTGGCATCAGGCTCAACAAAAGAAATCATTTTTGTTTTTGCTATATGCTTTTATTGCAGGCTATATCGCCACCACGTATTTACTTGGCAAGTATATCCTTGACAAGGAGCCTGCATTATGGTATTATTATTTTCTCATCTCGTGTGGAGGAATAATCTATGGGATCATCCGGTACAAACGATTTTTTAAACGATGATGAAGAGCGCCTATAATCAGGAATGGATTTATAACCTGCAGGTAATTAAGCAGGCGAAGCTTTGGCAGAAGCATGGCTTAATACAGCCCGATCAATTCATTGCCATTAAAAATTCATATCAAACCCCGCTTTTTCATCCCAACATTGTAATTCGAATTCTCCTTTTTGTCGCCACGCTCATTGCGGTATCGGGTATAATTGGATTGGTTATGCTACTATTTTCGGGCGCAGGAGATACAACTATCGCAATCATTTCCATCTGGTCTGGAGGAGCAGCATTCTTGACGCTGGAGCGCGCCTTTATGAATAATAATCATTATAAATCGGGGGTAACGGAGGGCATTGTTTACATGGCGTGTGGTTTCGTGATCGTTGGCATGGGTATGCTAGTTGATTTTGAAAGCATCACAGTGATGCAATTGACATGCCTCGTGGTTTTTGCTTTTGCGGCATTTCGTTATCTGGATTTAATGCTCACCCTCGCATTCATGGTCACACTTTCGTGGATGATATTTTACCATAGCTATGAAGCCGGTGGAATTTTTAAAAACATTATCCCGTTTGTGTTCATGATCATATTTTCAGGCGGTTACTTCTTAATACAAAAATTTAATAAGCTCGATGATTTGAAATTATGGAGGGATAATCTGATAATACTGGAAGTAATCTGTTTGGTGCTGGTGTATGCCGGAGGCAATTATTTAGTAGTACGTGAACTCAGTGAAAGTATGATGAATCTCACATTGGAACCAGGTCAGGATATACCGTTTGCCTTTCTCTTTTATTTTTTCACCGTGGCAATACCGGTTATCTATCTCTGGGTTGGTATTCGAACTAAGAATAGTATGCTATTGCGTGTTGGCCTGGTAGCATTTGCCTTTTCGGTTTTTACATTCAAATACTACTATAGCTTTGGTCATCCGGAAATTACACTCCTTGTAGCCGGGGCCATTTCAAGCCTTGTTGCTGTTCTTCTGATGCATTATCTCAAAGAAATGAAACGTGGATTTACGAGTGAAAATATTCTTTCCTCATCCTGGGCAAATCTTAATGTGGAGGCATTTGTGATTTCACAAACGATGGGAGGCAATCAACCTGAAAAAGTTGAAGTGAGGGAAACCGGTGGTGGCGGTAGCTCTGGTGGTGGAGGTGCATCCACCTCATTCTAAAATTTATTCTTTCTTCCAAACCAATGTTCCTTTGGTGGCTTTATTGTAGAAGTCAGGGCATTTTCCATCGCCTTTGCCAGAAAATCCTCCGCTGGGGGCACAAAGAAAATTGCAGGTCTCATCATAAAGCGAAATGTATTGATCACAGCAATCGGGGATTACCAGGTAAACGGTTTTTCCATTGTATAAATAGCTGCTGATTTCTTTGGGTTGAGGTGTTGATGTGCGAATGAATTTCGTTAAACAATCAGAAGCACCAGGAGCAATGTTTACAGATTCACAACTCAATATCGCGACTAAAAGAAGAAATGAAAAAATTGATTTCATAGACTAAGTTAATCGGTAAAAACGTTGACTAATCAACTGGATTGATTTCTTCAATACAGGTGACCTTCACCACTTTTCCAACCATACAAATACTCATCGCATCTGGAATTTCTTCAAAGCCGATGCGCACCTGTTTGCCATCTACCCATTGAAAATTATAGAGTGGATTTTCAGTCACTTCCTTTGGGAGTGGAGGAGTTCCACAATAGCCAAGCATTTGAGGTTCTAGTTTTGTTCCATCGGCCAGTTCAAATACATAACCACATCCGTCCAACCCGGTAAGGTCTCTTACCGTGGCAAATACAGCATTATTGCATGAAACACTCATGGGATCTTCATCACAACTCCAAAAAGTTACTATGGCGGAGATGAATAGTAATGTTGAAAGGAAGCTCTTCATAAAAAAATCATTTTGTCTTTTCACTTTGACACACGATTCCTGATAAGGGTTGGAATCCCCAAAAATCAAAAAAAGTTCCACTCAAGTAAAGCAATGATCCTATCAACGCTATTTTGTTTGATTTCTCCTGCACATTCGCTAATCTCAAAATTCAATAGAAACTAAACCTATGAATAAATACCTAAGGAGTGCAACAGTACTATGTGCAGGTCTCTTTACAGCAGCCAGTCTGCTTGCACAAGCGCCTTCACCCGACAAGACATTAAAAAATATGAAATGGCGCCCTATTGGTCCGGCCAACATGGGTGGACGCACTACGGATATCGAAGGAATTCCTGGAGATGCCACTACATTTTATATTGGTGGTGCCGATGGCGGAATTTTCAAAACAACGAATGGAGGGACAACAATGACTTCTTTGTTTACCGATCAGCGCGCGTATTCCATCGGAGACATTGCCATTGCACCCAGCGATCATGAAGTAATTTATGTGGGCACAGGCGAAGGGGATCCGCGCAACAGTGTGGGTTACGGATATGGAGTTTATCGATCTAACGATGGAGGAAAAACCTGGCAACACTTAGGGTTAGAAAAAACAGATCGCATCAAACGCATTGTGGTTGATCCAAGAAATCCCGATGCAGCGTGTGTGTGTGCGATGGGGCGCGAGTGGGGACCAAATTCAGATCGTGGAGTATTCCGCACAGAGGATGGAGGCAAAACGTGGACAAAAGTTTTATACCTCGATGAAAACACCGGCTGCTCTGATATTGCTATCGAATGGAATAATCCCCGCATCATGTATGCTGGCATGTGGACCTTCAGAAGAAAGCCATGGCGCTTTGATGACAGTGGAGAAAAAACCGCCTTGTATAAAACCACCGATGCAGGAAAAACGTGGAGTAAGATCTCGCATAAAAATGGTTTGCCTGATAAACCGATGGCACGCATTGGAGTCTCCATCGCGCAAAGCCAGCCGAATACAGTTTATATGATCACAGAGTATAAAGACGGAGGAACACTCTTCCGTTCGGATGATCGTGGTGATAGCTGGAGAATGGTGAATGATGATCGAGAACTCAACTTCAGACCTTTTTATTATAGTGATGTAAAAGTTGATCCATCAAACCCTGAAGTAGTTTATACTTTATCTGGTGGATTAAATAAGTCAACGGATGGTGGTCGCACCTTTAAAGGAATTGCCAACGGGCAGCATGGCGATAATCAAGGATTATGGATTGATCCAAAAAATGCTAATCGCGTGTTGAGCAGTGATGATGGAGGCTTCCGGGTTTCGTATGATGGCTTCCAAACTTTTCAAACCATCAATAACATAGAGCTATCACAATTCTATGAATTATTTCTTGATAACCAGGAACCGTATTTCTTGTATGGTGGACTGCAGGACAATGGTACATGGACCGGCCCAAGTAACTCATTGCACAGAGCTGGAATTTTAAAACGCGATTGGAAACAAATTGCCTATGGCGATGGCTATTATGCAGTGCCCATTCCCGGTCAGGAAAATGAAGTATATGCCAACTTGCAAGGCGGAGTGATTCATCATGTGGATACCAAAACAGGAAACATCAGAACGATCCATCCTTATCCGAATAAAATTGGGTCACATGGTGATGCGATCGAAAATCATAAGTTCCGTTTTAACTGGGATTCACCGATTCATGTTTCTCCCAACGATCCAAATACCGTTTACACAGGAGGCAATGTAATTTTCAGAAGCCGGGATAAGGGTTATAACTGGGATCAAATCAGTCCGGATTTAACCACGAATGATAAATCAAAACAAAAAACATCTGGTGGAGAAATTTACCAGGACAACACCGCAGCGGAATTTCATTGCACCATCCTGACAATTGCAGAGTCACCTGTTCAGAAAGATGTGATTTGGGCTGGCACCGATGATGGCAACATCCAACTCACGCGTGATGGTGGAAAGACATGGACCAATGTAAAGAGTTCCATTGTCGGACTTCCCGCTTTTTCATGGGTAGCAAAAATTCATGCATCTGAACATGATGCAGGCACGGCTTTCGTGGCCGTAGATCAGCATCGCATGGATGATTACAAAGCCTACGCATTTATGACTACTGATTTTGGAAAAACCTGGACGAAGATCAGCACGGGCTTACCCGAAGATTGGTGTTACGTGGTACGACAAGATCCGCACAACGCGAATTTACTTTATGCCGGTATGGAGCATGGCATTTTTGCATCATGGGATATAGGAAAGACCTGGAGCAAAATCAATAATAACATGCCCCCTGTTTCGGTGCGTGACTTGCGTGTGCACAAACGCGATCACGATTTAGTAGCAGCTACGCATGGCAGAGGTCTTTGGATTATGGATGACATTCAGCCATTGGAAGAATACAAAACCATTGCAGGGAAAGAGGTGGCTGTGTTCACGACACGCCCAGCTATACTTTGGAATTATTATACCTTGATTGAAGAGCAAGGAGACCAGGCGTATCGCGCTAAGAATCCTGACTTTGGAGCGTACATCAATTTCTTTTTAAAGAACGACCCTAAAGAACCGATCACCATTGACATTACAGATGCGAGTGGAAACAAAATAAGAAGTTTGAAAGACACGCTATCCAAAGCAGGTGTGAATAGAGTGATTTGGGATTTGCGATATTCCGAAGAAGAAAAATTAAATCATCCTGGAAAAAGTGCGTGGGGTGGTGCAGCCATGCGCCCTCTGGTAACCCCCGGTGTTTATACGGCTACATTAAAGGCAAATGGACAGACGATAGAAACAAAAATCACCGTGCGTGTAGACCCTCGTATCAAAGTGAATGAATCAGATCTGCAATTGAAAACACAAACCACACTTGCTTTACGCGATCAATTATCACAAACACACAAACTGATCAATCGCACGGATGAAGCAGTAAAGCAATTGACCGAATTGAAAGAAAGAATTAAATCTGCAGGAAGTGAATCGGGTATTGATGGATCGGTAAATGGTCAGATTGAAGATGCAATTAAAAGACTGAAAGAGTATGAAGATGAAATCCTGCGCAGGCCACCGCCTAATATGGGTTATCGTCAAAAGCCAAGGTTGAAGGAAGAAATTGCAGATTTGTTTAACGCTGTTGATGAAGCCACCGCTCGGCCAACACAACCACAATTAGGTCGCATAGATGAATTGAAACAGGAAACACAAGACGCAACCAATCAACTGAATCGAATCATGAATGAAAACGTATCACCGATTAATGATAAGGTGAAGAACCTTCCACAGATAGTAGTAGATAAAAACGATAAGAAGATGTAAGAAGGTTGATTGATTAAATTAGCACAGAATAAAAGTACTCAAATGAAAAAAATAGTAACTCTAGTGTTTGTATTGCTAAGCACCTCAGCAATAAGTCAGAAACAAAAAACTGTAGTTAATCCGAATAAGTCTGCGGTGATGCAATCTGTTGACAAGCATCAATCTGAATTAATTTCCATCAGTGATAAAATATGGGCTTATGCTGAGACGGCATTGAAAGAAAGCAAGTCGGCTAAGGAGCTTGCCGATTATGCCGAAGCACAAGGCTTTAACGTAAAGCGCGGAGTAGCGGGCATGCCCACTGCGTTTACAGCAGAGTTTGGATCGGGTAAACCGATCATTGGCATCATGGGTGAGTATGATGCATTGCCGGGCATCTCACAAAAAGCGCAACCAACCAAAGAAGCCCTGGAACAAGGTGCTGCTGGCCACGGATGCGGACATAATTTATTTGGTGCAGGAAGTTTGGGTGCCGCAGTTGCAATCAAAGAACTGATTCAACAGGGAAAACTAAAAGGGACAATCCGTTTTTACGGAACACCAGCTGAAGAATCTGTAGGCGGAAAAATTTATATGGCACGCGATGGATTGTTTGCCGATCTGGATGTGTGTTTGGATTGGCATCCGGATGTGCAGATTGCCGCGAGCACTCAAAGCTCTCAAGCTATGGTTGATTTCATTGTAGAGTTTAAAGGTAAAGCGGCTCACGCTGCGGCTGACCCATGGAATGGCAGAAGTGCGGTGGATGGTTTAGAAGCATTTACTTATGGAGTAAACATGTTTCGTGAACATGTGCGCCCCAGCGTGCGTATGCATTATGCGATCGTGAAAGGTGGCGATGTCCCAAACGTAGTACCAGAATACGCCAAAGTATGGATGTGGGTGCGCGACAGTAAACGCGAGGGTGTAGAAGAAGTATTTAAACGTGTGAAAGAGATTGCACAAGGCGCAGGTATGGTTGCAGGTGTAGAAGCAAAAGTGACGGTACAAACTGGCGATTATGAAATGCTGGTAAATCGCACAGGAGCCGGAGCACTTCAAAAGAACCTGGAAATTTTAGGTCCGATTACGTATACGGATTATGAGATCGCATTCGCCAAAAAAATTCAGGAAGTGCAGGGTGGTAAGCAAGATGGGTTGGATGGAAAAATTTATCCGTTGAAAGAAACGCAGGAGCACCCCACAGGAGGATCAACTGATGTAGGTGATATCAGTTGGATTGTTCCTGAGATTACACTTATCGCAACTACAGCTCCCGCAAATACAGCCTGGCATGGTTGGAGTGTGGTGGCTTGTGGAGGCATGAGCATTGGACATAAGGGAATGACACTCGCTGCAAAATCACTGGCCATGACCATGGTAGATCTTTTTGAAAACGAACAATTGCGCAAAGATGTGCGTGCTGAATTTGATCAACGAAAAGGTGGGCAGGTGTACAAGGCGTATATACCCGATGGACCACCACCCCTGCCAATTCAAAAGTAAACGATAGAATCAGCTTTTTGATTTGTATACATTTCCCATTCTCTTTTGTGAGTGAGAAATGATGTTAAGCACGATGCCAGGAAAATAGCGAATAGCAAAGGCATTTAATTTGCCAACAAAAGAAAGAATTGATTTGAATCTTCGTTTGCGAATCAAATCAAGCACCGCACTCGCTACTTCTTCCTGAGTTTGTTGTAAATAAGCTGGTCTGTGCGCAACAGGTATTAATTCGCCTTTTGCATTCAGAACACGCTTATCATCGTCATTCTTCGTAAATCCAACGTGAACAATTCCAATATGAACCCCCGTGTTTGATAACTCAATTCTTAGCGATTGAGCCAACGCAGTAAGAGCCATCTTGCCCGCACTATAGGCTGATGCTGTGGGTAAGCCAACCAGTCCCGCAGCGCTTGAAATAAAAACAATACTACCTTTAGAAATTTTAATAGCAGGAAGTGCGCTTAATACCGGAAACGCAGAGCCATGAATATTGCTTTCGATAATCTGAGCAAAAACTTTCGAGTCCAGCTTTTCAAAGTATTCTGACATACTTATGCCTGCATTAGTGATCAGGATATCGATGCCGCCAAACGCCTCAATGGTTTTTTGAATAAGTTCGTTACATTCCGAAATCTGTGTAACATCGGCCCGCACAGCAATTACACGGTATCCTTCCTGTAAAAATGCCTGGCGGGTTTTTTCAAGCCGTTCTTCGCTTCTACCGTTCAATACGACATGAGCACCTTGTTTACATAACTCAAGAGCGATGGCCCTTCCAATACCCATTCCTGAGCCGGTAACAATCGCTGTTTTATTTTTGAAGTACGACACGCGTTCTATTTTTTATTTTCGAGATAACCATTCTGCTTTAGCCATTCAAAACATTCTTTAATGCCAACTTCAATGAGCGTTTGAGGAAGTTCTAATTCCTTAATGGCCTTTGCTGCTGAGTAATAATGTTCATCGCAGGCAATCCGCGAAAGCGGGTAACTGATAGCGGGAGCCTTGCCAGAAATTTTTCCAATAACAGATCCAATGCCACCGTAGAGTTTTGCGAATACAGAAGGAATAGGAATGGCTGGAGGTTTTACTCCAATCGTTGCTGCAATTTTCTCAAATGCTTCCTGATACGAAAGATTTTGATTTCCTAAAATATAGCATTCGCCTACGTGGCCTTTCGTTAATGCATTTGCAATTGCCACGGCTGCATCTTTTGCACAAATATAGTTTCTGCCTCCTGAAGTATAGCCGGGAACTTTTCCTTTGAATAAAGCGACAATCATGGCCCCGGAACTAGGATTTGAATCATAAGGGCCAAACATAAATGTTGGATTCACAATGATAGCAGGTAGCTTATTTTCTTTGACTTCATTCAAAATAAATAGTTGTGTTTTATATTTTGAGTCCATGTAGTCAAGCCCATACTTCTCTGATTTGTATGGATTATTTTCTATACCCGGAATATCTTTAGAACCAAACCCAAATGAGTTAGCAGTACCAATGTAAACGAGACGCTTTATTTTATTCTGATATACGGCATTCACAATATTCTTTGTGCCCTCAATATTAACCCGATTCACCAATGCTGATCGTGCAGGCCACACACGGGTGCTTGCTGCGCAATGAATAACGGCATCACAAGCCAGAGTCGCATTAATTACATCTTCAGCATTTAAAAGATTGCCTTGAGCTTTTTCAATGTTTAAACCTTCCAGTGTTTTCTGTTGCCTGCCTGGCTCAACAAAAGCACGAACTTCATCTCCCCGGGTCAATAGCTCTCGCACTAAATTACTGCCAAGCAAACCATCCGCACCCGTAACTAAAATTTTCATATGGCGGATATTAATATGTTTTAAAAGTACCCATAAGAAACTATCGTCACAAACATTCTCTCTTAGGATATCGTGAATAAAGAAATCAGGAATTTGCAAAGAAGTCAATAGGCTTTCAACGGCATTGTTCATCACGAGAAATTAACCTATGGAATGCGTATTGGCCGGTTACCACCAGTGTAAAACCACTTCGTTTTATCAAGCCCTTTATAGTGATTGAATCCTGTTAAAGGCTTGTCTATGAATCGCTTCTTCTTTCTCTTCATTTTTATTAGTGGCTTTGCCGCAGCACAACACGTTCCGACTTTTGAAGAGATAATCTCTCTTCGCAGCATTGGTGGAGTTACGCTTTCTGCGGATGGAAAACATATTGCGTATACGGTGCAGACCACCGACTGGAATGATAATCGTTTTGACACGGAAATATGGCTGAGTAAAAATGGGGAGAAGCCATTTCAATTAACCAACACAGCAAAAAACAGCAGTACGAATCCGGCTTTTTCACCAGATGGAAAATGGATTGCTTTTTTAACCGATCGTGGAAACAAGAATCAGATTTATGTCATGCGCGTGGAAGGTGGTGAAGCTCGTGCTGCAACAAAACAGGAGGAAGGTATTTCTTCTTTTGAGTGGCATCCCGATGGCAATAGTTTTGTTTTTCTGAAATCCGAAAAGGAAGACAAGACAAAAAAGGAACGTGAAAATAGATATGGTGGCTTTGAAGCCGATGATAAAGAATATACACTTTCGCATTTGTGGCAAGTGGATTTTATACCCGACATGAAAGAACCTTCCGAACTTCCTTGCTATGAAACGGACGATGCACAAAAAGAAAAGGCAGGCTGCATAGAACCACCTAAGGCTACGCGATTGACAGAAGGAAATTTTACAGTCACCTCATTTCTAATATCACCCGATGGATCCAAAGTAGCTTTTTCTCATCAGCCTAATCCATTGATTAATTCATTTTTAAAATCGGATGTATCAATGGTTGATCTGCGTGATAAGAAAGTGACACTTATTGTTTCAAATCCCAGCTCTGATGGCGTGGAGGACTGGTCACCGGATTCGAAGGAAATTTTATTTACATCCAATGTGAACGACACTACTTCTAATTTTTATACAAACTCAAAGTTGTTTGTGATCAATCTTTCAACAAAGACTAAACGGGAGATGGCAAAAAACCTGGATGAAGATCTGGGTGGCTTTTCATGGGAAGCTACGGGTATATATTCTTCTATCTGGAATAAAACAAAAAGACATCTTTACAGGATAGATCCCGCAACGGGAAGTCATGCTGTGTCATTAACTACTCCCGAACAGATCTATGGATTTTCATTTTCGAAGAATGGCGCACGTGTTGCTTTTGTGGGTAGAAATGGAAATCAATTGAATGAAGTGTTTGTATCCGACATCGTTTCCATGCAGCCAGTAAAGATTACAGATATGACTAGTCAGGCATCCGGTTGGGAAACAGCACAAAGCGAAGTGATCAGTTGGAAAAGTAAAGATGGTGCAATCATAGAAGGAGTCCTGCACAAGCCGGCTAACTATGATCCTGCCGTAAAGTATCCGTTGATGGTGGTCATCCACGGTGGCCCAACAGGCATTGATACTCCAACGCCTGTTCCTAACACAGTGTATCCGATTTTACAATGGTTGGATAAAGGCTGTTTAGTGTTGCGTCCTAACTATCGCGGCTCTGCGGGTTATGGTGAAGCTTTTCGATCATTGAATGTAAAAAATCTGGGCGTGGGTGATATGTGGGATGTCATGAGTGGTGTTGATTATCTTGATAAGAAAGGAATGATCGACAAAACCAAAATGGGCAGTATGGGCTGGAGCCAGGGTGGATACATCTCTGCGTTTCTTACCACGAATACCGATGCATTTAAAGCGATTTCAGTGGGGGCGGGAATTTCAAATTGGATGACCTATTATGTGAGCACCGATATTCATCCATTTACGCGTCAGTATCTGAAGGCAACTCCCTGGAGCGATGAATCAATTTATAAAAAGACATCACCGATGACCAACATCAATAAAGCAAAGACCCCAACATTAATTCAGCATGGTGAGTACGACAGGCGAGTGCCGATTGCCAATGCGTATGAATTGCTACAAGGTCTTCGTGATAAAGGTGTGCCGAGCGAGTTGGTTGTTTACAAAGGTTTTGGTCATGGCATTACAAAACCAAAAGAAAGATTAGCAGCCACATGGCACAACTGGCAATGGTTTAATAAATATGTGTGGGGAGAACATGTAGAGTTGCCGGTGGGAGAGAAGCAGAATTAAATTTCTTAGAAAAATCACAGGAGGCCGCGACCATTTATTTTTCCACTTCTTCAATCAATTTTTCGAGATCGCCTTCATGTAGCTCCTGTTGGACAAATTTTCTCTTACCGTTTTGGGTGTTTATGATGAGCGTTGCAGGTAAGGTGCCACTCTTCCAGCTTTTATCAATCTTTGAGATCCAGTCGTTGGGGTTGCGTTCGGCCAGGATCACCACTTTTGATTGTAGGTTCTTACGGTTCATAAACCGATACACCTTTTCGGGATTTGGATCTAAGTCGTAATCCATGCTTACCAGCGTAATCTCTACATTTTTATTCGCCTGATTCAATTTTTCAAACAATGGAATTTCCTTTACACAAGGCGCGCACCAGGTTGCCCAAAAGTTGATTACCTGCACCTTATCAGAAGGCTTATTAATTACTTGCTGCAGATCTTTTAGCTTGATTTGATCAGCCTGCTGTGCATTAGCTGACAAATGAGTAAGGAGCAAAACTGTTATTAGGGAAAGGGTTCTCATTTGTTTGGGAAGACAAGGTTTAAAACTAATTTGTTTTTGCCTTTTGCCGTGGTAAAAATAGTCCATGTAAGGTAACTGAAATAAGTTGACTAAAATGGTAGAATTCAGACACTTAGAAATTCACAAAAATAAGCCCAAAAAGAATTCCACAATTATCAAGAGTTGTCAACATGACGAGAATATTATAGCTTAAGTATATGATTATTAGATAATTATATGCGTTTGGATTAATCAGTTCTTTGTGGACAACTAAAATGACATCAGAGGAAGCATAAAAAAAAACACATTTCTAAATGTCAGATTTTCAAGTTCATAGGAGATAGATTTGAAACATAAATAAACCAAAATGGCCTCAAAGAGAGTTCAGGAGTTATTAGGTATTCACATTCCAATTATTCAGGCTGGTATGGTCTGGTGCAGCGGTTGGCGACTGGCTTCCGCAGTAAGCGAAGCTGGTGGCTTGGGCCTGATCGGGGCTGGTTCGATGCACCCCGAAACCCTTCAGGAACATATCAGAAAATGTAAAACTGCAACTTCAAAACCATTTGGGGTGAATGTACCCTTGCTATATCCCGAGATCGGTAAGATAATGAAGATCCTCGTAGAGGAGCAGGTAAAAATTGTCTTCACCTCGGCTGGCAACCCTTCCCTCTGGACAGGTCTCTTAAAGGACAAGGGGATAACCGTAGTTCATGTTGTATCAAGCTCCAAGTTTGCCAGGAAAAGTGAACAAGCCGGAGTTGATGCGGTAGTAGCCGAGGGATTTGAGGCAGGCGGACACAACGGCCGCGAGGAAACCACCACCCTTTGTTTGATTCCGATGGTTTGTGAAGCGGTTTCTATTCCTGTGATTGCGGCAGGAGGCATTGGTTCTGGAAAATCAATGCTTGCCGTTGAAGCTTTAGGTGCTGAAGGCGTTCAGGTAGGGACACGATTTGCCGCAAGTGCAGAATCATCAGCACATGAAGCGTTCAAGAAAAAAATCACTGAACTTAATGAGGGGGATACTGCCCTTACCATGAAGCAACTAACTCCTGTGCGCCTGATCAAAAATGAGTTTTATCAGCAGGTGGCAAAAGCCGAGCAACATGGCGCTACAGCCCAAGAGCTGCAAAAGATTTTGGGACAAGGAAGAGCGAAGAAAGGAATCTTTGAAGGTGACCTGATTGAAGGCGAGCTGGAAATAGGTCAGGTGGCGGCCTCAATCAGAGATATAAAATCAGCGTCTGAAATACTCCATGAGATCTGGAATGAATATCAGGAGGCTAAGAGAAAAATGTGTGAATCATGAATATCTATTGATAGCAAATAACTCTTATCTGAAATACAAGGCATGAATCAATACTTCAAGGACTCAATTGGAAATGTTGTGCAGATCGTTTCCTAAGGAATTTGAGATTAGTTTATTTGAGGGCCAGATTATAATTGGAGAATGTGTTTTCAGGCTTATTCATCACCATTTCCCTCTGTCTTTGATATGTTTCTCTAAACCACGTCTGATATTCGTGATATTGAATACAGTCTCTTAATATCACCTCATCTCTTAGAATTTTTATTATTTTCTCCTTGGGGAAAGCCGCATGGATTCTCTCACTTTGTTCTTTTGGCAGATTTGAAATACGAACAAATTCGATTCCCTTATAAATCTCTTTCTGACTCATGATGGTTTAGATGTCTATCTTAATGTTTGTTCGACAAAATTGGTAACCCCAAGTTTAATTTTGAGCTGAGATTGAGTTATGTTTAAATTATTAAATTAAGTGATCGTGAAATTCATCGCACATATACTCATTTTTTGTTTTTTGGTGGGACTCAGCTTGATTTCGTGCGATAAGCAACCGGGTAAACCGACCAATTCAATTATTTCGGATGACTTTAAAAATTACTGGTATGCTGGCAATGCAGAAGTAAGCTCATATCATTTATTACAAAACCGATATGGTGAAGAGCGAATAGGCAAAGCAATGATGATTTTTGTCACCGAAGACTTTTCCAAAAACAAACAGGTAAAGCTGGATAATCCAGACCTGGCAGAAACAGACAAAGTAAGTGTGCTTAAATTGAATATGACGAAAAATTTTGTCACTGGAATATATCCGTACTCCATGATGCTCTCTGCATTTACACCCGTTGATGTAAATCAAGTTCCTCATACATTAAAACTCACGATGAGCGCGCAGGAATGGTGTGGCCAGGTTTTTTCGCAAGTGAATCTTAAACATAAAAAATATGTAATTGCCGGCCATTCTTACTTTGAAAAGGAAGGAGACGAAAATCTGAATATAAAAGTAACCTGGCTGGAGGACGAACTTTGGAATCGTATCAGGCTTGATCCGCAAAGCCTGCCTATTGGAGAACTGGATATGATACCTGGATTATTTTTCTCACGTCTAAGCCATACCGGCTTGAATAGTGAAAAAGCAATATGCACGAAAGAGGAAGCGTCAGATCTTGTAGCCTACACGATAACGTATCCCTTACATAAGCGAAGCCTTGCCATTGAATTTGAGAAGGCGTTTCCACACCGCATAAAAGGCTGGACTGAAAAGTATCAACAAAATGGAAATACGTATACAACAACAGCGACCCTGGATAAGCAGCTGATCACCAACTACTGGACAAAAAATAAAAATGAATTTCTTTATCTGCGAGATTCACTCGGACTTTCTCATCAAAACTATTAGTCATGATAACCAATCAACGATCTAAATTTTCTTTGCCTTCTGGCAGTATATACCTGAATTGTGCTTATATGTCGCCCATGCTGAAGTCTGTTGAGAAGAAAGGCATTGAGGGCATTCATGCCAAAAGAAGTCCAGCCGCTGTTACGGGTGCTGATTTTTTTAAAGACACAGAAAAACTAAGAAAGGAATTTTCAAAGTTAATTAATGGTGAAGCGCATCGTGTGGTGCTGGTGTCTTCCGTTTCCTATGGCATGGCCAATGTGGTGAATAACATTAAGCTGTCCTCATCGGATAATATCATTGTTGCCGCTGAACAATTTCCGAGTAATTATTATCCCTGGCACCGGGTGCATCAGGACACCGGGGCGAAAATAAAAGTGATTGCACCACCAAATGAATTGGTCAACAGGGGTAAAGTGTGGAATGAAAGATTGCTGGATGCCATCGATCAGAACACGAAGCTGGTTGCATTGGGCAATGTTCATTGGGCGGATGGCACGCTATTCAATTTAAAGGAAATAAGAAAGCGCACGAAAGAAGTCGGAGCACTCCTCATCATAGACGGAACACAATCGGTGGGCGCATTACCTTTTGATGTGAAAGAAATACAACCAGATGCACTAATATGTGCAGGGTATAAATGGCTGATGGGGCCATATTCATTGGGCCTTGCTTACTATGGAGAATATTTTGATCAGGGCAAACCCGTAGAGGAGAATTGGATTAACCGACTTCATAGTGAAAACTTTGCAGGCCTTGTAAATTATGAAACAAATTATCAGCCCGGAGCATTGCGCTATGAAGTAGGTGAGCACAGCAATTTTATTTTACTGCCGATGTTGCTGGAAGCTGTGAAGCAAATCAATCAATGGAAACCCAAAGCAATTCAGCAATATTGTGCAAGGATTACGCGCAAGCCAATTAGTATTTTACAAGAGGCTGGCTATTGGGTGGAGGATGAAAAATTCAGAGGACATCATTTGTTTGGTGTGAGATTACCAGCGAGTGCGCAAGCTGATAAAATCAAGAAGGCTTTACAGAAGAATAAATTATCCGTTTCATTCCGTGGAGATGCTATCCGGGTGTCACCCAATATATACAATAGCGAGGCAGACTTAATGAAGTTGGCGCGAGTCCTTGTTTCAGGAAAAGCATGACCGCTGCACCGAAGTCGCGTAAGTATTTTATGGGAGGCGTGCTCATTGCACTTTTGGGTGCTATCTGTTTTTCTACGAAAGCAATCTTTGTAAAACTTGCTTATCGCGACACCACCGTGGATGCGATTACCTTGTTAGCATTGCGTATGGTTTTTTCTCTGCCGTTTTTTGCAATATCGGCCTATGCATCTTCATCAAAAGAGACCAACGTAAAATTTACAACGCGCCAGTGGGTAAGTGTTGCCGTGATCGGTTGCCTTGGCTATTACATCAGCAGTCTGCTTGATTTTTTAGGATTGCAGTATGTAACAGCAGGTATCGAACGCTTGATCCTTTTTATTTACCCAACATTGGTTATGCTGATGTCTTCGTTGATCTTCAAAGAGAAAATTAAACCAATTCAATGGGTGGCACTGGTAATTACATACGTTGGATTATTGATCGCTTTCTTTAGTGAGGTAGATTTGCAATCCACGCAAAGCAGCAATTTTATTTTGGGATCGGTGCTCATCTTTATCTGTGCCTTTACCTATGCGGCTTATATTGTTGGGAGCGGACGTTTAATTCCGATGGTGGGAGCAGCCAAGTTCAACAGCTATGCCATGAGCTTTGCTTCAATAGGAGTGTTGTTTCACTTCTTTTTGAATTCTAATATTTCTTTGTGGGGTTTCCCTTCCCTGGTTTATGTGTACAGTTTTTTGATGGCGATATTATCAACGGTAGTTCCTTCTTATATGGTAGTGGAAGGCATTAAACGAATTGGATCCGACAACACTGCTATTGTGGGAAGTATTGGTCCGGTATCAACACTGGTACTTGCGTATTTCTTTTTACAAGAGACGATTTCTCCTTTTCAAATTATGGGCACTGTCTCGTCCTGAAATAGGTTTACACGAATTAACGTGTAAACAATATGGAAAAAATTATTATTGAAGGGCGTGAAGCAATCATAGCCGAGTATTTGACGGGTG